>NZ_PQSQ01000135.1 GCF_002920575.1 Streptomyces sp. Ru73 | reverse complement strand
GGGTGGCGGATGTACCGTCTACGGGAGTCCATCGAGGCCATCGTCGGGGCCGTCACCGGCTCCCTGCGCGCCCTGGCATGGTGCTGCTGGGCCGCCTGGATGTGGTCGGCCGTCTGTGGTATGTCGGCTGCACTGCGCAGCTGGCTGCCGGCTTCGCCCGGGGCCTGGCCGGCCAGCTGGCCTTGGCCGGGCCCGAGGACCCCTGGGAGGGCCGCGCCTTAAGCGCGGGCTGGGGCACGCACACGACGTCCTCGACGTCGCCCTCGTTGTCCCTGAGGGGTGCACGGCATCGTCCCGGCGGTGTCGTGCACTCCCGGACGATGTCATCCGCTCTGGGGGCTTCGGCACGCCGCCGGTGTCAGGCTGGTTCGTAGTCCGTCGAGAAGGACGGTCAGTGCCGTGTGGTGGCCGTGTGCGGGGTCGGGGTCGGGTCCCAGCACGCATCCCTGTACCGCTGGGGCGCCGGTCAGTCGCAGTACTTCCTGCCAGGCCAGATCCCGGCGAAGACGGCCCTGGTCCTGAGCGCGTTCGATGACTCTCCGGGTGAGGTCGAGGAGTTCGTGGCGCTGCTGGGCGACGGTGGGCCCGCCGTGTTGGTCCAGGGAGCCGGACAGTCCGGCGTTCTGAGCGGTGCGCAGGGTCAGGCTGGTGAACAGCAATGAGAAGCCCTGCCAGGCGTCATCGTGGTGCAGGGCCTGGTGTGCGGTGTCGATCAGTTCGGTGAGGATGTCGCTCAGTACCGCCGCCATGAGCTGGTCGCGTTGGGGGTAGCGCCGGTAGACGGTGCCCACGCCGACGCCGGCCTCCCGGGCGATCTCGTGGTAGCTCACGTCCAGCCCGGTAGCGGCGACGGCGCGACGCGCGGCCGCGAGCACCCGCGCGGCATTGCGCTGGGCGTCGGCGCGCACGGGCGTCGCCGCTCCCTGGGGTGTCGCGGGCGGCTCCGTGTTCATCGTCCCATCCTAGCCATAAGTGGACAGCTTCTGTCCGCCTCCTCTACTCTCGCAGAAACGGACAAGATTTGTCCGTTTGTTTGGGTCGTGCGGGAGGTGCGAAGCGTGGGTTCCCGTGTGTGGCTGGTCACCGGCGCGTCCGGGGGGTGGGGTCAGGCCCTGGTCGGTGAGGTTCTGGGTGCGGGTGAGCGAGTGGTCGCGGGCACGCGCGATGACGAGCCGCTGCAACCGCTGACCGCCGTCTTTTCCGGGTGTCTGTGCGCTGTGAGCGTGGACATCGCCGGCGCCGGTGCGCTGCGTCCGGTACTGGATGATGCGATCACCGGGTTCGGCTGCCTCGGCGTCGTCGTCAGCAGCGCCGGCTACGCGCTGGCGGGTCCCTTGGAGGAACTGGGCGACACGGAGCTGCGCGCCCGGTTCGCAGTGAATTTCTTCGCCGCCGCCCATGTCCTGCGCGCCGCTTGTGCCTCACCTGTGCGCGGCACGAGCGGGCCGTGTGCTGCAGATCAGCTCGCTGGCGGGCCGGATCGGTGTCCCGGGGGTGAGCGCCTGCACGGCCGGCAAGCACGCCCTCGAAGGTCTGAGCGTCTCGCTGGCGGCCGAGCTGGCTCCGCTGGGCATCCGGGCGACGATCGTGGAGCCCGGAGCGGCCCGCACCGATTTCCGCGCCATCTGGGCGGGCCGGCTGTCCGGCTGCGCCGCTGTCCCCGGCTGCCTCCCCGTGCGCGCAGTGCCGGCGCGCTCCGCCGGCACTGGGGGAGGCCGGGTCGGCGATCCCGCCCGTATGGCCCAGGCCCTCGTCGTCCTCGCCGGTATGCCGAGCCCCCGCTGCGCCTTCCCTTTGGCAGTGACGCCCTCGCCGGCATCGGGAACGCCCGCAGCGACCGGCTCGAAGAGCTGTGCCGGTGCGCGGCCCCGAGTACTTCCACCGACCACGCAAAGGCAATCTGACATGTCCGAGCACCGCACCACCAGCCGTTTCGCTGTCGTCACAGGTGGCAGCGAGGGCCTGGGTCTGGCCATCGCCGGTGCCCTCGCCCGCGACGGAGCGGACCTGATTCTCGTCGCCCGTAACCGCGGCAGGCTCGAGACCGCCGCCGAGGAGCTCGGCCGGCACGGCACCGTCGTGCACACCGTCCCCGCGGATCTCTGCGTGCCCGATGCCCCCGCTCGGATCGCCGCGCACGTCGGAAACCTGACCGACCGGGTCGATACTCTCGTCAACAACGTCGGCACCGCACACTTCGCCTCCCTTGCCGACACCACGGTCGAGGAGATGAACACCATGTGGCACCTCAATGTCCAGGTGCCGCTGCTGCTGAGCCAGCAACTCCTGCCCGCCCTCGTGAACGCTCGGGGAAGCATCGTCAACATCAGCAGCTACTGGGCCCGCAAGATGGTCGCCGGCCGTCATTCGGCCGCCTACTCCGCCACCCGTGGAGCGCTCAACTCCCTGACCCGGGCGCTGGCCAGTGAACTCGGTCCCCAAGGGGTCCGTGTCAATGCCATCGCTCCCGGCGCCGTCCGCACTCCCCAGTACGAACGCTCCTATCTCGCCCCCATGACCGCAGAGGAACGCACCGCACACGACGAGCGGATCGAGCACTCCTATCCCCTGGGGCGTCTGGGCACTGCCGATGACGTCGCCACCGCGGCCGCCTACCTGGCCTCGGCCCAGTGGACCACCGGCACCGTCCTCGCCGTCGACGGCGGACTCACCGTTCGCTGACTTCCGCAAGGTTTCTGAGGCGGTGTCAATCCGGCGGCTTGTCCTGCTTGTTGAGTGGTCAGTTGCTGCTCGGGGTCAGGTCCCCGAAGGCGGCCTGGAACGCGTTCAGCGGTGCCTTCCGGCGCATGGTCCACCACGTGGCCCTTGCCGCCTGCTTCAGGCTGCTGCCATCGGCAGCGCGCGGTGACGCCGGGGTCTGGGCGAAGGTGTGCCGGGGGTACGTGCCTCAGCCGTGGTCCCGCACCGCGGCGAGGCACTGGTCGTAGAGGTCTGCCAGGTCGGTCCGTCCGTTATGTTCGGCCCAGAGTTCGGTTGCCGTGTCGATGCAGGCGAAGACCGTCGCGACGATCGCCTTGGCCTGCGTGTCGGGAGCCGGGCGGCCGGAGCCGTTGCCCAGCCGTGCCCGGATGACGGGGACGAGTTCGGCCTGCCAGCGCAGTCGCTTCTCGAGGTAGCGGGCATGCAGCGAGGGTGTGTGGAAGATGAGGCGGGAGAGTTCCAGCGCACGCTCAGGGGGGTGGTTGGCGGTCAGAAGGACCTCGAATCCGGCGCGCAGGGCATCCCAGGCCGACATCTGGGCCGGCTGCTGCGCGACGGTCCGTTTCAGCAGCTCGCCCAGCGCCTCCTGGTCGCCGCAGACCAGGTCCTCCTTGGTTCCGAAGTAGCGGAACAGGGAGCGCTGCGAGACCCCCGCCTCCCGCGCGATCTGCGCGATCGTCGTCTGCTCGTAGCCCTGCTCGGCGAACAGGCGTACCGCCGTATCCAGGATCGCCTGGACGGCAACCTGCCGCGAACGCTCCCACAAGGTCGTCATGGACGCCAGGATATGCCTCTGGACAGCGACCGCCTAGTTGGCATTAACTGCCAAAAAGGCAGCGACTGAAAGAGGGATGACCATGCCGGCCGTCGACTACCACGGACACACCGCCCTCATCACCGGGGCCAGCGCGGGGCTGGGCGCCGAGTTCGCCCGCCAGCTCGCCGCCCGCGGCTCGGATTTGGTGCTGGTCGCCCGCCGCAGGGAACGCCTGGAGGAGCTGGCCGCCGAGCTGCGTGAGCAGCATCGGGTCCAGGTGCACGTGGTGGAGATGGACCTGGCCACGGACCACCCCGGGCAGGCGCTGGCCGCGCAGGTGGCCCAGCTCGGCCTGCACGTCACGAGTCTGGTCAACAACGCCGGGTTCGCCACCTTCGGCCCCTTCCACCAGGCGGACCCGGACCGGCTGCGCCGGGAGATCGCGGTGGATGTGACCGCGGTCGCCGACATCAGCCGTACCTTCATCGGCCAACTGCGTACCGCGGGCCGCGGGGTACTGGTCAACGTGGCGAGCATGGCCGCCTACCAGCCCAACCCGCGCATGGCGCTCTACGGGGCGACCAAGGCGTTCGTGCTCAGCCTCACCGAGGCTTTGTGGGAGGAGTCGCGCGGCACCGGTCTGCGGGTGCTGGCCCTGTCCCCGGGCGCGACGCGGACCGAGTTCTTCGATGTCGTGGGCACTCCACAGGCCGCCGGAGGGACCAGGCTCGCCTCGCCCGCCGACGTCGTCCGCACCGCGCTGGCCGCCCTGGACCGCAGGAACCCGCCGCCCAGCGTCATCGCGGGCCGCATGAACCGGGTGATGGCCTTCCTCGCCCGCCGCCTGGCCACCCGGCGCCAGGTCATCCGGGCCATCGGCCGGCTCACCGCCAGGGGGGCATGACGATGGGGGAAAGGCCGTAGGGGCTCCCGAAGCACGACCATCTGCGGGCGCTACGGCAGCGTCTCGACCGTGATCGTCCGCCTGATTGCGGACACCGACGGCTGCGAGCGCGGCGTGAAGACCTGGACGGCCCAGGGCGAGATGGAAGGGCCGCAGAGCCGTAGCCGCATCGACCGTGGGTGCGGCCGCGCGAGACGCACGCTCCTGGCACGGTTCGGCTTCAACGCCCCTGACAGAGCCTGTGCGAGACCCGGACGCGGCTGTTCGGCTTTCGGGGACTTTGTGGGCCACTCCAGGCAGCCGGCGGGCCTGCGGCCCCGCCTCGGCGCCTGTGAGTGGGGTCATGCTCGCGGGGGCCGGCGTGGTCGGTCGGTGTCCTCCGGCAGGTGGTCGCCGCTCAGGGCGGCGTGGGTGGTGGCCAGGGGGGGCGGTCGTGGGTGAGGGGGTGGCTGCGCCGGCGCAGCCAGGCGTGTGCGGGGGAGAGGCTGTGGTGCTGGGCGGGGATACCGGCGGCTTGGTGGGCGGGGAGAAGGGGAGAAGGGGAGAAGGGGAGGGCGGTGAGCCGGCGGGGCTGGTGCAAGGCGGCGTGTGCGGTGGCGTCGGCGAGGGCGTCGGTCAGCCGGCGAGAGGTCGGCGGGAGGTCGGCGGCTGCGCGTGGGTGCGGTGGCCGGTGAGCGCGCCGGCGGTGATGTCGCGGACCCGGAGGGGTGGGTGAAGAGGGTGCCGATGCCCAGGCGTGTGAGGCCGGCACGAGGCCGGGCCACGCCGGGGGGGCGGCGGTGAGGTCGGAGATCGAACAGGGTGTGGCCGTCAGGAGCGCCGGTCGCCCGGTGGGAGAGCCGGCCGCGGACGATGCGGTCGCCGGTCCCGGCGGTGAGCAGTGGTGCCCGGAGTCGGTGCCGTGGCCGGGGGCGTTGTGGGCCCGCCGGCGCCGGATCGCGCGGGGATCTCCATGCAGGTCCTCCGGGCCGTCTTGCGGTGACACAGGAGCGCTGGTCGGCGAGGAGGTCGAGGTTCTCTTCCGTGCCGTGCTCGGGTGCGTCCTCCCGCAACGAAGGGTCCGGTCCTGGGGTGAGGTGAGGCGGGCGCGGGGGGGGGATGTTCTCGGCGGGCCGGCGCGCGTCGTCCATGGTGCGGTTGCCCGCCGAGCCGATGCTCGCCCCGGGGGACAGGGAGCGGCATGGTCGGGGAAGCGGGCTGGCCGGCGATGTCTTCGGTGTGGCGGGGGCCGTAGTGGCGCACCGGGTGCTCGGTAGAGCTGTGGGCGGATGGCTGATGTTCGCGGGCTGAGTTCGAAGCTGCCTGCTGCCTGCGACTCGTGCGGGTGGCCGGCCCCGGCCGGTATCTCAGCTCGGCGCGCCCCGGGCCGTTCCCGGAGCATCGCCCTCGGGAGAAGAGGCAGACATGTGCGGGGTGTGGTGCTGCAGGAGTTGGAGGAAGGCACGGGCGGCGGGTGTTGCCGTGGAAGCCTTCCAGACGGCGCCCACCGTTCGCGGGGCCACGTCCGTCACGGTTACCGCGCTCACCTGGGGCATGCGCGTGGCGGCGGCAGCGGGTACCAGCCCTGTGCCCAGGCCGCGCCCCACGAGCTCCTCCAGCAGCGCCATGGTGTCGGCCTCGAAGGCGACGGTGCGGGGAACGCCGGCCGTTGCGAACGCCGTGTCGTTGTGCCGGCGGATGCCGGAGCCCGGAGGCATGTCGATCATTGTTTCCTCGGCCAGCCGGCCGAGCGTGGTCTGCGCCGTGTCGGCCAGCCGGTGTCCGTGCGGGACGATGGCGACCAGGTCTTCGTGTGCGAGCTCCCGCCCGGCCAGTCCGGTGGGAAGCCGGCCGGGGCCCATATCGACGAATGCGAGGTCGAGGGCGTCCTCGCGTACCTGCTGCAACAAGTCCCGGACCGGCCGGGCACGCAGGGTGACGTGCACATCCGGGTGCCGGTCCCGGTAGGCGGCGAGCAGGCCCGGCAAATCCACCGCGGTGAGCGGGGCGATGGTGCCGAGGCTCAACTGGCCGCGCACCTCACTGCCGCAGGCCACTGCCTCGGCACCGGCTCGTTCCACAGCGGCCAGGGCCTCGCGTGCCGGACCGAGGAAAGCCTCGCCGGCCGCGGTCACCCGCACCCGCCGGCTCGTCCGCTCGAACAGCCGGGTGCCCAACTCCTGCTCCAGGCGGGCGATTTGGTGACTGAGCGCGGACTGGACCACGAAACAGCGATGTGCGGCGCGAGTGAAGCTGCCCGTTTCGGCGACGGCAACGACGTAGGTGAGCTGGCGGAGTTCCACCCATCCATCGTGAACTGCGATCGATGGCATGACAACCATCTGTTGGATTCATGCGGGCGGTGCGGAGAGCATGAAACCGGCCCCTCCGGCGGGCGGCGCGGACACTGCACCGCTCATCGCCGACGAGCCGCAGATTTTCTGTGCCGGCAGGCGAACCGCAGGTTCTGTGTACCGGCGGACACACCGCAGACGTACTTTGCCGACGAACGACACCGGAAGGCGACGCATATGGCCTCTTCCTCGGCTTCCTCAGCCGCACAGCCACCACCTGCCGCAGGCGCGGCCGGGCACCCCGCAGGAAGTGCCACCACCGGCGGCCCGGGGCGCGGCACGATCACCGTGATGTCCGTGGCCGTCGGCCTGTGCGTGGCGAGCAACTACTACGCCCAGCCGCTGCTGGACACCATCGCCGCAGACCTGGGGCTGTCGGCCGCCTCGGCCGCGCTGGTGGTGACGGTCGCCCAGGTCGGGTACGCACTCGGACTGGTCTTCCTCCTGCCGCTGGGCGACCTGCTGGAACGGCGCCGGCTGGTGTGCGGCCTGACGCTGGCCACGGCGTGCTCCCTGGCGCTGACAGCGGTTGCGCCCAGCGCCCCGCTGTTGCTGATGGGCACCGCGCTGACCGGTCTGCTGTCGGTGACCGCCCAGGTCCTGGTGCCGTTCGCCGCCGATCTGGCCGCGCCGCACCGACGCGGCCAGATCGTAGGAACGGTCATGAGCGGGCTGGTGCTGGGCATGCTCCTGGCCCGCACGGCCTCCGGTGCCCTGGCCGCGGTCGGCGGCTGGCGCACCGTGTACTGGGCCGCGGCCGCGGCGATGCTCGTTCTCACCGTCGCCCTGCGCCGGGCACTGCCGCAGTTCCAGGTCTCGGCCGGTCTGCGCTACACGCGACTGCTGCGCTCCACCGCGCGTCTCCTGGTCGAGGAACCGGTGCTCAGAGCCCGTGCCGCCCTTGGCCTCCTGGCCTTCGCCTGCTTCAGCGCGTTGTGGACGTCGCTGGCCTTCCTCCTCTCCGGCCCCGATTACGGCTGGTCGGACGGCGAGATCGGGCTGCTCGGGCTCGCCGGCGCCGCGGGCGCAGTCGCCGCCCAGCTCGCCGGGCGGCTGGCAGACCGAGGACGCACCACACTGACCACCATGACGGCAGCCGTCCTCCTGCTCGGCTCATGGGGACTGCTGGCCCTGGGGGCACACCATCTGGCCGCACTCATCGTCGGCATCGTCCTCTTGGACCTGGCCCACCAGGGGGTACACATCACCAACCAATCGCTGATCTACGCCCTGCGGCCGGAGGCACGCGGGCGTATCACCTCGGCATACATGACGTGTTACTTCGCCGGCGGCGCGATCGGCTCAGCCCTGGCCGGCGTAGTACATGCCCACGCCGGGTGGACGGGAGTGTGCCTCCTGGGAGCCGGTCTCTCCGTGCTGCTGTGCCTGGCGGGCGCGGCCGACGCACCGAGCGTAGGAAACTGGTGGCGCCGCCAGAGCCGGCTGCACGACCTGTGGGCCATGGCCGGCGCGAGCGTCCTGGGCGTCGCCGTACTTGCCCTCACCGGGCTGGCGATACGCCTGGTGACCTGAGGCCGTCGGCCTGGAGACAGCAGCGTGCTGCGGAGGTCACTGATCCTTATCGACGCCTTCAGCCTCTCCGTACGCCTTCACCCTCTTCGTCCTTGGGAGGGCACAGACGGCACACATCGAGGGTGGAGGCGTCTGTGAGGGGGCTGCGTCCACTGCGATGAGCAGCCCGGGATGTCGGTGGTGATGCCCCGCTTGCGGCCCCGGCTCTCCTTGCCCGGTTCACCACCCGCCCACCGCACCGGCGGCCGCCGCGTCCACATCGACTGCACCCTCCCTGGCCGCGCGCGCAGTGACATGGACATCGTGGAGTTCCTGCGCCGCGCCGGCCTCCCCGATGCCGAGCCGCTCCTGGATGACCTCCCGCAGCTCGGCGGCCTGTCCGATCTTCCTCGGCTTGGGGGGCCGGCGGGTGTCGGCCCGGGCCTGCGCGGCGTGCGGGCGGTAGTGCCGCTGGCCACGGGCGCCGGCGGTGCGGTTGCGGTGGATCTCCCGGCTGATGGCGGACGGGCTGCGGCTCCGCGGCGATCGCCGGACCGTCGCCTTCTCCCGCAGTCGGTCGGCGATGGGGATCCGGTCGGCCTCACTCAGACACCAAGACGGGCCGGAAGGCGGCATCACCGCAGTGATCGGTGGTGCCGCCTTCTGCCTACGGTCGGCACTACGGCCGTTGCGCCGCTTCCTGCCGGTCCGGGCGTTGATACCGACCACCCGGCAGGCTTCCTTGCTGCCTGTGGCCCTGCTGCATACGCCGGGAGTATTCCGCGCGCTCCCGGCTCCGCTTCACCGGCCCTGAGCCGTCCGGTCCCCACGGATCTCGAAGTCCTCTGCATCCCCTGAACCGGGGTGTTGCAACGACCACTAGAGCGCAAGCGTCCGGGCCGGGCCTTCGTTGTGCGTCGCCACCGGTGACGGACGCGCGGGCCGACCGCGCTTGAACGACCGGGCCGTGGCCCGGCCTCCGGGAGGTGGTCATCCGTCGCGCAGCGCTTCGAGTTCCGCCCGGGCGGGGTGAAGGGCGCGGGGCGTCGCTTCCCGTCCTCTTCCACGGCGCGGCGCAGGCCGGCCGCGGGGCGGGTTCCGTCCTACCCGGGCGCAGCGTGGGTGATGTCGTCCAGCAGCAGGCCGATGAGCCGGGCCAGGGCCATCGGGCCGCCGCCCCCCTAGCCGTAGGTGTAGCCGCCGCCGGTCTGCGGCGCCAGGAACACCGTGCCGTCCTCGCCGGTCACCCGTACTGAGCGGCGGGCGATGGTCAGCGCGGCCAGCGGCGGGAGCATGGGCAGCCGGTGCGCGGCGACGGTCTCGGCAGAAGCTCGCCTTCGCCCGCGAGCCGGCGCCGTCCCGCTGTGGGGCGGTTCGGCTCCGGGAGCATCGAACAGATCGACGGGGTAAAGGTCCTCGGCCTGCGCGAGGCCGTACGCGGCGTACGGCCAAGCAGGCAGCGGCTGCCCCTGCCGCGTCGCGGTTGGGGCCGGCGTCGGGTGAGCCGCCGGTGGGGGGGGGAAGAACACCAGGGCGGCCAGCGCGGTGCCGAGGGCGATGCCCAGGTGCCTGACGGTGTTGAACGGCGCATGACGGTGTTGGACAGGCCCGAGGCCGAGCCGGCGTCCTCGGGCGGGACGCGGGCCCGTGACATGTCGGCGAGCGGGCCGCCGGCCATGCCGAGGCCGAAGCCGACCAGTACCACCGCAGCCCTCATCACCCTCGCCGCGGTGGCCGCCAAACGTGCGGTCGCGGGCCTGCATCGCGGCTTTCGCTGCGATGCAGGGGCATCGCGAGGAACGCCCCCGGGAGGCCCGAACGAGTGCGTCGAAGGCGGGCGCGGACGAAACCCGGGGTCGGCCTGGCAGGGGCGGGTGCCGGTGCTCAACGCGGGCTGCGTCGGCTCCGGTAGGCCGCGACGCTGGCCCGGTGTGCGCAGGTTCGGGTGCAGTACTGCTTGGAGCCGTTGCGCGAGAGGTCCACGAAAGTGGCCCGGCAGGTCGGCCCGGCACATACGCCGAGACGAGCGGGACCGAGCGTGGCGATCACGGCGGCCAGTGCGCTGAGCGTGGTCGCGGCAAGGTGCGCCGCGCAGCGGTCGGTGTCGGAGGTCACCTCGGTCCACCAGCGGTCGTCCTCGTGGCGCAGTACCGGGGTGGCGCGGCTGCGACGCAGACCCTCGTTGATCAGAGCCGCAGCCTCGACCGCGTCCGCGTTCGCCCGTTCGAGCACCTCACGCACCGTCTCGCGCACCGCGCGGACTTCCGCCAGATCGGCGCGGGTGACATGCCGCGGACCGGTCCCTTGGTCCGCTGCCGAACTCGGAGGCTCGGCCGCCGGATGGTCGTCAAGGAAGTCCCGGAGCTGCTCCACGGTCTCCAGCGCGTCCTCTCCCTTGACCGGCCTCAAGGTGTTGGCCAGGTCGACGGCCGTCTGGACCACCAATGGGCTGTAATACGCATTCCGCATTTGACGTATCTCCTCACTGCTCCTTAGCGTTACACCCAAAGGAGCTTTCACATGTCACAAGGTACCCGGCAGGAGACGACACCGCAGACCCTCCCGCCTGCAGGGGCGCCGGCACCGGAGCGAACGGATACCCCGGACCGGCGTCGACTGGGACCGACCCTGGGGATGCTGGTGCTGCCGATGTACGTGGCACTGGGAGCGCCGTCGGTGGCCCTGCCGGCCATCGGCCGGGCCCTCGCGGTGCCATTCGGGGCCACCGCATGGATACTCGCCGCGTGGTCGCTGACCTCCGCACTCGCGATGCCGGTCGCGGGCCGGCTGCTGATCCGCTGGAGCCCCTTCCAGATCCTGGTCGCCGGGGTCGTGACGCTCGCCGCGGGCTCCGCCCTCGCCGGAGCCGGGCCGGCACTGTCCGCCGTGATCACCGGCCGACTGATCGGCGGCGCCGGGGCGGGCGCGACCGTGATCGCCGTCTTCGCCGCGGCCACCGCCCTCCCCGGGCGGCAACGGATCCGCGTCCTGGGAATCATCGCGGCGGCCAGCGCGACAGCGTCGGGGTGCGGAACACTGATAGGCGGAGCAGTGACCGCATGGCTCGGGTGGCGTGCCGTGCTCGCAATCCCGGTCCTCGCACTGCCCCTCCTGCTGGCCGCACTGCCGAGCAGACGCACGCTGACGCACAGCGCCAGCGCCAGCGGCGAGCGAAACGGCCCGCCCGAGCGACTCGACATCGCCGGCGCGGCCGTCCTGTCGGTACTCGCCGGCTCCTTGATCACGTTGCTGCAGGCACACTCGGTCGGCCTGCCCGCTCCCCCCACACTCGCCGTGGCCGCCGCCGGGGCACTCGCCACCGGGGGCCTGTGGTGGCGCGTGCGCAGCACGCCCAACGGGTTCGTGCCTCGGCGGGTGATCGCATCCCGCGGCTTCCTGACGGCCGGGCTCACCGGCGGGACCGTCTTCGCCGGCTACTACGGGGTGCTGTTCCGCGCCCCCTCCCTGATCGAGCAGGCCACCGGCGGTGGCCCCCTGCAAGCCGGCGCGCTCCTGGCCCCGGCCGCCGCCTGCTCGCTGCTGGCCGGGCGACTGGTCGACACCCTCACCGACCGGTTCACCGGCTGGCAGATGTCGGCCGGGCTCCCGGCACTCACCGTCATCGGCGTGCTCATGGTCGCGGCCTCCACCGCACCGGCCCCGATCGTCCTCGGCACGGCCCTGACCGTATGCGGGTTCGCCGGTGCCCAAGCCGTACTGATGAGCCTCGCGCCGGACCTGGTCGCCCCGGACGACCGCCACACCGCACAGGGCCTGCTCAACTTCATGAACGTCCTGGGCGGCGGGATCGGCCCGGCCGCAGTCGCAGGTCTGTCCGGCATCCTGCCGGCGCCGGCGACCCTCGCCGTCCTCGCAGCACTCCCCCTACTCGGACTCCTCCTCAGCCTGACCCGGCGCCCAACCGCCGACCGCCGCCCCGAACCCGGAGCCACGCGCGGGAACCCACGCTGACAGCCCACCCACATCCGACCCGACAACGCCTCGACCAGCAAGGAGCCTTGCCATGCCCGCCGAACCCTTCCAGGTCAGCATCACCGAAGCCGAAATCGCGGACCTGCGCGAACGACTGCGACGGACACGGTGGCCCGAGCGCGAACCGGTGGACGACTGGTCACAGGGACTGCCGCTGGCGTACGCACAGGAGCTGTGCCACAGCTGGGCCGAGGACTACGACTTCGGCTTCGCCGAACGGCTGAACGCCTTCCCGCAGTACCGCGACACCATCGACGGGCTGGGCATCCACTTCCTGCACGCCCGCTCGCCGGAACCGGACGCCTTCCCGCTCGTGCTCACGCACGGATGGCCGGGTTCGGTGCTCGAGTTCCTGGAAGTCCTCGGCCCGCTGACCGACCCCCGCACGCACGGCGATGACCCGGCCAACGCGTTCCACGTGGTCGCACCGTCGCTGCCCGGATACGGCTGGAGCGACAAACCGTCGACAACCGGGTGGGGCATCACCCGCATCGCGCACGCCTGGGACACATTGATGGTCTCACTGGGCTACGAACGGTACGGCGCACAGGGCGGTGACTGGGGCTCGGCAGTCTCCGCGGCGCTGGGCGACATCGCGCCCCATCGAGTCGCCGCCGTCCACCTGAACATGGGATCCGTAGCCGCAGGCACATTCAACGACCCGACGCCCGCAGAACTGGCGAATCTCAAGGCCGAAAAGAAAATGCAGCGCACCGGCCGAGGCTACTCGGCGATCCAGGCGACCCGGCCGCAGACACTCGGCTACGGCCTCACCGACTCCCCGGCCGGGCAGGCAGCCTGGATCGCCGAGAAGTTCTGGGCATGGACGGACAACGACGGCCACCCCGAGGACGCATTGTCGCGACAGACGATCCTCGACCAGATCTCGGTCTACTGGTTCACCGCATCGGCCACGTCGTCGGCGCGCCTGTACTGGGAGAGCTTCGCCAACTTCCGGAACAAGGTGACCGCGCCATCCGGACTGTCGGTCTACCCACGCGACATCACCCGCCCGTCAAGACGGGAAGCCGAACTGCGATTCACCGACCTGCGCTGGTTCGAAGAGCTCCCGCACGGCGGCCACTTCGCCGCGCTGGAACAGCCGGAGTCGCTGGTCAAGCAAGTACGCGGATTCTTCCGCCTGTTCCGCTGACCACCCGCCCCCCCGCCCTCACCCTCCGCAAGGAACCCGACGTCCCCGCCCCCGAGAACCACGTACCAGGCCGGACCTGGACGCCGGCCCCCCGGCGAACAAACCCCGCCGAACGCCGCCGCGAAACCGATCCGGACCGGACACGCCCGCTGCTCGACCGCCCAGCAAGAACCCCAGAACCAGCTCGACGCGCTGAAGCGCACCGAGCGCAAACGCACCTTCTCCGACAAGATCAGCACCCGCACCAGGACCCGGCCGGAGCCCAAGAAGACTCCCAAGCTCACCTACGACATCAAGAAGGCCACCCCCGACCAGAAGGCCATCCTCACCGTCCACGAACTCAAACGCCTCGCGCACAACGCAGCCGACTGATGACGCTCTCCGGCCAACTCCACACCGCCGACGTGCAACTCGAACCCCTCACCGGCCCGCTCACCAAGCCCGCAGCCGTACGCGCAGGGACGGTCCCACCCTGACCCGCCGGGCGGAGGAGGCACTGCTCCGCAGCCCGTACGTGCGAGGACGGTCCCTTCACGGAACAGACTGGACTACCTCAGCCCAGCCGCAGTCCGCACGCACGAGGCGACGCCCCTCTCCGATCACTTGATCATCGCACCACTGCCCGTACGCATAGGAACGATCCCTGGCCTCACGCCCAGTCCAACCCGAGCTGGGCAAGCTGGGCGAGCTGATCGGCGGTGAGCTTGGCGCGCCGGCACTTGGTGTTCGATAGAAATACGCCCAGCCGAACCTCTACGACCGCGCCGCCGTCACCGTCCCAGCCCTCCTCCAACACCTCAACGTGAGAGCGGCTGACGGGCCCCACGGAGCCCGTACGGGCCTTGTACCGCCGCAGGGCCGCAACACCCCGCTCGAACGCCCCAGAACCGCCCTTACGGCCCTTCCCGGCCGCCTTGGGCGCGGGGAGTGGTTCAACGCCGAGCTGCTCCAGACGCTCGCGCTGCCCGGCCGACAGCTTGGTCCAGGTGATGTGCTCGCGTTGCCGGGCCAACCAGCGGCCGATGTCGTTGCCATTGACGGTGACCCCGGGCAGCAGGTCGGCGACCGCCGCCCCGCCGGTCAGACACTCCCGCACGGCGGCATAGTGCCGCTGCCAGTCGATCGGCCAGGCCGGGTTCCAGTCCGGATCGATCGCCGCCAGCGCCGCGGCCCGCTCCGGATGCCCGGCCAGCGCCCCGGGCCGCCGGAGGTTGGACAGCCACTGCCCGACCGGCTTGTCCAGGGCGGTGGCCGGCCGCGGCGCGGCGAGCGTGCCGTGCTGCTCGAAGTACACCCGCGCGGCGGCGAGGTTCTCCTCGAACGCGGCATCGGCGGCGCCCCAGACCATGCCGAGCCTCTCCAGCCGCTCCGCCCGCGCCCCCGACATCGTCCCGGCCCCGTACGCGCGCCGCTGCTCCGCCGTCCACTGCCCCAGCGGATACGGCCCGGGCGGCTCCTTGTGGTCATACGGCACCCGCGCGTGCCCCTCACGCTCCACGAACCGCCGCAGCGCGGCGTACCCACGAGCCCAGTCCTGCCGCTCGGTGTCGATCACATTGAAGGACACCCACTCCGCGACCATCACAGGATCCCGCGGAGCGGCAAAACGCAGCAGCAGCCGCGACTCCTCCTCACCCTCCTCGGGCTCCGTACCGATATTCTGCGAGGGCTCCACGATCTGCTTCTGCGGCTCCTGCGGAACGGCCAGCAATTCCACAGCTTCCTCATCATGCGCCCGAAGACCAGTCAAGATCTTTACAAGCGGGCGATACGAGCTGGAGGTGAACATCTCCTCCGGCCGCTCACCAGGCTGCAGAAAGACCGGCACGATCAGCGAGGCGAGCTTCCCCTCGCCAGGCTTCTGCCGCAGCGCCCGCCCGATCGCCTGCACGATGTCGTGCGGCGCACCCTTGGGGTCGAGCAGGGCAACACTGTCCACGCTTCTGATGTCGACGCCTTCGCCCAGGACGCGGCAGTTGGAGAGCACCGCCCGCCGCGCCGTCGTGGCGAAGGAGCCCAGTACCTCCTGCCGGCGTGCGGGAGCGTGCTCCCCGCACAGCCAGTCCGCCCACACCTTCGCCGGGTACTTCTCGGGCTGATCGGCATGCAGCTTCGCCGCCACCCGCGAAAGCCCCTCCGCAAACGCCTGCGCCTCGATCGTGCGGTGATGGAAGGTGATGCACGTCTGCAGACCGTGCTCCGCCATGGTGCGCAACAGCGCCGCATGCAGGGCACCCAGCCGCTGCCCCCGCACCTCCTCCCCACGCCGCTCCGGACCGTACAGCCGCTCGGGGGTGACCTCCTCATCCCGCAGCTCCACCACGATGATCTGGTACCGCGCAAGCAACCCGCGGGACACCGCCGAGGCGAGGGAGAGCTTGTACAGGACCGGCCCGAACAGCCTCTCGTCGTCCATGGACGCGGCCAGTTCCGCCGGCAGCCGGTCCCGCACCCCCTCCCGCTCCTCCCAGGCCCGCGACCGCTCCTGCCAGATCCGCGGCGTCGCCGTCATATACAACCGGCGCGCCGCCGGGATGATGGTCTGGTCGTGGATGTCCGCCCACGCCTTCCCCAAAGATCCACTGGTGCGGTGCGCCTCATCGACCACCGCCAGGTCCACCGGCGCCAGCTGCTGCCCGTAGACACCTTCGAAGGCTTCCGCCAGCACGCCCAGCGACGCGTACGTGGCGTAGATGGTCACCGGCCCCGTCCCGTGCCACAGCGCCAGCTGGATCGGGTTCGTGGTGCACCGCACCCGCAGGTTCCACAACTCCGGATCGTCCTCAAGGGAGCACACGGCCACGGCCGGCCCGGTGTGCCCGGCGGCGTGCCACGCCTTCACCGTCTGCGTGAGCAGGTCCAGCGTCGGGACCAGGACCAGCACGCGCCCGTGCGGCACGAGCCGGCGCGCAGCTGCGGCGGCCATGATGGTCTTCCCGGTCCCGCAGGCGGCGTGGACCTGCCCACGCAGGCCGTTCACGGGGATACCTCCGGGCGGGATGTCGAGGCCGCGCACGATGGCGTCAACGGCCTCGATTTGATGGTCACGCAGCTTGAAAGGCATTTCCCGTGCTCTCCTTCTCGCGGAATACGGCACGTAGTGG
Source organism: Streptomyces sp. Ru73 (assembly GCF_002920575.1). Lineage (GTDB taxonomy): Bacteria > Actinomycetota > Actinomycetes > Streptomycetales > Streptomycetaceae > Streptomyces. Next base: position 207 of record NZ_PQSQ01000135.1, on the reverse strand, counting down.
AACTGGGAATGTCCGGGCGCGATGCGGGCCCGGGTAGGTGGTGCGGTACAGTCCCAGACTCTACACAATGCATCAGAGCGATGCATTCGTGTTGGGAATGTTGGCGTCGCGAGTGTGATGGTTAGCCAGCTTGGGCGGGGTGGCGGGGAGTTGGGTGCACTCCGTGGAGCGTCGCTGGGCTTGGGGTCGACGAGGTGGTAGTTCGGG
>NZ_PQSQ01000134.1 GCF_002920575.1 Streptomyces sp. Ru73 | reverse complement strand
CCGGAGCTGCCGCCCTTCGACCTCTCGGTGCCGGGCGTCAGCTCCGTCTCGGTGGACCTGCACAAATACGGCTACACGCCCAAGGGCGCCTCGGTCCTGCTGCTGCGCGACGCGGAGCTGCGCCGGTACGGCTGGTTCGCGCACAGCCGCCTGGCCCGGCTACCCGGCCACCCTCCAGGGCACCAAGTCCGCCGGGCTGCTCGCCGCCGCCTGGGCCGTGGTGCAGCACATCGGTACCGAGGGCTGCACGGAGCTGGCGCTGCGGGTGCACCGGGCGACCGGCGCGCTGGTCCGCGGCATCGTGGCGATCGACGGCCTGCGGGTGCTCGGACCGCCGGACGCCTCGCTCGTCGCGGTGGCGGCGGACGGGCCGGACGTGGACCCGTTCGTGGTGGCCGACGAGATCCGGGAGGCGGGCTGGTACCTCCAGCCGCAGCCGGCGTACGGCAGCTCGCCCGCGACCCTCCATCTGACGGTCACGGCCGCGGTGGCGGGGGAGGAGAGCGTCGCCGCGCTGCTGGACGCGCTGGCGGCGGCGGTGCGGCGGGCGCGCGAGCGGGGCCCGGCGGTGGTGGACCCGGAGCTGCGGGCAGCGGCGGCCGCGCTCGACCCGGACGCGCTGACGCCCGAGGAGATCGACGCGGCGCTGGAATTGGCCGGAATCGGCACGTCAGAGGCGCTGCCGGAGCGGATGGCACCGGGTGCTCGCGGTCCTGCAGGCGATGCCGCCCCCGGCTCGCGGAGCGCCTGCTGCCGAGGTCATCGGACGGCTGTACCGGGTGCCGGGGTGAGCCGGGCCCGGACGTGAGGCGGGTCCGGACGCGAGGCGGGTCCGGGCGTGAGCCGGGGCCGCGCACGAGCCGGACGGCGGGCTGAGCCGGTCCGGACCGCGCCGGACGGCCGGGTGCCCCGTACACGCAGAAAACGCCTCGGGGGAGGAGCCGCTGCTCCCGCCCCGAGGCGTTTCGTTTCTGCTGTGCGGTGTCGGAGGCTCAGATGTCCTCGTGCTGGACCGCGCGGCGCGCGTCGGCGTCCAGGACGCCCCAGCTGATCAGCTGCTCGGTGAGGACCGAGGGGGACTGGTCGTAGATGACCGCCAGCGTGCGCAGGTCGTCCTGGCGGATGGAGAGCACCTTGCCGTTGTAGTCGCCGCGCTGGCTCTGGATGGTCGCGGCGTAGCGCTGCAGCGGGCCGGCCTTCTCCTGCGGGACGTGGGCCAGGCGCTCCAGGTCCAGCACCAGCTTCGGCGGCGGCTCGGCGGCGCCGCCCGGGGTCGTGCCCGGAAGCAGCTCCTGGACCGGCACGCCGTAGAAGTCGGCCAGCTCGGCCAGGCGCTGCACGGTCACGGCACGGTCGCCGCGCTCGTACGAGCCCACTACCACGGCCTTCCAGCGGCCCTGGGACTTCTCCTCGACACCGTGGAGGGAGAGGCCCTGCTGGGTGCGGATGGCGCGGAGCTTGGCCCCGAGCTGTTTAGCGTATTCGCTGGACATAAAGCTCCCCAGACAGCTGTCTCGACATGCGGCTGGGCCGCGCGGCTGGTAACTCACTGTGAGGTTACGCAGCGTAATTTGGCTTCGTCAAGCCGAATGAGGCATACCGTGTACCGGCAGGGGTGCTTACGGCCGTTGTCCGGTGCCCTGCTACCGTGAATGCGGTAAATCCGACGTCCTTTAAGGTCCGTCCCGTGAGGCGGAGAAGGAGGTCCGTTTCGTATGGACGCAAACCCGGAGGCTCCGGCGCGGCCCGTGCTGGAAGGCCCGGACATCGCACGGATGCTGACCCGCATCGCCCACGAGATCGTGGAGCGCGCCAAGGGCGCCGAGGACGTGGTCCTGCTCGGCATCCCCACCCGTGGCGTCTTTCTCGCCCGCCGGCTCGCCGCCAAGCTCGAAGAGATCACCGGCCGCGCGGTCCCCGTCGGCTCGCTCGACATCACGATGTACCGCGACGACCTGCGCCTGGGCCCTGCCCGCACGCTCGCGCGCACCGACATCCCCGGTGACGGCATCGAGGGCCGGGTGGTCCTCCTCGTCGACGACGTGCTCTTCTCGGGCCGCACCATCCGCGCGGCCCTCGACGCCCTGAACGACATCGGCCGGCCGCGCGCCGTGCAGCTCGCCGTCCTCGTCGACCGCGGCCACCGCGAGCTGCCGATCCGCGCGGACTACGTCGGCAAGAACCTCCCCACGTCGCTGCGGGAGACGGTCAAGGTCCAGCTCGCCGAGGAGGACGGCCGCGACGCCGTGCTGCTCGGCGTCAAGCAGGACAAGCAGGCCCAGGCCGCACAGGCCGCCGAGCGCTGAGCCCTTCCGTACGCCCCGGCCGTGCCCGGTCGCGTACGCCTGCCCGCTCGGCGGACATTCCCGCACACCTGCCTCACTCACGGAGAAACCGGATGAAGCGTCACCTCATCTCGGCCGCCGATCTCTCACGCGACGACGCCGTCCTGATCCTCGACACCGCCGAGGAGATGGCCCGGGTCGCCGACCGGCCGATCAAGAAGCTGCCCACCCTGCGCGGGCGCACCGTCGTCAACCTCTTCTTCGAGGACTCCACCCGTACCCGCATCTCCTTCGAGGCCGCCGCCAAGCGCCTCTCCGCGGACGTCATCAACTTCTCCGCCAAGGGGTCGTCCGTCTCCAAGGGCGAGTCGCTGAAGGACACCGCGCTGACCCTGGAGGCGATGGGCGCCGACGCCGTCGTCATACGGCACCACGACTCCGGCGCGCCGCACCGCCTGGCCACCTCCGGCTGGATCGGCGGCTCGGTGATCAACGCCGGCGACGGCACCCACGAGCACCCCACCCAGGCGCTGCTGGACGCCTTCACGATGCGCCGCCGGCTGGCCGGCGGCGAGGGCGACCTGAACGGCCGCCGCATCACGATCGTCGGCGACATCCTGCACAGCCGCGTCGCCCGCTCCAACGTCCACCTGCTGACCACCCTGGGCGCCGAGGTCACGCTGGTCGCGCCGCCCACCCTCGTCCCGGTCGGCGTCGAGACCTGGCCCTGCGAGGTCTCCTACGACCTGGACGCCGTGGTCGCCAAGTCCGACGCGGTCATGATGCTCCGCGTCCAGCGCGAGCGGATGAACGCCGCCTTCTTCCCCACCGAGCGGGAGTACGCCCGCCGGTACGGCCTGGACGGCGACCGGATGGCCCGGATGCCCGAGCACGCCGTCGTGATGCACCCGGGCCCGATGAACCGCGGCATGGAGATCACCGCCGAGGTCGCCGACTCGCCGCGCTGCACCGCCGTCGAGCAGGTCACCAACGGCGTCAGCATCCGCATGGCGGTCATGTACCTCCTGCTGGGCGGCAACGAGCCGGCCCTCTCCACCAGCACCACCAGCACCACCGGCACTCGCACCGAGGAGAACAACTGATCATGGGCAAGACTCTTATCCGCGGTGCGAAGGTCCTCGGCGGCGAGCCGCAGGACGTGCTGATCGACGGCGAGACCATCGCCCGGGTCGGCACCGGCATCGAGGCGGGCGACGCCGAGGTGATCGAGGCCGACGGCAGGATCCTGCTGCCGGGCCTGGTCGACCTCCACACCCACCTGCGCGAGCCCGGCCGCGAGGACTCCGAGACCGTCCTGACCGGCACCAAGGCCGCAGCGGTCGGCGGGTACACCTCCGTCCACGCGATGGCCAACACCTTCCCGGTCGCCGACACCGCCGGCGTCGTCGAGCAGGTCTGGCGGCTCGGCAAGGAGTCCGGCTACTGCGACGTGCAGCCGGTCGGCGCCGTCACGGTCGGCCTGGAGGGCAAGCAGCTCGCCGAGCTGGGCGCCATGCACGACTCCGCGGCGAACGTCCGGGTCTTCTCCGACGACGGCAAGTGCGTGGACGACGCGGTGATCATGCGCCGCGCCCTGGAGTACGTGAAGGCCTTCGACGGCGTCGTCGCGCAGCACGCCCAGGAGCCCCGGCTCACCGAGGGCGCCCAGATGAACGAGGGCATCGTCTCCGCCGAGCTGGGCCTGGGCGGCTGGCCGGCCGTCGCCGAGGAGTCGATCATCGCCCGCGACGTGCTGCTCGCCGACCACGTCGGCTCCCGCGTGCACATCTGCCACCTCTCCACCGCCGGCTCCGTCGAGATCGTCCGCTGGGCCAAGTCCCGCGGCATCGACGTGACCGCCGAGGTCACCCCGCACCACCTCCTCCTCACCGACGAGCTGGTGCGCACGTACAACCCGGTCTACAAGGTCAACCCGCCGCTGCGCACCGAGCGCGACGTCATGGCGCTGCGCGAGGCGCTGGCCGACGGCACCATCGACTGCGTGGCCACCGACCACGCCCCGCACCCGCACGAGGACAAGGACTGCGAGTGGGGCGCGGCGGCCATGGGCATGGTCGGCCTGGAGACCGCGCTGTCCGTTGTCCAGCACACGATGGTCGACACCGGCCTGCTGGACTGGGCGCAGGTCGCCGACCGGATGTCCGTCCGCCCCGCGGCCATCGGCCGCCTCGCGGGCCAGGGCCGCCCCGTCTCGGCAGGCGAGCCCGCCAACCTGGTGCTGGTCGATTCCGCTTACCGTGGAACTGTGGACCCCGCAGGGTTCGCCTCCCGCAGCCGCAACACTCCGTACGAGGGCCGCGAGCTGCCGGGCCGCGTCACCCACACCTTCCTGCGGGGCCGGGCAACGGTCGTGGACGGGAAGCTGGCGTGACACCTGATTTGACCTTGATCCCTCTGGCCGCCGCGCAGAAGTCGGCCGAGGTCACCAACTGGCCCGCGCGGATCGGCTGGGTCGTCGGCCTGCTGCTCTTCATCGCGCTGCTGTACTGGCTGATGCGCGAGGGCTGGAAGTGGCGCGGCACGCTCCAGGGCGACCTGCCCGAGCTGCCGCAGACCCCGGAGGAGCCCGGCGAGGCGCGGCTGACGATGAGCGGCCGGTACCACGGCTCGACCACCGCCGGGCAGTGGCTCGACCGGATCGTGGCCCGCGGGCTCGGCACCCGCAGCCGCGCCGAGGTCACCCTCACGGACCAGGGCGTGGACGTCGTACGGCCCGGGGCGCAGGACTTCTTCATCCCGGCGGCCGACCTGCGCGGCGCCCGCCTGGACAAGGGCATCGCCGGCAAGGTCCTGCCCGAGGGCGGGCTGCTGGTGATCACCTGGCGGCTGGGCGACAAGGAGATCGACTCCGGTTTCCGCTCCGACCGCGCCGACGGCCACCCCGCGTGGGTGACCGCACTCAACGAGACCATCCAGCGCAATGAGGCGCTGATCAGCACGACCACCGAAACGGAAGGCGCACGATGACGACCTCCACCAGGGGAACCGCGAAGGTTCCCGCCGTACTCGTCCTGGAGGACGGCCGCAGCTTCCGCGGCCGTGCTTACGGGGCCGTGGGGGAGACCTTCGGCGAGGCGGTGTTCTCCACCGGCATGACCGGCTACCAGGAGACCCTGACCGACCCCTCCTACCACCGCCAGGTGGTCGTCATGACCGCCCCGCACATCGGCAACACCGGCGTCAACGACGAGGACCCCGAGTCCAAGAAGATCTGGGTCTCCGGCTACGTCGTCCGCGACCCCGCACGGGTGCCCTCCAACTGGCGCTCCGTCCGCACCCTGGACGAGGAGCTCGCCGCGCAGGGCGTCGTCGGCATCAGCGGCGTCGACACCCGCGCGCTCACCCGCCACCTGCGCGAGCGCGGCGCGATGCGCGTCGGCATCTTCTCCGGTGACGCGCTGCCCGACGAGGGCACGCTGGTGGAGAAGGTCCGGCAGGCCCCCGAGATGAAGGGCGCGAACCTCTCCGCCGAGGTCGCCACCCAGGAGACCTACGTCGTCCCGGCCATCGGCACGAAGAAGTTCACCGTCGCCGCCATCGACCTGGGCATCAAGGGCATGACCCCGCACCGCATGGCCGAGCGCGGCATCGAGGTGCACGTCCTGCCCGCCACCGCCACGATCGAAGAGGTCTACGCGGTCAACCCGGACGGCGTGTTCTTCTCGAACGGCCCCGGTGACCCCGCCACCGCCGACCACCCGGTCGCCCTCATGCAGGGTGTCCTGGAGCGGAAGACCCCGCTCTTCGGCATCTGCTTCGGCAACCAGATCCTGGGCCGCGCGCTCGGCTTCGGCACCTTCAAGCTGAAGTACGGCCACCGCGGCATCAACCAGCCGGTGCAGGACCGTTCCACCGGCAAGGTCGAGGTCACCGCGCACAACCACGGCTTCGCCGTGGACGCGCCGCTCGACAAGGTCTCCGACACCCCCTACGGCCGTGCCGAGGTCTCCCACGTCTGCCTGAACGACAACGTGGTGGAGGGCCTCCAGCTGCTCGACCAGCCGGCCTTCAGCGTCCAGTACCACCCCGAAGCGGCCGCCGGTCCGCACGACGCCGCCTACCTGTTCGACCGCTTCGTTTCCCTGATGGAGGGCCAGCGTGCCTAAGCGCACCGATATCCAGTCCGTCCTGGTCATCGGCTCCGGCCCGATCGTCATCGGCCAGGCCGCCGAGTTCGACTACTCCGGCACCCAGGCCTGCCGGGTCCTGAAGTCCGAGGGCCTCCGCGTCATCCTCGTGAACTCCAACCCGGCGACGATCATGACCGACCCGGAGATCGCCGACGCCACCTACGTCGAGCCGATCACCCCCGAGTTCGTCGAGAAGATCATCGCGAAGGAGCGCCCCGACGCGCTGCTGCCGACCCTCGGCGGCCAGACCGCGCTGAACACCGCGATCTCGCTGCACGAGGCCGGCACCCTCGACAAGTACGGCGTCGAGCTGATCGGCGCCAACGTCGAGGCGATCCACAAGGGCGAGGACCGCGACCAGTTCAAGGAGGTCGTGGAGGAGGTCCGCAAGAAGATCGGCCACGGCGAGTCCGCGCGCTCCTACATCTGCCACTCCATGGACGACGTCATGAAGGGCGTCGAGGAGCTGGGCGGCTACCCCGTCGTTGTCCGCCCCTCCTTCACCATGGGCGGCGCCGGCTCCGGCTTCGCGCACAACGAGGAGGAGCTGCGCCGCATCGCCGGCCAGGGCCTCACGCTCTCCCCGACCACCGAGGTGCTCCTGGAGGAGTCCATCCTCGGCTGGAAGGAGTACGAGCTGGAGCTGATGCGCGACAAGAACGACAACGTCGTGGTCGTCTGCTCCATCGAGAACTTCGACCCGATGGGCGTGCACACCGGCGACTCGATCACCGTCGCGCCGGCGATGACGCTGACCGACCGCGAGTACCAGGTGCTGCGCGACGTCGGCATCGCGATCATCCGCGAGGTCGGCGTCGACACCGGCGGCTGCAACATCCAGTTCGCGGTCAACCCCGTGGACGGCCGGGTCATCGTCATCGAGATGAACCCGCGCGTCTCCCGCTCCTCCGCGCTGGCCTCCAAGGCCACCGGCTTCCCGATCGCCAAGATCGCCGCGCGGCTCGCCGTCGGGTACACCCTCGACGAGATCCCCAACGACATCACCGAGAAGACCCCGGCGTCCTTCGAGCCCACGCTCGACTACGTCGTGGTCAAGGTGCCGCGGTTCGCCTTCGAGAAGTTCCCGGCCGCCGACGCCACCCTCACCACCACCATGAAGTCGGTGGGCGAGGCCATGGCCATCGGCCGCAACTTCACCGAGGCCCTCCAGAAGGCGCTGCGCTCGACGGAGAAGAAGGGCAGCTCCTTCGTCTTCACCGGTGAGCCCGGCGACAAGGCCGAGCTGCTGGCCAAGGCCGGCATCCCGACCGACGGCCGGATCAACACCGTCATGCAGGCCATCCGCGCCGGGGCCACCCCGCAGGAGGTCTTCGACGCCACCAAGATCGACCCGTGGTTCGTCGACCAGCTCTTCCTGATCAAGGAGATCGCGGACGAGATCGCGGCCGCCGACAAGCTCGGCCCCGAGATCCTCGCCGAGGCCAAGCGGCACGGCTTCTCCGACGCCCAGATCGCCGGCATCCGCCAGCTCCGCGAGGACGTCGTCCGCGAGGTCCGGCACGCCCTCGGCGTCCGCCCGGTCTACAAGACGGTCGACACCTGCGCCGCGGAGTTCGCCGCGAAGACGCCGTACTTCTACTCCTCCTACGACGAGGAGTCCGAGGTCGCGCCGCGCGAGAAGCCCGCGGTGATCATCCTGGGCTCCGGCCCGAACCGCATCGGCCAGGGCATCGAGTTCGACTACTCCTGCGTCCACGCCTCCTTCGCGCTCAGCGAGGCGGGCTACGAGACGGTGATGGTCAACTGCAACCCGGAGACCGTCTCCACCGACTACGACACCTCCGACCGCCTGTACTTCGAGCCGCTGACGCTCGAGGACGTGCTGGAGATCGTCCACGCCGAGCAGGCGGCCGGCCCCGTCGCGGGCGTCGTCGTCCAGCTCGGCGGCCAGACCCCGCTGGGTCTCGCGCAGGCACTGAAGGACAACGGCGTGCCGATCGTCGGCACCTCGCCCGAGGCCATCGACCTCGCCGAGGAGCGCGGCGCCTTCGGCCGGGTGCTCACCGAGGCCGGGCTGCCGGCCCCGAAGTACGGCACCGCCTTCTCCTTCGACCAGGCCAAGGACATCGCCGCCGAGATCGGCTACCCGGTCATGGTCCGCCCCTCCTACGTGCTCGGCGGCCGCGGCATGGAGATCGTCTACGACGAGGCGTCGCTCGCCGAGTACCTGGAGCGGCACGCGGGCCTCATCGACCAGCACCCGGTGCTGATCGACCGCTTCCTCGACGACGCCATCGAGATCGACGTCGACGCGCTCTACGACGGCCACGAGCTCTACCTCGGCGGCGTCATGGAGCACATCGAGGAGGCCGGCATCCACTCGGGCGACTCCGCCTGCGCGCTGCCCCCGATCACCCTCGGCGGCTTCGACATCAAGCGGCTGCGCGCCTCCACCGAGGCCATCGCCAAGGGCGTGGGCGTCCGCGGACTGATCAACATCCAGTTCGCGATGGCCGGCGACATCCTCTACGTCCTGGAGGCCAACCCGCGCGCCTCCCGTACGGTGCCCTTCACCTCGAAGGCCACCGCCGTGCCGCTCGCCAAGGCCGCGGCCCGCATCTCGCTGGGCGCGACCATCGCCGAGCTGCGCGCGGAGGGCATGCTCCCGAAGACCGGCGACGGCGGCACGCTGCCCATGGACGCGCCGATCTCCGTCAAGGAGGCTGTGATGCCCTGGTCGCGCTTCCGCGACATGCAGGGCCGCGGCGTGGACACCGTCCTCGGCCCGGAGATGCGCTCCACCGGTGAGGTCATGGGCATCGACTCGGTCTTCGGCACGGCGTACGCCAAGTCGCAGGCCGGCGCGTACGGCGCGCTGCCCACCAAGGGCCGCGCGTTCGTCTCCGTCGCCAACCGCGACAAGCGCGCGATGATCTTCCCGGCCCGCGAGCTGGTCCAGCACGGCTTCGAGCTGCTGGCCACCTCCGGCACCGCCGAGGTGCTGCGCCGCAACGGCATCAACGCCACCGTCGTGCGCAAGCAGTCCGAGGGCGAGGGCCCGAACGGCGAGAAGACCATCGTCCAGCTGATCCACGACGGCGAGGTCGACCTGATCGTCAACACCCCGTACGGCACGGGTGGCCGCCTGGACGGCTACGACATCCGTACGGCGGCGGTGGCCCGCTCCGTGCCCTGCCTGACCACGGTCCAGGCCCTCGCGGCCGCCGTCCAGGGCATCGAGGCGACGTCCCGCGGCGAGGTGGGCGTCCGCTCCCTCCAGGAGCACGCGGAGCACCTGACCGCGGCCCGCGACTAAGCAGCCCGTCGATCGAGGGGGACACCGGCCACCCGGTGTCCCCCTCTTCATGAGGACACTCCTGTGTACAAGCTGTTCTTCAACCTGATCTTCAAGCGGATGGACCCGGAGCAGGCCCACCACCTGGCCTTCGGCTGGATCCGGCTGGCCGCCCGCATCCCCGTCCTGCGGACCTTCGTCGCCGCCGTCCTCGCGCCGCGCTACAAGGAGCTGCGCGTCGAGGCCCTCGGGCGCCGCATGCACGGCCCCTTCGGGCTCGCCGCCGGCTTCGACAAGAACGCCGTCGCCATCGACGGCATGACGATGCTCGGCTTCGACCACGTCGAGATCGGCACGGTCACCGCGCAGCCGCAGCCCGGCAACCCCAAGAAGCGCCTCTTCCGCCTCGTGCAGGACCGCGCGCTGATCAACCGCATGGGCTTCAACAACGAGGGCTCCGCGGCCGTGGCGGCCCGCCTGGCGGCCCGCAACCCCGTCTTCCGGACCACGCTCGGCGTCAACATCGGCAAGACCAAGGTCGTGCCCGAGGACGAGGCGGTCGGTGACTACGTCACCTCCACCGAGCGGCTGGCGGGTCACGCCGACTACCTCGTGGTCAACGTCTCCTCGCCGAACACCCCCGGCCTGCGCAACCTCCAGGCCGTCGACCACCTGCGCCCGCTGCTCTCCGCCGTGCGCGAGGCCGCCGACCGCACGGTCACCGGGCGCCGCGTCCCGCTCCTGGTGAAGATCGCCCCCGACCTGGCCGACGAGGACGTCGACGCGGTCGCCGACCTCGCCCTCGAGCTGGGTCTGGACGGCATCATCGCCACCAACACCACCATCGCCCGCGACGGGCTGGGCCTGATGTCCGACCCCGCGCTCGTCCGCGAGACGGGCGGGCTCTCCGGCCGCCCGGTCAAGGAGCGCTCCCTGGAGGTGCTGCGCCGCCTGTACGCGCGCGTCGGCGACCGCATCACCCTCATCGGCGTCGGCGGCATCGAGAACGCCGAGGACGCCTGGCAGCGCATCCTGGCCGGTGCCACCCTGGTGCAGGGCTACAGCGCCTTCATCTACGAGGGCCCCTTCTGGTGCCGCGCGATCCACAAGGGCCTGGCAGCACGCCTGCGCAACAGCCCGTACGCCACCCTCGCCGAGGCCGTCGGCGCCGAGCACAAGAAGGTGACCTCATGACCTCCGGCAGCACCCCCGAGCCCTTCGGCGCCCGCCTGCGCCGCGCCATGGACGAGCGCGGGCCGCTCTGCGTCGGCATCGACCCGCACGCCTCCCTGCTGGCCGACTGGGGCCTGAACGACGACGTGGCGGGCCTGGCCCGGTTCACCCGTACCGTCGTGGAGGCGCTCGGCGAGACCGTCGCGGTCTTCAAGCCGCAGGCCGCGTTCTTCGAGCGCTTCGGGTCGCGCGGCCTCGCCGTCCTGGAGACCGCCGTCGCCGAGGCCCGGGAGCGCGGCGCGCTGGTCCTCATGGACGCCAAGCGCGGCGACATCGGCTCCACGATGGCCGCGTACGCCGACACCTTCCTCGGCAAGGACAGCCCGCTCTTCTCCGACGCGCTCACCGTCAGCCCGTACCTGGGCTACGGCTCCCTGAAGCCCGCGGTGGAGCTGGCCAAGGAGAACGGCTGCGGCCTCTTCGTGCTGGCCCTCACCTCCAACCCCGAGGGGCAGGAGGTGCAGCATGCCGTACGGGCCGACGGCTCGACCGTCGCCGGCACCATGCTGGCCCACCTCAAGGCCGAGAACGCCGGGGCCGAGCCGCTGGGCTCCTTCGGGGCCGTCGTCGGCGCGACCCTCGGGGAGCTGTCCTCGTACGACCTCGCGGTGAACGGGCCGCTGCTCGCGCCCGGCATCGGTGCCCAGGGCGCGACCCCCGCCGACCTCCCGAAGGTCTTCGGGAACGCCGTGCGCAACGTCGTCCCGAGCGTCAGCCGGGGTGTCCTGCGTCACGGTCCGGACGCCGCAGGTCTGCGCGATGCGGCGGCGCGGTTCGCCGAGGATGTGGCCGCAGCGGTCGGTTAGTGGCAGCGACCGGCACTTTCCCCGGTCCATTGGTCCCGAAATGTCCTGGTCGGCAGAGGCTGACCAGGACTTTTCGTCTGTTCTCGCTGACTCTGGCGCCCTCGCCCGCTAGTCTCCGACGAGAGCACCGCACGTAAGCGCGTTGTTCGTTGCTCCGCAGGTGCGGGGCAAGTAGGTTCCACACCGGTCCGTATCCGACAGTTCGACATCCGAGGTGACGTAGGCGTGGCTCTTCCGCCCCTTACCCCTGAACAGCGCGCAGCCGCGCTCGAGAAGGCCGCCGCGGCTCGCCGGGAGCGCGCCGAGGTCAAGAATCGGCTCAAGCACTCCGGTGCCTCCCTCCACGAGGTCATCAAGCAGGGCCAGGAGAACGACGTCATCGGCAAGATGAAGGTCTCCGCACTGCTCGAGTCCCTGCCCGGCGTCGGCAAGGTCCGCGCCAAGCAGATCATGGAGCGGCTGGGCATCTCCGAGAGCCGCCGGGTCCGTGGTCTCGGCTCCAACCAGATCGCGGCTCTTGAGCGCGAGTTCGGCGCCCCCGCTTCCTGAGTGCCCGGGCACTCCCCGGAAGCTGGAATAATCGCTGCATGAGTTCTGCAGTCTCCCGGGGGGCGACCCCGGCAACCCCGGACAGACAACCGCGGCTGACCGTGCTCTCCGGCCCCTCCGGGGTCGGCAAGAGCACGGTCGTCGCCCATATGCGCAAGGTCCACCCCGAGGTATGGCTCTCGGTCTCGGCCACCACCCGTAAGCCGCGCCCCGGCGAGCGCCACGGAGTCCAGTACTTCTTCGTCGAGGACGAGGAGTTCGACAAGCTGATCGCCAACGGCGAACTGCTGGAGTGGGCCGAATTCGCGGGCAATCGCTACGGCACCCCCCGCCAGGCGGTCCTGGACCACCTGGCGGCGGGAGAGCCGGTGCTGCTGGAGATCGACCTCCAGGGCGCCCGGCTGGTGCGTGAGTCCATGCCCGAGGCGCGGCTGGTCTTCCTGGCCCCGCCGAGCTGGGACGAGCTGGTCCGCCGGCTCACCGGCCGCGGCACGGAGTCGCCCGAGGTGATCGAGCGCCGGCTGGCGGCCGCGCGGGTCGAGCTGGCGGCGGAGAAGGAGTTCGACGAGACGCTCGTCAACACCTCCGTCGAGGGCGTCTCGCGCGAGCTGCTAGCCTTGATGCTGAATAACTCCGGAGAATGATCTTCGCGCTCTTTTCAGATACCGCGGATTTTCCGGGGATTCCCTGATCACACCCTTCGGAAGGCAGAGAGTGTCCTCTTCCATCACCACGCCCGAGGGCATCATCAACCCGCCGATTGATGAGCTTCTCGAGGCCACCGACTCGAAGTACAGCCTCGTGATCTACGCCGCGAAGCGTGCGCGCCAGATCAACGCGTACTACTCGCAGCTCGGCGAGGGCCTGCTCGAGTACGTCGGCCCCCTGGTGGACACCCACGTCCACGAGAAGCCCCTCTCGATCGCGCTGCGCGAGATCAACGCGGGTCTGCTGACCTCCGAGGCCGTGGAGGGCCCGGCCCAGTAAGGGCCCGCTCCGGCGAAAGTTTCATGGACCAAGGGTCCGGCAGCGCGGCTGCCGGACCCTTGGTGTGTCATGGGTAGGTACCGCACAGGTGTGCACGTAGGCGTTGGCGCAGGGGCGCCCTGGCTCGGGGAGCAGCGAAGACGATGGACAAGCCCAAGGTCGTCCTGGGGGTCAGCGGCGGGATCGCCGCGTACAAGGCGTGCGAGCTGCTGCGGCGGCTCAGCGAGTCCGGGCACGACGTCCGCGTGGTGCCGACGGCCTCCGCGCTGCACTTCGTGGGCGAGGCCACCTGGGCCGCGCTCTCCGGCAACCCCGCCTCGACCGAGGTCTGGGAGTCCGTGCACGAGGTGCCGCACGTCCGCATCGGGCAGGGCGCCGACCTGGTCGTGGTGGCTCCCTGTACCGCCGACATGCTGGCCAAGGCGGCGCACGGCCTCGCCGACGACCTGCTGACGAACACCCTGCTGACCGCCCGCTGTCCGGTGGTCTTCGCCCCGGCGATGCACACCGAGATGTGGGAGCATCCGGCCACCCAGGAGAACGTCGCGACCCTGCGCCGCCGCGGCGCCCTCGTCATCGAGCCCGCCGTCGGCCGGCTGACCGGCGTCGACACCGGCAAGGGCCGCTTCCCCGACCCGGCCGAGATCTTCGAGGTCTGCCGCCGGGTGCTGGCCCGCGGCCCCGAGGGGGTCGCGCCGGACCTCGCCGGCCGGCACGTGGTGATCAGCGCGGGCGGCACCCGCGAGCCGCTGGACCCCGTCCGCTACCTGGGCAACCGTTCCTCCGGCAAGCAGGGCTACGCGCTCGCCCGTACGGCCGTGGCGCGCGGCGCCCGGGTCACGCTGGTCGCGGCGGAGACCGGGCTGCCGGACCCGGCCGGGGTGGACGTCGTCCGCATCGGCACGGCCGTGCAGCTGCGCGAGGCGGTGCTGAAGGCGGCGGCCGACGCCGACGCGGTGGTCATGGCGGCCGCCGTGGCCGACTTCCGCCCGGCCGCATACGCGCCCGGGAAGATCAAGAAGCGGGACGACGTGGAGCAGCCGCCGCTCGACCTGGTCCGCAATCCGGACATCCTTGCCGAGATCTCCGCCGACCGGGCGCGTCCCGGACAGATCGTCGTCGGATTCGCCGCCGAGACCGACGACGTGCTGGAGAACGGCCGCAAGAAGCTCGCCCGCAAGGGCTGTGACCTGCTGGTCGTCAACGAGGTCGGGGAGCACAGGACCTTCGGCTCGGCCGAGAACGAGGCGGTCGTACTGGCCGCCGACGGCACCGAGACCCCGGTCCCGCACGGACCCAAGGAAGCCCTGGCCGACACGGTCTGGGACCTGGTCGCCGAGCGAATTTCCTGATCACTCGATGGGTCCATTCCGGCCCGTCCGCCACGGCAAAACCCCTTGTCGTGGCGTGCGATCGAGCGATGCTCCGGGCACGCATGGCAGGGTGTCCCTGGTCACGGCGCATCCACAGAACGAGACTGCGTGCCCGAACTGCACGTCCGACCGATAAACTGGCCGTGGATCGCGCCGAGCGCAGCTCTCGGCCGGTCCGTCAATGATCAGACAGCAGCCGCTGCAACCCCAGGGAGCGATGTGTCCCGCCGCCTGTTCACCTCGGAGTCCGTCACCGAGGGCCACCCCGACAAGATCGCTGACCAGATCAGCGACACCATCCTCGACGCGCTCCTGAAGGAGGACCCGGCCTCCCGGGTCGCCGTCGAGACGCTGATCACCACCGGCCTGGTGCACGTGGCCGGCGAGGTGACCACGAAGGCTTACGCCGACATCCCCACCCTCGTGCGGAACAAGATCCTGGAGATCGGTTACGACTCCTCCAAGAAGGGCTTCGACGGCGCTTCCTGTGGTGTCTCCGTATCGATCGGCGCGCAGTCCCCGGACATCGCCCAGGGCGTCGACACCGCCTACGAGAAGCGGGTCGAGGGCGACGAGGACGAGCTGGACAAGCAGGGCGCCGGCGACCAGGGCCTGATGTTCGGGTACGCCTGCGACGAGACCCCGGAGCTGATGCCGCTCCCGATCAACCTCGCGCACCGCCTGTCCAAGCGGCTGTCCGAGGTGCGCAAGAACGGCACCATCCCCTACCTCCGTCCCGACGGCAAGACCCAGGTCACCATCGAGTACGACGGCCACAAGGCAGTCCGCCTGGACACCGTCGTCGTCTCCTCGCAGCACGCGAGCGACATCGACCTGGACTCGCTGCTCGCTCCCGACATCCGCGAGTTCGTCGTCGAGCACGTGCTGAACGAGCTGATCGAGGACGGCATCAAGCTCGACACCGAGGGCTACCGCCTCCTGGTGAACCCCACCGGCCGCTTCGAGATCGGCGGCCCGATGGGTGACGCGGGCCTCACCGGCCGCAAGATCATCATCGACACGTACGGCGGCATGTCCCGCCACGGCGGCGGCGCCTTCTCCGGCAAGGACCCGTCCAAGGTCGACCGCTCCGCCGCGTACGCCATGCGCTACGTCGCGAAGAACGTCGTGGCCGCGGGCCTGGCCCAGCGCTGCGAGGTCCAGGTCGCCTACGCCATCGGCAAGGCCGAGCCGGTGGGTCTCTTCGTGGAGACCTTCGGCACCGCCACCGTCGACGTCGAGAAGATCGAGCAGGCCATCTCCGAGGTCTTCGACCTCCGCCCGGCCGCGATCATCCGCGACCTGGACCTGCTCCGCCCGATCTACGCGGAGACCGCGGCGTACGGCCACTTCGGCCGTGAGCTGGAGTCCTTCACCTGGGAGCGCACGGACCGCGTCGACGCCCTGCGCAAGGCGGCCGGCCTCTAAGGTCCGCGAGCCGCCGAGGCTCCGCTTTCCCTAGCTTCACGCCTCCGGGCCCGTACCGCGCGACAGCGGTACGGGCCCGGAGGCGTTTCCGGTCCGTCCCGCTGTCCCGCGCGCCGCGGCCGCTGTCGGTGCGGTCTGCTAAGACTGGGGGTGTGAGCAGCGAGAACGGGGCGGGGGCCGGGGAGCAGGGTGAGCAGCTGGCCCTGATCCGGGAGACCGTCCGGGAGGCCAAGAAGAAGGCGCCGAAGGCCAGGCCGCGGACCTGGCGCGGCGCCGAGCTGGCCAAGGACCGGCCCGTCGCCCGGGTCCTGGTGGACAAGGGCCCGGTCCACCTCGACAAGCTCTGGGACTACGCGGTGCCCGCCGCGATGGACGAGGAGGCCCGGCCCGGTGTCCGGGTCCGGGTGCGGTTCGGCGCGGGCACCGGCAAGGTCCGCGAGGGCCGGCGCGAGGGCGGCGGCCTCCTCGACGGGTACATCGTCGAGCGCATCGCCGAGTCCGACTACCGCGGCCCGCTCGCCGCCCTCGCCCAGGTCGTCTCGCCGGAGCCGGTGCTCAGCCCCGAGTTGCTGGCGCTGTGCCGCGCGGTCGCCGACCGGTACGCCGGCTCGCTCGCCGACGTCCTGCAGCTGGCCATCCCGCCGCGGCACGCCAAGCCCGAGGCGGAGCGCTTCCCCGCGCCGCCGCCCCCGCCCGCCGTGCCCGCGCTCGCCAGCTGGGAGCGGTATCCGGACGGCCCGGGTTCCTCGACGCGCTCGCGCGCGGGGGCTCGCCCCGCGCCGTGTGGACGGCGCTGCCGGGGCCGCACTGGCCGTGGGAGCTGGCCGCCGCGGTGGCGGCGACGCTGGCGTCGGGGCGGGGCGCGCTGGTCGTGCT
>NZ_PQSQ01000133.1 GCF_002920575.1 Streptomyces sp. Ru73 | reverse complement strand
CGCGTTCACGCCCAGCAGCGAGGGCTGGCCGTGGGTGTAGACATGGCCCCGCTCGGCCGGCAGCAGCCCCGCCACCGCCTTGAGCAGGGTGGACTTGCCCGAGCCGTTGGTGCCGATCAGGCCGATGGACTCGCCCCGGTAGGCGGTGAAGGTCACGCCCTTGACCGCGTGCACCTCCCGCACCCCGGTCGAGGGCTTGCGGCGGATGATCCGGTTCAGCGCGGCGGTGGCGCTGCCCCGGCCCGCGCCGGTGCCGTAGACCCGGTACACGATGTGCAGATCATCGGCGATGACGGTGGGGATGCGCTCCTCGCCGGCCGCGGCGGCCTCGACCGCCGGCTGCTCCAAACTGGTGCTCTGCTGCTCAGCCACGGCCGTACCGCTCCTCCGCCTTCCAGAAGTACACGAAGCCCACGACCCCCATCACGGCCGCCCAGCCCAGCGCGCAGGCCCAGACGTGGGGCGGCAGCTTGTCGGCGGTGAAGGAGTCGATCAGGGCGAACCGCATCAGGTCGATGTAGACCGCCCCGGGGTTCACGTCCAGCAGGAACTGGACGACCGCCGGGATGTGCTTGCCGGTCGTGACCTTGTCCAGGCTGTACATCACGCCGGAGGTGTACATCCACGTCCGGAGGATGAAGGGCATCAGCTGCGCGAGGTCCGGGGTCTTGCTGCCGAGCCGCGCCATGATCATGGCCAGCCCGGTGTTGAAGGTGAACTGCAGGCACAGGGCCGGAATGGCCAGCAGCCAGGACCAGCCGGGCACCTGCCGGAACGCCAGCAGGATGACGACCAGGACGCCCATGGAGAACAGCAGCTGCTTGAGCTGCATCAGGCAGAAGGAGATCGGCAGGCAGGCACGCGGGAAGTGCAGCGCGCGGACCAGGCCGAGGTTGCCGGAGATCGCGCGGGTGCCGGCCAGCACCGAGCTCTGCGTGAAGGTGAAGATGAAGACGCCGGTGACCAGGAACGGGATGTAGTCGGGTACGCCCCGGTGGGTCCCCAGCAGCAGGCCGAAGATCAGGTAGTAGACCAGCGCGTTCAGCAGCGGCGTCACGACCTGCCACAGCTGGCCCAGCTTGGCCTGGCTGTACTGGGCGGTCAGCTTCGCGCTGGAGAACGCCGAGATGAAGTGGCGCCGCTGCCAGAGCTGCCGGACGTACGAGGGGAGCGACGGGCGCCGGCCGCTGACGGAGAGGCCGTACCGCTCCGCGAGCGCGCGCGGGTCGGGGTCCGGCGGGGCGGCGGGGACCGGACGCGTGAGGGTCTGAGACATCAGTCCGCTTTCGTGCGTGGACGCGGGCGCGGCAGGTCGGCGGCACCGCGAGGCCGAGGAACTCACGACGAGACGGCTCCGTATCGTCGCAACCTGAGAGTAGGGTGCCGGAACGTCGAAACGCAACCGTTCCGTCCTGACGCTATGCTCCTTTGCATGGCCAATGACCCAGCACCCTCGGAAGCGGCACCTCCGGCGTCGCCGGAGAAGCCCGTGCCGCCGGGCCGGACCGCGCCGTCGGCGCGTCGGGCCCCGGCCGGCGCCGCCGTGCTCCGGGAGGAGAAGACTGCCGCCATTCGGGCGGCGGTCTTCGCGGAGCTGGCCGCCGTCGGGTTCGGCCGGATGTCGATCGAGGGCATCGCGCGCCGCGCGGGGGTCGGCAAGACCGCCGTCTACCGCCGCTGGCGCTCCAAGCTGCACCTGGTCCTGGACGTGGTGACCGCGCTGGCGGCCGAGGGGATGCCGGTGCCGGACACCGGGACGCTCCGCGGTGACGTGCGGATGCTGCTGGAAGTGGCGTCCCGGGCGCTGCGCCATCCGATGGCGGCGCAGATCATCCCGGACCTGCTGGCCGAGGCGGCGCGCAGCCCGGAGATCGCCGAGGCGCTGCGCACGGCGCTGCACGACAGCCAGGAGTCCATGACGCGGGCGATGGTCGGGCGCGCGGTCGAGCGCGGTGAGCTGCGGCCGGACGTGGACGTCCGGCTCGCGCTCGACCTGATCACGGGGCCGCTGTACTGGCGGGTGGTGGTCCTTCGGGGCGACCTGCCGGCCGGGTACCTGGACGAACTGGCCGAGGCGGTGACGAGGGCGCTCGGTGCGCGTGGCGCGTAGCGCGAGCGCGTGACGCGCAGCGGTAGCGCCGTTCCGGCAGGGGCGCGGTTCCGACTGCGGGGCGCCTGTGGCTGGTCGCGCAGTTCCCCGCGCCCCTTGCGGGGCGCGGGTGCTGCCTGTCTCAGCCGGCCAGGTCCATGTCCGACGCGTCCGCCTGCGCGGGCAGGGTGGTCACGGCGGTACCCGCGGTACCGGCGGCCTTCGCCGCCTCGCGCGGGCTGGGTGCCACCGTGCGCTCGTCCAGCGGGACGACCTCCGGCGTTGCCTCCTGGTGGAGGAACACGCGGCGGACCACCCGTTCGGCCGCGTGGCCGTCGTCCCACTGGCAGAAGCGGGCGCGGAAGGCGGCGCGGCGGGCCGTGGCCTCCGCGCCGTCCCAGCTGCCGTCCCGGAAGGCGGCGATCAGCTCGTCCTCGCTGGTGGCGACCACGCCGGGGGTGTCGCCCGGTTCGCCGGAGAGCAGGTCGAAGGTGACGCCGCGGGACTTCACGTAGACGTCCCAGTCGTCCGCGTACGTGATGATCGGGCGGTCGAGGTTGGCGTAGTCGAACATGATCGACGAGTAGTCCGTGATCAGCGCGTCGGCGGCCAGGCACAGCTCCTCGACCGACGGGTGGCGCGAGACGTCGATCAGCGCGCCCTGCTCCTGGAGCTCGGCCAGCCGGGCGTCCTCGCCGTAGAAGTAGTGGGTGCGGACCAGCAGCACCACGTCGGGGCCCAGTTCGCGGGTGACGCGCGCCAGGTCCATCCGCGGCACGTAGCCGTTCTGGTAGTCGCGGACGGTGGGCGCGTACAGGACGGCGGTGCGGCCGGGGGCGATGCCCAGGCGCGCGCGGACGTCGAGGACGTCCTGGGCCGTGGCCCGGTAGTACACGTCGTTGCGCGGGTAGCCGGTGTCCAGCGACTGGAAGGAGCAGGGGTAGACCCGCTCCCACTGCTCGGTGGTGTGCTGGTTGGAGGAGACGCTGAAGTCCCAGCGGTCGGCGCGCTGCAGCAGCTTGCGCATCGACATGCCCTTGGCCGCCGCCGGGTACTGCTGCTGGTCGATGCCCATCCGCTTGAGCGGGGTGCCGTGGTGGGTCTGGAGGTGGATCTGGCCGGGGCGCTTCACGACCGCGTCGGGGAAGTTGACGTTGTTGACGAAGTACGTGGCGCGGGCCATCACCTCCCAGTACCGCGGGGTGTTGGGCACCACGTAGTCGATGCCCTCGGGGAGGGTGTCCGCCAGCTCCTTCTTGACCACCCACACGCCGTGGACCTGCGGCGCCAGCTCCTTGGCCTTCTCGTAGACCGCGAGCGGGTTGCAGGCGGGGGTGCGGTTCCAGTACGCGGCGTAGACGGCGAGGTGCGGGTCCAGCGGACGGTGCAGCTGGAGCTGGTAGAAGCGCGCGTACGCCTGCTTGCCGAGGGTGTGCCTGGCCTTCTTCAGGCGGCCCGCGGCCTTCTTGCGGCCCCGGGCGGCCAGCTTCAGCGCGGCGAACGCGGTGTAGGAGCCGCGGGCGAGCGCGTCGTACTGGACGCCCATGACGCCCTTGGGCCGGACGAAGTCCGCTGGGCGGTAGCGGCGGTAGTGCTGCGCCGCACGGCGGAAGAACTCCGCGCGTGCCGCGGCCGGCACCCGGTCGGGGCGGGCCAGGATGAAGAGGTAGTGGTCGATCATGTGCTCGAAGAGGAAGGCGCGCCAGCGGTGCAGCGCCGGCCGCTCCTCGATGAACGCGAACAGCCGCTCGTACTGCGCGAAGGCGGCGAAGTGCTCCCGGCTGGGGGTGCGCAGCGCGTTGCCCTGGCGGCGCTGGCGGTAGTGCACGCAGACCTGGTCGAGCAGCGCGATGCGGTCGGCGCTGAACAGCGACTCGTAGACGACGACCGCGTCCTCGTAGAAGCCGTCGGGGAAGCTGAAGCCGCCGGCGAGGTAGAAGTCGCGGCGGTAGGCCTTGTTCCACACGACGGTGAACAGGCGCAGCAGGTCCGGGCGGTCGTCGATGGTGCCGACCTCGGGGCCGGGCGCGGAGAGCACCTCGGCGTCGCGGTTGCGCTTGGCCTCGCCCCACCAGAAGGTGCGCGCGTAGTCGTAGACCAGGATGTCGGGGTCCTCGGTCGCCGCGAGCCGGGCAGCTATGGACTCCAGCGCGTCGGGCAGCAGCGTGTCGTCGCTGTCGAGGAAGAGGAGGTAGTCGCCGCGGGCGCGTGCCACGCCCTCGTTGCGCGCGTTGCCGATGCCCTTGTTCTCGGGGAGGTGCAGCGGGACGACGCGCGGGTCGCGGGCCGCGTACTCGTCCAGGATGGCCCCCGACCCGTCGGGCGAGCGGTCGTCCACGGCGATGACCTCGAAGTCGCCGCACGACTGGGCCAGCACCGAGTCCAGGCAGGCGCGGAGGTAGCCCTGCACCTTGTAGACGGGGACGACGATGCTGAAGCGCGGTGCTGCGGCAGAGCCGCCGGGTGCGGGCATTGCTGTACTACTCCTCGTATCGGACCGGGCACAGAGCGCGGAAAAGTCCGGAAATGGACGATCCTGTCGCTACCTGAGAGACGGACGTGACGAGAAGTTGGTTGTGTGACTGTTTAAGAAAAGTGCGGACACCGTTCAGCCGCGCTGTGCCTCCGGGTGCCGCAGCAGCCACCCGGCCCAGGCCGAGCTGATCATGTCCCGCACGTCGTGCCGGGCCTTCCAGCCCAGCTCGGCGGCGATCCGGTCGGCGGCCGCGACCACCCGCGCCGGGTCGCCGGGACGCCGCGCCGTGACCTCGGCCGGGCGGTCCCGGTAGCCGGTGACCTCGGCGATCAGATCGACCATCTCCCGTACGGAGACGCCCTCGCCGCGCCCGATGTTGACCGTCAGATCGCGGACCGGGCCGGACCCGGCGAGCTTGCGCGCGGCCGCGAGGTGCGCGTCGGCCAGGTCCTCGACGTGGATGTAGTCGCGGACGCAGGTGCCGTCCGGGGTGTCGTAGTCGTCGCCGAAGATCCGCGGCGCCGCGCCCTCGGTGAGCTTCTCGAAGACCATCGGCACGATGTTGAAGACCCCGGTGTCGGCCAGCTCCGGGGCCGCGGCGCCCGCCACGTTGAAGTAGCGCAGGCAGGCCGTGGAGATGCCGTGCGCCCGGCCGGCGGCGCGGGTCAGCCACTCGCCGGCGAGCTTGGTCTCGCCGTACGGGCTCATCGGCACGCACGGGGTGTCCTCGGTGACCAGGTCCACGTCGGGCATGCCGTAGACCGCGGCCGAGGAGGAGAGGACGAAGCGGCCGACGCCGCCGGCCGCCACCGCCTCCAGCAGCGTCCGCAGCCCCTCCACGTTCTCCCGGTAGTACAGCAGCGGCAGCTCCACCGACTCGGCGACCTGCTTCTTCGCCGCCAGGTGCACCACCCCGGCCACCTCGTGCTCCGCGATCGTGCGGTCCAGCAGCGCCCGGTCCAGCGTCGACCCGACGACCAGCGGCACGCCCTCGGGCACCCGCTCCGCCACGCCGGTGGACAGGTCGTCCAGCACCACCGCGCGCTCGCCCGCGCCCGTCATGGCACGCACCACGTGCGCCCCGATGTATCCCGCACCACCAGTGATCAGCCAGGTCATGCCGCTCCTCCTCGTTTCGGCCGAGCCGGTCAGCCGCGCTCGTACGGCGACGGTACGGGGAAGTACGCGCCCAGGAACGCGCGCACCACCCGGTCCTGCTCCGCCGCCGGCACCTCGGCGTCGGCGGAGTCCGCGATGCAGAAGACGGAGTGGCTGCGGGTGGCGAGCAGCCGGCTGAGGACAGTGTGGTGGTCGTAGCGGCCGGCGTTCACGAACGAGCAGGAAATGGTCGCGGGCGTCGACTTGCCGGTCAGATATCCGTAGTAGTGGTGCAGCGACGAGGCGATCGACAGATCGGTCCGCGCCCGGAAGCGGCTGGCCGCGGTGGCCGCCACCTCCGCGGGGAAGCGGTCGGCGATCTCCGCGAGGACGCTGCGCCGCAGCGGGTGCGGGGCGTGCAGGAAGCTGTGCGTGGCGGTGCGGCCGAACTCCCGCTTCAGCAGCGCCCGGTTGTTCTTGGCGGCGGCGAAGTAGCCCTCGTCGTCCTCGGTGACCTCGCCGGGCGGCACGGCCGTGGGCGAGCGGAAGAAGTGCGCGGTGCCGTTGCTGTGGAAGAACGCCGAGGCCGGCAGCGGGCGGCCGAGGAACACGTCGTCGTTGAAGTACAGGAACTGCTCGGACAGGCCCTCGATGCGGTGCAACTGGCTCTCGATGGCGTGCGAGTTGAAGGTCGGCAGGTGGGAGGCGTCGGCGAACAGCTCGCGGTGGTCGACCACCTTCAGACCCGGGTGCGCGGTGTCCAGCCAGTCGGGCACCTGGTCGTCGGTGACCAGGTGCACGGTGCGCACCCAGGGCGCGTACATCGCCAGCGAGCGGAGCGAGTGCCGCAGCTCGTCGCGGCTGCGGAAGCGGGCGTCGCCGCTGTCGACGTGGTCGGTGGGCAGCCCCGCCGCCTGCCGGGCCGCGTCCCGCCGCTCCCGCCAGGCCGGGTCGGCGTCGTCCACCCAGGTGTAGACGACGTCGACGGGGAAGTCGACGTCCCACATCAGGGTCTCGGCGAAGGCGGCGAGCGTGGGGTGGTCCCGGCCCGCGACCCGCCAGGTGGCCGTGGGCGCGAGGTCCGGCAGGCGCGGGCCCAGCAAGGTGGTGCCGCGCGGCGCCTCCCGCCAGCCGTCCTCGTCCGGCGCCCAGAACTCCACGGTGCAGCCGAAGGCCGGGCCGTACCGCAGCGTGCGGCTCTCGCTGGTCACCGGCTTGAAGATCCGTACGCCCGCGATCTCGCCGGCCTCGGTCAGCCGCTCGGCGAGCAGCGCGCCGGGCGCATGGCCGCGCGGTGAGACCAGCTCGCCGTAGACCGGCTCGCCGCGCAGCTCCTCCGCGAGCGCGGCCAGCGTCCGCTCCCGGTCCTCGACGGCCACCGCGACGCGGTGCGCGAGCGCGTCGTCGCGGAGCAGGACGTACCCGATGCCGTGGGCCCGCAGCGCATCGGTGGCCAGCTCCAGGTTGCGGTCGGCGACCTGCGGCGCGGTGAGGTCGTCGCGCAGCTCGGCCAGCCGCCCGGCCGAGCGGACCAGCCTGCCCGAGCGGTCCTGGGCCTTCAGCAGTACCTCGCGGGCCTTCTGCGCGTCGGCGGAGGCGGCGAGCGGGCCGCCGTGCGGGGCCGCCACGCTGAACACCCGGCCGCCGCCCGCCGCGAGGCGCAGCGCGGTGCGGTCGGCGCGCGCCGCGAGCCGGTCCGGCGCGTCGCGGCGGGCCACCAGCTTCTCGAAGAGACGTTCCCACTCGCCGGTGATCAGCTCGCCGGAGAAGCGCTCGTACACCCCGGCGCGCGCGGCGTTCCCGTATGCCCGCAGCCGCTCTTGATCACCCATCAGTTCACCGAGTGCGGCGGCCAGCGCGTCCACGTCGCCGGGCGGCACGAGCAGGCCGTCCACGCCGTGCCGGACGATCTCGGCGGGCCCGGTGACGATGTCGTACGCGACGACCGGCACCCCGGCCGCGAACACCTCCAGCAGGACCAGCGGGAACGCCTCGTTGCGCGACGGCAGCAGGCACAGGCTCGCCTTCGCCCACTCCTCGGTCATGTCCCGGGTGCGGCCGAGGAGTTCGACCCGGTCGTGCAGGGCCAGCCCCTCGATCAGGTGGCGCAGCCGGACCTCCTGCGGTCCGTCGCCGAAGATCCGCAGCCGCCAGTCCGGATGGTCCCCGGCGACCTGCGCGAAGGCCCGTACGGCGTGGTCGAGCTGCTTCTCGGGGGTCATCCGGGCCGCCACCACGATGGTCCGCCCCGCGAGGTCGGAGCGCGGGCGGTAGCCGTCGGGCACCGCGTTCGGGATCACGGGCAGCTCGGGCGCGGCCGGGCCGAGGGACTCGCGGAACCACTCGGCGGTCCGCTCGGTCAGCGACACCAGCGCGTCGATCCGGGGCGCGTACCGCAGCAGCGGCTCGCCGCTGACGCCGCGCAGCTGGGAGGCGCGGTGCTCCTGGTGCACGGTGATCACGGGGCCCTGGACCAGCTCGGCGGCCGCGGCCATCAGCGCGGGCGTGGTGGTGACCAGCACGTCGGTGTCCGGGGACGCGAGCGCGGCACTCAGCTCGACGTCGGAGAGCCGGTTGAAGGTGTGCTCCCAGGCGGGCTCGATCAGCTCGCTGGGCAGCGAGGCCAGGGTGCGGCAGGCCGCCTCGTCCAGCGCGCTGGCCCGCACCGGGCGCTCGTAGGGGCCCGTCCGGTCGACCAGGTAGCGGCGGCGGATGTCCCGGGCGGCGGGGAAGAACGGTTCGTCGCGGGTGCGGAAGACGCTCAGCACCTCGACGTCGTGGCGCGCCGCGAGGTGGGCCGCCTGGGTGTACGCGGCCATTTCCGTGCCGCCCATCTCGTCGCCGAGGGTGAGCAGGAACGTGATCCTCATGGCCGGTCCTCCGAGGGCTCGTGGGCGGGTGCGGGCGTGGCGTACGCGGCGCAGCTGACGGTGAGGGTCCCGGCCGCCGAGAACTGGGCGTGCACCCGCAGCAGCCGGCCGTCCGGCAGCGCTATCGAGCGGTAGGGCGTACGGAAGACCCGCTTCGGGTGGCGTACGTCGGTCAGCCGGCGGCCGACCTTCAGCCGGGTGCGCCCGGACCGCAGCCGCACCTCCCAGGTGTGCTGGACGTGCCCGTCGGCGGCCATCGCGGCCAGCGGCAGATCGGCGGTGAGGTGTCCCGCGCCCTGCTCCAGGGGCATGGGCAGCACGGTGGAGCCCGGGCCCTGCCGGACGGCCTCGGCGGTCCAGGCGGCGTGCCTGGCCACCGGCCCGACCAGCCTGACCTGCACGGTGACCCGGTCCCAGCGCAGCCCGAGCGCGACCAGCTCGGCCTGCGGCGCGGGGGCCGTCACCTTGAGCAACGCGTGGCCGTCGGCGGAGCGGACCGGGCGGAAGAGGGCGCCGCTGCCGGGCTCGGGGGAGTACGGGAGCGTCGGCCCGGCCGGGGTGCGGTGCGGGGCCGCGCGGAGGCCGGCGAGCGTCTCCACGCCCGCCGTGTCGGTCACGGCGAGGGAGAGCCGCCAGACGCCGGGGCCGAGGGCGAGGGTGCCGGGCTCCGGCGGTTCGCCGTGCGGGGCGAAGCGGAGCGGGGCCGTCGCGGTGAGCAGCAGGGTGCCGTCGGGCTGCGGCTCGGGCGTCAGCGGCGCGGACCGCCGGTCGCCGCGGTGGTCCAGATGGAGCAGTGCGCTCTCGATGCCGTGCGCCCGGCGGGGGTAACGGACCGCCACGTTCAGGGTGCGGCCGCCGAGGACGGAGAGGTGGACGGGGCGCAGCAGGGGCCGCGGGCGCGGCCGCGCGGCGAGCACCGGGACGGTGTCGACGCGCTCAATGCGGCGGCGCACCCCGGCCGCCGCGCGGCGGGCGCGGCGGCCGGCGCGCACCGCTCGGTTCAGCAGGACCTGGCGCATGGCGGCCGGCGCTCCCTTCCGTTGGGGCGCGGGCGGCGCCCGTCGGTCACGTGGCGGGGCATCCTTCTCGTCCGCTGACGAGTCTTCCTTGCGAAGAGTTCTCCCCCGGGAGGGGAGCGCGCTCACGGGGAACGGACGCACAGCGGATGTGTACCGGGACGTACGGCGTCATAGTTGCATCAAACGCCCATAGGGGTAAATGACCGGACCGCGGGGAGTGAGAGTCGGAGCGGACTCGACGCGAAGGGGGAGACCGGAGTGAGTGCACAGATGGGACAGCGGGCCGCCGAACCACGCCGCCGGTCCGTACGGCATCCGGGTGCCGTACGGACCACGGGGACGGTGCGGCGGATCAACCCGGAGGCGTCGGCCCTGGTGTCGGCCTACCGCAAGGCCGTACCGGAACACCTGCGCCGGGCCATCGCCACGCGCAGCACCCCGGAGCTGCGCCGCCGCATCAAGCAGCAGGTCAGCTGGCTGGCGACGGCCCGCCACCTGGACGGGCTGCGCACCCGGAGCGTGGCGCTCGCGCACCGGGCCCTGGCCACCGCGCCCGGCCGGGCCGTGACCATGGCCGAGGGGCACCCGCGCATCGCCCTCGTGCAGCACGATCTCTCACCCGCACGGGCCCGCCGCGACAACCTCGTCACCGTCACCGAGACCCTGGAGCGGGCCGGCGTCGACCACTTCTGCGTACGCGGCAAGGAGCGCGGCCGGGGCGTCGTCGCGGTCGCCGTGGAGGACGGGTCGCGGGCGCTCGCCGCGCTGGCCGCCCGCTGCCGCGAGCTGCCCGGCTACGTCTCCCTGCTGGGCCCGGGGAACGAGGTGCGGCACACCGTGCCCGGCTACGACTCCGGCGGCTGGCACCGGGCCGCGCGCGCCGGGACGTTCCGGGTCACCTGGTTCCGCACCGACCCGGCCCGCTCGCTCGTGCTGGCCGAGGAGTACGGCTGCGACGTGGAGTTCTGGCCCCGTGAGGAGGACCGGCTGATCGCCCCGCGGCGGAACGCCGTCACCGAGTGGGTGCCCGCGCAGGGCCCCCGGATCTCGGTCCCCGCCGCGCTCTTCACCTGCCCGAACGGCTCCGGCGACGGCCGGGCCGACCAGGTCGCCA
Source organism: Streptomyces sp. Ru73 (assembly GCF_002920575.1). GTDB lineage: Bacteria > Actinomycetota > Actinomycetes > Streptomycetales > Streptomycetaceae > Streptomyces. The sequence goes on along the minus strand of NZ_PQSQ01000133.1, from coordinate 6,519 downwards.
CCTACCGCGACTTCACCGTGCCGCTGCCCGGCGACATCACCTTCCCCGTCGACGTCGTCTACACCTGGGTGGACGGCGCCGACCCGGCGTGGCTGGAGCGCCGCGCCGCGTACACCGGGCAGGCGTACCACGACGAGGCGGCCAACGCGGCGCGCTACGCCAACCGCGACGAGCTGCGCTATTCGCTGCGCTCACTGGACATGTACGCGCCCTGGGTGCGGGACGTCTACCTCGTCACCGACGACCAGGTGCCGTCCTGGCTCAACACCGCGCACCCGCGCGTGAAGGTCGTCAGCCACCGCGAGATATTCACCGACACGGCGGATCTGCCGACGTTCAACTCGCACGCCATCGAGAGCCAGCTGCACCACATCAAGGGCCTCTCGGAGCACTTCCTCTACTTCAACGACGACGTCTTCCTCGGCCGGGAGGCCTCCCCGCACGACTTCTTCCTGGCCAACGGGCTGACCAAGTACTTCCCCTCGCCCGCGCTGGTGCCGCTCGGACCGCCCGGCGACGACGACGTCCCGGTGTCCGTCGCGGGCAAGAACAACCGCGCGCTCATAGAGGCCCGCTTCGGCACGACCCCGGTGCAGAAGATGAAACACGTCCCGCACGCCCTGCGGCGCAGCGTGCTCACCGAGATCGAGCGGGAGTTCGCGCCGGAGCACCGGGCGACCGCCTCGCACCGCTTCCGCAGCATCGACGACATCTCGATCCCGTCCTCGCTGCACCACTACTACGCCTTCCACACCGGCCGCGCGCTGCCCGCCGACATCGCGTACTCCTACCTCGACCTGTCCCGGCCGAACGCGGCGGACCGGCTGGACCGGCTGCTCGCCCGCCGCGACCGGGACGTCTTCTGCCTGAACGACACCCAGTCGGAGGAGACCGACCTGGCGGACCAGCTGGCGCTGCTCAAACCGTTCCTGGAGGCGTACTTCCCGCTGCCGAGCCCGTTCGAGCTGCCCGAGCCGCGGTGAGCGGGCCGGGCGTCGCGGACCCCGAGGAGGAGCGGCCGGCCGTGGTGCCCGGCCGCGCCCCGCGGCCCGCGCGTGCCGGCCGGCGCGCCCGGCGCCGCGCCACCGCCCTCGCCGTGCTCGTGCCGTGCGCGGTCATGCTCGCCCTCGGGCTGTGGGGCCTGGACCGCGGCACGCTGTGGCGGGACGAGGGGGCCACCGCGCAGGTCGCCGCGCGTACCCTGCCGCAGCTGTGGCACCTGCTCGGCACCGCCGACGCGGTGCACGGCCTGTACTACGTGCTGATGCACGGTTACGGCGTCCTCGTGCGCGGGCTGTCCGGGCTGCCGCTCGGCGACGAGACCGTGCTGCGGCTGCCGTCCGTGCTCGGCGCGACGGCGGCGGCCGGGCTCACGGCGCTCCTCGGCGCCCGGCTGGCCGCGCCGCGGGTCGGCCTGTGGGCCGGGCTGCTCCTCGCCACCCTGCCCACCATGAGCCACTACGCGCAGGAGGGCCGCTCCTACGCGCTGGTCACGGCCGGCGCCGCGCTCGCCACCCTGCTGCTGACCACCGCGGTGCGCCGGGGCCGGGCGCGGGACTGGACGGCGTACGCGGCCGGCACGGCGCTCACCGCGCTGCTGCACGAGTTCGCCGCGCTGCTCCTCGCCGCGCACGGGGTGACCCTGCTGGTCTCCCGGGTGCCGCGCGCGGTGTGGCGGCGGTGGGGCGCGGCGGCCGGCGCGGTGCTGCTCGCGCTGCTGCCCCTGGTGGCGCTGTCCCGGGGCCAGAGCCACCAGCTGAACTGGCTGTACCCGCCCGGCCTGCGCGCCGCCGGGCTGCTGCTGCGGTCCTTCGCCGGGCCGTCCGTACCGGTCGTCGTGGTCCTCTGCGCCCTGATCGCGGTGGCGGTCGTGCGTCCGCTGCCCCGGCGCGGCCCGCTCGGCCCGTCCGCCGTCGCGCTGCCGCTCGCCCTGCTGCCGCCCGTCCTGCTCTTCGCGGTCTCCCAGCGGTACCCGGCCTTCCTCGACCGCTATCTGCTCTGCTGCCTGCCCGGCGTGGCGCTGGCCGCTGCGGCCGGGGCCGAGCGCCTGGCGGACGCGGTGGCCGTACGCCGCTTCCGGCGGCCGGCGCCGCGCCTCGTGGCGGCGGCGGGCGCCGCCGTGATCGCCGTGGCATTCCTGTGGCAGCTCCCGGCTCAGCGGTACGAACGGGAGCCCGCGAGCCGGCCGGACGACCTGGCCGCGGTCGCGGCGGCCGTCGCGGCCCGCGCGGCGCCCGGAGACGGGGTCTTCTACGTGCCCGCGTACGCGCGGCGGGTGGGGCTCGCCTACCCGGAGCGGTTCGCCGGGCTGCGGGATCTCACCCTCGGCACCTCGGGCGCGGCGTCCGGCACGCTCTACGGGCGGGACGCGCCGCTCCCGGTGATCCGCGCCCGGCTGGCCCGGGCCGGCCGGGTCTGGCTGGTCGCCGCCGACGGGGTGGACCGCACCCGGTGGTTCCGGCACGACGCGCGGGAGACGGCCAAGTGGCGGCTGCTGCACGAACGGTGCGCACAGCGGTACTGGCTGGACGGCCCCGGTGCCAATGTCGCCCTCTTCACCTGCCGTCACCGGCGGTAAAGGAATTCCCCTTACGCGCCGACGGACCCGGCAATTCGGGAATACGCCGCCTCCGGCGGCTAATGTCCGGCACCGCGTTTCCCGTCGAGAGGCCGGACATGACCCCACTGCACACCGAGACCCCCGCCGCGCCCGCCGGTGCCGCACTGCCGCGGCCGGGCACGCTCGCGGACGTCAAGGGCTGGTTCTACGGCCAGGACCAGCTGCTCTTCGACTGGCTGCTGAACCACCAGACGCGCACCGGAATGCGCGGCGACCTGCTGGAGATCGGTGCGTACCTCGGAAAGAGCGCCATCGTCCTGGGCCGTCATCTGAATCCGGGGGAGGAATTCACGGTCTGTGATCTCTTCGATTCCGCGGCCGGGGACGAGGCCAACGACGCGGAAATGCGGGGCTCGTACGCGACGCTCACCCGCCGCGCCTTCGAAGCGAACTACCTCGCCTTCCACGAAGCACTGCCCACCGTCCTCCAGGGGCCCAGCACGCTCGTCCCCGAGGAGGTGGCCCCGGGCAGCTGCCGCTTCGTGCACGTCGACGCCTCACACCTGTACGACCACGTACGCGGCGACCTCGCGGCCGCCTGCCGCGTGCTGGCGCCGCAGGGCGTGGTCGCGCTGGACGACTACCGCTCCGAGCACACGCCGGGCGTCTCCGCCGCCGTCTGGGAGGCGCTGTTCACCCAGGGACTGCGGCCCATCTGCGTGAGCCGCGGCAAGTTCTACGGCACCTGGGGCGACCCGGCGCCCTGGCAGGAGGCGCTCGTCCTGGAGATCGTCGGCCGCGCCGACTGCCACGCCGACCTCCAGACCATCGCGGGCCACCGGGTGCTGCGCCTGGTCAGCGGCCCCGACCTGGCCCTGCCCGAACCGCCGCGCTCGCGGTACTACGAAGCGCTGCGGGCCGAGGAACGCGCGGCCGAGGAGGTCCGGCGCCGCCGCGCCGACTCCGACGCACGGGCAGCGGCCGCCGCCGGGGAAGCAGCGGCGGCACAGCGCAGGGCCGCGGCGCGCCGCCCGAAGGCCCGCGCCCGGCGCGCCGCGCTGCTGCTCCTGCCGCCCTTCGTGGTCAAGGCCCTCCGGCGGCTGCGCCGCCGCTGAGGAGCCGGGGCCTCACCCCAGCAGCAGGTCGGCGGCGCGGGCCGCGGCACCGCCGTCGTCCCGCGCGCAGTACGCCGCACGGAACCGCGCGTACGCCTCCGCGCTGCGCCCCGCCACCCCGTCCAGGTCCCGCAGCGCGTCCACCAGCTCCCCGGTGTCCGACAGCAGCGGCCCCGGGGCCTGCGCCTCGAAGTCGAACGTGAAGCCGCGCAGCGTGTCCCGGAAGTGCGCCAGGTCCGGCGTCAGGAACAGCATCGGCCGCCCGGTGTTGGCGAAGTCCACCGCCAGCGAGGAGTAGTCCGTCACCAGCACGTCGGCGGCCAGCAGCAGCTCCATCGCGTCGGGGAAGTCGCTGACGTCCCGCACGAAGCCGCGCTCCCGGTCCGGCACCCGGTCGGCCACCAGCGGGTGGCTGCGCAGCAGCAGTACGTGGTCGTCGCCGAGGGCCGCCCGCGCGTGCGCCAGGTCCAGCGGCAGGTGCAGCTGGTAGTGGTCCGCGTCGTACGCCTTGTCGTCGCGCTGCGTCGGCGCGTACAGCACCACCTTCTTGTCCTCGGGGACGCCCAGCCGCTCCCGTACCCGCCGGGCCGGCTTGTCGCGGTCGCCGGAGACCAGCACGTCGGTGCGCGGCAGGCCGGTCTCCCGGATCTCGCCCTCGTAGCCCAGCGCGCGGCCCAGCAGGGCCGTGCTGTGCGCGTTGGGGGAGAGCAGCACGCTCCACTGGTGGCCGCGGCGCGGCTGCGGCCACAGGTGGACCAGGTCGGCGCAGAGCGTGCCGGCCAGGTCGCTGCCGATGCGCTTGACCGGGGTGCCGTGCCAGGTCTGCAGGACCTGCTGGCCGGCCCGGCGGACGAACCACTCCGGGAGGTGGGTGTTGGTGACGACGCGGCGGCTGCGGGCCAGCGCCTCGTGCCACTCCGCACTGCCCAGCAGCACGGGCCGGGTCCCGGCCGGTGCGGCGGCGCGCGCGTCGCGGACCACCCACAGGTGCTCGGCCGCCGGTTCGCGGCGCGCCAGCTCCTCGTGCACCGCGCGCGGCGAGTCACCGGCGCAGCGCCCGTCGAAGCTGCTGAAGAGGACGGTCTCGCGCAGCGGCCGGGTGCGGCGGCGCGGGTAGTGCTCCTCGCGGAGCAGCCGCTGCCGGTACGGGCCGCGGTCGGCGTCCGGCACGGCGGGCCCCGCCTCGATGAACATCCGGTCGTGGAAGCGGCGGTCCACGGTGAGCGGCTTGGGCCCGGCAGGGCAGACCGCGGGCAGGGCGGTGAAGAGCGTCGGGCACAGCCGTACGGGCAGGTCGACGCCGTCGGGCCGGCCGGCGTCGGGCCCGGCCGCGCCGGACTGCTCCGCCGTGCGCAGGAAGAGGTACCAGCGGCCCTCGCGCAGCGGCCGCTCGCCGGCGCAGGAGGGCACGGCGGCGGGCCGCAGCACGGCCGTGAACCGCTCGCCGTCCCGGTCGGCGGGGAAGGCCGCCTCGGTGGCGAACCGGCTGTGCCGCAGCACGGCGGTGAGCCGCGCCGGGCCGGCGGCGGCCCCCGGCAGCACGCCCGCCACCTCCAGCGTCCCGTCCGGCCGCCACGCCACCCGGTCGGCGAACGGCTCGGGCGCACGGGTGTGCAGGACGAGGTTGCCGGCCGCCGTCGCGGTCACCACCAGCTCCCGCCCGGCGCCGTCGACCTGCCGCCCGGCCGGTTCGGTGGGGTCGGCCGCGATCCGGGCCGTCCGGCCGTCCGGGTAGACCAGTGCCGGGTCCCAGGTCGCGCCGGTCTCGCCGGCGATCCCCTCGGGCAGCTCGCCGGCCGCCGGGTCCGGGACGGTCAGCGCGGCCGGGTCGATCCGTACGAGGAGGCGGTGGCCGCCGCCGTCGTGCGTCACGTCGTCCTCGGCGAGCGGCCGTTCGACGCGTTCGCCCGTGCCGCGGTGGGTCAGCCGCAGCGCCACCGGCGCGTTGTCCGAGGCGTCCTCGATGGTCAGCTCGGCAGCGCCGTCGCCGGCCGAGCGCTGCCCGGCCAGCCGCCGTACCGTCCGCTCCACGGACAGGTGCAGCCGCCCGTCCTTGTACCAGGGCACCACCCGCATCCCGTCGGCCACTTCGTGCGGCAGCGGGGAGGCGCCGGAGCCGGTGTCCAGGGCGCGCAGCGCGGCCGGGCGCACCACGCCCGCACCGGCGACCACGATGCCCGCCTTCCACTGCCCCGGGGTGAACCTGCCGCCCTTGGCCAGCCGCCCGGGGTCCACCGTGATCTCGAAGCCGGCCCAGTCGTAACAGTGCTGTTCCTGACGGGAGTTGTGGGTGGCGTCGGGCGCCGGGACGGACCGCACCGGCAGCACGATCCGGCGCTTGCCCGACATCAGCACCGCCGCCTTCAGGGAGCTCAGCCGGCCGGGCGCCGCGATGTTGCGGATGTAGGCGTAGCCGCGCAGCACCAGCTTGCCGTCCCGCCACACCGCCTCCCGCAGCCGCGCCCGTACCGGCAGGTCCTGGGCGGTGAGCCGGGTGACGGCGGGCGGCAGCGGGATCGGCCGGCCGCCGCCCACCGCGAGGACCGCGCGCTTGCGCAGCGGCGGGCCCGCCACGTGGAAGCCGGAGTTGTTGCGGTGCTGGTACGCCAGCAGCCGCAGCAGGTCGTCGAGGCGGCCCTCGCGGATCAGCGCCCACTTCACCCGCTGCTCTACGGGGAGTTCGGCGTACAGCGTGGGGTCGATCCGGCTGAGGAAGTCCCGCGCCCCGGCCATGAAGACCCGGTGGTACTCCTCGCCCGCCATGGGCAGCGCGTCGATGAAGTACTGCAGGTCGTCGACGAGGACGGAGCGGTCGTAGTCGCGCTTGTGCCGGGTCCAGCGGGT
>NZ_PQSQ01000132.1 GCF_002920575.1 Streptomyces sp. Ru73 | reverse complement strand
AACACGCGGTGGGCCGCGGTGGGGAAGGCCCACCGCACATGGAGGGGGGTGGAAAACGCGGCCGGGAACGGGCGCGCTGTGGGGGGATGCACGCGCGGTGGGGTTCACGGACTCCCACCGCGCGTTCCAGTGCCGGTCGTGCGGCCGGCCGTCGGCCCGAGGTCATCGGCGGTCGGCCGACGGCCGACGGTTCCGGTGGGTCAGGACGCCTTGCCGAAGTGGAGACCCTTCAGGCCGTTGGCCCACAGCTGGTCGACCTTGGCGCGCTCGTTGGCGTCCGGCTGGGAGTTGGTGCAGGACGGGCCGGGGCCGCCGCCGGACATCAGCTCGCTGCACGGGCCCTCGTAGTGGTCCGGCAGGCCGAGCACGTGGCCGGTCTCGTGCGCGGTCACGCGGGTGGAGTCGTACTCCTGGTTCTGCTGGTAGTCCAGGAAGACGTAACCGCTGCCGTGGCCGTCGGTGCTGGCGTAGGAGCCGCGCGGGTCGTTGCCCTCGCGGTAGGAGAAGTCCGCGCCGCCGCTGCCCGCCTGGAGCTTGACGTTGGAGACGGCGCTGTTCCAGATCTGGGCGCTCGCGGATATCTGCTGCGCGAAGGTGGGCGCGCCGCTCGCGTCGTACGTCACGGTCACCGAAGCGGCGCCGGTCTTCTTCTGCTTGGCGAGCGCCGACTTCATGACGGCCTCGAAGAACCGCTTGGTGTCGGCCTTCTCGGCGGCCGAGCCGGCGTACTGCGCCGCCGTCACCGTGTTGTCGGCGGGAGCGGCGGGGGTGGCCACCGCGGGCACGGCGGCGGCCAGGGTCGCTGCCAGGCCCAGGCCGAGGGCGGCCGACAGCGCCGTCTTAGGAGATCTCATGTGGGGGGCTCCTTGTGTCCGGGGGCCCGGCCGAGGTGTGGGGCAACGGCCGGGGCCCGCGGGAACTGTGGTGCCGCCGAGTCTGCGCGAGATATTCACGGACGCGGAGATTCCATGTGGCGATAGGACAATCCAATAACCCCGTGGGGTTTGTGTGGTTCGCGGGGTTTGGGTGTCTGGTGCGACGCGTCAGGGCGTCGCTATGCTCCGCGCGTGGACCTTGAGGTGAGGCACCTACGCGTACTGTGCGCCATCGCCGACACCGGCAGCGTACGCAAGGCCGCCCGGCAACTGGGCATGACCCAGCCCTCGTTGACCACGCAGCTGCGGCGGATCGAGAACGCCCTCGGCGGCCAGCTCTTCGTCCGCGAGCGCTCCGGCAGCCGGCCGACCGCGCTCGGCCACACCGTCCTGCACCGCGCCCGGCCGATAGTGGCGGAGATGACCGCGCTGGTCGACGAGACGAGGTCGGCGGTGGTGCGCGAGCAGGGCACCCGGCTACGGGTGGGCAGCACGGGGAGCCGCGCGGTGGCCGGCTGGCTGCGCCGGCTGCGGGCCCGGCTGCCAGGCACCGACACCACCATCCGCATCGACCTGTCCGGCAACGCGCTGCTGCGGATGGTCGCGGCGGGCCAGCTCGACGCGGCCTTCGTGCACGAGGTCGAGGGCGCGCCGCTGCGCGTCCCCGACGGTCTGGCCGAACGCGAACTCCTCGCCCGCGAGCCGCAGTTCATCGCCCTCCCGGCGACGCACCCGGCGGCCGGGCTGGACTGCGTGACCCTGGCCGACCTCGCCGACGACCAGTGGATGGTCGACCCGTCGGTGGACGGCGAGTGGGCCGGGCTGCGGCGGATCTTCACCGCGGCGGGGATGGACCCCCGCGTGATGCACGGCGACTACCTCGCGGCCGCCGACCTGGTCGCGGCCGGTGAGGTCGTCACCCCCTGCCAGCCGACCTCCCGGCCCCGCCCGGGGATGGTGGTCCGCCCGCTGCGCGGCGACCCGCTGGCCGTACGGCTGTTCCTGGCGTACCGCGGCGGGCAGGACACCGAGTGGGTCGACGCGCTCTTCGCGGACCTGCGTGATGCGTACATGGAAGTGGCCTGGGCGAGCACGGCGTACCGCGAGTGGCTGGTGCGCAACGAGAGCCCGCTGCCGGTGGGGTCCTAGCCGCCTCCGAGACACCTGTGGCGCGTCGCCCCGTATGCCGTGCGGCGGGCCCCCGGGGCGAGGAGAATCCGTACCGGAGGGTCGTGCGCGGCGGGGCGGCCGGACGGCCGGAAAAAAATCTTGGGACTTTTTTCCCGGTCCGTGTCGAGGACCGGCCGCCGGCTCCGACGTCTCCTGTGAGAGGCGCCCAGCGGGGACGCCGGAAGCTCCCGAAGGAGTGAGCGACGTGAAGTACATGCTGATGATCCAGGCGAGCCAGGCCCACTACGACGCCATGAACGGCAAGGACTCCGGCAAGGTGCGGTGGAGCGAGGCCGACCTCAAGGCGATGTTCCAGTTCATGGGGGACCTCAACAACGACCTCGCCGAGAGCGGCGAACTGGTCGACGCGCAGGGCCTGAGCGAGCCCGCGCAGACCCGCGTCGTCTCGCTCGGCGAGGACGGCGTGCCGTCCGTCGTCGACGGCCCGTACGGCGAGACCAAGGAAGTGCTCTGCGGCTACTGGGTGCTGGAGTGCGCCTCGCTGGACCGCGCCACCGAGATCGCCAAGCGGGTCCTGGAGTGCCCGGTCCCCGAGGGCGCCGGGAACGGCCCGGTCACCATCCGGTCCATCCCCGACAGCGCTCCCTGCGACGTCTGACCGCGCGCCGTGGGCGCACCGGAACGGACCGAGGACCTGCTGCGCCGCCTGGCGCCGCAGGTCCTCGGCGCGCTCGTGCGGCGGTACGGGCACTTCGACCTCGCCGAGGACGCCGTGCAGGAGGCGCTGCTGGCCGCCGCCGTCCAGTGGCCGGCGGCCGGCCGCCCGGACAATCCGCGCGGCTGGCTGATCCGGGTCGGCGCGCGCCGGCTGACGGACCTGCTGCGCAGCGAGGAGGCGCGCCGTCGGCGTGAGGAGACGGCGTACGCGCTGACGCCGCGCGACGAGTTCCACGCCGCCGCGCCGGGCGAGAGCCGGGCCCCCAGCGAGGACGACACCCTCACGCTGCTCTTCCTGTGCTGCCACCCCGCGCTGACCCCGGCCGCGCAGACCGCGCTGACGCTGCGCGCGGTCGGCGGCCTCACCACCGCCGAGATCGCCCGCGCGTACCTGGTGCCCGAAGCCACGATGGCGCAGCGCATCAGCCGCGCCAAGCAGCGGGTCAGGGCGGCCGGCGGGCGCTTCCGGCAGCCGGCGCCGGAGGAGCGCGGCGCGCGGCTCGGTGCGGTGCTGCAGGTGCTCTACCTGATCTTCAACGAGGGGTACACCGCGACCTCCGGCAGCCGGCTGCACCGCGTCGAACTGGCCCAGGAGGCCATCCGGCTCACCCGCGCGCTGCACGCGCTGCTCCCCGACGACGGCGAGGTCGCCGGGCTGCTGGCCCTGATGCTGCTCACCGACGCCCGGCGCGCGGCGCGCACGGCGCCCGACGGGTCGCTCGTCCCGCTCGCCGAACAGGACCGCACCGCCTGGGACCGGGCGGCCATCACCGAGGGCGTGGCGCTGGTCAGCGACGCGCTGCGGCGCACCGCGCTCGGCCCGTACCAGCTGCAGGCCGCGATCGCCGCGGTGCACGACGAGGCGGCACGCGCCGAGGACACCGACTGGCGCGAGATCCTGGGCCTGTACCGGCTGCTGGCCCGCCTCGCGCCGAGCCCGATGGTCACCCTCAACGAGGCCGTCGCGCTCGCCATGGTCGACGGCCCCCGGGCCGGCCTGGACCTCCTCGCCACCCTCGCCGGCGATCCGCACCTGGCCCGCCACCACCGCCTCGAAGCGGTCCGGGCACACCTGCTGGAACGGGCCGGGGAGCCCGAGGCGGCCCGCGCCGCGTACGGGCGCGCCGCCGAGCGGGCCCTCAGCCTGCCGGAGAAGCGCTACCTGCAGACCCGGGCCGCCCGGCTGCGGTGAATTCCGGGTGAACGGGCGGCGCGGAATGCGCGGTCAGAGGCGGCGCACCCGCGCGGAAATACCGTGCCCGACCAGGAGGTAAATCACGGCGGGCAGACCGTAATTGAGCAGTACGCGAAGTCCCTCGGTGTCCATCGTGAAGATGTCCTGCGACCACCACGCGAGCCCGTCGGCGACGCTCTCCACGAAATCGACAAAAACGTTCGCCTGATTCGCGCCGAGCAGGAACAGCAGGATCCACAGCACGAGGAAGGCCGCGGCGATGTCGGCGATCGTGTGGATGATCAGCGCGGTCCGTGCCGTGCCCGCGCCGTCGCGGGGGCGTCGGTAGCGCTCCCGGCCTCGGCCGTCGGGTGCCGGCTGCCCCTGGTCGTACGGGGCGTAACCCGGACCGTACGGACCCTCCGGGGAATGCGGGGCATTCATCGGCGTGGTGTCGTGGGGGTAAGTCACGGAAATTTCCCATCCGGCGCGGTGCGCCTCGTCGGGTACGTAATGATCACGGCCGGTGGTGCGCCGGGGCGGCTCCGTCCGAATTGTCGGCGGCTGCTTTCGGTGGCCGCACTCACGTCTGCGCCGGAAAGCCCCCGGCGCGTTACGCCCGCCAGCGATACACCCCCAAATGAAGCCGTAACGGAAAAGCGCCCGGAATTCCGCCCGGTCCGCCGTGCGCGCGGCGGACCGTCCGCCCCTTGCGGGAGGCGGCACGACGGCGTCCGGCGTGATCCCCACGCGTCTTTCGGCACCCGCGGAAGCAGCGGATAGGCTGGGAATGAGCCACAGTGACTCGGGCACCAGTCGCTTGTACGGCAGTTTCGGGAGAGCGGGTGAGGGCCGGTGGGCACGAGTGCACGGATGGCCGCCGTGCTGCAGAACCTGCACCCCGTGCACGACGGCAGACTGATCGGCAGCGATCCGCGGATGTGCGCGCACGTACTGGGCGTGGACGGCGTGGCCCTGTCCCTGCTGACCAGCGATCGAGCGTCCGAACTGGTGTGGGTCTCGCCCGGCGCGAGCGGCCCGCTGGAGGACCTCCAGTTCACCCTGGGCGAGGGGCCGGGCGTCGACGCGGTCGCCGACGGCGCGGTGGTGCTCGAACCGGACGTGGCGCGGCTGCCCGCCGACCGCTGGCCCCTGCTGCTGCCGGAACTGGCGTCGCTCGGAATCGGTGCGGTCTTCTGCTTCCCACTGCTGGTGGGCCGGGTGTGCCTGGGCGTACTCACCCTGCAGCGGCGGGCGGCGGGTCCCCTGTCGGACGCGGGCATGGACGACGCGCTGATCCTGACCGGTGCGCTGACCGCCGTGCTCCTGGAGGGCGGAGCCGCGAGCGACGCGCTCATGGCCACCGAACGCCCGTCCGACCTCTATCGCGCGGCCGTCCACCAGGCGACCGGCATGATCAGTGTGCAGGCGGAGATCCCGCTGTCCCAGGCGCTGCTGCGGCTGCGCGCGTACGCATTCCGCCACGGACGACCCATCCTCGAGGTCGCCGACGACGTGGTGGCCAGGCGCCTGGACTTCCGAAATGATGGACCCGAGCCGGACGTGTCCGGCCGGAAGAGGGGATGATGGCGGTGGCTCCGCAGGAAAGGGTGCTGCAGGCGTTCGGCGAAGCAGTCGGCACATTGCTCGACGACTTCGACCTGATCGACGCCCTGCACCGGCTGTGCGCCCGGGGCGTCGAGCTCCTCGACGTCACCGCGGTCGGCATCATGCTCGCCGATCCGTACGGTGACCTGCAGGTGCTCGCCGTCTCCGACGAGCGCACGCGGTTGCTGGAGCTGTTCGCGCTGCAGGGCGACGACGGCCCGTGCGCGGACGCCCACCGCTCCGCCGAGCCCCGGGTGAACGTCGACCTCGCCACCGCCGTACCGCGCCCGGCGTTCGCCGCGCGCGCCCGGAAGGCCGGCTACACCACGGCCCACGCGCTGCCGCTGCGGCTGCGCCGGCGGTCCATCGGGGCCGTCGGACTGCTGCACGTGGGGCCGCACACGCTGGGCCCCGCCGAGGTGCGGCTGGGTCAGACCCTCGCCGACGTGGCGACCATCGCCGTCCTCCAGCAGCACACCGTGGAGCGCGGCAACGTCGAGCGGGCGCAGGTGCAGGCGGCCCTCGTCAGCCGCACCGTCATCGAGCAGGCCAAGGGCGTCCTCGCCGAGCACTGGACCACCGGCGTGGACGAGGCGTTCGACGTGCTGCGCGGCTACGCGCGGACGCACGACGAGCGGCTGGCCGACCTGGCACGCAAGGTCATCGACGGCACGCTCGACCCGGCAGCGCTCCGCCCGGCCGTCTGACCCGGCAGGACCGCCGGTCCGCGCCCCGTCGCCTCACTGGGCGTCGGGCGGACCGTGTCCGCCGGCCGCCGAGTCGCCCAGCAGCCGGCTCAGCGTCTCCTCGGCGACGTCGGGCAGCGACCGGCCGCTGCCGAACGCGTCGGCACGCAGCCGGGCCAGCGCCTCGTCGACCGAGACCCCCGTCCGCTGGGACAGCACGCCGGCCGCCCGGTGCGTACGGCCCCAGTGCGCGTCCATCAGCGGCGTCGGCTCCCACGGCAGGGCGGTCGGCGCCGTCAGCAGCACCACCGTCGCGGCGCGGGTCGCCTCCACGCACTCCTGCAGCGTCTCCTCGTCCGGGTCCCACGCCTCCCGTCGCAGCAGGTCGACGGAGCCGACGGGGTGCTCCCCGCTGCCGTCGGTCATCGGGAAGGCGTACACCGACCCGATGTCGGGCAGCTCCTCGCGGGCCGCGGGGCCGAAGAGCGGCCACTGCGTCAGCCTGCCGTGCAGATCGGCGACGATCACCGGCTCGCCGGTCGCCGCCGCCGACACGCAGGGGCCCTCGCCCATCTTGAACTGGACCTGCTCCAGGCGCAGCGCCGCGGTGCCGCTGGCGTGCAGCAGCTGGCGGTCCGGCGTGTCCGTGAGCAGCGAGATCGTCACCCCGTCCACCGGCAGGGCCCGGCACAGGGCGGCGCACAGCAGCTCCGGCAGCTCCCGCGAGTCCGCTCCGGCGGCGGCAGCCAGTACCAGCTCGGCCGCGGCGGAGGGCTCCCTCATACGATCACTTGCTCCGTTAGGTGTTCCGTGGACGGCGGCGTACCCCGACGGGTAACCCTCCGGCGACCGGCACAAACCCCTGCGAGCGCGCACGACCCGCACGCCACGGCCCGGTGCGCGGCCCGCCCCGTGCAGGAGGCGGGGTTCCGGCCACCGTCGTATTTCCGTCGTAGGCCGGGCATGGCGAAGCGGAACGGTGGCATCCTGCCCGTATACCGGTCTCGCCGTACGCGGCAGGGGCCCGGCCGAGACCCCGCCCGAAGGGAACCACTCGTGCCATGGCGCGTCCAGGGCCAGGGAGCCGGCCATGCCTACCGAACCAGCCGAACACGCCGCGGGCCGCTCGAACCGCGAGGAACAGCTTGCCGCGGCGTTCGTCGAACTCGCCGACACCCTCGTCGCCGACTTCGACGTCATGGACTTCCTGCACACGCTCACCGAGCGGGCGGTGAGCCTGCTGCCGGTGGACGCCGCCGGTGTCGTCCTGCTCGACGCCCGCGGCCGGATGGTGGACGCCTCCGCCTCGGACGAGCGGACGCGCCACCTGGAGCTCGCGCAGATCGAGTGGGAAGAGGGGCCCTGCCGGGACTGCACCCGTACCGGTTCCGCGGTGCCCTACGTCGCGCTGACGTCCGCCGAGGCCCGGGACCGCTGGCCGCGGTTCACCGGCTGGGCGGTGGAGCGCGGGTTCGCCGGGGTGGCCGGCATGCCGCTGCGGTTGCGGGAGCGGACCGTCGGCGCCCTGAACCTCTTCCGCGAGCGCCCCGGCGCGCCCGGCGAGGCGGAGCTGCACCTCGGGCAGGCGCTGGCCGACGTGGCCACCATCGGCATCCTGCAGTACCGCACCATCCGCGACCAGGGCGTCATCAACGCGCAGCTGGAGGACGCGCTGGTCAGCCGTATCGTCATCGAGCAGGCCAAGGGCATGCTCGCGGAACGCCTCGGGCTGGACCTCGACGAGTCCTTCGCGCGGCTCCGCAGTCAGGCCCGCCGCAGGCGGATGCTGCTGACCGAGCTCGCCCGGTCGGTCATCGACGGAAGCGCCGCGTCCGGCATGTTCGACGAACCGCCGCCCCGCTCCTGAGCAGTCCTGGAAAGCGGCCGGGTTCCGCCGGACGGGCGGCAGGCCGCTTCCGCCCAACCACCGGGGAGAGCCGATGCCGATGAGTCCGGAGTCCCCGGTCAGCCTTCCGATGGCGGACGTGCTCGCCAGGGCCGCGAGCCGGCCGCACGCCCTCGCGCAGTTGCCGGCCGACCGGTGCGCCGAGGTGCTCGGCCTCTCCGGCGTGACGATCTCGGCCGTGACCGGCGACAGCGGCATCGAACTGATCTGGTACTCGCCGTCCGACGCCCTCGGGGCCGACCTGGAGGACCTCCAGTACACCCTGGGCGAGGGGCCCACCATGGACTGCGCACGCGGCGACCGGGCCGTCGGCGAGCCCGACCTCGACCGGACGCCCGGCACCCGCTGGCCCGTCTTCCTGCCCGACGCGCTGCGCGCGGGAGCCCGCGCGTTCTTCGCCTTCGCGCTGGGGATCGGCGCCATCCGGCTGGGCGTCTTCACCGGTTACCGGACCAGCCCCGGGCCGCTCACCACCCAGCAGTACCGTGACGCGCTGGCCTTCAGCGACTCCACCACGTTCCTGCTGCTGGGCGGCGGCAGGCGCGACCCGCTCACGGACCTCGCCACCCTGCACCGGGCCGAGGTGCACCAGGCCACCGGCATGCTCGCCGTCCGCCTGGAGGTCTCCCTGGACCGGGCGCTGCTGGAGATCCGCACCCGGGCGTTCAGCAGCGGCCGCCCCATCCTGGAGGTCGCCCGCGACATCATCGCCCGCCGCAACGGCACCGGCGCCCCGGACGGCGACGGCTGACGGGGCGGGCCGTCCGGGCACAAAAAGACCGCACCCGGGCCGACACGGCCGCCGGGTGCGGCGGCATGCGGACCGGGTGCGGTCTGCCGGCCACGGGGGCTGCACGGGTGCAGCCCGGCGGGACCGGGGCCCGGGTCAGGCCTTCTTGGTCTCCCAGAAGATCTTGTCGATCTGGGCGATGTAGTCCAGCGCCTTCTGGCCGGTGGCCGGGTCGTTCGAGCCCTTGGCGGCCGAGAGGGCCTTGAGGGTGTCGTTGACCAGCTGGTGCAGCTCCGGGTACTTCTCGAAGTGCGGGGGCTTGAAGTAGTCGCTCCACAGCACCGACACGTGGTGCTTGGCGAGCTCCGCGCGCTGCTCCTTGATGAGAACCGCGCGGGTGCGGAAGTCCGCGTCCTCGTTGGCCTGGTACTTCTCCTGCACGGCCTTGACGGACTCGGCCTCGATGCGGGCCTGGGCCGGGTCGTAGACGCCGCAGGGCAGGTCGCAGTGGGCGCTGACCTTCACCTTGGGGGCGAACAGGCGGGAAAGCATGTGCAGTCCTTCCTCGTGATCGTCTTCTCAGGTGCGAGATTACTCGGTGCGGGAAGCCTTTTCTCGGGTGCCCCGGGGGTCTTAGGGCAAAAGTCCAGTGTCAGGCTGGGACTGGTGGAGGAACGGACCGGGAGGTGCCGGATGCCGGAGCAGGTGCATGAGCGCTGGCCCGATCAGGGGCAGGAGCAGGGCAGGGAGGGCAAGGGACCGCTCCGGACCATAGGCCTTGCGGAGGTGTACAACCCCTCGATGGTGCCCACCCTGCACCCCGGTGACCAGCTGGTGGTCAAGTACGGCGCGGTGGTGCGGCCGGGCGACGTGATCGTCCTGAAACACCCCTTCCGGCAGGACCTGCTCATCGTCAAGCGCGCGGTGGAGCGGCGCGACGGCGGCTGGTGGGTCCAGGGGGACAACCCGTACGTGGCGAACGACAGCCGGGAGTTCGGGACGGTGCCCGACGAGCTGGTGGTGGCCAGGGCGTGGCTGCGAGTGCGGCCGCCGCGCGACGTCCGCCGGTCGGTCACGGGCGTGCTGTCCTGGGCGGTGTCGGCGGTCCGGCCCGTCCGGCGGCGCTAGTCGCCGGCCCGGCCCGGTCCCTCGGCGGCCGGGTCCTGCCCGGTGCGGGCCGCGGCCTCCTGGCGCTTGCGGGCGCGGTAGGCGGCGACGTTGGCGCGGGTCGCGCAGCGGTCGGAGCAGTAGCGCCGGGAGCGGTTGGTGGAGGTGTCGAGGTAGGCGTTGCGGCACGGTGCGGCCCGGCAGATGCCGAGCCGGTCCACGCCCAGGTCGGTGAGGTGCACGGCCAGGCCCATGCAGGCGGTGGCCGTGTATCCGGCGGTGGCGTTGGCGGCGTGGTCGGCGATGTGCAGGTGCCAGTCGGGGCGGCCGTCGGCGTCCCGCATCTCGTGCCCGGAGATCTGCGGGCTGACCGGGAACTCCATCAGCAGGGCGTTGAGCAGGTCGACGGCGAGCGTCTCGTCCCCGGCGTCGGCCGCCTCGAAGACGGCGCGCAGCCGGCTCCGTACGGCGCGCAGGCGCGTCACGTCGGCGTCGGTGGCCCGCCGGGCGGCCTGTCCGGCCGGCCCGAAGAGGGCGCGTACGGCCTCCACCGAGGTGAGGGTGTCGCCGCCGCGCTCGGGCTGCTCGCTGTTGATCAGCCGCACGGCATAGTCCGAGTAATAGGCCAGTTCCACTTGTAGTCCTTACCGGGCGCGGGCTAGTCTGCGTGCAGAGCCCGTAATGGGCGATGTTTGTTCGAGGGTATTACAAGCGGGAGGGGTTCCGGTGACCGAGGCAGTGGCCCACACGGACTGGCGGGCATGGCAGCGGAGTTGGGACCGGCAGCAGGAGTGGTACATGCCGGACCGCGAGGAGCGGTTCCGGGTGATGGTGGACATGGTCGAGGCGGTGACGGGCCCGGAGCCGCGCGTCCTGGACCTGGCCTGCGGCACGGGCAGCATCACCGACCGGCTGCTCAAGCGGCTGCCGGGCGCCGTCAGCACGGGCATCGACCTGGACCCCGCGCTGCTGGCCATCGCCGAGGGGTACTTCGCTGACGACGAGCGGGTGACCTTCGTGCGGGCCGACCTGAAGGACCCGGACTGGACCGCGAAGCTGCCGCACGACTCGTACGACGCGGTACTCACGGCCACGGCCCTGCACTGGCTGCACAGCGACGACCTCAGGGTGCTGTACGGGCAGGTGGCGGGCCTGGTCCGGGAGGGCGGCGTCTTCCTCAACGCCGACCACATGCCGGACCCGGCGACGCCCCGGCTGAACGCCGCCGACCGCGCCCAGCGGCACGCCCGGATGGACGCGGCGAAGGCCGCCGGCGCGGTGGACTGGAAGGAGTGGTGGCAGCTGGCCGCCGCCGATCCGGTACTGGCCGGGCCGACCGCCGAACGCTTCGAGATCTACGGCGAGCACGCGGACGGCGACACACCCCCGGCCGACTGGCACGCACGCACCCTCCGCGAGGCCGGCTTCGGCGAGGCCCGCGTGGTCTGGGCCTCGCCCTCGGACGCGATGGTGCTGGGGCTGAAGTAACGGGGAAACGGCGCGGGGGTGGTGCGGACCGGTCCGCACCACCCCCGCGCCGTTCGCGTCCGTGCGGTCAGAGCACCTTCGACAGGAAGGACTTCGTGCGCTCGTGCTGCGGCTTGGTCAGCACGTCGCGCGGGTGGCCGGACTCCACGACCACGCCGTCGTCCATGAAGACCAGCGAGTCGCCGACCTCCCGCGCGAAGCCCATCTCGTGCGTCACGACGACCATGGTCATGCCGTCGGCCGCCAGGTCCTTCATGACGTCCAGGACGTCGCCCACCAGCTCGGGGTCGAGCGCCGAGGTCGGCTCGTCGAAGAGCATCAGCTTCGGCTCCATGGCGAGCGCGCGGGCGATCGCCACGCGCTGCTGCTGGCCGCCGGAGAGCTGCGAGGGGTAGTTGCCGGCCTTGTCCTTCAGGCCCACCCGGTCCAGCAGCTTCAGCGCGCGCTCCCGGGCCGAGGCCTTGGACTCGCCCTTGACCTGGACCGGCGCCTCCATGACGTTCTCCACCGCGGTCATGTGCGGGAAGAGGTTGAAGCGCTGGAAGACCATGCCGATGTCGCGGCGGCGGGCCGCGACCTCCTTGTCGCGCAGCTCGTACAGCTTGCCGTTGTGCTCGCGGTAGCCGACCAGCTCGCCGTCGACCGAGAGCCGGCCGGCGTTGATCTTCTCCAGGTGGTTGATGCAGCGCAGGAAGGTCGACTTGCCGGAGCCGGACGGGCCGATCAGGCAGAAGACCTCCTTGGGCGCGACCTCCAGGTCGATGCCCTTGAGGATGTGCGCGGCGCCGAAGGACTTGTGGACGCCCTCGGCCTTCACCATCGGGACGGCCTTCGAGGTGGTCTTGGCGGTCATACGGCACCTCCGGCGGGGTGGTTGGCACCACCGGACAGCTTGGCCTTGGCCTTCTGCAGCGGGGTGAGCGGGAGCTGGCGGCTGGAGCCGCGCGCGTAGTGGCGCTCCAGGTAGTACTGGCCGACGCTGAGGACGCTGGTGGCGACCAGGTACCAGACGGCGGCGAGGATCAGCATCTCGACGACGACGCCGGAGTCGCGGCCGACGTTCTGCGCGGACTGCAGCAGGTCGTAGTACTGGACCGCGATCACCAGCGAGGAGGTCTTCAGCATGTTGATGACCTCGTTGCCGGTCGGCGGCACGATGACGCGCATCGCCTGCGGCACCACGATCCGGCGCAGGGTCTTGCCGTGGCTCATGCCGAGCGCGTGCGCGGCCTCGGTCTGGCCCTCGTCGACGGCGTTCAGGCCGGCGCGGCAGATCTCCGCCATGTACGCGGCCTCGTTCAGGCCGAGGCCCAGCAGCGCGCACAGGAACGGGGTCATGAAGTCCGACCACTCGTCCTTGTAGATCGGCATGATGTCGATGTACTGGAAGACGAGGCCCAGGTTGAACCACAGGAACAGCTGCACGTAGACCGGCGTGCCGCGGAAGAACCAGATGTAGAACCACGCGACGGTGGAGGTCACCGGGTTCTTGGACTGGCGCATCACGGCGAGGATCACGCCGAGGACCACACCGATCACCATGGACAGCACGGTGATCAGCAGGGTGTTGCGCAGACCGCGCAGGATGTCCGAGTTGAAGAGGTAGTCGGGGATCGCGCCCCAGTTGACGTTGCCGGAGGCGAAGGCCCGGACCAGCAGCGCGAGCAGGCCGATGACCACCAGGGCCGCGACCCAGCGCCCGTAGTGGCGCACGGGTATCGCCTTGATGGGCTCGGGCATCGGCGGGGGAGCGTCCTTGGGCGGCCTGGCCGCCTTGTCGACGTCGACAGACACGGATGTTGCCTTTCGGGGTTCGGCGGAGTTCAGCGGGCGGGAAGGGGCGGGGCGGCTCAGGAGCCGCCGTTGAGCTTCACTTCCTTGACCCCGGCGTCCTTGACCTGCCACTTCTTGAGGACCTTGGCGTAGTCCCCGTTCTTGATCGTCGCCTCCAGGGCCGCCTTGAGGGCGTCCCGCAGCTGCGGCTGGCTCTTGGGTACGGCGATGCCGTACGGGGCCGCCTCGACCTGGTCGCCGACGACCTCGAAGTCCTTGCCGCCGCCGGAGGTCTTCACGGCGTACGCGGCGACCGGGTAGTCGCTGGAGACGGCGTCCACGCCGCCGGTGCGCAGCCGGGTCTGGGCCTCGGAGTCGTTGTCGAAGGCCTCGATGGAGATGGCCTCCTCGCCGCCCTTCTTGCACTTGGCCGACTGGTCCTTGGCGTAGTCGTGCGAGACGGTGCCGCGCTGCACGGCGATGGACTTGCCGCACAGGTCGGCCCAGTCCGAGACCGTGGAACTCTTGCCCTTCTGGACGTAGAGGGAGACGCCGGCGTTGAAGTAGTCGACGAAGTCGACGCCCTCGCCGATCTTCTTGCCCGTGGTGGAGTCGATGCCCTGCTGGCGCTCCTTGGTGTCCGTCATCGCCGACATCGCGAGGTCGTAGCGCTTGGACTTCAGACCGCCCATGAGGGTGTCGAAGGTGGCGTTGTTGAAGTTGAGCTTCACGCCCAGCTGCTTGCTCATGGCCGCGGCGAGGTCGGGGTCGATGCCGACGATCGCGCCGTTCTTGCGGAACTCCACCGGCTTGTACGTCGCGTCCGAGCCGACCTGGAGGAAGCCCTTGTCCTGGACGGCCTTGGGCAGCTTCTTGAAGAGCGGCGCGTGCACGTCACGGGTCTTCGCCGCCTCCCGGGCGGCGATGGCGGCGTCCGTCTGGTCGCCGCACCCGCTCAGCAGGAGGGCGGCCACGACCGCTGTCGCGGCGCCGGCGGCGGCCGTGCGCGACCTGCCGGAGACCGGGCGACGGGTGGAGCTTGCGGTCATGCGTTTCCTCCTGCGGATCGGAATGAGCCGACTGCGGACCGAGGCGGGAAAAGCCGGCTGGGGAGGGCCGGGCGCACACCATCGGGCATCGCGACCTCGTTCGGTCACGGAATCTTGCCATCCGGACTCCGTTATTCGGACTGCCGCTCAGGTCAAAATCGGATAACGGACGTCGCGTAGCAGGTCAGCGAGCGATGACGAGGTCGGTCGGGGGGCCGGTGACGGTTTCCGCGGACTCGGATTCTCGGAATGTGGACAGGAGGTGAATCCCTCTCCCGCTTACCGGGCTTTTCGCGGCTATTGTCGGAATCGCGAACGCGAGGGTAACCAAACCGACTCGTCGGGGCGCACACCTGTCGGGTACAAAGGGTCGTTACACCCCTCATCCGGGGCTCAGGGCGCGTGTGCGGCGCGCCCGGCGTCCGTACCTCCCCCCGCGCGGCGGTCATTCCCCGCTCAGGGCGCGGACGCGGTGCCCGCCCACCCCTCAACCAGGGAGTGGCCACCCTCAACTGATTTACGACAAAGGGGTCAAAACAGTGGCAGCGGAGATCGTCAATCCTCGCAGCGACAGCGACAGCAGCACGGACGGAGAGCCGTTCGATCCGGCCTTCGCGCTCCACCGCGGCGGCAAGATGGCCGTCCAGGCGACGGTGCCGGTGCGGGACCGGGACGACCTGTCCCTCGCGTACACGCCCGGTGTGGCCAAGGTGTGCAGCGCCATCGCCGAGCAGCCCGAACTGGTCCACGACTACACCTGGAAGTCCCAGGTCGTCGCCGTGGTCACGGACGGCACCGCGGTGCTCGGGCTCGGCGACATCGGCCCGGAGGCCTCCCTTCCCGTGATGGAAGGCAAGGCCATCCTCTTCAAGCAGTTCGGCGGGGTCGACGCGGTGCCGATCGCGCTCGGCACGACCGACACCGACGAGATCGTGGACACCGTGGTGCGGCTCGCGCCCTCCTTCGGAGGCGTGAACCTGGAGGACATCTCCGCGCCGCGCTGCTTCGAGATCGAGCGCCGGCTCCAGGAGAAGCTGGACATCCCGATCTTCCACGACGACCAGCACGGCACCGCCGTGGTCACCCTGGCCGCGCTGCGCAACGCCGCCAAGCTGACCGACCGCGCGCTGGGGCAGCTGCGCGCGGTGATCTCCGGTGCCGGTGCGGCCGGCGTCGCCATCGCCAAGATCCTCATCGAGGCGGGCATCGGCGACGTCGCCGTCTGCGACCGCAAGGGCGTCGTCTCGGCGGACCGCGAGGACCTCACCGACGTCAAGCGCGAGGTCGCCGGGTTCACGAACAAGGGCGGACTCACCGGCTCCCTGGAGTCGGCGCTGGAGGGTGCGGACGTCTTCATCGGCGTCTCCGGCGGCACGGTCCCCGAGGAGGCGGTGGCGAAGATGGCGAAGGACTCGCTGATCTTCGCGATGGCCAACCCGAACCCGGAGATCCACCCGGACGTCGCGCACAAGTACGCCGCGGTGGTCGCCACCGGGCGCAGCGACTACCCGAACCAGATCAACAACGTGCTGGCCTTCCCCGGCATCTTCGCGGGCGCCCTCCAGGTGCGTGCCTCGCAGATCACCGAGGGCATGAAGCTCGCCGCCGCCGAGGCGCTGGCCGCCGTCGTCGCCGACGAGCTGAGCGCGGACAAGGTCATCCCCTCGCCGTTCGACGAGCGGGTCGCCCCCGCCGTCACGGCCGCGGTGGCCGCCGCCGCCCGTGCCGAGGGCGTCGCCCGCCGCTGACGCACCCAGCGCGCCGCCGCCGTACGACCGGATGCGTACGGCGGCGGCGCGCTGCGCTGTACGGGCCCCGGGCCCGTAAGGAGCGCGGGGGACTGCGCGACCGGGCCACGATGTCGCCGCGGCGGGCCGCCGCGAGAAGCTCTCGGGTGCCGGCCACCGGGCCGTCCGGCCGGGCGCCGTAGGGGTACGCGGCCGTGCCCGAGCGCGCCGCCGCGGGGGCCCATCGCACAGTTCCCCGCGCCCCTGAAGGGGCGCGTGTCACACCGCGTAGTGGTTCCGCAACCGCGTATCCGCGGCCTACGTTGGGATCATGTTCGCTGCCTACGCCGCCCGAATCGACCGTGACGATCCGCTCAGTGGCCTGGAGTTGGGCGAGCGCCCCGCTCCCGAGGTCCGCCCCGGCTGGACGACCGTCAACGTCAAGGCCGCCTCCCTCAACCACCACGACCTCTGGTCGCTGCGCGGTGTGGGGCTCGGCGAAGAAGCCCTCCCGATGATCCTCGGCTGCGACGCGGCCGGCACCGACGCGGACGGCAACGAGGTCGTCATCCACTCGGTGATCGGCCAGACCGGCCACGGCGTCGGCCCCGACGAGCCGCGCTCCATCCTCACCGAGCGGTACCAGGGCACCTTCGCCGAGCAGGTCGCGGTCCCGTCCTGGAACGTGCTGCCCAAGCCGAAGGAGCTCACCTTCGCCGAGGCCGCCTGCCTGCCGACCGCCTGGCTGACCGCGTACCGGATGCTCTTCACCAACGCCGGCGTGCGCCCCGGCGACTCGGTACTGGTCCAGGGCGCGGGCGGCGGCGTGGCCACCGCGGCGATCGTGCTCGGCGCGGCGGCGGGCCTGCGGGTCTTCGCCACCAGCCGGGACGAGGCCAAGCGCAAGCGGGCGCTGGAGCTGGGCGCCGAGGGCGCCTTCGCGTCCGGCGAGCGGCTGCCGCAGCGGGTCGACGCCGTCATCGAGACCGTCGGCGCCGCCACCTGGTCGCACTCGGTGAAGTCCCTCAAGCCCGGCGGCACCCTCGTCATCTCCGGCGCCACCAGCGGCTTCAACCCCGAGAAGACCGAGCTGAACCGCATCTTCTTCCTGGAGCTGAAGGTCGTCGGCTCGACCATGGGCAGCAAGGAGGAGCTGGCCGGGCTGCTCAGCTTCTGCGCCGCCAAGGGCGTCAAGCCGGTCATCGACTCCGAACTGCCGCTCGACCGGGCCCG
>NZ_PQSQ01000131.1 GCF_002920575.1 Streptomyces sp. Ru73 | reverse complement strand
CGGTGCGGTCGCCGTGCAGCACCGCCGCGCCCTCCGGTCGCCGCGTGCCGGCCCGGTGGAACACCGTGACCTGCCATCCCGTCGCCAGGGCCGCCTCGGTCACGGCCCGCCCCACGAACTCCGTGCCACCCAGCATCAGCAGTCTCATGCCGCGACTCTGCCCGTACGGCCGTACGGGCGCACCGGAACTCGCTCACAGCGGAATCGCCGGTGACGGTCGGAAGTCTCCAGAACCGCGCGCCGAAGACTGTAGGGACACGCACCCCGCGGGGCGGCCGCACCGCCAACACTGGTGAGGTCGACATTCCGCTTCCGTTCGCCCACAGGGGGAGAGATGACCGGGTCGCGCGTCCTGGCGCTGGGCCACTACCAGCCCGCCAAGGTGCTCACCAACGACGACCTGGCCGAGCTCGTCGACACCGACGACGCCTGGATCACCAGCCGGGTCGGCATCCGCACGCGCCACATCGCGGCGCCCGACGAGACCGTGGACGCGATGGCGGCGGCGGCCGCGGCGAAGGCGCTCGCGGCGAGCGGCCTGGGCCCGGCCGACATCGACCTGGTGCTCGTCGCCACCTGCACGGCCACGGACCGCTCGCCGAACACGGCGGCCCGGGTGGCCGCCCGGCTCGGCCTCCCGGCGCCCGCCGCGATGGACGTCAACGTGGTGTGCGCGGGCTTCACCCACGCGCTGGCCACCGCCGACCACGCCATCCGGGCCGGCTCGGCACGCAGCGCCCTGGTGATCGGCGCGGAGAAGTTCACCGACGTCGTGGACTGGACGGACCGCTCGACGTGCGTACTGGTGGGCGATGGCGCGGGCGCTGCGGTCGTGACGGCCGCCGCCGAGCCGGAGATCGGCCCGGTGCTGTGGGGCTCGGTGCCCGAGATGGGCGACGCGGTGCGCATCGAGGGCGAGCCCGCCCGCTTCTCCCAGGAGGGCCAGGCGGTCTACCGCTGGGCGACCACCCAGCTGCCGGCCGTCGCGCGGCAGGTGTGCGAGCGTTCCGGCGTACGGCCCGAGGAGCTGGCCGGCGTGGTGCTGCACCAGGCCAACCTGCGGATCATCGAGCCGGTCGCCGAGCGCATCGGGGCGGTCAACGCGGTGATCGCCCGCGATGTCGTGGAGTCCGGCAACACCTCGGCGGCCTCGGTGCCGCTGGCCTTCTCGAAGCTGGTCGAACGGCACGAGATCCCGACCGGTGCCCCGGTCCTCCTCTTCGGTTTCGGCGGCAACCTCTCCTACGCGGGCCAGATCGTCCGCTGCCCGTAAGGGGCGGCGGGACGCCGGTACCCGCAGGGCTGCGGGGCGTCCGTACCCGTACGGCCGCGGGCGCCGGGCCTCGGAGGGGGCCGGAGGACGTCCGATTCGTTCAAGACGGCCGTCGCCGGGCCTTCGTACGCTCGGGCCATGACTGAGAACATCTCCGACATCACCGACGGGCCGGCCCGCCCCGCCGCGCGGTTCGCCGCGATCGGCCTGGCCGCGGCAGACATGGCGGCCTCGCTCGCCTTCTACCGGCGCCTCGGCCTGGACCTCCCGGCGGAGGCCGACACCGCCCCGCACGCCGAGGCACCGCTGCCCGGCGGGCTGCGGCTGATGTGGGACACCCACGAGACGCTGCGCTCCCTCGACCCCGACTGGACGCCGTCCCCCGGAGCCACCCCGCACCTCGCCTTCGAGTGCGCGGACCCGGCGGCGGTCGACGCGCTCTACGCGGAGCTGACCGGCGCCGGGTACCGGGGCGAGAAGAAGCCCTGGGACGCCGTCTGGGGACAGCGGTACGCGGTCGTCCGGGACCCGGACGGCCACGGCGTCGACCTCTTCGCGCCACTGCCCTGAACGGACGCCGAGGAGCCGCCGGGCCGCCCCGGGAGGCCGGGCGCACGGCCCGGCCGGGCGGTCAGAACACCGACCACCCGGTGAGCGTCGTGAAGTGGTCCAGCGCCGCCGCGCCCGCGACCGAGTTGCCGCGCGCGTCCAGCCCCGGGCTCCACACGCACAGCGTGCAGCGTCCGGGGACGACCGCCACGATGCCGCCGCCCACGCCGCTCTTGGCGGGCAGCCCCACCCGGTACGCGAACTCGCCGGCCGCGTCGTACGTGCCGCAGGTCAGCATCACCGCGTTGATCCGCTTGGCGTCGCGCGCCGCCAGCAGCCGGGTCCCGTCGGCGCGCAGTCCGTGGCGGGCGAGGAAGCCGCCGGCCGTGGCCAGGTCCCGGCAGCTCATCTCGATCGAGCACTGCCAGAAGTAGTGCTCGATGACGCTCGGCACCGGGTTCTCCAGGTTGCCGAAGCTCGCCATGAAGTAGGCCAGCGCGGTGTTCCGGTCGCCGTGCTCGGCCTCGGAGCCGGCGACGGCCCGGTCGAAGGCCAGCTCCGGATTGCCGCTCTCCTCGCGCAGGAAGTCCAGCATCGCGGTGCTGGCGTCGCCGGTCAGGGTCTGCAGCCGGTCGGTGACGACCAGCGCGCCGGAGTTGAGGAACGGGTTGCGCGGGATGCCCTGCTCCCGCTCCAGCTGCACGAGGGAGTTGAAGGGCGTGCCCGAGGGCTCGCGCCCCACGCGCTCCCAGAGGGACTGGTCCCCGTGCGCCAGGACGAGCGCGAGGGAGAAGGACTTGGAGATGGACTGCACGGAGAACGGGACCTCCCAGTCCCCCACGCCGTACACGTCCCCGTGGATGTCGGCGAGCGCGATACCGAAGCGGTCCGGTGAGACCTGCTCCAGCGCGGGGATGTAGTCGGCGACCTTCCCCTGGCGCACCAGCGGCCGCGCGTGGGCCGCTACCTCCTCGAGAACGGCCTGGTAGTCCATGGTGCACACGCTATCCCGGCGCGAGCACCGCCCCCAGCGGAGCACCCGCCAGCGCCTTCACCTCGCGCGCCAGGTGGGCCTGGTCCGCGTACCCGGCCACCGCGGCGACCTCGGCGTACGGCAGGCCGGCGCGGGCCAGCTCCAGGGCGCGCACCAGGCGCAGCACCCGGCCGAGCGTCTTGGGGCCGTAACCGAAGGCGGCCAGGCAGCGGCGGTGCAGCTGGCGCTCGCCCACGCCCACCGCCTCGGCCAGCTCGCGCACCGGCGTACCGCGCGCCGCTGCGCCGGCGATCAGGGCGCCGGCCGGGTCGGGCGCGGCCCCCGTGCGCAGCCGCCCGGCGGCCGCCGCCTCCAGGACGCGGCCGGGCGCCCCGGCCGCGGCCAGCCGGCCGGCCAGCCGCCGCACCTCATCGGCGGGCCACAGCTCGTCGAGGGGGACGCGCAGGTCGCGCAGTACGTGTGCGGGCACCCCGAAGACGGCGGGGCCCTGGCCGGGCGCGAAGCGCAGCCCGACGACGGGCGCCTCCGGGGTGCGCCCGGGCGGCCGCGGGAGATGGGCGCGGGTGTCCGGGCCCGCGACCAGCAGCTCGCCGTCGTACCAGATCAGGTCCGTGCAGCCGTCGGGCAGCACGGGGCGCGGCGCCGGTTCGGGGGACTTGGTCCACACGGCGGCGCCGGGCAGCGGGGAGGGCCGTTCCCGGTACATGTCTCCAGCCTGGCACGGGAACCGCTGCGGCGTCCGGGCCGTTGACCGGGTACGGCACGCACCGGTCCGGGCACAGCGGGCGCCGGTGTCTGCACGACCGAAGGACCGACGCGGGAGGCAGCACGATGGCGGGATTCCTGGACCGTGCCAAGGAGCAGGCGCAGCGCGGCCTGGCTCAGGGCAAGCAGAAGGTCGACGAGGTGCAGCAGCAGCGCGCGGGTTCCGACCTGCTGAAGCGGCTGGGCGCCGCGTACTACGCCGAGCGGCGCGGCAGCGGCTCCCCGGAGTCCACGGCCGCGGCCCTGCAGGCGCTGGAAGCACACATCGCCACGCACGGCGACGGCTTCCTGCGCGGCTGACGGCCCCGGGCGCGCGCCGTGCGACGCGGCGGGCGCCCGGCGCGCGAGGTGCGGCGGAGTTCCCTGGGCGCCCGCGCGCGAAACGCGGCGCGCGTGGACATATGTCCAGCGTATGCCCCGTAAGCGGCCGGTTCTCCTCGCGTTGACCGTGAACTGCTGACCCCGAAGCCTCCGTTCCAGTACAAGCGATTTACGAGGCGGTTCGCGGTGGGCGGCCGCCGTGCACCGGGAACGGAGGCCATGCATGTCCCCACCCATGTCGGCGGACAGATTCCTCGAAGCGCTGCGGGACGAAGGGCTGCGCGTCGTCGAGGTCGGCAACTGGCGCACCCACAACCGCAACCACAAGGGCCCCTGGGGCGGGGTCCACGGCGTGATGATCCACCACACCGTGACCTCGGGCGCGGAGGAGACCGTGCAGGTCTGCTACGACGGCCATCCGGAGCTGCCGGGCCCGCTGTGCCACGGTGTGATCACCAAGGACGGCACGGTGCACCTGGTCGGGTACGGCCGCGCCAACCACGCGGGGCTCGGCGACGGTGACGTGCTGCAGGCGGTGATCGCCGAGAAGCGGCTGCCGCCGGACAACGAGGCCGACACCGACGGCAACCGCGTCTTCTACGGCTTCGAGTGCGAGAACCTCGGCGACGGCGAGGACCCGTGGCCGGACGCGCAGCTGGAGGCCATCGAGAAGGCGGCGGCCGCCGTCTGCCGGGTGCACGGCTGGAACGAGCGCTCGGTCCTCGGCCACCTGGAGTGGCAGCCGGGCAAGGTCGATCCGCGCGGCTTCACGATGGACGCCATGCGGGAGCGCATCGGCAAGCGCCTGAGCTGATCCCCGGACGACCTGAGCTGATCCCCGGATGAAGGGCCGCGCGCCGCGGCCTCCGCCGGGCGACCGGGGCCCGGCACGGCGGTGGCTCGTACGCCGATTCGATCGGCGGCGGGCGCCGTACGGACAATGGGGGCGTGACCGGCACCGTCCCCGACCCGATGACGCTGCGGCCGCGCCTGCCCTCCCCGGTCCAGGAGATCGAGGACGACCGGTTCGCGCGCCGCGGCGTACGCCTGCTGCTCAAGCGGGACGACCTGATCCACCCCGACCTGCCGGGCAACAAGTGGCGGAAGCTGGAGCCGAACCTGCGCGCCGCGGCGGAGGCCGGGGACCGCACGCTCCTCACGTTCGGCGGCGCGTACTCCAACCACCTGCGCGCCACGGCCGCGGCGGGCCGGCTGCTGGGCCTGGCCACGATAGGTGTCGTACGGGGCGAGGAGCTGGCGGACCGGCCGCTGAACCCGTCCCTGGCCCGCTGCGCCGCGGACGGCATGCGGCTGCACTTCCTGGACCGCGCCCGCTACCGCCGCAAGGACGACCCCGAGGTGCTCGACGCGCTCCGCGCGCGCTGGGGCACGTACCGCCTGGTCCCGGAGGGCGGCAGCAACGCCCTCGCAGCGCGCGGCTGCGCCGCCCTGGGCCGCGAGCTCGCCGGGGCCGCCGACGTGGTGGCGGTGGCCTGCGGCACCGGCGGCACCCTCGCGGGGCTGGCCGCCGGCCTCGGGCCGGGCCAGCGGGCGCTCGGCTTCCCCGTACTGAAGGGCGGGCCCGGCCCTGACCACTTCCTGGCGACGGACGTGCTGCGGCTCCAGGAGGCGGCCTTCGGGGGGCGGCGCGGCGACTGGCGGCTGGACCCCGGGTTCCACTGCGGCGGGTACGCCCGCACCACGCCGGCGCTGGAGGCGTTCGCCGCGGACTTCGAGGCGCGGCACGGCCTGCCGCTGGAGCGGATATACGTGGCGAAGCTGCTGCTGGGCCTGGTGACGCGTACCGAGGAGGGCGCCTTCGCACCGGGCACCACGGTGGCCGCGGTCATCACGGGCGCCCCTTGAAGCGCGGCGGACGCCGCTCTCCGAGGCGCGGCGGGCACTGCTCCCTGAGGTGCCGGGCGCACCGCTCCCCCGAAGCGCGGCGGGCAGTGCCCCTCCTGAGGCGCAGCAAGCACCGGCCTCCTGAGGCGCGCCCCGCGCTGTCCCCGTTATTCCGCCGGGCTCACCGTCTCCCGGTACGCCGCCGCTTCCTCCAGGTCCAGCCGGCGCAGCAGGGTGCGCAGCATCTCGTCGTCGATGCGCCGCGCGTCCCGCAGTTTCACGAAGACCTCGCGCTCCGCCCCGATCATCTCCCGCGCCAGCCGCAGGTACGTGGCCTCCACCGACTCCCCCGTCTCCGCGTTCGGCGGTCCCAGCCGCTCCCACACGGCGTTGCGGCGCCGCTCCAGGACGGTGCGCAGCCGGTCCTCCAAGGGCCCCGGCAGCGCGTTCCGCGAGTCCTCCAGGAGCTCGCGCAGCCGCTGCTCCGCCGCGTCCGACGCGTCGTTCTGCGCCTGCGCCTCCGCCAGCGTCTCGGCCTGCGGGTCGGGGCGGGGCAGCTTCAGGGCGCGGATCAGCGGCGGCAGGGTGAGGCCCTGGACGACGAGGGTGCCGATCACGGTGGTGAAGGTCAGGAACAGCACCAGGTTGCGCGCCGGGAACGGCTCCCCGCTGTGCATCGCGACGGGGATGGAGAAGGCGATCGCCAGCGACACCACGCCGCGCATCCCGGCCCACCCCACGATGATCGGCGCCGCCCTGGTCACCCCGGGCTCGCGCTCCCTGATGCGTGCCGACAGCCACCGCGGCAGATAGGTCGCGGGGAACACCCACACGAAGCGCGCGAGCACCACCACCCCGAAGACCACCGCGGCGTACGCGAGCGCCTGCAGGGTGCTGAACTCCCCCAGCCCGCGCAGGACGACCGGCAGCTGCAGCCCGATGAGCGCGAAGACCGCGGACTCCAGCAGGAAGGACACCATCGTCCACACCGCGGCCTCCTGGAGCCGCGTCTCGAAGCCCACCTGCCACGAGCGGTGCCCGAGGTACAGCCCGACCACCACGACCGCGAGCACCCCGGAGGCCCCGACCTGCTCGGCCACCGCGTACGCCACGAAGGGGATGAGCAGCGACAGGGTGTTCTCCAGTACCGCCGAGTCCCGCAGCTTGCAGCGCAGCCAGTGCAGCGGCCCCATGAGGACCACCCCGATCCCGGCGCCGCCGACCGCCGCGATCAGGAACTCCTTCAGGCCGCCGGCCCAGGTCGCGCCCTCGCCGACGGCCGCGGCCAGCGCCACCTTGTAAGCGGTGATGGCGGTGGCGTCGTTGACCAGCGACTCGCCCTGCAGGATGGTCGTGATCCGGCCGGGCAGCCGCAGCCGGCGGGCGATGGCGGTGGCCGCCACCGCGTCCGGGGGCGCGACCACCGCGCCCAGCACGAGGGCGGCGGTCAGCGGCAGGTCCGGGATGACGAGGTACGCGGCGTACCCGACGACGACCGTCGCGAAGAGCACGTAGCCGATCGACAGCAGCGCCACCGGACGCAGATTGGCCCGCAGGTCCAGGTAGGAGCTCTCCAGCGCCGCCGTGTGGAGCAGGGGCGGCAGCAGCAGGGGCAGCACGATGTGCGGGTCGAGCGGGTAGTCGGGGACGCCGGGCAGGAATCCGGCGCCGAGCCCCGCCGCGACGAGCAGCAGGGGCGCGGGCACCGGGGTGCGCCGTGCCAGCCCCGCGACCGCCGCGCTCCCGGCGACCAGCAACAGCAGTGGCATCACGTCCATGGCACGTCCCGTCCCCGCGTTCCGGCTAACCTGGCAATCATGAGCGAGTGTCCGCACGTTCTCGAACTGCCGCGCCCCGAACCGGCCGCGCTGAACGACACCTGCCCCGAGTGCCTCGCCGTCGGCAGCCACCCGGTGCAGCTGCGGCTCTGCCTGATCTGCGGCCACGTCGGGTGCTGCGACTCCTCGCCGTACCGGCACGCCACGGCGCACTTCGAGGCGACCGGGCACCCGGTGATGCGCTCGTACGAGGCGGGCGAGGAGTGGCGCTGGTGCTTCGTCGACAAGTCGCTGGTCTGAACCGCGGCCGGCCGGTGGGAGAACGGGACGTCCGGCCCGGTCACCGATGGCCTTCGCCCCGGCCGGCTGTCAGTGGGGCCCGCTAGCCTTCACGGCATGATCCGCAACGCCACGCCCGCCGACGTCCCCGCCATCCACGCCATGATCCGCGAGCTCGCGGAGTACGAGCGCGCCCTCGACTCCGCGAAGGCCACGCAGGAGCAGCTGCGCGACGCCCTGTTCGGCGAGCATCCGGCCGTCTTCGGACTGATCGCCGAGGAGTCCGGCGTGCCGGCGGGCTTTGCCCTGTGGTTCC
This sequence comes from Streptomyces sp. Ru73, assembly GCF_002920575.1. Taxonomy (GTDB): domain Bacteria; phylum Actinomycetota; class Actinomycetes; order Streptomycetales; family Streptomycetaceae; genus Streptomyces. The sequence goes on along the minus strand of NZ_PQSQ01000131.1, from coordinate 9,238 downwards.
GGAACTTCTCCACCTGGACGGGCACGCACGGTATCTACCTGGAGGACCTGTACGTCCGCCCCGAGCACCGCGGCGCCGGACACGGCAAGGCGCTGCTGGCCGCTCTGGCGCAGATATGCGTCAGCCGCGGCTACGGACGTTTTGAATGGTCAGTCCTGGATTGGAATGAACCGTCCATCGGTATATACAAGTCGATCGGTGCTCAGCCCATGGACGAATGGACCGTCTTCCGGCTCACTGGAGAGGCACTGCACGCGCTCGCGGCAACTGCAGATGCCAACGCAGCGTAACCGGCGCCGATTTGACAGTGCAGACCCCTAGCCACTGTCCGTACCCGTAGGCTTACAATGAGTGACACTCGTGGGTTTGCGGGAAACCGCGAGTCCCACCCCGTCGTACCCGGTCGGCAGCCATGTCGGACCCGGGCGACATTGCACCGCAGATCGCGATAGCGTCACACAGCGCATGCGCTGTGCCGGGTGGCCGTTCCTTCCGCCGGGAGGATCCGGTCCGGCATGAATATCAGCTCAATCAGCTTGTGTCACCTTGGAGGTGAGGGTGTCCCAGATCGCAGGCGAGCCCGGGAATCAGGACTTCGTGGAAGTCCGGCTGCCCGCTGCGGGTGCCTACCTTTCGGTGCTGCGTACGGCCACGGCCGGTTTGGCAGCCCGCTTGGACTTCACCCTCGACGAAATCGAGGATCTGCGCATCGCCGTCGACGAGGCGTGCGCGATCCTCCTGCAGCAAGCCGTCCCCGGCAGTGTGCTGAGCTGCGTCTTCCGGCTGATCGACGACGCGCTGCAGGTGACCGTATCGGCCCCCACCACCGACGGACGCGCTCCCGAGCGTGACACCTTCGCCTGGACGGTGCTCTCCGCACTGGCCGGCAAGGTCGACTCCTCCGTCGCCGAGGACCAGACGGTCAGCATCAGTCTGTACAAGGAGCGCGGCGCCGGTCCCGGACCGTCATGACCGAAGAGGGGGCCCTGTGAAGGATCTGGAGCGCGGCGCGCGGATGGAGCCGAGACTGGCCATCCCCGAGCAGCAGGCCCGGCCACACCCGATGGGCACGGACGACCTCAGCGGCCGGTTGAACGCGGCGGAGCAGGCAGAGCGGGCGGACCACATGGACCACAGCGAGCAGCAGCGGCAGCAGCAGGATCCGCAGCATCACCCGCATGATGCGCACGATTCGCACGACCGCAGTGGTGCCCGCGCGATGTTCTACGAGCTGCGCAAGCTCCCGGAGGGCTCCGACGAGCGCGCGGAGCTGCGCAACACCCTGGTCCGGATGCACCTGCCCCTGGTGGAGCACCTCGCCCGGCGCTTCCGCAACCGCGGCGAGCCGCTGGACGACCTCACCCAGGTCGCCACGATCGGCCTGATCAAGTCGGTGGACCGGTTCGATCCGGAGCGCGGCGTGGAGTTCTCCACGTACGCCACCCCGACCGTGGTCGGCGAGATCAAGCGGCACTTCCGCGACAAGGGCTGGGCCGTCCGGGTGCCGCGCCGGCTGCAGGAGCTGCGGCTGTCGCTGACCACGGCGACCGCGGAGCTCTCCCAGCGGCACGGCCGTGCCCCCACGGTCCACGAGCTGGCCGAGCACCTGCACATCTCCGAGGAGGAGGTGCTGGAGGGGCTGGAGTCGGCCAACGCCTACAGCACCCTCTCGCTGGACGTCCCCGACACCGACGACGAGTCTCCCGCGGTCGCCGACACACTGGGCGCGGAGGACGAGGCGCTGGAGGGCGTGGAGTACCGCGAATCCCTCAAGCCGCTGCTGGAGGACCTGCCGCCGCGCGAGAAGAAGATCCTGCTGCTGCGCTTCTTCGGCAACATGACCCAGTCGCAGATCGCCCAGGAGGTCGGCATCTCGCAGATGCACGTCTCCCGGCTGCTGGCCCGCACCCTGGCCCAGCTCCGCGACAAGCTGCTGGTCGAGGAGTAGCCGGCGCCCGGCGGGGCGGGAGACCGCCGGACCACGCGTTCCCGGCCACGGCACGCGCACGAGGCGCGGGCCGCACCGATGACCACGGGGCTCACGGGCCCCTCGGTCCCGGCGCGGCCCGCGCCTTTGCCGTACGCGCATCGGCCGCTCGTACGTACGCCCCGCAGGTACCCCCGTACGTACGTCCAGCCCGCGCGCCCGCGCGAGGACCGGCGCGACGGCACCTCTGCCGCCCGCGTGAAGACCGGCGTGAGGGTGGTCAGCCGCCCGCGTGAGGGCCGTAGTGCGGCCCCTGGCGCTCCCGCGTGAGGGCCCGAGTGCGGCCCCCGGCCGCTCCCGTGTGAAGACCGGCGTGCGGCTCTCCGGCGCGCCCGCGCGCCGCTGCCCGCCCCTCGCGGGGCCGAGCGCCGCCGTACGGCCGCCCAGCCGTGCCGCTACGCGTCCTCGCGCGGGCCGATGCCCAGGGCCTCGGTGGCCGTCGGGTTGATCAGGAGGCCGAGTACGAGCAGGGCCACGACGCCCAGGACCACGCCGCCCGCGAGCAGCGCGCCGCCCGCGTTGATCAGCGTCCAGGCCACCGGCAGCGCCACGATCTGGGTGATCAGCGAGGGCCCGCGGCTCCAGCGCCGCCGCAGCCACAGCCCGCGCGCCGCCAGCAGCGGCAGCAGCGCCAGCACGATGAGGGTGATGCCGCCCATCTCGGCCTGCTGCGGGCTGTCCGGGGCGCCGGTGAGCCCGTCGACCAGCATGTAGACGCCCAGCGCCGCCAGCGCGAGCCCTTCCAGGCCCGTGAGCACCGCCGCCGCGGTCAGCCGGCGCGGCCGCGGCCCGGCCGGTCCGGGGGCGGGCGTCGGGGCGGCTGCGGTCCGGTTCTGCTTGCTGCTGCTCACCCCTGAAGGGTAGCGCCGGGGCCCGGTCCGCCCGACGGGCAGGGCTGGGCCCTCGTACCAGCAGGTAGGTACCCTGCATCCCATGCGTGCACTTCTTGTGGTCAACCCCGCGGCAACCACCACCAGTGCGCGCACCCGTGACGTACTGGCCCACGCGCTGGCCAGCGACCTGAAGCTGGAGGTCGCGCAGACCGAGTACCGCGGTCACGCGCGCGACCTGGCCCGCCGGGCCGCGGAGAGCGGCGAGACGGAGCTGGTGGTCGCGCTCGGCGGCGACGGCACGGTCAACGAGGTGGTCAACGGTCTGCTGACGCACGGCCCCGATCCGGAGGGGCTGCCGCGCCTGGCCGTGGTCCCCGGCGGCTCCACCAACGTCTTCGCGCGCGCCCTCGGCCTGCCCAACGACGCCGTGGAGGCCACCGGCGCGCTCCTGGACGCGCTGCGGGACGGCAGCGAAAGGACGGTCGGACTGGGTTTGGCCGCCGGCACGGCGGACACCCAGGACGAAATGATTCCCGAGCGCTGGTTCACCTTCTGCGCGGGGTTCGGCTTCGACGCCGGTGTCGTGGGCCGAGTCGAACAGCAGCGGGAACGCGGCAAGCGTTCCACGCACGCGCTGTACGTGCGGCAGGTCATGCGCCAGTTCATGGGCGACCCGCACCGGCGGCACGGCACCATCACGCTGGAGCACCCGGGCGCCGAACCAGGCACGACGGAGGTGATCGAAGATCTCGTCCTGTCCATAATCTGCAACACGGCGCCCTGGACCTACCTGGGCAACCGTCCCGTGTACCCGTCCCCGAAGGCGTCCTTCGACACCGCCCTGGACGTGTTCGCGCTGACCCGGCTGTCCACCCCTGCGGTCGCCCGGTACGCCACGCAACTGCTGGCGTCAACCCCCGATCGCGGGCCACAGGGAAAGCACGCCGTATCGCTTCATGATCAGACTCACTTCACCTTGCATTCACAGGTCCCACTGCCCTTTCAGATGGACGGCGACCACCTGGGACTGCGTTCCAGCGTGACGTTCACAGGCGTACGCCGTGCACTGCGTGTGATTGTGTGAGCAGTAGGGCCTAAAGTCCTTTCAGTCGAACGTTTAGGCTGACTTCCACCCCCTAGAAGTACGGCTGTGACGCAGGCGACACCAAGGAATCAAAAAAAGTTTCCGGAAGGGGTTGTATCCGTCGCCGAGGTTTGCGAGTCTCTTCATGGCGATCGGGACGGCCGACCTACCGGCCCCCTTGAGAGCCCGAATCCCCTCCTCTTTTCCAGGACCGCACCAGCCCATGCGGGCGTCGGCCCTTCCCTTGCGGAGGGATTCGTGAAAGCGTTCACATTCACAAGCAACTTTCCCGAAGTACGAGGAGATGGAGCAGCCATGGACTGGCGTCACCGCGCCGTTTGCCGCGAGGAAGACCCCGAGCTCTTCTTCCCCATCGGCAACACCGGTCCTGCGCTGCTGCAGATCGAGGAAGCCAAGGCCGTCTGCCGCCGCTGCCCCGTCATGGAGCAGTGCCTGCAGTGGGCGCTCGAGTCCGGCCAGGACTCCGGCGTCTGGGGTGGTCTGAGCGAGGACGAGCGCCGCGCGATGAAGCGCCGTGCGGCTCGTAACCGGGCGCGCAACGCCAGCGCCTGAACCAGACGCCCCGTGGCATCCGAGCCGCAGCGCGCAGTACCCCCGATGCGCTAAGCAACGTGAGCTTTGAGCCCCGGACCGTATCCCGGTCCGGGGCTTACTGCTGTCCGCAGCCGGCATCGGGGCCGGTACCGAAGCCGGGCCGACAGCGAGGCCGGGTCCGGAGGAACCGAAGCCGGGGCCGCCCCCGTACGGCCGACGCACGCCGGGGGCGTGCGGAGGCGCGTACGGCGTGCGCGCACCACCCGGTACGCGCTGCTCTCAGTGCTTCTCGGCCCGTACCGGGATGTCCAGCACCACCTGGGTGCCGCGCTCGGGTGCGGGCCGCATGTCGAACGTGCCGCTCATCTCGCCCTCGACCAGCGTCCGGACGATCTGCAGTCCGAGGTTGCCGGCGCGCTGCGGGTCGAACCCCTCGGGCAGCCCGCGGCCGTCGTCCTGGACGGTGACCCGCAGCCGCGGCTCGGTGCTGCTGCCGCCGCGTACCGCGTTCACCTCGACCGTGCCCAGCTCCCCCGGCGCGAAGGCGTGCTCCAGGGCGTTCTGCAGGACCTCGGTGAGCACCATGGACAGCGGGGTGGCGACCTCGGCGTCCAGGATGCCGAAGCGGCCGCTGCGCCGTCCGGTCACCTTGCCCGGCGAGATCTCCGCGACCATGGCGAGCACCCGGTCGGCGATCTCGTCGAACTCCACCCTTTCGTCCAGGTTCTGGGAGAGCGTCTCATGGACGATGGCGATCGAACCGACCCTGCGCACCGCCTCGTTGAGCGCCTCCCGGCCCTGTGCCGAATCCATCCGGCGGGCCTGCAGCCGCAGCAGCGCCGCTACCGTCTGCAGGTTGTTCTTCACCCGGTGGTGGATTTCCCGGATGGTCGCGTCCTTCGTGATCAATTCGCGTTCCCGGCGACGCAATTCGGTGACGTCGCGCAGCAGTACGAGGGAACCGATGTGCGTGCCCTTCGGTTTGAGCGGGATGGCGCGCAGTTGAATGACGCCGTCGTCGCCCTCCACCTCGAATTCGCGCGGTGCCCAGCCGCTCGCCAGCTTCACCAGTGCCTCGTCGACGGGGCCGCGGGCCGGTGCGAGTTCGGCGGTGGCCCGGCCGAGGTGGTGGCCCACGAGGTCGGCAGCGAGCCCGAGACGGTGGTAGGCGGAGAGCGCGTTCGGACTGGCGTACTGGACGACGCCGTCCGCGTCGAGCCGGATGAGCCCGTCGCCGGCGCGCGGCGAGGCGTCCATGTCGACCTGCTGGCCGGGGAACGGAAACGATCCTGCAGCGATCATCTGCGCCAGGTCCGACGCGCTCTGCAGGTAGGTCAGCTCCAGCCGGCTGGGCGTCCGCACGGTCAGCAGGTTGGTGTTCCGCGCGATGACGCCCAGCACCCGGCCCTCGCGGCGCACGGGGATGGACTCCACCCGCACGGGCACCTCCTCGCGCCACTCGGGGTCGCCCTCGCGCACGATGCGGCCCTCGTCCAGCGCGGAGTCGAGCATGGGGCGGCGGCCGCGCGGCACCAGGTGGCCGACCATGTCGTCCTGGTACGAGGTGGGCCCGGTGTTCGGGCGCATCTGCGCGACGGACACGTACCGGGTGCCGTCCAGGGTGGGCACCCACAGGACCAGGTCGGCGAAGGACAGGTCGGACAGCAGCTGCCATTCGGAGACCAGCGTGTGGAGCCACTCGAGGTCGGAGTCGCTCAGAGCGGTGTGCTGGCGGACGAGATCGTTCATGGAGGGCACGAAAGCGAGCCTACCGGCGTACGGTGTGAGCGTTCACCGTGCACGGGCATGGACTGATCACCATGGTCTAGTCCACAATGAACGAGTAAAGGCCTCCGCCTTCCCCGCACAGGAAGGCGGATAGAGGACCGAGGCGCTCTCTGCCCTGACTGCGCCGCGGCCTCAGATCGGCCGGACCGGGCGCCGCGAGGAACCGCACACCTCACGGCGTGCCCCGGCCGATGTCAGCTCCGGGCTGCGGTGCCGGACAGGTTGAGGGTCCTGTCCCGGCGCCGCGGCCCGCGGGTGTTTCCGGGCGCGTGCACAGGCGCACGCCGGGCGGACGGACACCAGGCGCACATCGCGCGCATGCGCAGACGGACATTCAGCCGGACATACGGACGGCCCCCGCTCCCCGAGGAGCGGGGGCCGTCGGTGTTTGCGCAGGTGAGCCGGGGCACGAAGGGCTGCGGTAGCCCGTCGGACGGAGAGCGCCGAGCATGGAGATGCGGTGGCGTGCGCGGCTGTGGCCAAGGGCATCACGTGGCCGCGACGCCGCTGCTAGAGTGGTCTATACCACTTGCCCCCACTCCAGAACGGCAGGCCCAGCGTGGAAGTTGTCATCGTCCCGGATGCCAAGGAAGGCGGCGAGCTGATCGCCGAGGCCATGGCCGTCCTGCTGAGGCGCAAGCCCGACGCGCTGCTCGGCGTGGCCACCGGCTCGACCCCGCTGCCCGTCTACGAAGCGCTCGCGCGCAAGGTCGCGGCGGGGGCCGTGGACGCCTCGCAGGCCCGGATCTGCCAGCTCGACGAGTACGTGGGGCTGCCCGCCGGCCACCCCGAGTCCTACCGTTCCGTGGTGCTGCGCGAGGTCGTCGCGCCGCTCGGCCTGAGCGCGGACTCCTTCATGGGCCCGGACGGCACCGCCGAGGACCTCCAGGCGGCCTGTGACGCCTACGACCGCGCGCTGGCCGAGGCCGGCGGCGTGGACCTCCAGCTGCTGGGCATCGGCACCGACGGGCACATCGGCTTCAACGAGCCGTGCTCCTCGCTCGCCTCCCGTACGCGGATCAAGACGCTGACGCAGCGGACCCGGGAGGACAACGCCCGGTTCTTCGACAGTCTCGACGAGGTACCGCACCACGTCATCACCCAGGGCATCGGGACCATTCTGGAGGCCCGTCACCTGGTACTGCTGGCCACGGGCGAGGGCAAGGCGGACGCGGTGGCCCAGGCCGTGGAGGGACCGGTGGCCGCGGTGGTGCCGGCCTCAGCGCTGCAGCTGCACCCGCACGCGACGGTGGTCGTCGACGAGGCGGCGGCCTCGAAGCTCAAGCTCGCGGACTACTTCCGCGCGACGTACGCGGCCAAGCCGGAGTGGCAGGGGCTGTAAGGCTTTACGTACGGAACGCACAGGTGCCGAGTCCCGGAGGGGGCTCGGCACCTGTGCGTTCGCCGCGGCCTCAGCCGCCGGTGATGACCTCAGCGGCGGCCCGTCCGCAGACGCGGGCGGCCCCGTGAGTCGCGATGTGCAGCGCTCCGGTGGGCGGCGCCTGCGGGACTCCCATCTCGACCACGACGGTGCCGGGCCGGGCGGCGATGAGAGCGGCGAGCGCTTCGGCCATCCAGGGGTGCCGGTGAGCGTCGCGTACCACCGCGACGATCCTGCGGTCCCCCGCCTCCCCGAGCACCTTCGAGATCATCGCGGGCGTACCGGTCTCGGCGGCCTGTGCCGCGCCGAAGGTGCCGGTCTCGGTGCCCGGGAGCAGCCGGGCGAGTTCGGCCGCCACGCCCCAGGGGGTCTCGTCGCCCACGGCGATATTGGCGACCGGCGTGAAGGCCGCGACGTACGCCGGGGTACGCAACGGCTCGTACGGTGCGCCACCCTCCGTCAGCCGCAGCGCGCGGCGCGCGGCCCGCAGCCCGACCTCGGGGTCGGCCGCTTCCGCCGGCGCGGTGTCCCGGGTCCGTGCCGTCTCCCGCGTCCACCGGGCCAGGGCGCGGACCCGGGCGGCCGCGTCGGCGAGGCGTTCCTCGGCGAGTGCGCCGGAGCGGACGGCGCGGACGAGGGCGTCGCGGAGGCGGAGGACCGTGCGCTCGTCGGCCAGGCCGCCGCCGACGCAGATGGCGTCGGCGCCCGCGGCGATGGCGAGGACGCTGCCGCGTTCGATGCCGTAGGTGGCGGCGATGGCCTGCATCTCGACGGCGTCGGTGACGATCAGGCCGTCGAAGCCGAGGCCGCCGGCCGCGACGGGCGCGCGCAGCAGCCCGTGCAGGGCGGCCGGGCTGAGGGTGGCGGGCAGGTCGTCGTCCAGTGCCGGGACGAGGATGTGGGCGCTCATCACGGCCTTGGTGCCGGCGGCGACGGCGGCCTTGAAGGGCACGAGTTCACGGGCGTGCAGGGTGTCGAGGGCGGCGTCGATGCGCGGCAGGTCGTGGTGGGAGTCGACGGCCGTGTCGCCGTGGCCGGGGAAGTGCTTGGTGCACGCGGCGACGCCGGCCGCCTGCAGCCCCTGGATGTAGGCGGCGGTGTGCCGGGCGACGAGGTGCGGGTCGGAGCCGAAGGACCGTACGCCGATGACGGGGTTGCCGGGGTTGGAGTTGACGTCGGCGCTGGGGGCCCAGTTGAGGTTGACGCCGCACTCGGCGAGGCGGCGGCCGAGCGCGCGGGCGACGGCGCGGGTGAGGCCGGGGTCGTCGACGGCACCGAGCGCGAGGTTGCCGGGGAAGGAGGAGCCGCCGCGCACTTCGAGGCGGGTGACGTCGCCGCCCTCCTCGTCGATGGCGATGAGCAGCCCGTCGGTCTCGGCGCGGAGCCGGGCGCTGAGGGCGGCGAGCTGTTCGGGGGTGTGCACGTTGCGGCCGAACAGGCCGACGGAGGCGAGGCCCTCGCCGAGCCGGCGCAGCAGCCAGTCCGGCGCGTCGGTGCCGGTGAAGCCGGGCTGAAGGACGGCCAGCGCGTCTCGGGTGAGGGTGTCGGCGGAGCGGGCGAGCGTCGTCATGGAGCTGCGTGTCCCTTCACTGCGCAGGAGCGAGCAGGCG
>NZ_PQSQ01000130.1 GCF_002920575.1 Streptomyces sp. Ru73 | reverse complement strand
CACGACCCATTTCTCAGTACCCATTTCTCGGACCATCTCGTCGAAAGCCGCTTAGAGTCGGTCCCATGCGATACGACCTGGTCATCTTCGACAACGACGGTGTGCTCGTCGACAGTGAGCCGATCTCCAACACCGTCCTGGCCGGCTACCTCACCGAACTCGGGCACCCGACCACGTACGAAGAATCCATCCGGGACTACATGGGCGCCGCCATGCACCGGGTGCACGACCTCGTCGCCGAGCGGACCGGACAGCGGCTGCCGGCGGACTTCGACGACACCTTTCACGCGCGGGTCTTCGCCGCTTTCGAGCAGGAGCTGACGCCCGTCGCCGGAGTACCGGAACTGCTGGAGAAGCTGGCCGCCGCGGGCACTCCGTACTGCGTGGCGTCCTCCGGCAGCCATGAGCGGATCCGGGTGGGACACCGGAAGACCGGGCTGGACCGGTGGTTCACGGACGCGCGCATCTTCAGTTCCGAGGACGTGGGACGCGGCAAGCCCGCACCTGACCTCGTCCTGTATGCGGCGGAGAAGATGGGCGTCCCGCCGGAGCGGTGCGCGGTGATCGAGGACAGCCCCCTGGGGGTACGGGCGGCGCTCGCGGCCGGCATGGACGTGTACGGCTTCACGGCCATGACCCCGGCCGACCGGCTCGCGGACGCGACCTCGCTCTTCAGCGAGATGGCGCAGCTCCCCGCTCTTCTTGTGTGATTCATCTACCCATCGGTAGCCGGGAGTTCTACGCTGTCCGGCCATGACCGCCCCTCCCGCGCTCGCTCCTGAGCGCCGCCTCCGGCACGGCCGGGCCGCGCTCGCCCTGAGCTTCTTCGCGCAGGGTGCGGTCTTCGCGCTCCTCGTGACGCGCATCCCCGCGATCCAGGACCGGTACGGCATCTCCGACGGCCTGCTGCCCGTCTTCCTCGCCGCCGTGCCGGTACTGGCCGGCGTGGGCAGCGTGGCCACGGAGCACCTGGTGAAGCGAGTACGGCCTGGGCTCGTCCTGCGCTGCGTACAGCCGGTGGTCTGCCTGGCACTGGTGGCCGTAGGGGCGGGCAGCGGCCTGGTCCAGGTGGCCGTCGCCATGGCGGTGTTCGGGCTGACGGTCGGGGCGCTGGACGCCTCGATGAACATGCTCGGGGTGAGCCTGCAGCGCGCCTACGGGCGCAGCATCATGCTCGGCTTCCACGCGGCGTACAGCCTCGGCGGCATCGTGGGTGCCTCGCTGGCCTGGGCGGGCGCGCACTGGCAGCTGCCGCTGGCGGCGCTGTACGGGCCGGCCGCTGTGGTCGCGGTGCCGGCCGTGCTGATCGCCGGCCGGTGGTACGTGGACCAGGAGCGCCGGACGGCGGTGACCGGCGCCGCCTCCCCGGTCACCGTGTCCATGCGGCTCCTCCTCCCGCTCTGCCTCGTCATGGCCTTCGCGTACATCGGGGACTCGACGGTCTCCAACTGGAGCGCGAAGTACCTCCAGGACGTGCTGGGCAGCTCCGAGCAGCTGGCGACGGTGCCGTACAACGTGTACATGGTGACCACGCTCCTGGGGCGGACGGTCGGCGACCTGGGCGTGCGGAAGTACGGCCCGGTGGCGGTGGTGCGGGCCGGCGCGGTGGTGGCGGCCGCGGGCTTCGCTGTGGTGGCGGCGGCGCCCGGCGCGTGGCCGGGCATGGCGGGCTTCACGCTGCTGGGGCTGGGGCTGTGCGTGATCGTGCCGCAGACGTTCGCCGCGGCGGGCCGGCAGGCGTACGAGACGCACGGTACGGCGGGTGGCGCTGAGGCGTCCGATGCGGCCGTGGCGCGACTGAACATCTTCAACTATGTGGGCTTTCTGATCGGTTCGCCGTTGGTCGGTGCGGTGGGCGACGCCTGGAGCTACCGCGGGGCGATGCTGGTGCCGATGGTGCTCGTGCTGGCGACGTTGGTGTACGCCCCATCGTTCGGCGGGGGCCGGGCCCGATACGGTGGCGGACATGAGCGGCCGCGCACAGCTGATGTGGGACGAGGCAGTAACGGGCTATGACTTCGGGTCGGGGCACCCGATGGACCCGGTGCGCCTCGCACTGACCATGCGACTGGTGGAGGCGTACGGGCTGCACCGCGCGCCGGTGCAGGTGACGGCCGCCAAGCCGGCGGGCCTGTCCACGCTGCGGCTGGTGCACCGCCAGGACTACATCGAGGCCGTGCAGCGGGCGTCGGCCGACCCGAAGGCCGCTGAGGCGGAGTACGGGCTCGGTACCGAGGACGATCCGGCCTTCGCGGGGATGCACGAGGCGTCGGCGCTGATCGCCGGGCAGTCGGTGGGCGCGGCGGAGGCGGTGTGGCGCGGCGAGGCGCTGCACGCGGTGAACTTCACCGGCGGGCTGCATCACGCGATGCCCGGCGGCGCGGCCGGTTTCTGCATCTACAACGACGCGGCGCTGGCGATCGCGCGGCTGCTGGAGCTCGGCGCGCGCCGGGTGGTGTACGTCGATGTGGACGTGCACCACGGGGACGGCGTGCAGGCGGCGTTCTGGGAGGATCCGCGGGTCCTGACGATCTCGCTGCACGAGCACCCGCGCACCCTCTTCCCGCAGACCGGCTGGCCCGAGGAGACCGGTGCCGAGGGTGCCGAGGGCAGCGCGGCGAACGTGGCGCTGCCGGCCGGCACCGGGGACGAGGGCTGGCTGCGTGCCTTCCACGCGGTGGTGCCGGAGCTGGTGGCCGGATTCGCGCCCGACGTGATCGTCACGCAGCACGGTGCCGACACGCACTTCGAGGACCCGCTGGCGCACCTGGCGGTGAGCGTGGACGCGCAGCGCGCGGTGGCCGAGACCTGTCACCGGCTGGCGCACGAGCACTGCGAGGGACGCTGGGTGGCGCTCGGCGGCGGCGGTTACGCGGTGGTCGACGTGGTGCCGCGTACCTGGACGCACCTGGTCGCGATCGCGGCCGGACAGCCGCTGGAGCCGGCGACGGACATTCCGGAGGAGTGGCGGCAGCAGGTGTACCGGCTGACGCGGCAGCCGGGGCCGCGGCGGATGACGGACGGCCGGGACCCGGTGTTCCGGGACTTCGCGGACAGCGGGTACGACCCCGCGGACCGGCTGGACCAGGCGATCCTGGCCACCCGCCGGGCGGTGTTCCCGGCGCACGGGCTGCTGCCTTGAGGCGCTGAGCCGAATCGAGGAGCGGAGCCGGTCGGCCCTCTTCCGTACCCTTCGCGCCTCGTACACCCCTCGTACGTGTGATTACCCATCAGTCAGGGCATGGGGTGGGAAGGCGGCCGCCAGCATGGGCGGCGTGTTGAGCACTGGCGCGCTGCGGGCGCATCTGGTCGAAGCACGGCTCGCGGGGACGATCGCGACCTCGCGGGAGAAGAGCCTGAACCGCTACCGCCTCTTCGCGGCCGGGGACCCGCGGGCACTGATCGGGCTGGAGCCCGAAGGGGAGTGGTCCGTCGATGATCTGCTCGGGCTCATGGGCGAGCTATGCGGGGTTTCGGCCGATCCTGCGCATATTTCCGGCACGGATGTGATCGACCCGGACCGGACCGTGGCCGCGCTGGACGCGTTCGCGGACCGGCTGGGGGAGGCGGCCGGCAGCCGCTCCCCGGTACTGATCGGCACCGGCCATCCGGACCGCCTCGCCGGCTTCTACAGCGGTCTCGCAGACGCTTTGTCGGCGGCCGGGTGCCCCGTCCTCACCCCTGCGTACGGCACAAGTATCGACATAATGACCCGGTTTGGGGTACGCACGTACAACCTTGCGTACGTACGGGGAGTCGCGCGGATGCGCGAACCCGGCGCATCGGGGGCCCTCGGGGAGCCGGGGGTTCACACGCACTCCCCCCTCCCGGTTCGTAGGGCTCTGGGTGCTGCCGCAGACGCCGCAGGGCCCCTTCCCGAGCTCGTGATCGGGGACCACGGATGGGTCTGCGGAGCAGGTCAGCTGGGCTTTGAGGCCATCGGCCTGGCGGATACGGACGATCCGGCCCTGTTCGTCGGGCAGGCGGAGGGGCGGGTGTCCGTCGTAGTTCCGCTTGATGACGCTGTGCGGTCTGATTACTACCGACCGCTTACTCGCTATGTACTCAATCGAGCGTGTCTGTCACAGTAGGCGGCCGATGGCTACTCCTCTTCCCCACTCGCATCACCCGCCCCTAACCTGGGGAGTGAGCGCATAGCGACGAAGAGTCACCGGAGGGGAAGCCGGTGCCCGTCATGTGCGGAAGGACCAGGTGTGTCATGGCTGCAGACCAAAGGCCTCTGAATGAGGTCGTGTTCCTTACTGTGGCGGAAGTTGCCACAGTGATGCGAGTGTCGAAGATGACCGTGTACCGCTTGGTGCACAGCGGTCATCTGCCCGCGATCCGAGTGGGGAGGTCGTTCCGGGTACCGGAGCAGGCGGTCCACGACTACCTCCGCGAGTCCTATGTGGGGGTGGAATCGGCCTGACGGGGGGCCTGACAGGCCCGTTAGAGGCCAGGTGAGGCCGTACGGAGGCCACGGCGGCACCTCGGATTACGCCGTACGCTCGGCGCCAGGTAGGCTGGCCCGATGTAGGTAGTGTGGGCTCGGACGCCCCGCACCGAGTGATTCGAAGTGAGCGAGGGTAGTCGTGGGCTCTGTTATCAAGAAGCGGCGCAAGCGGATGGCCAAGAAGAAGCACCGCAAGCTGCTCAAGCGCACGCGTGTTCAGCGTCGCAACAAGAAGTAAGCGACGCTGAGTGCGACTCCGCAGCCCCCCACCGCACGGTGGGGGGCTGCGGTGCGTTCGGGGGCACGGACGCGCGGAAGCGGGGTACCCGGGACCGGCCCGCTGGGTGAACGCCGGACGCCGGCGGAGCGAACGCAGGGCCACGGGAGCCGGGCCGGAGCACCGGCGCGCAGGACCGGACCAGGCCGAAAGGCAACTCCCGAAGTCCACAGGTCATCACAGCGCAACACCGACCGGATAGCGTGGGCGGCCACATCTCGGCACGTGCGGGGGCGGGCGGGGGACGATGGTGGGAAGGAAGGGCTGATCTTGGGCAAGGTCGTGCTCGTCACGGGAGCCGCACGTCAGCTGGGCGGCCGCTACGTACGCCGGCTCCAGCGTGATCCCGACGTCGACCGGGTGATCGGCGTCGATGCCGTGCCGCCCGCGCACCACCTCGGCGGCGCGGAGTTCCTGAAGGCCGACATCAGACATCCGGCCATCGCCAAAGTCCTCGCCGAGACCGGCGTGGACACCGTCGTCCACATGGACATCCACGGCACCCCGCTCGGTTCCCGCGGCGGCCGCTCGTCGGTCAAGGAGACCAACGTCATCGGCACGATGCAGCTGCTGGGCGCCTGCCAGAAGGCACCGCACGTCAAGCGGCTGGTCGTGAAGTCCTCCACCAGTGTGTACGGCTCGGCGCCCCGCGACCCCGCGGTCTTCACCGAGACCACCGGCGCCAAGTCGCTGCCCAGCGGCGGCTTCGCGAAGGACGTCATGGAGGTCGAGGGGTACGTGCGCGGCTTCGCGCGCCGGCGCCCCGACGTCGCGGTCTGCGTGCTCCGGTTCGCCAACATCCTCGGGCCGTGCGCGGACTCCCCGCTCGCCGAGTACTTCGGGCTGCCGGTGCTGCCCACCGTCCTCGGGTTCGACCCGCGGCTGCAGTTCGTGCACGAGGAGGACGCGATCGAGGCGCTGCGCATCGCGGCCGGCGAGCCCCGCCGCGGCACGCTGAACAGCGGCACGTTCAACATCGCGGGCGACGGCGTGCTGCTGCTCTCGCAGTGCGCGCGGCGGCTGGGCCGGCCCACCCTGCCGCTGCTGCTCCCGACGGTCACCTGGGCGGGCTCCATGCTGCGCTCGCTCGGCATCACCGACTTCTCGCCGGAGCAGATCCGGATGCTCACGCACGGCAGGGTCGTCCACACGACCCAGATGCGCGAGACACTGGGGTTCGTACCTGCCTACACCACGGCCGAGACCTTCGCGGAGTTCGTCCGCAGCCGCGGGCCCGGCCTGCTGCCGCCCGAGACCGTCTCCCGTACCGTCGACCGGCTCGCCGCGCTGCTGCCCGCAGCCAGTGCCCAGACCCAGTGAGCCCAGACCCAGTGAGGAGTTCACCCACGATGGCGGACGCCAAGGTCATTCCGTTCGGCGAGGAGCCGCGCTCGCGGAGAAGGGCGAAGCGGTCGGGGAGCGCGGCGCGGGGCGCGGGCCTGACGCCGGTACCGCCGCCGCGCCAGGAGGAGCCGGCGGCCGCGGAGCCCGGGGAAGCCCCCGAGGAGCGGGGCGATGCCTGGGAGCGCCGGCTCGCCGGGGGGCTGAACTTCCTGCGCAGACGGCTCACCGGTGAGTACGAGGTCGACGACTTCGGGTACGACGAGGAGCTCACCGACCAGGTCATGATGTCCGTGCTCCGGCCGCTGTACGAGAAGTACTTCCGGGTCGAGGTGAAGGGCATCGAGAACATCCCCGACAAGGGCGGGGCCCTGATCGTCGCCAACCACTCCGGGACGCTGCCGCTGGACGGCCTGATGCTCCAGGTCGCGGTGCACGACAAGCACCCGGCCGGCCGCCACCTGCGGCTGCTGGCGGCGGACCTGGTGTTCATGCTGCCGGTGGTCAACGAGCTGGCGCGGAAGGCCGGTCACACCCTGGCCTGCACGGAGGACGCCGAGCAGCTGCTGGAACGCGGCGAGGTGGTCGGCGTGATGCCGGAGGGCTTCAAGGGGGTCGGGAAGCCCTTCTCGGACCGGTACCGCCTGCAGCGCTTCGGGCGCGGCGGCTTCGTGTCCACGGCGCTGAAGGCCGGGGTGCCGATCGTGCCGTGCTCGATCGTGGGCGCCGAGGAGATCTACCCGATGATCGGGAACGCCAGGACGCTGGCGCGGCTGCTGGGTTTCCCGTACTTCCCGATCACGCCGACGTTCCCGTGGCTGGGCCCGCTGGGCGCGGTACCGCTGCCGACCAAGTGGACCATCCAGTTCGGCGAGCCGATCCCGACGGACGGGTATCCGGCGGAGGCGGCGGACGACCCGATGCTGATGTTCAACCTCACCGACCAGGTCCGGGAAACGATTCAGCACACCCTCTACAAGCTGCTCGTGCAGCGGCGTTCGGTGTTCTTCTGACGCTCCCGCAGGGCTGTTACCCCTGTGGCGGTGGATGCCCCGTGTTTCTCCGGGGCATCCCCGCGACAGAATCGGATCATGTCCCACACCCAGTACGTGAAGCTCGGAACCACCGGCCTGGACGTCTCCCGCCTCTGCCTGGGCTGCATGACCTACGGCGTGCCCGACCGCGGCCCGCACCCCTGGACGCTCGACGAGGAGCAGGCCCGCCCGGTCATCCGGCAGGCCGTCGAGGCCGGGATCAACTTCTTCGACACCGCCAACGTGTACTCCGACGGCACCAGCGAGGAGATCGTCGGCAGGGCGCTCGCCGACTTCGCGCGGCGTGACGACATCGTGCTCGCCACCAAGGTCAACGGCCGGTTGCGGCCGGGCCCCAACGGCGCAGGACTGTCCCGCAAGGCGATCATGACCGAGATCGACCACAGCCTGCGCCGGCTCGGCACCGACTACGTCGACCTCTACCAGATCCACCGCTGGGACCCGCGCACTCCGGTCGAGGAGACGATGGAGGCCCTGCACGACGTGGTGAAGGCCGGCAAGGCGCGCTACATCGGGGCCAGCTCGATGTACGCGTGGCAGTTCGCCAAGGCCCAGTACACCGCCGAGCGGAACGGCTGGACCCGCTTCGTCTCGATGCAGAACCACTACAACCTCCTCTACCGCGAGGAGGAGCGCGAGATGCTGCCGCTCTGCGCCGACCAGGGCGTGGGCGTCCTGCCCTGGAGCCCGCTCGCCCGCGGCCGGCTGACCCGGGACTGGGACGCCACCAGCCACCGCGCGCAGACCGATGAGTTCGGCAAGACGCTGTACCAGGAGGGCGACCGGGAGATCGTCGAGGCGGTCGGCGCCATCGCGGCGGAGCGCGGCGTGCCGCGGGCGCAGGTCGCGCTGGCCTGGCTGCTGCACCAGGAGCCGGTGACGGCCCCGATCGTGGGCGCCTCGAAGACGGGCCACCTGGACGACGCGCTGGCCGCGCTGGAGCTGCGGCTCACCGACGAGGAGATCGAGCGGCTCGAGAAGCCGTACACGGCACGGCCGGTCAGCGGCCACTGAGCAGCGGCGTACGGCTCGGGGCTGCCCGGCCCGTGCGGAGCGGCGTACGGCTCCGTGCACGCGGCTCCCTGAGCGGCGTACGGCACACGGGCGCGCGGCTCCTGAAGCGGCGTACGGGCCCGGGGCGTGAGCCCGCGCGCGGCCCCGTACGCATGCGACGGCGCCGGGCGTTCTTCTGGAGGGAAGGACCGGAAGAACGGCCGGCGCCGCCGGGCCGCGTGCAGCGCTCGCCGCGCCGCTACTTGTCCTGGCCGTCGACCCCGAGGTCGGGAAGGAGATCCGGGAGCAACGGCGGGATCGTGACGTCCGGCTGGGCGGGCTTGTGGCTCTCCCGCCGGCCGTCGGAGGGCGACGGGCTGTCGTGCTCCGACGGGCCCAGCAGCCCGCCGGTGTTGCCGCCGAGCAGGCCGTCCTCCTTGGAGGAGGAGGACTCGGACGGGCTGGGCGTGGGGGAGTCGTGCTCCTTGCCGCTCGCCGAGGGGCTGCCCGAGCGGGACGGCGCCGCGGAGTGGCCGTGCTCGGTGCTGTCCGGCGCGGTGGGCGTGCCCTGCCGCGGGCCCTCGTCCGCCTTCTTCGGGAGCAGCGGGCGCAGCGGCCCGACCTCCTCGTCTATGGCGTCGAAGACCGAGCTGACGTCGTGGGAGACGTCGGCGAGCTGGACCGGCAGCCGGTCGCGCAGCTTCGCCCAGCCCGCGCGGTGCGAGGACGTGAAGGAGTCCAGCGCCTGGATGGCGCCGAGCGAACCGTCCCGCTCGTACGCGTCGTGCAGCAGCCGGTGGCCGGTGCCCGCGTCCTGGGTGACGCCCGCCAGCGACCGGCGCACCTCCGACAGGGTCTCGTGCTCCAGCGGACCGGACTTCAGCCGCTCCATCAGCCGGCGGGCCTCGTGCATCCGGCTGGACGCCTGGTCGAGGTAGAGCCGGCCGCGGTCGGAGTCGTCCCCGGCCATGCCGAGCTTGATGTCCTCCATGCCGCGCTTGAGGCCGTAGAGCGAATCGCCGGGCAGCGCGTCGGAGCTCGCCGCGGCCACCCCGCTGAAGGCGCCGGCCGCCACGCCGACCGACAGGCCGCCGGCGGCGAGCCTCCTGGACAGCCGGGAGCGTGGGCGGAGCCGCCCGAGTGACTTGGCGGCGCGGTGCGCGCCTCGCACGCCGCGCTGCTGGGGCACCTTCGCGCCGTCGGAGGGTGCGCCGCCTTCGGCGAAGGCGGCCTCCATCGCGGCGATGAGCTGGGCGCGCTGGATCGAGCGCGCCTCCGGGTCCAGCGTGGGCTTGGGGAGCTCCCCCAGGCCGCCGGCGACTGCCAGCAGCCGGGCCGTCTCGGGCTCCGCCGGCTCCTGTCCCGGTGTGTCGATCTGCTCATCGGCCGCGCCCTGGAGGTCCTGCTCCTCCAAGGCCTGGGCGAAGGCGTGAGCCCGCCTGTGCGCCGATACGTTCGCGATCACGGGCGGCACCTCCTCTCATCATCCCGCTCGACTCCCCGGACTGGCTTGACGATCCAGCAGGGCCGGAAGGCTGCACGCCCTGCGCGCAACCACTCGATCGAGTGAGCGGCCGCGGGCATGGCGTGTCCGCAGGGAGCCTGCATTCCGCACAACGAGCGGTGAGGTACTCGGGTTACGCCCTCACGATGATGTGACGGACCGGTACCGAGCGATGGCTGAAAGTGATGGCCTGGTCAGGGCTTGGCGGCACAATGGGTGTGCCGCGGGGGACGGATGTTCGGAACGGGGGACGGTCGTTCGGGGACAGGGGGAGGGACGCGCGGGGACGAGCGGGGACAGGGGAGAAGAGGGGGACGAGGGAGTCGGGGGACGTCAGCGGGCGTCGTCCGGCAGCAGGCGCGCGAGGGTGCGGACCGCGCGGTACTGGAGGGTCTTGATCGCCCCTTCGTTCTTGCCCATGACGCGGGCGGTCTCGGCGACCGACAGCCCCTGGAGGAACCGGAGCGTGACGCATTCCTGCTGCTGGGGGTTGAGTTTGCGGACGGCTTCGAGGAGGGCGGCATTGGACAGGGATTCGAGGACCGACTCCTCGGGGCTGCGCTCGACCTCGTTGGCGTCGAGCATCTCGCCCGTGGTGACCTCCAGGCGGAAGCGGGAGGACTTGAAGTGGTCGGCGACGAGGTTGCGCGCGATGGTCACGAGCCAGGCCCCGAAGTCCCGGCCCTGCCAGGTGAAGGTGCCGATCCTGCGCAGGGCGCGCAGGAACGTCTCGCTGGTCAGGTCCTCGGCGGTCGCCCGGCCGCCGACGCGGTAGTAGATGTAGCGGTAGACCGTGTCGGCGTACTGGTCGTAGAGCCGGCCGAACGCGTCGGCCTCACCCGCCTGGGCGCGCTCGACGAGCTCCATCATCCGCCGGCTGTCGCTGTCGGCCGGGCGTCGGGCGGTGGTCGTGCCGCCGCGGCGGGTACGGCTGCCGGCCGACCTGGCGCCGACGGCGGTCCTGGCGTCCGCCAGGGCGTAGCAGGGGCGGGCGGGTCCTGCGGCAGGGGCTGGTGTGGCGAGGGCGGGGACGGCGTACGCGGTGGGGACGAAACTGCGCAGGTGGTCGACGAGTGTCGTACGCAGCGTAGCCAGGCCCGAGGCGTCAACCCCGACGTGTGGGTACACGGGACTCCCAGAGGCAGAGCTTCCATCACGTGCAGTGCGGGACCGTTCACCCGCGGTAGGGGCTTATGGGTTCCGGTTTGCGTCTGAGGAGAATAACGCTTCGTACAGGCAGCGCTACACCCAGTTGCTCAAATCGTCGATTCCGTCTGGTCTGTTACGTATTTCTGTTCGTTCAAGTATCGGATGTTGAACAGAAATTGATCGGAAAGCGACGTGATCTGCCTGGTTGGAGGGCGTGTTGTGGCGCACCGGGCGTCGCGCGGGTGAGCGCGGAACGGTGGGGTATGAAGAAGGTTTGCCCTGCACACAGCGGTACGCGTGTTCGTACGGGGCGTACGGAAGCACCCTCAGGCGTGGTGCTGCGAAGGCCAGCGCGAAAAAAGTGACACGCGCCGTCCATCTGATCATCGGTGAAGAAACGCTCCGCAGCCGTCGCGGTGACGGTCTGTAACGTCCAGCCCCGCGCTGGAAGTTGCGCGGGATTCCGGTTATAGGACCGGCGCCGGAGCGGAGTCGCTACCGCCGCCGGCGCTGGAGGGCCACAGCGGCCGCAGCGCCGCCCGCCACCGCGCCCACCCCGGCCGCCGCCGGGATGCCGATCTTGGCGGCCTTGCGGCCCGTGCGGTAGTCGCGCAGCCGCCAGCCGTGCTCGCGCGCGTGCTTGCGCAGCCGGCTGTCGGGGTTGATCGCGTACGGGTGGCCGACGAGCGAGAGCATCGGGATGTCGTTGGCCGAGTCGCTGTACGCGGCGCACCGCGAGAGGTCCAGGCCCTCGGCCATGGCCAGCGCGCGGACCGCCTCGGCCTTGGCGGGCCCGTGCAGCGGCTCGCCGACCAGCTTCCCGGTGTAGACCCCGCCCACGGACTCGGCGACCGTGCCGAGCGCGCCGGTCAGGCCGAGCCGGCGGGCGATGATCGTGGCGGTCTCCACGGGCGCGGCGGTCACCAGCCACACCTTCTGGCCCGCGTCCAGGTGCGCCTGCGCGAGCGCCCTGGTGCCGGGCCAGACCCGCTCGGCCATGTACTCGTCGTAGATCTCCTCGCCTATGGTCATCAGCTCGGAGACGCGGTGGCCCTGGACGATGGAGAGGGCGCTGTTGCGCACGTCCTCCATGTGCTCTGGGTTCTCCGAGCCGGCCAGCCGGAAGTACGCCTGCTGCCACACGAAGCGGGCGAGGTCGCGCTTGTGGAAGAAGTGCCGCTTGTAGAGGCCGCGCCCGAAGTGGTAGATCGCGGCGCCCTGCATGACGGTGTTGTCGAGGTCGAAGAAGGCGGCGGCCTTGTCGTCGCCGACGACCGGGAAGTCCGGCTCGGCGTCCTCGGCCTCGCGGTCGGCGGCCGCCGCCGCGGCCTCCGCTGCGGCCTGCGCCTCGGCTTCCTGGGAACTCTTGCGGGCGGCCTCGGCCGCCGCCTCGCCGGCCAGCACGCTGCGCGCGGTGGCGGGGCGCCTGCGACGGGTGAGCCAGCCCGTGACGAGTGACGGCACGCCCGTGAGGAGGGACGTGTCGAAGGGGCTCCTGCCGGGGCGGTGCTCGGGCGACGGGTGGGCCATACCGCGAGCATAGCCAGTTTGTTCGGTGCCCCTGGTTACGCAGGCATGTCAGGCAGGTACGGGGCGGCCGACGGTCGTGTTACGGCCACACCCGGTGGCCGTGGAGGGGGCGCGCGCGACCCGGTGACTGCGCCGCTCGCGCCTCAGTACGCCGCGCCCGTACGCCGGTGCACCACGTCCTGCGCGTCCGTGCGCCCTCCGCGTGCGACCCGTCAGGCGCCCAGTGCCCTGCGCAGCCGCTGCGGGTCCACGCGCCAGAAGTCGTGCTGCGCGCCGTCGACGAGGATGACCGGAATCTGCTCCCAGTACTTGCGGTACAGCTCCTCGTCCTCCGTGATGTCCTTCTTCTCCCAGGCGGCGCCGGTCTCCGCGCAGACCGCCTCGATCACCTGCTGGGCGTCGTCGCAGAGGTGACAGCCGGGCTTGCCGATCAGGGTGACCGTCCGGTCGGCGGGATTCTTGCGCGGGGTGCGGCGGAGAAGCGGGGCCATGCCGCCATTGTGCCTGCGCAGCGTCCGCCCGTGCCCTTCTCCTGCCGGGCTATGACGGCCGTCACTGCCCTTCGTTCCGAGGGATGGTTTCCCTTACCATCGAAGGTCGATTTGTAGGTGTACGGGGGCAAAACACCAAGGAGAGTGGCGGCGTGCTCCCGTTCACGGTTCTGCGTTACGCGCGCGAAGCGTGTGAACGGAGTGGCTCAGGATGTGGTTCCGCGAATTGCCGCAATAAGTGCGTGACACCCGTCACGTTGACGGGACAAAGCGGACACCATCTTTGTGCACGCGTTCACAAAGACATAGCCTGCTATCGACAGGGCGGTCTTGAGACATTTGGCCGTCCAAAGCCCCGCTCTACCCGCAGGAGCACCGTGGCAACTGGCCGAACTCACCGACCGGCGACCCGAAGCCGAGGGATCCCCGAGGCCACCGTCGCCCGTCTTCCGCTGTATCTGCGTGCACTGACCGCGCTCTCGGAGCGTTCGGTCCCCACGGTCTCCTCCGAGGAACTGGCCGCAGCGGCGGGGGTCAACTCCGCCAAGCTGCGGAAGGACTTCTCCTACCTGGGTTCGTACGGCACCCGCGGCGTGGGCTACGACGTGGAGTATCTCGTCTACCAGATCTCCAGGGAACTCGGCCTCACCCAGGACTGGCCGGTTGTGATCGTCGGTATCGGTAACCTCGGCGCCGCGCTCGCCAACTACGGCGGCTTCGCCTCCCGCGGCTTCCGGGTCGCGGCCCTGATCGACGCCGACCCGGCCATGGCGGGCAAGCCCGTCGCGGGCATCGCCGTCCAGCACACCGACGAGCTGGAAAAGATCATCACCGACAACGGCGTCTCGATCGGCGTGATCGCGACCCCAGCGGGCGCCGCGCAGCAGGTCTGCGACCGCCTCGTGGCCGCCGGTGTCACCTCCATCCTGAACTTCGCGCCGACCGTGCTGTCCGTCCCCGAAGGGGTCGACGTGCGCAAGGTCGACCTCTCCATAGAGCTGCAGATCCTCGCCTTCCACGAGCAGCGGAAGGCCGGCGAGGAGGCCAGCAGCCAGGATGCCGCGCAGCCGGTCACGCCCCCGGTGCGCCCGGCCCCCGGCGCCGAGGACGGCCACGACGACTCCGACCGCAAGGGACCCGACGGGGACGTACCCGCCGTGATGCCGGCATGAGCCTCCTGGTCGTCGGTCTGTCGCACCGCAGCGCGCCCGTCAGCATCCTGGAGCGGGCGGCCCTCGCCCCCGACTCCCGCGGCAAGCTGCTGCAGGACGTCGTGTCGGCCGAGCCGGCCGCCGAGTCCGCCGTGCTGTCCACCTGCAACCGCATCGAGCTCTACGCCGACGTGGACAAGTTCCACGCCGGGGTCGCCGAGCTGTCCACGCTGCTCGCCCAGCACAGCGGCGTCAGCCTCGACGAGCTCACCCCGTACCTCTACGTCCACTACGAGGACCGGGCCGTCCACCACCTGCTGTCCGTGGCCTGCGGCCTGGACTCCATGGTCGTCGGCGAGGGCCAGATCCTCGGCCAGATCAAGGACGCGCTCGCCCTCGCGCAGGACCAGCACACCGCGGGCCGGCTGCTGAACGACCTGTTCCAGCAGGCGCTGCGGGTCGGCAAGCGCGCGCACAGCGAGACCGGCATCGACAAGGCCGGCCAGTCCCTGGTCACCTTCGGCCTGGAGCAGCTGGCGGGCGCGGCCGGCGGTCACGACGCGCACTGCATCCTCGCGGACGGCACCGTGCCGGACGCCACGGCGCCGCTCGGCACCCCGGACGTCGACGCCTGGGCGCGTGGCAAGCGTGCGCTGGTCATCGGCGCCGGCTCGATGTCCTCGCTGGCGGCCGCCACCCTCGCGCGGGCCGGCGTCACGGAACTGGCCGTCGCCAACCGCACCCTGGAGCGGGCGGTACGGCTCACCGAGATCCTGACCGAGCCGGGCAGCCCCGGCCGGGCCAACGGCCTGGTCGCCCGCGCCGTCCCGATGTCCGACGTGCCGGCCGAGCTGGCCGCCGCCGACATCGCGATCTCGTGTACGGGGGCGACCGGGCTCGTCCTCACCGGCGAGGCGGTCGCGGCGGCCGCCGAGGGCCGTGAGGACCGGGAACTGGCCCTGCTCGACCTGGCGATGCCGCGCGACATCGACGGCGCGGCCCACCGGATCGAGGGCGTGCACCTCGTCGACATCGAGTCGCTGGCCGACGCGTCCGCCGACGCGCCCATGGCCTCCGACGTGGACCAGGTGCGCGCCATCGTCTCCGAGGAGGTCGCGGCCTTCGGTGCGGCCCAGCGCGCCGCGACGATCACCCCGACCGTGGTCGCCCTGCGCACCATGGCAGCGGACGTGGTCGCCGCCGAGATCGCGCGCCTGGAGGGCCGCCTGCCCGACCTGGACGACAAGCAGCGCGCGGAGATCACCCAGACCGTCCGCCGGGTCGTCGACAAGCTTCTGCACGCGCCCACCGTGCGGGTCAAGCAGCTCGCCAGTGAGCCCGGCGGTGCCGGGTACGCCGACGCGCTGAGCAAGCTCTTCGACCTCGACCCCCAGACGGTCGCCGCCGTCAGCCGGGCCGACACGCGCGCGGACAGGCACGACACAGCACGGGAGCAGCGATGACGCAGCACGCATTGCGACTCGGCACACGGCGCAGCAAGCTCGCCATGGCCCAGTCCGGACAGGTCGCCGAGGCGGTCCGCCAGGTCACCGGGCGGCCCGTCGAGCTGGTGGAGATCACCACGTACGGCGACGTCTCCCGCGAGCACCTGGCGCAGATCGGCGGTACCGGCGTCTTCGTCTCGGCGCTGCGCGACGCGCTGCTCAGCGGTGAGATCGACTTCGCCGTCCACTCGCTCAAGGACCTGCCGACCGCGCAGCCGGAAAACCTGGCCCTCGCGGCGATCCCGGTCCGCGAGGACCCGCGGGACGCGCTGATCGCCCGCGACGGCCTGACGTTCGAGCAACTGCCCGACGGCGCCCGCGTGGGCACCGGTTCGCCGCGCCGCATGGCGCAGCTGAACGCCTGGGCCAGGTCGCTGGGGCGTCGTATCGAGACCGTGCCGATCCGCGGGAACATCGACACCCGCATCGGTTACGTCGAGAAGGGTGAGCTGGACGCGGTCGTACTGGCCGCTGCCGGGCTCAACCGGATCGGCCGCATCGGCGAGGCGACGGAACTCCTGTCGCCCGACGTGGTTTTGCCTGCCCCCGGTCAGGGGGCGCTTGCGGTGGAGTGTGCCGCGACCAATGAGCACCTCGCCGCCCGGCTCGCCGAGCTCGACGACCCGTTCACCCGGGCCGCCGTGACCGCCGAGCGTTCCCTGCTCGCCGCTCTGGAGGCCGGCTGCTCCGCACCTGTGGGTGCGCTGGCCGATCTCCAGGACGGCGACCGGGCTGTCACCGAAATGCGCCTGCGTGGCGTCGTCGGCACGACCGACGGCAGCACGCTGGTGCAGCTGTCCACCACCGGACACGTACCCACCTCCCGCGACGACGTTTCCGTACCGGCGACCATGGGCCGTGAGCTCGCCGCCGAGATGCTCGCCAAGGGTGCTGCCGGTCTTATGGGGGAGCGAGCACTTTGAACCCCACCGCCCCGATCCACCCCGCCGCCGGCCAGGTCACCTTCCTCGGTGCCGGGCCGGGAGACCCCGGTCTGCTCACGCTGCGCGCCGTTGAGGCGCTGTCCCACGCGGACGTGCTGATCGCGGACCCGCAGGTGCTCGACGTCGTCCGCACGCATGCCCGGGCGAACGTGGACACACCGTTGCAGGCTTCAGCTGACGAGGCGTCAATCCCCGCCGACGTCCCCACGCTTCGGGACACGACCAATCTTGTCATGGGTGCCGCGCGCACCGGCAAGCGGGTCGTGCGTGCCGTGTCCGGAGACCCCGGTCTGGACGCCAATGTGGCCGAGGAGATGCTGGCCTGCGCCTCCGAAGGCATCGACTTCGAGGTGGTGCCCGGCATCGCCGCGGCCGTCGGCGTGCCCGCGTACGCCGGTGTGCCGCTGCGGGACGCGCAGGGCACCGACGTCCGCTTCGTGGACGCCCGTACCGCCGACGACCGCTGCTGGTCCGAGGTCGGCGCGAGCGACGCGACCGCGGTCGTCTCCACCACCCTCGACTCGGTGGCCGCTGCCGCCGGTGAGCTGGTCTCGGCGGGCCGGAAGCCCGACACGCCGCTGACCGTCACGATCGCCGGCACCACCACGCGCCAGCGCACCTGGACCGCCACCCTGGGCACCATCGCGCAGACGCTCAAGGCCGCCAAGGTGCTGCCCTCGCCGGACGGCGGGCAGCCCGTCATAGCCGTGGTCGGCGAGCGCAGCGCCGCCGCGCAGCGGGACCAGCTCGCGTGGTTCGAGTCCAAGCCGCTGTTCGGCTGGAAGGTGCTCGTGCCGCGGACCAAGGAGCAGGCCGCCTCGCTGTCCGAGCAGCTCGTCTCGTACGGCGCCGTGCCGCACGAGGTACCGACGATCGCCGTCGAGCCGCCGCGCACCCCGCAGCAGATGGAGCGCGCGGTCAAGGGCCTGGTCACCGGGCGCTACGAGTGGATCGCCTTCACCTCCGTCAACGCGGTGAAGGCCG
>NZ_PQSQ01000129.1 GCF_002920575.1 Streptomyces sp. Ru73 | reverse complement strand
GCCGCGATGCGGGCGGGGTCGGGCTGGTCGCCGGCGAGGGCCACGGCCGCGTCGCCCGGCAGCGCCTCGGTGAGGGCGAAGACGAGCAGGACGACCGCCAGGGTCTGGCCGGCACCGAGCAGCAGCCGCCGGACCACCCAGGAACGCAGGCCGGTGTCCCGGGGGCTGGCGGGGGCGGTGGGCGCCGTCTCCGGGACGGCAGGGGGATCGAGGACCCCGGCCGCCCCGGCGGCCCCGGTGGTGCCGGTGGTGCCGGTGGTGCCGGTGGCCGTTCCGGCTCCTCCGGCCTCGCCGGCGCCGAACGCCAGGCCGGCCTCCCCCGTCTCCGTCCCCCTCACGCCAGCCACACCCTGTCGAAGCGGGCCCAGTTCAGGGTGTTGGCCGGGGCGTCGTGCGCGACGCCCCGCACGGTGCGGGCCGTGCCGAGGATCCAGTCGGCGAAGCCCCAGACCAGGAAGCCGCCTTCGGCGTGCAGGCGGCGCTGCATCCGGGCGTAGACGGCGGCCCGGTCCTTCTTGTCCTTCGTGGACTGGGCCTGCTGGTAGAGGGCGTCGAAGTCCTTGTGGTGCCAGTGAGTGGCGTTGGTGGTGGAGTCGGAGAGGAGGCGCTGGGAGATGTGGGTCTCGATGGGCATGGCGCCGGAGCGATAGCAGGCGAGCGTGCCGGAGTTCAGGGTGTCGGCCCAGTAGGTGTCCTTGCTGCCCGTCCGTACCGTCACCCGTACCCCGGCCCGCGCGGCCTGGTCGCGGAAGATGGCGGCGGCCTCGGTGAAGCCGGCGGCGACGTCGGAGGTGTCCAGGGTGACCCGCAGGCCCTCGGCGTCCGCCTTCTTGAGCAGGTGACGGGCCTTGTCCAGGTCCTGGGTGCGCTGCGGCAGGCCGTCGGCGTAGTACTCGTAGCCCTTGCCGAAGAGGTCGTTGCCGATCTCTCCGGCGCCGGAGAGGGCGCCGGCGACCAGCTCCTTGCGGTCGGCGATCAGGAAGAACGCCTCGCGCACCCGCTCGTCGTCGAACGGCGCCCGGTCGGTCTTCATCGCGAAGGCCTGCATGGCGCTGTTGCGCAGCCGGACGATCTCTATCTGCCCCTTGCCCTCGTGGGCGCGTGCCGTGGTGGGGTTCAGCTCGTGGGCGTACTCGACCTGGCCGCCGAGGAGGGAGTTGACGCGGGCCGACTCCTCGTTGGCGATGACGAACTCCAGCCGGTCCAGGTGCGGGGCGCCGTCCCAGTAGTCGTCGTTGCGCTCGACGACGGTGCTGCGGCCCGGCTCGAAGGACACGAAGCGGAAGGGGCCGCTGCCCACCGGCTTCCGGTCGAAGTCGTGCGCGCCCTCGGGGACGATGTACGCGCCGAACGCCGCGAGCACGTTGGGGAATTCGGCCGTGGGCCGCTTCAGGACGAACTCGACCGTGCGGCTGTCGACGGCCCGGCTCGCCTTGAGGTCGATGGGCTCCAGGGACGCCTTCGCGCGGAAGCTCTCCTTGGGGTCGGCGATGCGGCGGTAGCTGTACAGGACGTCGGCGGCGGTGACCGGCTTGCCGTCGTGGAAGGCGGCCTTGCGCAGCTTCACGCGCCAGCGGTCCAGGCCGTCGTTGGGCTCCCAGGAGGCGGCCAGGCGGGGCTGTGCGGAGAGGTCGTCGCCGTAGTCGGCGAGCAGGTCGAAGAGGGCCTTGGACCGGGCGGCGTCGACGAAGAGGTTGGTGCGGTGCGGGTCGAGGGTCTCGCTCGCGCCGCCGCCCGCGAAGGCGGCCCGCAGCGTGCCGCCGCGCCGGGGTCTGCCGCCGTCCGCGGCCGCGCCCGAGCCGCCCGGTCCGCCGCAGCCGGCCAGGGCGAGCGCGCCGAGCCCGGCAGCGCCGCCGGCGGCCGCGAGGAATCCCCGGCGGCGCAGGCCGGGGAAGCGGGAGTCGTCGAGGGGAGCAGGGGGCATGACGGTGTCCTTCGGTACGGGATACGAGCGGAAGCGGTCGCGTACGAGGTACGAGCGGAAGCTGACGAGCGGATGCTGTCGGGGTACGAGCTGAAGCGGTCGCGGTACGGGCAGATGCGGAAGCGGACGCGATACGAGCGGATGCGGTCGCCGTACGGGCGGCAGCGGGCCCGGTCGCGGTCCGGGCGATGCGGTCAGCCGGCATGCGTCAGCCGGTGTCCGTCAGCCGGCATGTGTCAGCCGGGCCACCACGTGCAGCCGGTCAGCGTCCAGCCGCCGCCCCGGACCGTCGCCCTCCTGCCAGGGCGGTTCCGTGCGCGGTCCCGGCCCGTCGTGCAGGGCCAGTACCTCGAAGCCGTGCGCGGCGAGCAGGTGGCGCAGCTCCTGGGGGAAGAGGAGCCGCCAGGCGGAGCGCTGTTCGTGGGGCGGTGTGCCGTCGTCGGCGGTCCATACGCGGGTGCGGCGGAGCAGTTGCGCGGCGCGGTCGACGGTGAGGGTGGTGGTCGCGGTCCAGGTGGTGCCCTCCCAGGTGAAGCAGGTGGTGGCCGGCGCGTCGAGGAGGTCGGTGCGGCCGAGGAAGAACGCGCCGTTGCGCATCTCCGCGACGAGCAGGCCGCCGGGTGCCAGGCTCCGCCGGCAGGAGGCGAGGAAGCCGTCGAGCTGGTCGTTGGTGTGGCAGTACAGCAGGGCGCTGTCCAGGCAGACGACGGCGTCGAAGGAGCGGGCGGGGAAGCGGAAGGCGCGCAGGTCGGCCCGGACGTAGGCGGGGCCGGGGTGGTGCGTGCGCGCGTACGCCAGCATCGCCTCGGAGAGGTCGGCGCCGACGACGGAGCGGCCCACGCGGTACAGGTACGCGGCGTCGCGCCCGGTGCCGCAGCCCATGTCCAGGACGCGCGGCCCCGCTCCGTGGTGGAGCAGGCAGTCCTCGGCCCAGCGGCCGGCCAGCCGTTCGTCGTCGGGGAAGCGGGCCTCGTACAGCTCGGGGTTGTCGGTCAGGAGGTTGCGGGACGACGGGACGGCACCCGCCGGGTTTCCGGTGCGCACGGGGGTTCCTTCCAGGGTGCTCACGCCGCCACCGCCACGGCCTCGGCGGGCGTACGGTCCGGCAGGCCGCGCAGCCGGTGCAGCCAGGCCACGCCGGCGGCGGACAGCAGGCCGAAGGCCAGGCAGCAGGCCCACGGCAGCCAGGCCGTCCCGGCGCGGTCGCCGGTGTCCATGGCCCAGCCGACGACGGTGTTGCCGAGCGCTGCGGCGATGCCGGAGACGACGTAGAACAGGCCGAAGTACGTACCGGTCAGCTCGGCGCGGCCGAAGTCGGGGATCAGCTCCATCACGAACGGCTGCGCGATCATCACGCCGAGGTAGAGCAGGAGCGCTCCGGCCAGTACGGGCAGGGCGCGCAGTGCGGCGGCGCCGGGGCCGCCGGGCGGCCCGGTCAGGCCCGCGACGGCCATCGGCGGGACGAACGCCAGGCCCATCAGGGCGAGTCCGGCGGTGATCCAGCGGGCGCGGCTGCCGCGTTCCTTCAGGGTGCGGGTCAGGCGGAGCTGGAGGGTGAGGTTGGCGGCGGTGCCGACGAGGAAGACGATGCCGGCCGCGCCGTCGAAGCCGGTGGCCCGGCGGGCGGCGTCCGGCAGCAGCAGGTACAGCTGGTTCTCCATGGTGAACATGCCGACCATGGCGAGCGCGAAGGCGAGGAAGACACGGTTGCCGACGGCCTCGCGCCAGTCGCCCAGGACGGAGTTCTTCGTGGGCGTCACCGAGCGGGCGGGCAGCACGGCGGCCTGGGCCGCGGTGAGGACGGCGAAGATCGCGGCGGCGGTGAGCGCGGAGGCCCGGAAGTCGACCAGCAGCAGCGCCGAGCCGAGCAGCGGGCCGACCAGCGCGCCGGTCGTCGCGAAGACGTTGAACAGGGCGAACGCCTCGGCCTTGCGGTCGCCCGCCTCCTGCGCGAGGTAGGCGCGTACGGCCGGGTTGAACAGTGCGCCGGCCAGTCCGCTGAGGACCGAGGCGGCGAGCAGGACGGCCAGGCCGTCACCGAGGGCGAAGAGCGCGAAGCCGACGGTGCGCAGGGCGCAGCCCGCGATGATGACGCCGCGTGCGCCGAGCCGGTCGGCGGCCGACCCGCCGATGAGGAACAGGCCCTGCTGGCTGAGGTTGCGGACGCCGAGCACGATGCCGACCACCGCTGCCGACATGCCCAGGTCCTCGCCGAGGTGCACCGCGAGGTACGGGACGAGCAGGTAGAAGCCGGTGTTGACGCCGAGCTGGTTGACCAGGAGGAGGCGGATGGCGAGCGGGAAGCCGCGCATCTCGTGCCAGGTCTTCTTCACCGGGGCACCTCCGCGGCAGCGGAGACGGGCGCGGAGGCCGGGGAGGAGACCGCGGCGGTGGCCGGAGAGGGGGCCTCTGCGGCGGCCGGGGCGGGCGTCGGATGCGGGAGGCCGGCGTCGGGGACGGGCCGTACGCCGAGGCCGGGACCCCGGCCTGCCCGTACCGTGCCGTCGGTGCCGCCGATGCCCGTCCAGGGGTCGTGGGCGAGCAGCAGGTGGCCGTCGAGGTCGGCCCAGCGGGCGCGGTCGGCGAGGTGGACGGCGGGCGCGAGCCCGAGCGTGCTGGCGGTCAGGCAGCCGAGCATCAGGTCCGTGCCGCTGTCCGCGAGCAGCTCCGCGATGCGCAGGGCCGCGTGCACGCCGCCGCACTTGGCGAGCTTGACGTTGACGCCGTGCACCCGGCCCGCCAGCCGCCGGGCGTCCTCGTACGAGACGGCGTCCTCGTCGGCGATGACCGGCAGCGGCGAGCGTTCCGCGAGCCGGGCGAGCGCTTCGGGGTCGCCGGGTGCGAGCGGCTGTTCCACGGCCTCGACGCCCAGGTCGGCGTACCGGGGCAGCAGCGCGACGGCCTGGGCGGTGGTCCAGGCGCCGTTGGGGTCGAGCAGCAGCCGGGCGTGCGGGGCCGCCGTGCGTACCGCGAGGACGCGGTCCAGGTCGTCCTCGGGGTCGGGCGAGCCGGCCTTGACCTTGAGTACGGAGAAGCCGTGCCGGGCCAGCCGGCCGGCCTGCTCCCCCGCGTGCCGGCGGGAGCCGATGCCGATGGTGCGGGCCGTCGCGGCGCGGGGCGCGTCCATGGTCCCGAGGAGCCGGTGCGCGGGGAGGTCGGCGCGCTTGCCGACGAGGTCGAGCAGGGCCGACTCGACGGCGGCGGTCACGGCGGGCGGCGTGTCCGCGGCCGGCAGTTCGCCCGCGCGCAGGGCGGCGAGTGCCGTCTCCGGGTCGGCGAAGCGGGCCAGCTCCAGCGCGGTCTCCCGGCAGAGCCGGGTGAGGGTGGCGGCGTCCAGGCGGTAATAGGTGCTGGTCACGGCCTCGCCGTAGCCGCGCTGTCCTTGGTGTTCGACGGCGAGCCAGACGGCGTCGCGGGCCGCCATGGTCGAGCGGGAGATGCGCAGCGGCTCGGTGAGCCGGAGCCGTACGGTGCGCTGGCTGAGCTTCACGGGGTCCCTTCCCAGGGGGTGGTGCGGGCGGCGAGCGGGTCGGTGACCGTGCGGCAGCGGGTCCAGCCGGTGGCCTCGGCGGCCCGCGGGTGCGGGATCTCGACGGGGCGGGTGGCGGCGCCGGCCGGGTCGAGGCCGTGCGCGGCGGCGAAGTCGTCGTCGTAGACGGTGCCGAGGTAGCGCTGCGGCCCGTCGGGAAAGACGGTGGCGACGACCGCGCCGGGGTGGACGCGGGCCGCCCAGGCGGCGACCAGCGCGACGGCGCCGGTGCTCCAGCCGCCGCTGACGAAGTTGCCCGCGGCGAGCCGGCGGCAGGCACCGGCGGACTCGGCGGGGCCGACCCAGTGCACCTCGTCGAACGCGTCGTAGGCCACGTTCCGCGGGTGGATGCTGCTGCCGAGGCCGCGCATCAGGCGGGGCCTGGCGGGCTGTCCGAAGATCGTGGAGCCGGTGGCGTCCACGCCGATCAGCCGCAGCCCCGGCCAGTGGCGGCGCAGCGGGCCGACGATGCCCGCGCTGTGGCCGCCGGTGCCGACGCTGCACACCAGGACGTCGAGGTGGTCCAGATCGGCGGCGATCTCGGCGGCGAGCGAGGCGTAACCGGCCACGTTGTCGGGGTTGTTGTACTGGTCGGGCCAGTAGGCGCCGGGGAGTTCGGCGAGCAGGGACCGCAGCCTGGCCAGCCGCGCGGCCTGCCAGCCGCCCTCGGCCGCCGGGCGGTCCACCAGCTCCAGCCGGACCCCGTACGTACGCAGCAACTGCCGCATGGACGGCTCGAGTTCGGTGTCGCCGACCAGGACGACGGGGTGGCCGAGGGCCTGGCCGGCGAAGGCCAGGCCGATGCCGAGCGTGCCGGAGCTGGACTCCACGACGGGTGCGCCGGGCCGGAGTTCGCCGCGTTCCCGGGCGCCGAGCAGCATGGAGACGGCGGCCCGTGCCTTCATGCCGCCGGGCGCGAGCCCTTCGAGCTTGGCCCAGAAGCCGGGGTGGGGGCAGGGCAGCGGGGTGGTGATCCGGGCGAGCGGGCTGCGGCCGACCAGGCCGAGCAGCTGCGGGTTGGCGGTGGGGCGCAGGACGGCCGTGGTCATGCGGCGGCTCCGGAGGCCGCGGGGCTGCGGTCGGACGCGGCCGGCGGTCCGGCGTACCGGTGGAGGGTGCCGGGCCCGCCGTCCAGCCAGAAGAACGGATACGGCTCGGCGCAGACCGCGCTCACCCCTGCCCCGAGGAAGCGCGGCAGGACGGCGCTGCCGGTCTGCGCGAACATCACCAGCGGGATGCCGCGCGCGGCGGCGTGCGTCCGCAGCGCCTCGAAGGTGCCGTTGCCCAGGGTCATTCCGGACGCCAGCACCGCGTCGCAGCGGTCCAGCGCGGCGAGCGCGTCGGTGACGACCGGCTCGCCCCACTCGGTGGTGCCGCCCTTGAGGTCGCACGGCACGTACGTCATGCCGCGCTCGCGCACCGCCTCCAGCAGCGAGTTGACCACGCCGACGACCAGCACCCGGGCGCCGGGCGGCGCGTCGATCAGCTCGACGACGGCCCGCGCCCTGGCCCGGGACTTCTCCAGCGAGCTGCCGGCAGGCAGCGGGAAGGGCCGGGCGCCGAGCGCCGACGCGTGCGGCAGGACGTGCATCAGGTACGCGTCCAGTGCCGCGACCCGTACGGGCAGCAGCTCGTGCGCCAGCAGCCCTGCGACGTCCGCGCCCACGCACGCCTCGACGGCCGGGTCGGTCAGCGTGCCGGGCTCCACCGCGCAGGAGCCGACGGCCGCGCCCAGCCGGAGGCTCAGCACCTCGTTGCGGTAACCGCCGCTGCGGCCCGCGTGGCGTACGGCCTGCCGGGTGCTGAAGGCCACGGAGATCCGCAGCCCGGCCGGGTCGGGGCCGTACGCGCCCGCCAGGACGCGGGTCACCAGGTCGTCGTAGGAGGTGGCGGCGGTACGGGGGGTCACCGGCCCACCACCCGCGGGCGCAGGCCGGACAGCAGTTCCTCGACGCGGGCGCGTGCGCCCGGTCCGTCCGGGTCGCCGGCCATGACGTGCCCCAGGTAGTCGTTGTTGCTGCCCGCGGCCCGCACGGCCTTGCCCGGGTCGGCGAGCTGGAGTTCCAGTACCCCGTCGGCCGCCCGGACGGCGTCGGCGCCGTCGATGCCGGTGAGCGTGCCCGCCCGCTCCGGTACGAGGAAGCCGATGGCGGCGCTGCGCAGTCCGGTGGCGCGGACGGTCAGGTCGGGCCGGTGGCCGAGCGCGACGTCCACGCAGGCGGCGGCCACGTCGATGCCGGTGACATGGCGGATCAGCTCGGTGATGCGGTTGCCTGCGGGGCGCGGGTTGACCTCGACGACGCGTGGCCCGTCGGGCGTCAGCTTGATCTCGGTGTGTCCGACGACGTCGTCGAGGCCCAGCGCCTTGACGGCCTGCACGGCGGTGTCGGCCGCCGCGGCCGCGTCGGCCGCGGAGAGCGCGGCGGGGAACATGTGCCCGGTCTCGATGAAGGCCGGGGCGCCGCCCACGCTCTTGTCCGTGACCCCGACGACGTGCGTGGAGCCGCCGTGCGTCACGGTCTCCACGCTGACCTCGGGGCCGTGCAGCAGCTCTTCGAGGAGGACGACGGGTGCCCGGCGCTGGCCGCGCGCGTTGACGGGGAAGCCCTCGACGGCCCGGTAGGCGCGCTGGAGTTCGGCCTCGTCGGCGACCTTGCGTACGAACATCCCGGCGCACAGGTCCACCGGCTTCAGGACCAGCGGGTAGCCGATCCGGGCGGCGGCAGCGGCCGCTTCGGTGCGGTCGGCGCAGACGGCGAACCGGGGCTGCGGCAGCCCGGCCTCCGCGAGCGCCCGGCGGGTGGCGTCCTTGCGGCAGGCGGTCTCGACGGCCTCCGGCGCCGGGCCCGGCAGGCCGAGGTGGCCGGCGAGCCGCGCGACGGTCGGCAGGTAGTAGTCGCAGGAGGTGAGCACGCCGTCGAAGCCGAGCGCCGCGTGCAGCCGCTCGGCGTACGGCAGCAGGGCGTCCAGGTCGTTGGTGTCGGCGGTGAGCACGTTGCGGGCGCCGAGCAGCGGGTGGGCCGTGCCCTCGGGCGCGCTGCGCAGGTAGTGGTGCAGGTCGCGGGTGAGGAAGGTGAACTCGTGTCCGCCCTCGCGGATCGCGCGCGGCAGCAGCCGGCTCATCGCTCCGACCCAGCTCTCGACCATCAGCAGATGCGCCACGATTCCCCTTCTCCGGCGGTGTGTTGCGGTCGTCGGCCGAGCCGGGGACGGGTCCTGGCGGAGCCGTCCGGCTTGACCGCCCCACACTGTAAACGATAATCGTTTTCAAGTCACCCGATTGCACGGTGTCCCCGCCACTGCCCCGAATGCGAGACCTGTGATCACCGCCGCCCGCCGCTCCGGCCTGCTGTGCGCGCTCACCGCCACCGCAGCCGCGCTCCTGCCCGCCGCACCCGCGCACGCCGCCCCGCCCCACTCCCCCGGCCTGCGCTTCGGCGCCTGCCCCGACTCCGTACCGGACCCGCAGGGCCCCGACCGCGTCGAATGCGGCGAGCTGTCCGTCCCACTGGACCGCGGCAGCCCGGACGGCCGGCACATACGCCTCGCCGTCTCCCGCGTACCGGCCTCGGGCACCGCCGGCGAGCGGCGCGGCGTCCTGCTCGTGAACCCCGGCGGCCCCGGCGGCTCCGGCCTCCCGTACGCCGTCACCAAGCGCGCCAAACTTCCCGAGAGCGTGCGCCGTGCATACGACGTCATCGGCTTCGACCCGCGCGGCACCGGGCGGAGCGCGCCCGCCGACTGCGGCCCGATGGGCGGCCTCTTCGACGCGCCGGGCGAGGACCCGGTACCGATGGATCCCGCCGCCGAACGCGCCCACCTCGACACGCTCCGCCGCACGGCCGACGACTGCGCCACCGGTGTCGGCGCCGCCCTCCCGCACCTCTCCACCACCGAGACGGCCCGCGACATGGACGCGCTGCGCGCCGCCCTCGGCGAACGGCGCATCAGCTACCTCGGGGTGTCCTACGGCACCTATCTCGGCGCCGCCTACGCCGCCCGGTTCCCGCACCGCGTCGACCGGATGGTGCTCGACAGCGTCGTCGGCCCCGAGGACTGGTACGACTTCGACCTCCGGCAGGCCCGCGCCCTGCTGCGCCAGCGCGACACCTTCTTCGGCTGGACCGCCGCGCACGCCGAGCGCTTCGGCCTCGGCGCGACCGCCACCGCGGTACGCGCCGCCTACCAGCGCGCCCGCGACACACTCGCCGCCCGCCCCGTCAATGGTTTCGGCGCCGCCGCGTTCGACCGCACCGTCTACCGGGCCCTCGGCCGCACCGAACGCTGGACCGCCCTCGCCGACGGCATCCGCGCATACCTGCGGACGGGCGACGTACGGCTGCTCCGCCCCGCCGAGCCCTTCGACGGCGCCGCCTCCCGCACCTACGAGGCCGCCAACCGCACGGTCAAGTGCGCCGACGGCCCCGGCCCGACGCCCGCACGGGTCGTCACCGGACTCCGCCGGCTGCGCGGCCTGGACCCGCAGCCGGTGCTCACCGGCGTCGAGGCGTCCGTCTGCGCGTACTGGCACCACCGGCCGGCCCACCGCACCGCGCTCGGCAGCCCCGCGGCCCCGCCCGTCCTTCTCGTCGCCTCCGACCACGACCCCGTCACCCCGGTCGCCGGGGCCCGCGCGATGCAGCGGCGGCTGCCCGGCTCCCGGCTGGTCACCCTGCACGACGACTACTCCCATGGGGTGTTCGCCAGCCGGGGCAACGCCTGCGTGGACGGCGCGGCGGCCGCGTACCTCGTGGGCGGGACCGTACCGTCGGCCGACGTGCACTGCACCGGACCCGGCCTGCCGACACCCTGACTGCCCGCCAGAAAGCACGGACCGCCATGACCGTCACCGTCACCCCGCACGCCGCGGCCCCCGGAACCCCCGCGTACACCGTCCGGACCGCCACCCCCGCCGACGTCGCCGGCGCCCGCCGCGTCATGCTCGACACGCTCTACCGGGAGTTCGACTACGGCTACGTGCCGCAGTGGCACCAGGACGTCGTCGACATCCCCGGCACCTACCTCGACGACCCGCGCCACCTGCTGCTCGTCGCCGTCCACCGGGGCGAGGTGGTGGGCACCACCGGCATCCGGTCCGCGGGCCCCGCCCACCCTCCGCACCCCCGCTGGCTCGCCGACCGCTACCCCTCCGGCTCCACGGCCCAGCTCGTCCGCGTCTACGTCGACCCGGCGCACCGGCGGCACGGCCTGGCCCGCACGATGGTCCGCCGCGCCTGCGACTTCGTGGCAGCCACCCCCGGCTACGCCCGCATCTACCTGCACACCAACGTGAAGGTCGAGGGCAGCGGCGCCTTCTGGCGCAGCCTGGCCCACGAGGTGTTCGACGCCCGCGCGACCGGCGAACACGGCCCCGGCGTCGAGACGGTCCACTTCGAGATCCCGATGCCCGCGCGTGCGCCGGCGCCCGCCCGGACCTGACGCTCCGCACCCCGGTCCCGCACGGTCGGTACAGGGCAGGATACGTAGCCGATCGGGTGGCCAAACGGCGTACCGAGGAGCGCAGTTGATCAGCAGCGGTCGGTTGCCGACGGTACGCCGGAGCGGGCCGGGCGGCCGGTACCGTGGGTACCGGGTGGGGCGGTGGGAGCGCTTTAGGTATACCTAAACCGGCCGGTCACCGATGCCCGCGCCCCGTCCCGCCGGGCAGGCTGGCGGCCTCTTCCGGAGATGACTCTTCCGGACGTCCACTTCGGAGGCGGGGCTCATGCGGGAGTCGGAACATTCGGAGTACAGCGCGCAGGCCGCCTTCGCCGGACGGCAGGCCGAGCTGGCGGAGGTCGAGGAGCTGCTGCGGCGCACCCGCCTGGTGACCGTGGTCGGCCCCGGCGGCGTGGGCAAGAGCGCGCTCGCCGCCGCGCTGGCCCGGCGCGCTGCGCTCGAACCGGGGACCGTGGTGGGCCGGACCGACCTGACGCGCCTCGGCGACCCCGCGCTGGTACCGCACTGGCTGGCCCGCGCGCTGCGTCGCGACGGCCATCCCGGAAAGCCCCAGCTCACCGCGCTGGCCGAGGCGCTGGGCAGCACTCCGGCACTGCTGGTCGTGGACACCTGCGAGCATCTGGCCGGGCCCTGTGCCGAGGCGTTCGGCACGCTGGTCGACGCCTGCCCCGGCCTGCGCGTACTGGCCACCAGCCGTACGCCGTTGAAGACCCCGGGCAGGTATCCGCTGGCCCCCGTGCCGCCGGACGCCGCGGCCGAACTCTTCGAGGCGCAGGTCCGGCGGCTGGGCGCCGGGGGGACGGTGGCGCCCGGCACCGTCCGGCACATCTGCGCGCAGCTGGAGGGGCTGCCGCTCGCCGTGCTCATCGCCGCCGACCAGCTCGCGCACCACACGGTCGACGACGTCCTGGCCTGCCTCGTCCGGGCCGAGGACGCCCTGGACCTGCCGGCCGCCGCGCCGGGTCCGGCCGGCCGGCACCGGACGCTGCGGGATTCCCTGGGCTGGAGCCACCGGCTCTGCACCGCGGACGAGCGGCTGCTCTGGGCGCGCTGCAGCGTCTTCCCCGGCGGCTTCGAACCGGCGCACGTACGGGAGGTGTGCGGGGACGAGCGGCTGCCGCCCGGCCCGCTCACCGCGGCCCTCACGGGCCTGTCGTGGCAGTCGCTGATCGAGCCGGTGCCGGCCGTCGGCGGGGGCAGCGCCTTCCGGATGCCGCGGCTCACCCGCGCGTACGGACGGCAGCAGCTGAGCCGGTCGGGTGAGGAACGCGAGATCACCGTCCGCTTCCTGACGTGGTCGCTGCGGAACTCGTGAACCCGGCACGGACGGTCCCGCTGCGGCCCGTCCCGCCAGGGTTGCACCACCGGCCTCCGCCCCACCCGGCGCATGACCGTTCCCGCCCCCGCTGACCTGCGTCTTCCCCTATATGCATCACCTGTGCATCGCGGGCTGGCTAAGCTGTTCGGCTCCAGCCGCAGCTCAGCGGAGTCTCGTCATGCCGAAGCTTCCTCCGGCCGGACGCGCTCACCCCGGCGTACCGGCCGCACCGCCGCCCGGCAGAACGTCGAGACTCGCTCTAGGAACGTTTCCCCTCTTGCTGGCCGCCGTCTGTGCCGCCCTCGGCCGGTTCCTGGACCTCCCCCTGCTCTTCCTCCCGTTGATGCCCGCCGTCGCCGCGCTGCCCGCGATCGGACGGCCCGACGTCCGCCGCGTACTGGGCGCCGGCGCCGCGGCGGTGGGCGGCGTCGCGGTACTGGGCTGGGGCGCGAAGCCCATACCGGTGTACGCGGCGCTCGCGAGCGTGCTGGCCGTGACCGCTGTGGTCCGCACGGCCGCCCGGCGCGTCCGCCGCCAGGAGCTGAGGATCGCCCGGCTCGGCCGACTGGCCCAGGTGACCCAGGCGGCGGTGCTGCCCCGGCCGCCCGAGTCGGTGGGCGGGGTGCGACTGGAGGCCCGGTACCTCGCGGCCACCCCCGGCGCCACGGTCGGCGGCGACATCTGCGGCGCCGAACGCACCCCGTTCGGCGTGCGGCTGCTCATCGGCGACGTGTCCGGCAAGGGCCTGGACGTGGTCGCGACGGCCGCCGAGACGCTGCACATCTGGCGCGAGCTCGCGCACCACGAGAGCAGCCTGGCGGGCATCGCCCTGCGGATGGACACCTCCGTCACCCGCATCCACCACTGCGAGGGCTTCGTCACCGCACTGCTGATCACCGTGTACGACGACGGCCGGGTCGAGCTGCTGAACTGCGGGCATCCGCCGCCGCTCCTGGTGCGCGGCGGCCGGGCGACCTGGCTCTCGGGGCTGCAGGCGACGGCACCGCTCGGGCTGATGCGGATGGCGGGCGACCGCTGCCCGACCGCAGTGGTCCGCCCGGCACCCGGCGACTGGCTGCTGCTGTGCACGGACGGGGTCGCCGAATGCCGCAACCCCGACGGCGAGTTCTACCCGCTCGCCGAGCGCCTGAGCTCCTTCTGCGGCCACGGCCCGACCGCCGTCCTGGACGCGCTCGAAGCGGACCTGACGCGGTACCGGGACGAGGCCGCCCGCGACGACGCGATGCTGCTCCTCTTCCGCCCGCCCGACGGGCAGCACTCCCAGCGCTCCCCGTGAGCCACGGGGAAGCACCGGCCGCCCGGCACCGGCGGTCGGTCCGGCTCCGGCGGCCGGTCCGACTCCGGCGGTCGGTCCGGCGGCCGGTTCAGTCCGACTCCGGCGGCGGAGGCGGCACGGGCGCGCCGGCCGGCGGCGCGATCTTCGCGTACGACGTCGTCGTGGCGGCCGGGGACGCCGCGGCGGGCGGCTCGGCCCGCGGCAGTACGGCGTCCCGGCGGGCGCCCGGGTCCCAGCCGGTCTCCACCACCCGCTTCTGCACCAGCACCGCGCCGGCCAGCACCACCGCGCCGATCGCGAGCATCAGGACGACGGCGCCCGCGCCGCCCGCCTTCGCCGCGTTGCCGATCAGCGAGCCGAACCAGCCGAAGTCGGCGTCCCCGAAGGTGGTGTTCTCCTTGCCGAACGCGCCGAGCACCTTCAGCAGCAGCGCGGGCAGGAAGGTGATGAGGAGGCCGTTGACGAACGCGCCGAGGGCCGCGCCGCGCCGGCCGCCCGTGGCATTGCCGTAGACACCGGCCGCGCCGCCCGTGAAGAAGTGCGGCACCAGACCCGGCAGCACCAGCGCCAGCCCGAACCACGGATGGAAGAGCGCGGAGAGCAGCCCGAGGCTGACCAGGCCGCCGAGGAAGCTGCAGAGGAAGCCGATGAGGACGGCATTCTGCGCGTACGGGAAGACGATCGGCGCGTCCAGGGACGGCACCGCGCCGGGCACGACCTTCTTGGCGATGCCCTGGAACGCCGGGACCAGCTCACCCAGGATCGTCCGCACGCCGAAGAGGATGATCGCCACGGCGATGCCGAACTGCAGGCCCTGCATCACGGACTGCATCAGGTAGTTGCCGACACCGGTGGCGGTCGCGCCGCCGGCCGAGCCGAACGCCTTGAACGCGGTCTCCCGGCCGGCCTTGGCCAGGAAGAGGACCGCCAGGATCACGTAGATCAGCACCATCGACAGCGCGGTGGCCACCATCGAGTCGCGCAGGAAGCGCAGCCCCTCGGGCAGCTTCATGTCCTCCGTGCTGCGGCTGCGCCGGCCGACCAGCTGCCCGGTCGCGCCGGCCGCCACGTACCCGGCCGTACCGAAGTGGCCGATGGCGATGGTGTTGTCACCGGTGATCCGCTTGGTCCACGGATGCGCGAAGGCCGGCATCGAGACGAGCAGGACGCCCAGCAGCACACCACCGGCCAGCACCACGACCGCCGAGGACTGGCCCGCGGTGGCCAGCACCATGGTCAGCAGGGTGGCCATGAACAGCATGTGGTGACCGGTGAGGAAGACGTACCGCAGCGGCGTGAAGCGGGCCAGCAGCAGACTGACCGCGAAGCCGACGATCATCAGCCAGGCGACCCGCGCACCGAACTGCTGCTGCGCGATGCCGACGATCGCCTCGTTGGTGGGGATGACGCCGTGCGCGCCGGTCGCGCCCTGGATCATCTCGCCCAGCGGGGCGAGGGCCGTGACGACCAGATTGGCGCCGGCCCCGATGAGCAGGAAGCCGAGGGTCGCCTTGAGGGCGCCGCCGATGATCTGCCCGGCGGTCTTCCTCAGGGCGATCAGCCCGGTGGCCGTGATCAGGCCGACCAGGTACGCCGGCTGGCTGAGGACCTCGTTGACGAGGAATTTGGCGATCGAGACGAGCCAGTCCATGGTGCGTTCCTTCGTTACTGGACGTCGTAGGTGTCGCGGAGGACGCGGTCGACCTCACCCGTACTGGTGAAGTTCTCGACGACCTTCACCGGGACGCCGACGTCGCCGAGCGTCCTGGCGATCTCGCCCGAGGTGAGGATGGCGACGGCCTCGCCGGCCTTGCCCTTGGCGGAGATGGTGTCGGTCGCCTCGACGGTGACGTACCGGGACCAGCCCCAGCGGTCGAGCACCTGCTCCAGGGTGTTCTTCAGGAAGAGGCTGGTGCCCAGGCCGTTGCCGCAGACGGTGAGGATCTTGTGGGTGGCACCGCCGCCGGCCGGCTGCGCCTCCGCCGGCCGCCCGGTTCCCTGCGCCTCCCGTGCTTCCTGAGCCTTCTGCGTTTCCTGGGACTTCTGCGTTTCTGCGGCGCGTACGGACTCGGGCTGCTCCGGCGCGGCCCGGCGCGTCAGCACCGCGCGCAGCTCCTCCGGCGTACGGGCCTCGCGCAGCGCCCGCTCGGTCTCCGGGTCGGCCAGCAGCCGGGCCAGCGCGGCCATCGCCTCCGTATGGGCGCCGGAGTCCCGGGCCGCGAGCCCCACGACCAGGGTCACCGGGTCGTTCGTCTCGTGCCCGAACTCCACCGGCCCGGCCAGCCGCACCCACGACATGCCGGTCCGCAGGACAGCGGGCGAGGGGCGGGCGTGCGCGAAGGCGAAGCCGGGCGCGAGGACGATGTAGGGCCCGTTCTCCTCGACGTTCTGGATCATTTCCGTGGTGTACTCGCCGGTACTGGCACCGGTCGCCACCAACAGGTCACCGGCCGCCCGTACGGCCTCCCGCCAGTCCGCCGCCGCCACGTCCAGCCGCACGGCGCCGGCGGGGATCAGTTCGCTCAGTGTCGGCATGGACCGGATCGTCGCACGAAAACGCTTGCCCGGATATGCGCGGCAGGGCACCGGAAGGGATCATCGAGACATGAACGTGAGGATGCGGGTCGCACAGCAGGAGGAAGCCGACGAACTGCTCGGCCGCAGTCCGCTGGCCGCGCTGGTCGGCATGCTGCTGGACCAGCAGGTACCGATGGAGTGGGCGTTCACCGGGCCGTACACCATCGCCCGGCGGATGAACGGCGACGACCTGGACGCGCACGCCATCGCCGCGCAGGACCCGGAGGCGTTCGAGGAGCTGCTGGCCCGCAAGCCGGCGGTGCACCGCTACCCCCGGTCCATGGCCAAGCGGGTCCAGCAGCTGTGCCAGTACCTCGTCGAGCACTACGACGGGGACGCCGAGGCGGTCTGGCGGGACGCGGGCACCGGCGCCGAGCTGCTGAAACGCCTCAACGAACTGCCCGGCTTCGGCAAGCAGAAGGCACAGATCTTCCTGGCGCTGCTCGGCAAGCAGTTCGGCGTGCGCCCCGAGGGCTGGCGCGAGGCGGCGGGCGCGTACGGCGAGGAGGGCTCGCACCGCTCGGTGGCCGACATCACCGGGCCCGAGTCCCTCGCCGAGGTCCGCGCCTACAAGCAGGAGATGAAGCGGGCGGCGAAGAAGGCCGCGGGCAAGTGAGGCCGACCGGGCCTTCCGCGACGGTCCGGCGCGCCCGGCAGGGCTGAAGGTCCCGGCCCGCCCGGCAGGGCTGAAGGCCCCGGCCCGCTCAGCCTTCGGGGGCGGCCGCGGTCCGGGCCGCCCAGCGCTGCTCGACGCCGGACAGCCGCCAGTAGGCGAGCGCCGCCGCCCACACGACGACGAAGAGCCCGACGATGAGGTAGCCGACGTTGTCCAGGTCCAGGCCGGAGATCCAGCCGGTGACCGCGTCCTTCAGGCCCAGCTTGTCGTGCAGCACGGTCACCAGCTCGATGGTGCCGATGAAGAGGGCCACCGCGATCGACAGCCCGGTGATGGTGAGGTTGTAGTAGACCTTCCGCACCGGGTTGGAGAACGCCCACTGGTACGCGAAGTTCATGAACGTGCCGTCGAGCGTGTCGAACAGGCTCATCCCGGCCGCGAACAGCAGCGGCAGGCACAGGATCGCGTACCAGGGCAGACCGGAAGCGGCGCCGCTGCCGGCCATCACCATCAGCGTGACCTCGGTGGCGGTGTCGAAGCCGAGGCCGAGGAGCAGGCCGATCGGGTACATCTGGCCGGGGCGGGTGATCGCCTTGGTGAAGCGGCCCAGCACCCTGTTCATGAAGCCGCGCGAGTCCAGCTGCCGCTCCAGCTCCGTCTCGTCGTACTCCCCCGCCCGCATCGCGCGGAAGACCCGCCAGATGCCGGCCAGCGCGACGAGGTTCAGGGCGGCGATGAGGTAGAGGAACGTGCCGGACACCGTCGTGCCGACCGTGCCGAGCACCTGGTGCGTCCGGCTGTCGTCGTCCATCAGCGTGCCGGCGAGCGCGGCGCCGCCCGACACCAGCGCGGCCATCAGCACGACCATGCTGGAGTGGCCGAGCGCGAACCAGAAGCCCACCGACACCGGCCGCTTCCCGTCGGCCATCAGCTTGCGGGTGGTGTTGTCGATCGCGGCGATGTGGTCGGCGTCGAAGGCGTGCCGCATGCCGAGGGTGTACGCGGTGATGCCGAGGCCCACCCCGAACACCTGCGTGCCGACGGTGTAGTGGCTCGGGACCA
This sequence comes from Streptomyces sp. Ru73, assembly GCF_002920575.1. GTDB lineage: Bacteria > Actinomycetota > Actinomycetes > Streptomycetales > Streptomycetaceae > Streptomyces. Next base: position 523 of record NZ_PQSQ01000129.1, on the reverse strand, counting down.
CCAGCAGGAACAGCACGCCGAAGGCGACGACGTGCAGCGCGGCTATGACGCCCAGCAGGCCGGCCGTGCGGAGGGTGTCCTGCCGCCGCCAGCGGAACGCCGACGGCTCGGGGGACGTGGGGGTATGGGTGGGCACGGTCATCCGGCCGTCACGCTCCAGCACCTCGTGGATCAGTTCGTGAGATGCCGTGGCCGGTCTCCTGGCTTACGGGGCCCTCCCCACCCCGCGCAAGGGCGCTCGGAGGAGGACGTGCCCGGCCCGGCCTTCCCGTCCGCACACGGCGGACAGTGGCCCCCGTACGCACGGGCCACCCCGGCGCACGGGAAGGGTCGGATACTCCCCGATCACAGTGGCGAGGGCCGCTCCGGACTCGGACCCGAAGGTCTTCACCGGTCTTCCCGAACACCACGACTGGGTCACTCTATCCCCGAGGCCCCTCCCCCACTGCGCTTCGGGGGGACCCCCTCCCCCCCCACCCCCGCCCCTCCACCTCCCCCGGCCAGCCCACCCCGCACCGTCAGC
>NZ_PQSQ01000128.1 GCF_002920575.1 Streptomyces sp. Ru73 | reverse complement strand
GCGTCCGACCAGTTCGGCGCCGCGCGCGAAGAACTGCACGTCCACGTGCGAGAACGGCTCCAGCCGCGCGCCGAACTTCGACTTCGTACGCCGTACACCGCGGGCCACGGCACGCACCCGGCCATGGCCGCGGGTCAGCAGCGTGATGATCCGGTCCGCCTCCCCCAGCTTCTGGGTGCGCAGCACGACACCGTCATCACGGAACAGGCTCATGCCGCCATTGTCGCGCATGGCCCGTGCGGGGCCCGTACGGCGGTCTCAGCCCACCTCGCCCCGGCTGCGGGCGTTCACGTAGGCCGTGGCCGCGCGCAGCCGCTCCTGTGCGGTGGCGTCGCGCACCGCCTCGGGGTCGCAGTCCCACTCCCGGCCGCCGCCCACCGGCCGCAGCTGGAGATACGGCCCCTCGCTCCCCATCACCAGTCCCACTCTGCCCGTCCGCGTGTCGACGACGTACGAACCCACCGCCGCGCTCATCGTTCCTCGCTCGCTTCCTTCTCTCGTTCCTGCAGCACGGCGATCAGTTTCCGTGCCGTTCCGACCGTGCAGCGTCCGAATTCGACCAGCGGCCGAGGTGTTTCGTACGCCCACGAAATGAGGTCGAGGCGGAGGGAAGGGAGTACGACACCGGCCCGCGCGAGCGCTTCCCGCAATTCCCGCACCGTCGCCTCCCCGTCCTCAATGCTTTCCGCCGCCGACCGCGCGTCCCACTTTCCCGTCACGGCCTTTCCCTCCGGGAGATTTTCGCTGTTCACCCCCTTAGCGTGCGGGCCCCGATCTAAAATCGGCACCCGTGCACGCGCTACAACTGCGCGGCAGGGCGAGGGGGTTAGGCCGTGGCCAAACCACGACAGGCCGCCTGGGAATTCTTCGGCGCCGAGCTCAAGCGGCGCCGCGAGGCCGCCGGTTTCACGCAGCAGGAGCTGGGCAGCCGAGTTTTCGTATCCGGCGGCTACATCGGCCAGTTCGAACAGGCGATCCGAAAACCGCAGCTGGATGTAGCGGAGAGGATTGACGAAACCCTGGAGACGGACGGCTTTTTCGCCCGCATGTGCGAGAAGCTCATCAATAACCCTGGCTATCCGCTGTTCTTCGCCGCTACGGCGGAACTGGAACGCCTCGCCACCGCCATCCATGACTTCGACCCGACCTTTGTGCCGGGCCTCCTGCAAACGGCCGCCTACGCACGGGCGGTCATGGTGGGCGAGGATCCGCTCGACTCCGACGAGGCCATCGAGGAGAAGGTCACGGCCCGCCTGTGCCGAGCCGACGTACTCAAGGCTCCTCGCACACCGGAGTATTGGGTGGTCGTGCACGAGGCGGCGCTCCGGTTCCCCGTGGGTGGCCCCGCCGCTATGGCCCAGCAACTGGGCCGCGTGGCGGACATCTCGCGCTCCCGCCGGGTGGGGGTGCAGGTGCTGCCCTTCGCGGAGGGTCCGCACCCCAGCATGGGCAAGATGCTGCGGCTCATGGAGTTCGACGACGCCCCGCCCGCGGCCTATACAGAGGGCCTGTACGCGGGCAATCTGCTGGACGATCCGACCGTAGTGAAGCGCGCCCGCCGCACATACGATCGGCTCAGGGCCGTCGCACTGTCGCCGGAGGCGTCCCTGGCCCTGATCGAGTCGGCGGCGGAGGACTGGAGACAATGCGCGAGCATGACTTGAGCGCCGCCGAGTGGCGCAAGAGCTCGTACAGCAGCGGTGAGGGCGGCAACTGCCTCGAGGTCGCCGAAATCGACGCCCCCGTCGTCCCCGTGCGGGACAGCAAGGATCCCGACGGGCCCGCCGTCGTCTTCTCCGCCGACGCGTGGGCGAGGTTCCTCGCGACCCTTACGCCCTAGGAGGGCGTACGCGCCGCCGCCGCGAGGAGGCGCTCCGTGTCGGACTCGTCCAGCGAGAGCGCGGCTCCGACCGTCGTGAGGACTTCCCGTTCCGGGCCCGTGTAGGGGCCGTCCGCGAGGGCGATGCGGGCGCCCTGGAGGAGCAGGGACTCGCGGCCCGCAGGGGCGAGGTGCGGGGCGAGCGGCTCGAGCGCTTCGTGGAGCTCTATGGCCAGCGCGGTGCCGCAGGGATCGAGGCCGTCGCGGCCGTCGTGGTACGTGCCGGGGAGCCGGCCCGTGTCCGCTGCGAGCGCGGCCAGCAGGGAGAGCAGCTGATCCTCCGTGCACTCCGTGAAGCCCGCGGCGCGCACCGCGGAGACCGCCTGCTCGCGGACCGGGCGGGAGGCCGTGCCGCCGGCCGCCAGCAGCGCGAGCGTCACCGTGTGCACCGCGTCGCGGAGCATCGCGGAGAAGCGGGTGGTGGTGGGGTGGTCCAGCGCGTCGAGACCGAAGCGGCTGCCGCAGGCGGAGCACTCCAGGACGGGCCCGGCCGTGCCGCGGGGCAGGACCGGGACGCCGAGCAGGGAAAGTCGGCGCCTGCCCGTACGACGGCGGTAGTTGCGGTCGCCACCGCACTCGGGACAGAAGAACTCGCCGTCGGCGATCGTGCGCCATGACGTGCGCACGCCCACCAGACCCAGCTTCTGCTTCACGCCAGACCTCCGTACCGCTTCGGCAACGCTGCCGCGCTGACGTGATGTTAGCCACATCCCCTCCGCCGCGTCAGCATGTCGTAACCGACATTGCGGAAGGCCCCGCCCCTCTTGCGGAAGAGGGGCGGGGCCTTCGGTGCGGCGCGGCGGCGGGCCGGGAAACCGGCCCGCCGGTAGGGTCCGGGACCCGGCCAGCGGGTTTACCGGACTCGTCCGTAGGGGTGTCAGCGGCTCGCGCGGTTGACGGCGGACACGACGGCCTTGATGGAGGCGCGGACGATGTTCGCGTCGATGCCGACGCCCCACAGAACCTTGTCGCCGATGGCGCATTCGATGTACGCGGCGGCCTGCGCCCCGGCGCCCTCGCTCATCGTGTGCTCGACGTAGTCCAGCAGACGGACGTCGACGTCGATGGCGTGCAGCGCGTCGAAGAACGCGGCCAGCGGGCCGTTGCCGGTACCCGTCAGGACCGTGTCCTGGCCGTCCACGACCGCCTCGACGGTCAGCGCGTCCGTGCCCTCGGTGGTGGTCGACGCCTGCGCGGAGCGCAGCGAGATGCGGCCCCAGGGGTTCTCCGGGGTCGGCAGGTACTCGTCCTGGAAGGTGGACCAGATGTCCGCCGGGGTGACCTCGCCGCCCTCGGAGTCGGTCTTCTCCTGGATGATCCGGGAGAACTCGATCTGCATGCGGCGCGGCAGGTCCAGCTTGTGGTCGTTCTTCAGGACGTAGGAGATGCCGCCCTTGCCGGACTGGGAGTTGACGCGGATGACCGCCTCGTAGGAGCGGCCGACGTCCTTCGGGTCGATGGGCAGGTACGGCACCGCCCACTCGATCTCCTCGACGCTCTTGCCCGCGGCGGCCGCGTCGGCCTCCCGCGCGTCGAAGCCCTTCTTGATGGCGTCCTGGTGGGAGCCGGAGAAGGCGGTGTAGACCAGGTCGCCCGCGTAGGGGTGGCGCGGGTGGACCTCCATCTGGTTGCAGTACTCGGAGGTGCGGCGGATCTCGTCGATCTGCGAGAAGTCGATCATCGGGTCGACGCCCTGGCTGAACAGGTTCATGCCCAGGGTGACCAGGTCGACGTTGCCGGTGCGCTCGCCCTGCCCGAACAGACAGCCCTCGACGCGGTCGGCGCCGGCCATCACGGCCAGCTCGGCGGCGGCGACGGCGGTGCCGCGGTCGTTGTGCGGGTGGGTCGACAGGCAGACGTACTCGCGGCGGGAGAGGTTGCGGGACATCCACTCGAAGCGGTCCGCGTGCGTGGACGGCGTGGAGCGCTCGACCGTGGCGGGCAGGTTCAGGATGATCTCGCGGCCCTCCTCGGGCTGCCAGACGTCCATGACCGCCTCGCAGACCTCCAGCGCGAAGTCCAGCTCGGTGTCGGTGAAGATCTCGGGGCTGTACTGGTAGCCGAAGATCGTCTCGTCGCCCAGGATCTTGTCGGCGTACTCCATGACCAGCCGGGTGCCGTCCACGGCGATCTGCTTGACCTCTTCCTTGGAGCCGCGGAAGACGACCCGGCGGAAGGTGGGCGCGGTGGCGTTGTACAGGTGCACCGTCGCGCGGTGGGCGCCGCGCAGCGACTCGACGGTCTTCTCGATCAGCTCTTCGCGCGCCTGGGTCAGGACGGAGATCGTCACGTCCTCGGGGATCGCGCCCTCTTCGATGATCGAGCGTACGAAGTTGAAGTCGGTCTCACCGGAGGAGGGGAAGCCGACCTCGATCTCCTTGTAGCCCATCTTGACCAGCAGGTCGAACATCTCGCGCTTGCGCGCGGGCGACATGGGGTCGATCAGCGCCTGGTTGCCGTCCCGCAGGTCGGTGGACAGCCACCGGGGGGCCTTGGTGATGCGCTTCTCCGGCCACGTGCGGTCGGGGATGTGCACCGTCTCGTAGCGGCCGTACTTGTGCACGGGCATGCCGGACGGCTTCTGCTGGACCGTGGCGGCGGTGATGGGGGTCGGGCGGCCGATGGCGTTCTCGGACTTCGACATGATGCGCAGGGCTCCTCGTAGGTCCCGGTCTCTGGGGTCCCCAGCCGGCTGGGCGGGGGAGGCCGACGGGCGAAAACCGCAACACCGAACTCCGCGGGGAGGGGTCGGCCTACGACTACAGGCCCTCGCCGCGGCAGCTAAGGAGAAGCAGCCCGAAACGCATGGTGCACAGCACCCTAGCCGAGACCCGTGACGAATGGACATGCCGTTTCAGTATGCGGGACCGAAGATCCGATGGGGGCGTTTAGCGACCAAGCACACATTCGCGGGAATCTCGGCAGCAGGGAGTGACACAGCACTCACCCAGTGCCACTCTCGCCACATGGACGACACTTCCTCGAACCACAGTCCCGTCTTCTGCGGGATCGTCCCCCCGCACCTTCTGGACCGGCTCACGCAGTCGGGGAGCAGCGCACTCTCCGGCCGGGCCCGCCGCACCCTGGAGCACGACGCCCTGCAGCGCACCCGCCGCCGCATCTCCGTCCGCGGCGCGGCCGCGCCGGCCGAGGCCCGCGCCGGCAGCGACAAGCCGCAGCGCACGATCTATGACGCGGAACACACCGAGAACCTGCCGGGCACCAAGGTGCGCGGCGAGTCCGACCCGGCCGGCTCCGACGCCTCGGTGAACCGCGCGTTCGCCGGCCTCGGCGCCACGTTCGAGCTGTACTTCACGGCGTACGGGCGGCGCTCCATCGACGGCGCCGGGCTGCCGCTGGACGCCACGGTCCACTACGGCCGGGAGTACGACAACGCCTTCTGGGACGGCGAGCGGATGGTCTTCGGGGACGGCGACGGCGAGCTGTTCCTGGACTTCACCACGGCGCTGGACGTGATCGGCCACGAGCTGACCCACGGCGTCACGCAGTACACCGCCAACCTGGACTACCTCGGCCAGTCCGGCGCGCTGAACGAATCGGTCTCCGACGTCTTCGGCTCGCTGATCAAGCAGTACTCCCTCAAGCAGACGGCCGCGCAGGCGGACTGGCTCATCGGCGACGGGCTGCTCGGCCCGGCCGTCGACAAGGGCACGGCGCTGCGCTCGATGAAGGCACCCGGCACGGCCTACGACGACGACGTGCTCGGCAAGGACCCGCAGCCCGCCACGATGGCGGACTACGTCGAGACCTCGCAGGACAACGGCGGCGTCCACATCAACTCCGGCATCCCCAACCACGCCTTCTACCTGGCGGCGACCGCCCTCGGCGGCAACGCCTGGGAGCGCGCGGGCCAGATCTGGTACGACGTGCTGACGGGCGGGGAGCTCGCGAAGGACGCCCAGTTCGCGGATTTCGCCAAGCTGACGATCGACGCGGCGAAGGCCCGGTACGGCGACCAGGGCGAGGAGCAGGAGGCCCTGGTGAAGGCGTGGTCGGAAGTGGGCGTCGTCAAGAAGCAGGGTCATTGACCGGCGGCCTTTCGAGGAGAAGGCTGCCGTCATGCGGATTCAGGTGAGGCGCACCGGCGGGTTCGCCGGGATCGAGAAGTACGCCGAGGTCGACACGGCCGGGCGGGCCGACGCCGCGCAGTGGGGCGACCTGGTCGAGCGGGCGCTGGCCGACGGGCGGAGTGAGCCGCCGGTCGGGGTGCCGGACGGGTTCGCGTACCAGATCACCGTCGGCGACCGGACGGTCTACTGCGCCGACCCGCGGCTGACCGATCCCCAGCGCAAGCTGATCACGCAGGTGCTCAAGGAAGGCTCGTAGCGCCGCCCACGGCGGCCGGCGGCGGGCGCACCACGACGCGTGCCAGGGGTGCGGGCAGGCGGCTCCGCCCGCGCCCTTGACACGTTACTGAAGGGTCAAGAAGATCCGGCCATGACGCCGCCCCCACACCCGTCACCCGGCTCCCTCCCCCTCCCCCGTTTCCCCGCGGACTTCCTGTGGGGCGTGTCCACCTCGGCGCAGCAGATCGAGGGCGCCGTGGCCGAGGACGGGCGCGGCCGCTCGGTCTGGGACGCGTTCACGGCCGTGCCCGGCCGGGTGAAGGACGGCTCGGACTCCGCCGTCGCCACCGGCCACTATCACCGGTACCGCGAGGACGTGGCGCTGCTCGCGGAGCTGGGCGCCGACGCGTACCGCTTCTCCGTCTCCTGGCCGCGCGTGCTCCCCGGCGGCACGGGCCCGGTCAACGCCGCGGGCCTGGACTTCTACGACCGGCTGGTGGACGAGCTGCTGGCCGCCGGCGTGCAGCCGCTCCCCACGCTCTACCACTGGGACACCCCGCTGCCGCTGGAGGAGGCGGGCGGCTGGCTCTCCCGGGACACCGCGCACGCCTTCGCCGCGTACGCGGACACCGTCGCGGCCCGGCTCGGCGACCGCGTACCGCGCTGGATCACCCTGAACGAACCGGCCGAGGTCACCCTCCTCGGCTACGGGCTCGGCGTGCACGCGCCGGGCAAGAAGCTGCTCTTCGACGCGCTGCCGGCCGCCCACCACCAGCTCCTCGGGCACGGCCTCGCGCTCCAGGCGCTCCGGGCCCGCGGCGCCCGTGAGATCGGCATCGCCAACTCGCACGGCCCGACCTGGCCGGCCTCCGAGGACGGGGCCGACCGCGGCGCCGCCGACCTCTACGACCTGCTGCTCAACCGGCTCTTCGCCGACCCGCTGCTGCTCGGCCGCTACCCGGACGAGGAGCTGGCCGCGCTGCTGCCGGGCCCGGTCGCCGAGGACCTGAAGGTCATCTCCCAGCCGCTGGACCGGTACGGCGTCAACTACTACCAGCCGACGAAGGTCGGCGCCCCGGACCCGGCGGCCCCCGCCGCCGACCTCGGCGGCATCGCCCTGCCGCCGGAACTCCCCTTCGCGCCGCGCGAGATCGCGGACCGGCCGCGTACCGCGTTCGGCTGGCCGGTGGTCCCCGAGGCGCTGACCGAGCTGCTCACCGGCTTCCGCGACCGCTACGGCGCGGCCCTCCCGCCCGTCGTCATCACCGAGAACGGCTGCTCGTACGACGGCGTCGAGGACCCCGAACGCATCGCGTTCCTCGACGCCCACCTGCGGGCGCTGCACGAGGCGATGACGGCCGGCGTCGACGTCCGCGGCTACTTCGTCTGGTCGCTGCTGGACAACTTCGAATGGGCGGAGGGGTACGCGCAGCGCTTCGGCCTGGTCCACGTCGACTACGCCACCCTGACCCGCACCCCGAAGGCGTCCTTCCACTGGCTGCGGGACGCGCTGCGGGCCCAGCGGTGACACCGGGCGCCGGCCCGGCGGTGGCGGCTCCGGACGCCCTGGCCGAGCCCGCCGAGCCGGTCGGCGCGGGCTGGACGGGCGCCCTCTCCCTCGCCAACGGGGCGCTGTGGGTCGGCTGGTTCGGCCCGCTGCAGATCCTCCTCGCACTCCAGGCCGCCGAACTGGCGCCGCCGGGCACCGCCAAGGAATCGGTCCTCGCCTGGGTGACCGGCGCCGGCGCGGCCGTCGCGCTCGCCGCCACCCCCGTCTTCGGCGCGGTCTCGGACCGTACGGCCGGCCGCTTCGGCCGCCGCCGCCCGTGGCTCGTGGCCGGCGTCCTCGGCGGCGCGGGCGGCCACGTCCTGCTGGCGACGGCGGGCACCTGGCAGCTGATGCTGCTGGGCTGGTGCCTGGTGCAGCTGGCGCTCAGCGCCGCGTTCGCCGCGCTCACCGCCGCGGTGCCGGACCGGGTGCCGCGGCGGCAGCGCGGCGCGGTCGGCGGCTGGCTGGGCGTGGCCCAGATCCTGGGCGTCCTGGCCGGCACCGGCCTGGCGACCCTGGCCGGCGGCGTCACCGCGGGCTACCTCGCCTGCGCCGCCTTCACGCTCCTCGCGCCGCTCCCGTACGTCCTGCTCCACCGGGACGCCGTGCTGCCCGCCGACCGCCGCCCGCCGTTCTCCTGGCGCGCGTTCCTGTACGGCTTCCGGCTGAGCCCGCGCCGCCACCCGGACCTGGCCTGGGCCTGGCTGACCCGCTTCCTGATCAACCTCGGCAACTCGCTGGTCCTGCTCTACCTGCTCTACTACCTGCGCGACGCGCTGCATCACCCGGACCCGGAGAACGGCGTACTGCTCCTGACCGCCGTCAACGGCGCCCTGCTCCTGGCCACGGTCGTGGTGTCCGGCCACTGGTCGGACCGCACGGGCCGCCGCAAGCCGTTCGTCCTGGGGGCCGGGGTCCTGATGACCGCGGCCACCGCGCTGCTCGCCGGCTGGCAGACCTGGCCCGGCGCGCTGGTCGCCGCCGCGCTGCTGGGCATCGGCTTCGGCGTCTTCACGTCCGTCGACTTCGCGCTGATGACCGACGTGCTCCCGGCCGCGGCGGACCGCGGCAAGGACCTCGGCATCATCAACATCGCCAACTCACTGCCGCAGGTGGTGGCCCCCGCACTGGCGGCCCCGGTGGTCCGGTACCTGGGCGGCTACCCGGCCCTCTACCTGACGGCAGCAGCGATCGGCCTGGCCGGCGCCCTCTTCGTACGCCGCATCCGGGGCGTCGCCTAGAAACCGAGCTTGCGCAGCTGCTTCGGGTCCCGCTGCCAGTCCTTGGCGACCTTCACATGCAGGTCCAGATAGACCGGCGTACCGAGCAGCGCTTCGATGTGCTTCCGGGACTTCATCCCGACGTCCTTCAGGCGCTTGCCCTTGGGGCCGATGATGATGCCCTTCTGGCTGGGCCGCTCGATGTAGACGATGGCGTGCACGTCCAGCAGCGGCTTGTCGGCCGGCCGGTCCTCGCGCGGCAGCATCTCCTCGACCACGACCGCGATGGAGTGCGGCAGCTCGTCCCGCACGCCCTCCAGCGCCGCCTCGCGGATCAGCTCGGCCACCATGACCTGCTCGGGCTCGTCGGTGAGGTCGCCCTCCGGGTACAGCGGCGGGCTCTCCGGCAGCATCGGCACCAGCAGATCGGCAAGCAGCCCCACCTGGCTGTCACCGACCGCCGACACCGGCACGATCTCGGCCCACTCGATCCCGAGCTCCTGCCCCAGCCTGTCGATCGCGATCAGCTGCTCGGCCAGCGTCTTGGAATCCACGAGATCGCTCTTGGTCACGATGGCGATCTTCGGGGTCTTCTTGATCCCCGCCAGTTCACCCGCGATGAACCGGTCACCGGGCCCGATCTTCTGGTCGGCCGGCAGACAGAAGCCGATGACATCGACCTCGGCCCACGTCGTCCGCACGACGTCGTTCAGCCGCTCGCCCAGCAGCGTGCGCGGCTTGTGCAGCCCCGGGGTGTCGACCAGCACGAGCTGCGCGTCCGGCCGGTGCACGATGCCGCGCACGGTGTGCCGGGTGGTCTGCGGCCGGTTCGAGGTGATGGCCACCTTCGTACCGACGAGAGCGTTCGTCAGGGTGGACTTGCCCGCGTTGGGGCGGCCTACGAAGCACGCGAAGCCGGCGCGGTGCGGGGCGGAGGAGTCTGTACGAGCGCTCATGCCGCCCATTCTCCCCGATCGCGGGCATGACACCGACCACCGGCCCGGCCGGACCGGTGGATCGGCGCGGCAGGCGGCTCAGCCCGCCTTGACGGTCTCCCGCAGCACGCCGTCGGGCCCGGCGACCAGCACGGGGGTCTCCGCACCGCCCAGGTCCCGGACGGCGGCACGGTCCGCGTCGGCCGCGGTGGCCGCCTCGGTCACGACGGCGGCGGCCTCCAGCGACTGCGCACCGCTGGCGACGGCCATCGCCACGGCGGTCTGCAGGGCGCTCAGCTTGAGGGAGTCGAGGGCAACGGTGCCCGCGACGTACGTCCGTCCGGTCTCGTCCCGCACGGCGGCGCCCTCGGCAACCCCGTTACGGGCACGCGCCGACCGGGCAAGCGTAATGATCTTGCGGTCTTCCGGGTCCACGACAGCTTCGCTCATACGGCCGACCTTATCCGCTCTCCCCACCCGCGGAGGCCCGGCCCCGCACCCTCAAGCCCCGCGCAGCGGCACCGCCCGCCGCAGGCGAAACGGCGCCGCGCCCACAGGGCACGGCGCCGCTCCACAAGGCAACCTCAAACGGAAGCCCCACCACTGGGCCCGATGTCCCCGTAACCCCCGGGGCCCCCGGCACTCCCGGTCCCCCCGGCGCTCCCGGCGCCGCCCGTGCGCCGCACCCGCTCCCGGGCCTCCGAGCTCTCCCGCTCGGCCCCCGAGAGCCACCGCTCCCAGCGTTCCTGCATCGGCTTGATGAGGCCGCCGCCGACGCCGACGACGAGGATGCCGCCGATCGTGCCGAGGACGGTGACCAGCACCGGCACGGTCACGCTGACGGCGACGCCGATCTGGTTCAGGGCCGCGATGATGCCCAGCGCCAGGATGAAGACGTAGGCGATGTTCGCCAGCGTCCTGCCGTACGACGTGCCGCTCAGCACCCCGGTGATGAGCGTCTTCGCCGCGTTGGCGATGGCCGCGATGATGACGATGATGATGATCGCCACAATGGCCTTCGGGATGAAGGCCACGACGCCCTTGAGCAGGACGCTGATCGGGTTGGGCCCGAACACCGAGAACGCGATCTGGAGGGCGATCAGCAGGATCGCGTAGTAGACGAGCTTGCAGATGAGACCGGTGGCCGTGAGCGGTGACTTCTCCAGGGCCTGCTTGAGCCCGCCCCGCTCGATCAGCTTCTCGAAGCCGATCTTGTGCAGCACGAGGTCGACGGCCTTGGCGAGCGCCTTCGCGATGATCCAGCCGATCAGCAGGATCACCAGGAAGGCGACCAGCTTCGGCACGAACGTGGCGACCGAGGTCCAGGCTTGCGAGACGCCCTTGCCGAAATCGACCGCCAAGAGCATCTGAGAGGTTCGCACGGTGTACTCCGCCCCTGGTTGACAGTGGGATTCGGTACGTACCCGCTGGAACCCGGCTCTCAGGGCAAGAGCGCCTCATTCACCTGTATGCCCCGTCGTACGTCGCCCACTCTGCGCTCCCTGTGCCTCCTGCGCCCCCTCCGCGCCGGTCCCGCCGGGCACTCCTGTGCCCACCGGCTCGACGAGCACGGTCACGATCTTGTTCCGGCGGCCCGCCGGCGACTCCGCGGTCAGTCGGAGCGCCTTGAGCGCGGGGTCGACCGCGTCCTCCGACAGATCGACCTCGGCCTGCGCGCCCGCGATCGGCACCCGGCCCAGCAGCTTCGCCAGCAGGCCGCCCACCGTCTCGACGTCCTCGTCGTCCAGCTCCAGGCCGTACAGCTCGCCGAGGTCGCCGATGTCCAGCCGGGCCGTGACCCGGTACCGGCCGTCGCCCAGCTCCTGCACCGGCGGCAGCTCGCGGTCGTACTCGTCGGTGATCTCGCCGACGATCTCCTCGAGGATGTCCTCGATCGTGACGATCCCCGCGGTGCCACCGTATTCGTCGATCACCACGGCAACGTGGTTGCGGTCCCGCTGCATCTCCCGCAGCAGGTCACCGGCGTTCTTCGTGTCCGGCACGAACACCGCGGGGCGCATCGCCGTCGACACCAGCTCGGTCTCGGCGTCGCGGCTGATGTGCACCTTCCGCGCGAGGTCCTTGACGTAGACGATGCCGACCACGTCGTCCTCGCTCTCCCCCGTGACGGGGATGCGCGAGAAGCCGGAACGCAGCGCCAGCGTCAGCGCCTGGCGGATGGTCTTGAAGCGCTCGACCGAGACCAGGTCCGTACGCGGCACCATGACCTCCCTGACGAGCGTGTCGCCGAGCTGGAAGACGGAGTGCACCATGCGGCGCTCCTCGTCCTCGATCAGCGACTCCTGCTCGGCGAGGTCGACCATCGCGCGCAGCTCGGCCTCGGAGGCGAAGGGGCCCTTGCGGAAGCCCTTGCCGGGGGTGAGCGCGTTACCGATCAGGATCAGGAGCTGCGGGACCGGCCCCATGATCCGGGCCAGCGGCAGCAGGACGTACGCCGCGATCGTGGCGGTGTTCAGCGGGTGCTGGCGGCCGATCGTGCGCGGCGAGACGCCGACCGCGACGTACGAGACGAGGACCATCACCGCGATGGCGACGGTCAGCGCCTGCCACGTCTCGGCGAACCGCCGCACGCACCAGTAGGTGACGACCACGGCTGCGGCCATCTCGCAGCCGACGCGCACCAGCAGCGCGACGTTCAGGTACCGCGTGGGGTCGGCGGCGACGGCCGCGAGCTTCGCGGCGCCGCGCCGGCCCGACCGGACGGCCTCCTCGGCGCGGAAGCTGGTCGTACGGGCGAGGCCCGCCTCCGCGCAGGCGGCGAGCCAGGCGACCACGACGAGGAGGACCGCGACGGCGATCAACTGGACGGACACCGCGTCACCGGGTGGTGGGCGCCGGGGACGGACCCTCGATGCCCTGCTCGGCCCGCCAGCCGTCGATGATCGCCGCCTGGAGGCCGAACATCTCGGCCTTCTCGTCCGGCTCCTCGTGGTCGTACCCGAGGAGGTGCAGGACGCCGTGGACGGTGAGCAGCTGCAGCTCCTCGTCCATGGAGTGCCCGGTCGGCGCCTCCTCGCCCTGCTTCTTGGCGACCTCGGGGCAGAGCACGATGTCGCCGAGCAGCCCCTGCGGGGGCTCCTCCTCGTCCTTGGCCGGCGGGCGCAGCTCGTCCATCGGGAAGGACATCACGTCGGTCGGGCCCGGGAGGTCCATCCACTGGATGTGGAGCTGCTCCATGGCATCGGCGTCGACGACGATCACCGACAGCTCGGACAGCGGGTGGATGCGCATCCTGCCGAGCGCATAGCGGGCGACGTCGAGGATCGCCTGCTCATCGATGTCCGTACCGGACTCGTTGTTGACGTCGATTGCCATCGTTGCTTCGCTCAGTGCTTTCCGTTGCGGCTGTCGTACTGCTCGTACGCGTCGACGATACGGCCCACGAGCTTGTGCCGGACGACGTCGGTGCTGGTGAGGCGCGAGAAATGGACGTCGTCGACGCCCTCCAGGATCTCCTGCACCTGGCGCAGACCGCTCTTCGTGCCGCCGGGCAGGTCGATCTGCGTCACGTCACCCGTGATGACGATCTTCGAGTCGAAGCCGAGGCGGGTGAGGAACATCTTCATCTGCTCGGGGTTCGTGTTCTGCGCCTCGTCGAGGATGATGAACGCGTCGTTCAGCGTCCGGCCGCGCATGTACGCCAGCGGCGCGACCTCGATCGTCCCGGCGGCCATCAGGCGCGGGATGGAGTCGGGGTCGAGCATGTCGTGCAGCGCGTCGTACAGCGGGCGCAGATACGGGTCGATCTTCTCGTAGAGCGTGCCGGGCAGGAAGCCCAGGCGCTCGCCCGCCTCGACCGCGGGCCGGGTCAGGATGATGCGGTTGACCTGCTTGGACTGCAGGGCCTGCACCGCCTTGGCCATGGCGAGGTAGGTCTTGCCCGTACCGGCGGGGCCGATGCCGAAGACGACGGTGTGCTGGTCGATGGCGTCGACGTACCGCTTCTGGTTCAGCGTCTTCGGGCGGATCGTGCGGCCGCGGTTGGAGAGGATGTTCTGCGTGAGCACCTCTGCGGGGGTCTCGCTCGACTCGCCCTCGCCGTCCTCCGCCGAGCGCAGCATGGCGATCGAGCGTTCCACTGCGTCCTCCGTCATCGGCTGTCCGGTGCGGAGCACCAGCATCATCTCGTCGAACAGGCGCTGGATGAGCGCGACGTCCGCGGGATCCCCGACCGCGCTGACCTCATTGCCACGGACGTGGATGTCGGCCGTCGGGAAGGCGTTCTCGATCACGCGCAGCAACGAGTCTCCCGAACCCAGGACCGTGACCATGGGGTGCTTGGGCGGGACGGTGAACTGGGCGCGCGCCTGCTGATTCGTGGGTGTCTGCGTCATGGGCCGGCTCTGTGGCCTGCTGATCCCCATTTCTACGTAGCGGTACCTGCGGCTCTCCTGAGCACGTCCAGGGTACGACGCGGCACCGACATCGACGGAGAACTTTTCGCGGAGGCCCGGTGCCCACCGGGAGCCGGTACGCCTGCGGCGGGACGGCGGGCGGTCGGCGGCAGCCGGAGGGCCACCGTGGCGGGGCGCCGCGTGCGGGGCGCCGGTGGCCGGATGTCCGCGGACGCGGCGGCTCGCCTTCGGGGGGAATCGAACGGGAGTCGCCCCCTTGCTCAGGGGTTACCCAGCGGGGGCCGCGCGCATCCGTCCCGGCGGCTACCTCGCGCGGCGGAAGCCGATCGTGGGGAGGGCGCGGGCCCGGTCCAGTGGCCACTGGCGGTACGCGGCGGGAAGGACGGACTCCAGGAACGCGTACCGCTCCCGGAGCGGGCGGCCGCCGGCGTCCCGGCCGCTGCCGCCGCCCGGCAGCGCCTCCGCGTGGTGGTCGCGCACCTGCTGCCACCACGCGGCGATCTCCGACCAGCCCGGCGCGGACAGCGAACCGCCGAACTCCTGCACCGACAGCGCCGCCGTCAGCCCCGCGAACGCCAGCCGGTCGGCCAGCGGCCACCCCGCGAGCGTGCCCGTCACGAAGCCCGCCACGAAGACGTCACCGGCCCCCGTCGGGTCCAGCGCCTCCACCGCGATCGCCGGGACCTCGGCGCTCTCCCCGGTCCGCGCATCCACCGCACACGCCCCCTGCGCCCCCATGGTGACCACCGCGACCGGCACCAGATCGGCCAGCTTGCGCGCCGCGGCCTGCGGCGAATCGGTACGGGTGTACCGCATCGCCTCCTCCGCGTTCGGCAGGAACGCCTCGCAGTGTTCGAGGTCGGCGAGGTCGGCCGGGTCCCAGCGCCCGGTGTCGTCCCAGCCCACGTCGGCGAAGATCCGGGCGCCCCGCCCTGCAGCGCACCCGAGCCAGCCCTCCCGGCGTCCCGGCACCAGCGAGGCCACACAGGCGCGCGAGGCGGGCGGGCAGCCCGGCGCGTGCCCTCCGTCGAAGGCGGACTCCGGCGCCGGCGCCTCGTGCCCGTGCGACACCATCGTGCGCTCGCCCTCGTACGCCATGGAGACGGTCACCGGCGAGTGCCACCCGGGCACCTTCCGCGACATCGACAGGTCGATGCCCTCGCCCTGGCGCAGCGCGTCCCAGCAGTACTCGCCGTACATGTCGTCCCCGAAGGCGGCGGCCAGCGAGGTGTGCAGGCCGAGCCGGGCCAGCGCGGTGGCCATGTTGGCGACCCCGCCGGGGCTCGACCCCATGCCGCGCGCCCAGGACTCGGTGCCCCGCACCGGCGCCGAGTCCAGCCCGGTGAAGATGATGTCGAGGAACACCGTGCCGGTGAGGTAGACGTCCGTGGCCGGGTCGCGGGGCCCGCGTACGGCGGCGAGCGGATCGAGCACCGCCGGCGCGGGACTCGTGGGCGCGAACTGTTCTCCGTCTCGAGCGCTCACCTTGCCTGCCCCTTTCGTCCGTGCGCGTGACGCCAGTGTGCCGGATCGGCACGCCTGGCGGCTGCCGGTGGGGCGGGTCCTGGCGGGTCTTCGTGCGGTACGTTCCGGCCCATGAGGCTCACGATTCTCGGTGGTGGCGGCTTCCGGGTGCCGCTGGTCCACCGCGCGTTGCTCGACGATCCCGCGCGCGCCGTGACGGAGGTGACGCTCCACGACACGGACCCACGCCGGCTGCGGGTGATCTCGGCGGTGCTGGAGCAGCAGGCGGCGGGGCACGCGCACCCCGTGCCGGTACGGCTCGCGACGGACCTCGACGACGCCCTGCGCGGCGCCGACTTCGTCTTCTCCGCGATCCGGGTCGGCGGCACGGCGGGCCGCGTCGCGGACGAGCGCATCCCGCTCTCCGAGGGCGTGCTCGGCCAGGAGACGGTGGGCGCCGGCGGTGTGCTGTACGGGCTGCGCACGATCCCCGTGGCGCTGCGGATCGCCGAGCGGGCAGCGGCCGTGGCGCCGGACGCCTGGGTCATCAACTTCACCAATCCGGCGGGCATGGTCACCGAGGCGATGGCCGAGGTGCTGGGCGACCGGGTCATCGGCATCTGCGACTCGCCGGTCGGGCTGGTGCGCCGGGCGGCGCGCGCTGCGGGCGCCGATCCGGACGCGGTGACGTACGACTACGTGGGGCTCAACCACCTCGGCTGGCTCCGGTCGCTGACCACCGGGGACGCCGAGCGGGCCGGCAGCGGCCGCGACCTGCTGCCGGAGCTGCTCGCCGACCCCGTGGCCCTCGGGTCGTTCGAGGAGGGCCGGCTCTTCGGGGCCGAGTGGCTGCACGCCCTCGGGGCGCTGCCCAACGAGTACCTCCATTACTACTACTTCCGCCGCGAGACGCTCGCCTCCGTACAGGAGTCGGACGAGCCCCGCGGTGCCTTCCTCGACCGGCAGCAGGGCGGCTTCTTCGACGCGGCCGACCGGGACCCTGCGCAGGCGTACGCGCTGTGGGAGCGGACGCGCCTGGAGCGCGAGGAGACGTACATGGCGGAGAGCCGCGAGGCCAGCGGCGGCTGGCAGCGCGACAGCTGCGACCTGGAGGGCGGCGGTTACGACCGGGTGGCGCTGGCCCTGATGCACGCCATCGCGCACGACCGGCGGACCCGGCTGATCCTCAACGTGCGCAACGGGACGACCGTGCCCGCGCTCGCGCCCGAGGCGGTCATCGAGACGGTCTGCGAGGTGGGCGCGGGCGGCGCCACGCCGCTGCCGTGCGCCCCGCTCCGCGCTGACCAGCTGGGGCTGATGCTGCAGCTGAAGGCGGTGGAACGGGCGACCGTGGAGGCGGCGGTCTTCAAGGACCGGGAGGCGGCCCTGCGGGCCCTCGCGCTGCACCCGCTGGTGGACTCCCCGGCGGTGGCTGCCCGCATCCTGGCGCGCGCGGCGGACTGAGGCGGCGGACTGAGTACGGGGCCGGGCCGGCGGGGCGGCGTACGGCTCGGCGGACGGCGCGGGCCATGGCCCGGGGCCGGGGCCGGCGCCGGGGCGCGGCTCAGCGGTTGGCGGGCTCGGCCAGCTGGGCCAGGCGGCGCTGTACGTCGTCGCGGGCGCCGCTCTTGCCGGGGACCCGGTCACGCAGGTTGGCCAGCTCCACCCCCAGGTCACGGATGCTGTTCCGGTCGGTGACCTGGTGCCAGCAGTGGTGCGCCCGGTCCACGGCGGCCACGACCTCGGGGTCGGTCTCGCCCTGCCCGCCGGCCAGCCGGACGTGCGCCGACCGCATCCACAGCCCGCTCGCCCGTACCGGCTCCTCGGCCTGACGGGCGAGTTCGGCCTGTACCTCGATCCAGTGCACGGCCTCGGGCGACACGGGCCCGTGGCTCCGCAGCGCGGCCTGCTCCCAGGCGGCGGCCATCGCCGCGGCCTCCCCGTGCCGCCCGGCAGCGGCCGCGGCGAAGACGGCGTGGTGCGGATCGGCCGCGGTCGCCGCACCCGGTACCGGGGGTATGGCCGCCACCACGGGAATCGGCGGCCGCGTCGGCATCGGCGGCAACGGCACGGGGGCGGCGGCGACGGGGGCGGCCTCCGCTGAGGCGGGCCGCACGGGAGCGGCGTGTGCCGGAGCGGCCGCTGCCGAAGCGGCCCCCACCGGGGCGGGTGCCCCCGGCTCGGGCGACGGGGCGGGCGACGGGGCGGCGGGAGCCAGCTCGTAGTCGGAGGGGGGCTCGGACTGCGGCGCGGGAGTGGCCTCGGAACTGGGCTCGGGCGCGGGATCGGGCTCCGGCTGCGGCTTCGCCGCGGGGGCAGCCTCGGGCTCGGCACCGAGCTCGGGCGCGGGCTCAGGCTCGGACTCGGCGTCAATCTCGCGCGTGGGCGCGGGCTCGGCCTCGTACGCCGGCACCGGCTCGGGGCAAGGCGCCTGCTCGGGCGCCGAGGCCCGCTCGGGAGTCAAGGTCCGCTCGGACACCGGCGCCGGCTCCCGGCACGGGCCCCGGCTCGTGCCCGACGACCGGCTCGGGAGCCAGGCGCGACACGCGCCACCGGCTCCGGAGCAGGCCCGACAGGCGCCACCGGCTC
>NZ_PQSQ01000127.1 GCF_002920575.1 Streptomyces sp. Ru73 | reverse complement strand
TTCTTGCCGAGGTCGCCCTCCTTCACCGCCGTCGCGACAAGGGCGATGTTGCGCACCTGCGTGGTGAGGTTGTCCGCCATGAAGTTGACGCTGTCGGTGAGGTCCTTCCACATCCCCGACACCCCGCGCACCTGGGCGCGGCCGCCCAGCCGGCCGTCCGTGCCGACCTCGCGGGCCACCCTGGTCACCTCGTCCGCGAACGCGGAGAGCTGGTCGACCATGGTGTTCACGGTCTCCTTGAGCTCCAGGATCTCGCCGCGCGCGTCGACCGTGATCTTCTGGCTGAGGTCGCCGTTGGCCACCGCGGTGGTGACCTGGGCGATGTTGCGCACCTGGGAGGTGAGGTTGGAGGCCATGAAGTTGACGTTGTCGGTGAGGTCCTTCCAGACGCCCGAGACGCCGGGCACCTGAGCCCGGCCGCCGAGCCGGCCCTCGGTGCCGACCTCGCGGGCCACCCGCGTGACCTCGTCGGCGAACGCCGAGAGCTGGTCGACCATCGTGTTGACCGTCAGCTTCAGCTCCAGCAGCTCGCCCGTCGCCTCGACCGTCACCTGACGCGTCAGATCGCCGCGCGCCACCGCCGTGGTCACCGCCGCGATGTCCCGCACCTGGGCGGTGAGCCGGGCGGCCATGGTGTTGACCGCCTCCGTCACCTCGCGCCAACTCCCGGACAGACCCGCGACCTTGGCCCGGCCGCCCAGCCGTCCCTCGTTGCCCGACTCGCGGGCCACCCGGGTCACCTCGCCGGTGAACAGCGAGAGCTGATCGACCATCGCGTTCACCGCGCGGCCCAGCTGGCAGCGGTCGCCGCGCAGCCTGCGGTGGCCGTCGTGCAGCTCCACGCGCTGGGTGAGGTCACCGCCCGCCACCGCGTTCAGCACCTTCGTCGCGTGCGCAGCGGGCACCACCAGCGCGTCGATGATGTCGTTGGCCGCGAGCACCGAGGAGGCCCACGTGCCCTGGCCGGGGCTGGCCGTCATCCGCTCGTCCAGCCGGCCCTGCCGGACCAGCTCCGAACGCAGCCGCACCAGCTCGTCGGCGTGGTGCTGGGTGCGGATGCCGATGTCGTTGAAGGCACCGTGCAGGTCGGCGAGGACGCCGTCGTACGCCACGGGCAGCCGGGTACGGAAATCGCCCGCGGACATCGAGACGAGCGCGGAGAGCAGCGGCTTGAGGTCCGCCGCGCGCACCCAGTCGGTACCTGACTCCCGCGCCACGCGGGGAACTGCGGAATCCACCGACATAATGACCCACTTCAGTAACTCGGTGCGAATGGGTGGGCTCAGTCTGTCACCCTGGCAGTGGCGCAATCGGCGCTATTGCGGAACTGCTCGGGAGTGCTCAATGAGGACGACAACTCCGTCGGAAAAGGACGTGGTGCGCAGGCAGACCGCTTCCTGGCCCGACGCCGTCCCCTCCCAGGAAGGGGAGGAGCCCGCGGGCCCCCGGCCGGCCGGAGGTCAGCGACGCGCCGACGGTGCATACGGAGGAGAGGAGTCCCGGGGCATCGGGCTGCCCGGCTCGCCCCTCGCCGCCCGCGCGGCGCGCCAGTTCGTCCGTACGACGCTGGCCGACTGGACCACCCGCGGGCTGCCCGGCGCGCAGTACCTCACCGAGCGCGTCGCCGACGAGGCCGAGCTGCTCGCCAGCGAACTGGTCACCAACGCCGTCGTGCACGCCGGGACCTCCGTCGAGCTGCTCTGCCGGCTGGACGAGGCCGGCCCGCGCACCGCCGTGATCATCGAGGTGTCCGACCACCACCCGGCCCGCCCGGTGCGCGGCCGCCACGACGCCGTGACCGCCGAGGGCGCGGGCCGCGGGCTGCAGCTGGTCGGCGCGCTCGCGGACGCCTGGGGCATCACGTACCGGCGCACGCTCAAGACCGTGTGGTTCCGGGTCACGGCCGAGGAGACCGAGACGGAGATCGAGCCGCCGCTGGAGGTCTTCGAAGCGCAGCGGACCCTGCCGGGCGGGCCGCAGGCCACCGTCCTGATGTCGCCGGGACCGCAGCGCGCCGCGCTCCGCCGCTGCGAGGTCGAGCGGATCCACCACGGCGCGCTGTCCTTCCTCGCCGAGGCGTCCGACCTGCTCAGCGGGCAGCTGGACGCGGACCAGGTGGCCGCGCTGGTCGCCCAGCTGATCGTGCCGCGGATGGCCGACTGGTGCGCGGTCTGGCTGGACGACGGCGACGACTTCGGCGCGCCCCGCCTGGCCCGCGTCTGGCACGCCACCGAGAGCCGCATCGACGGGCTGCGGGAGCTGCTGGTGAAGGACCCGCCGGTGCTGACCGGCCGGAGCGGCGACGGCCCGGCCGTCGCCGCCGGGCCCTGGCCGTGGCCGGGCGAGCCCAGCGGCAGCGGCTTCGGCTCCGGCGGCGCCGCGCTGGCCTGCCCGCTCGTCTCCGGCGTCCGCCGGCACGGCACGCTCCTGATAGGCCGGGCCGGCCTGCTGCGCTTCCCCGACGAGATCGTCTCGCTCATCGAGGACCTCGCGGGCCGGGTGGCCCGGGCCATCGCCACCGCCGACGCCTACAGCCGCCAGGAACGCATCAGCCGGGTGCTGCAGCGCCGTCTGCTGCCCGGCCGGCGCGCCGACGTGCCCGGCGTGGCGTCGGCCGTGGTGTACGAACCGCGCGAGGGCGCCTGGGCCGGCGGCGACTTCTGGGACCTCTTCCGGGCGGGCGAGGACCGCTGGTGCTTCATGCTCGGCGACGTCTGCGGCAGCGGCCCGGAGGCCGCCGCCGTCACCGGGCTGGCCCGGCCGGTGCTGCGGCTGCTGGCCCGCGAGGGGTACGGCGTCGGCGAGGTGCTGGACCGGCTGAACCGCACGGTGGCGCTGGAGGCGGCCGACTCCGTCGCAGCGGTGGCCGCCGCGGTGGTCGAGGCCGGCTCCGAGGCGGAGGCGCGCCCCGGCTACCGGGAGGAGAGCGAGCAGGCCCGCTTCCTCTCCCTCCTCTACGGCGAGATCGTGCCGCACACGGACGGCAGCGGCGGCGCCCGCTGCACGATCGCCAGCGCCGGGCACCCGCTGCCGCTGGTCCTCGGCACGGACGGCACGGTGCGGGCGGTCGCCGGGCCGCAGATACTGCTCGGCGTCCTGGAGGACACCGTGTACGAGAGCGAGTCCTTCGACCTCGCGCCCGGCGAGACGCTGCTGTGCGTCACCGACGGCGTGACCGAGCGCCGCTCGGGCAGTCGGCTCTTCGACGACGAGGACGGCCTCGCGCACGCCCTCGCGGAGTGCGCGGGCCTGGGCGCCGAGGGCGTCGCCGAGCACCTGCGGCGCCGCGTGCACGCCTTCGGGCCGACCCCGCCGGACGACGACCTGGCCCTCCTGGTCCTGCAGGCGGTGCGCCCGTAGGGGACGCCCCTGCGGGCCGCGCAAGGCGTGCCCCGGTGGCCCGCCGCAGGCCCGTAAAGCGTGCCCCGGCGGGCGGGCGGCAGGGGCACCGTCCGCGTACCGGACAATGGACCCATGCCTTCTGCACTCCCCGATGGCGAGCCCCTGCCCGAGGACGGGGCGCTGCCCGCCTCCGCCCTGGACGGAGCGGGCGAGCGGCCCCTCGGGTTCTATCTGCACGTGCCGTACTGCGCGACCCGCTGCGGATACTGCGACTTCAACACCTACACCGCCACCGAGCTGCGCGGCTCCGGCGGTGTGCTCGCCTCGCGCGAGAACTACGCCGACACCCTGATCGAGGAGGTCCGGCAGGCCCGCAAGGTCCTCGCCGGGGACTCCCGGCGGGTCGAGACGGTCTTCGTCGGGGGCGGCACGCCGACGCTGCTGCCGGCCGCCGACCTCGCCCGCATGCTCGCCGCGATCCGCGACGAATTCGGCTTCACGCCGGACGCCGAGATCACCACCGAGGCGAATCCCGAATCGGTCGACCCGCGCTACCTCGAAGAGCTGCACGCCGGCGGCTTCAACCGGATCTCCTTCGGGATGCAGAGCGCCCGGCAGCACGTCCTGAAGATCCTCGACCGTACGCACACCCCGGGCCGCCCCGAGGCGTGCGTCGCCGAGGCCCGCGCCGCCGGCTTCGAGCACGTCAACCTCGACCTGATCTACGGCACGCCCGGCGAGTCCGACGACGACTGGCGGGCCTCCCTGGACGCGGCGGTCGGCGCGGGCCCCGACCACGTGTCCGCGTACGCGCTGATCGTCGAGGAGGGCACGCAGCTCGCCCGCCGCATCCGCCGGGGCGAGGTCCCGATGACGGACGACGACGAGCACGCCGACCGCTACCTCATCGCCGAAGAGACGCTGAGCGCCGCGGGCTTCAGCTGGTACGAGGTCTCCAACTGGGCCACCACGGAGGCGGCCCGCTGCCGCCACAACGAGCTGTACTGGACCGGCGCCGACTGGTGGGGCGCCGGCCCCGGCGCGCACAGCCACGTCGGCGGCGTGCGGTGGTGGAACGTGAAGCACCCGGGCGCGTACGCGCAGGCGCTCGCGGAGGGCCGCACCCCGGGCGCGGGGCGCGAGCTCCTGACGGCCGAGGACCGCCGCGTGGAGCGCATCCTGCTGGAACTGCGGCTGGCGGCGGGCTGCCCGCTGGAGCTGCTGCGCCCGGCCGGCCGCGCGGCGGCCGAGAAGGCACTCGCGGACGGCCTGCTGGAGGCCGGTCCGTACGAAGCCGGGCGGGCGGTCCTGACCCTGCGCGGCCGGCTGCTGGCGGACGCGGTGGTGCGGGACCTGGTGGACTGATCACCCGGCGGGGTGACGTGTCGCGGAAGCCTCGCCCGGGTGCCCGCTTCGTAGTGACCGAGCAGAGTGAACCCGTGCCCGATCTCCTGGTGGTGGAGCGCGCCGTCTGCCCAGAGGCCGGGAACAGCTGCCGGCCGAGCTGATCACGGTGGTGGTCGAGGCGGTCTCCGGTACCAGCGTCGACCGTGACTACGGACTGAAGCGCACGATTTACGTCGCGGGCCGCATTCCGGTCCATCTGATCGTCGATCCCGTCGTGGGCCACTGCGTCCTGCTCACCGAGCCCGCCGGAGCCGGCGAAGAAGCCGACTACAGGGCGCAGCGCATCACCAAGTTCGGCGACCCCGTGCCGCTGGACCTGCTCGGCGTCGAGTTGGACACCCGCGAGTTCCAGCGGCTCCCCGGCGTCAGGCCGCACTCCCGGCCGTAACGAAGTCGATCAGTTCCTCCACCCGCCCCAGCAGCGCCGGCTCCAGGTCCTTGTACGACCGCACCGAGGCGAGGATGCGCTGCCACGCGGCGCCCGTGTTCTCCGGCCAGCCGAGTGCCCGGCACACGCCCGTCTTCCAGTCCTGGCCGCGCGGCACGGACGGCCACTCCGCGATGCCCACCGACGCCGGCTTCACGGCCTCCCAGATGTCGATGTAGGGATGGCCGACGACCAGCACGTTCGCGTCCGTGACCGACGCGGCGATGCGGGACTCCTTCGAGCCGGGCACCAGGTGGTCCACGAGGACGCCGAGGCGCGCGTCCGGGCCGGGGGAGAAGGAGCCGACGATCGACGGGAGGTCGTCCACGCCCTCCAGGTACTCCACGACCACGCCCTCGATGCGCAGGTCGTCGCCCCACACCCGCTCGACCAACTCGGCGTCGTGGCGGCCCTCCACGTAGATGCGGCCCGCGCGGGCGACGCGGGCGCGGGCGCCCGGCACGGCGAGTGAGCCGGACGCGGTGCGCTGCGGGCCCTGGGGGCGTGCGGATGCGGCGGAGGGGCGTACGAGCGTGACGACCTTGCCCTCCAGGAGGAAGCCGCGGGGCGTCATCGGGAAGACCCGGTGCTTGCCGAAGCGGTCCTCCAGCGTGACCGTCGGCCCCTCGGCGGTCTTCTCGCAGCGGATGACCGCCCCGCAGAAGCCGGTCGTGATCTCTTCGACGACGAGATCGGGCTCGGCCGGCACCTCGGGCGCGGGACGCTGCTTCTTCCACGGCGGGGTCAGATCGGGCCCGTACTGTCTGCTGCGCATTCCCAAGACGATATGCGGGGACGGCGTCCCCCGGCTGGGCTAGTCCCGCGACACGCCGGAGCGACGGGCCAGCTCGTCGCGCTGGGCGCGGACGAAGCGGGCATCCACGACGGCGCCGTGCCCGGGCACGTACCGGGCGTCCTCCCCGCCAAGAGCGAGCAGCCGGTCCAGCGCCCCCGGCCAGCACGCGGGCAGCGCGTCCGGCCCGGCCTGCGGTTCGCCCGACTCCTCCACGAGGTCGCCGCAGAAGACGACCTCCGGCTCACCGGGCCCGCACCGTACGCAGACCGCCAGGTCGTGCGCGGTGTGGCCGGGCCCGACGTTCGCCAGCAGGACCTGGCGGTCGCCCAGGTCGAGGGTCCGCTCGCCGCAGACCGCGTGCTCGGGGACGACCAGCGTGTCCACGGCCACGGCCGTCGCCTCGGGATCGGCCCCGTTCCGTACCGCGTCGCCGAGCAGCGCGTCCGGCGAGCGGCGCAGCAGCTCGGCCAGTCCGGTCGCGCCGAAGACCGTCACGCCCGCGAACGCCGCCGTGCCCAGTACGTGATCGAAGTGCGGGTGGGTCAGGGCGATGTGGGTCACCTCACGGCCCAGCACGCCGCGCACCTGACGGCGCAGCTCGGCGCCCTCGCGCAGCCCGGACCCGGTGTCGATCATCAGGACGCCGGTGCTCCCGGCCACCACGCCCACGGTGGCGTCCCAGCCGGGCAGCCGGCGCCGCGCGACCCCGTCCGCGAGCCGCTCCCAGCCTGCCTCTTCCCACGTCGTGCCCATACCGAGACGCTAGCCCGGAAACCGGAAGACCGCCCGCGGCCGCGGGGCTGACCTGGGCGGATCCCGGGAACACGGACCGGCCTCGGCGCGATACGGTGGCCCGCCGGGCGGCGAGCCGTGTCGCCCGGCCTTGCCCTGGCCGTGCTACCCGGCCGTACACTGGTCCGGGGTTTGGCACTCGGACCGGTCGAGTGCCAGGGACGACCGGCCGGCCCGGCTGGACGGCGGCCCCGGAAAGACGGCCGCAGACGGCCTGGGAAAGCGCGGGACTGGAGGTGTGCGCGATGCTCAGCGAACGCAGACTCGAAGTGCTGCGTGCCATCGTCCAGGACTACGTCGGCACCGAGGAGCCGGTCGGCTCCAAGGCGCTCACCGAGCGCCACCGGCTCGGCGTGTCACCGGCCACCGTCCGCAACGACATGGCCGCGCTGGAGGACGAGGGCTACATCGCGCAGCCCCACACCAGCGCCGGCCGCATCCCCACCGACAAGGGCTACCGCCTCTTCGTCGACAAGCTGGCGGCCGTCAAGCCGCTCTCCGGCCCCGAGCGCCGGGCGATCCACAGCTTCCTCGACAGCGCGGTGGACCTCGACGACGTCGTGGCCCGTACGGTACGGCTGCTCGCGCAGCTGACCCGGCAGGTCGCGGTGGTGCAGTACCCCTCGCTGACCCGGTCCACCGTCCGGCACGTGGAACTGCTCTCGCTGGCACCGGCCCGGCTGATGCTCGTCCTGATCACCGACACCGGACGCGTCGAGCAGCGCATGATCGACTGCCCCGCGCCGTTCGGCGAAACGTCCCTGGCGGACCTGCGGGCCCGGCTCAACAGCCGTGTCGTGGGGCGCCGGTTCACCGACGTGCCGCAACTGGTGCAGGACCTCCCCGAATCCTTCGAGACGGAGGACCGGGGCACGGTCTCGACAGTGCTGTCGGTGTTGCTGGAGACTCTGGTGGAGGAGACCGAAGAGCGGCTGATGATCGGCGGTACCGCCAATCTCACGCGCTTCGGACACGATTTCCCGCTGACGATCCGGCCGGTGCTGGAGGCACTTGAGGAGCAGGTCGTGCTGCTCAAGCTGCTGGGAGAGGCCAAGGATTCGAGCATGACCGTGCGCATCGGGCACGAGAACGCTCACGAAGGGCTCACTTCCACATCGGTCGTCGCCGTCGGCTACGGTTCGGGCGACGAGGCAGTCGCCAAACTCGGCGTGGTCGGACCGACCCGCATGGACTACCCCGGAACGATGGGAGCGGTACGCGCAGTGGCACGTTACGTCGGACAGATCCTGGCGGAGTCGTAAGTGGCCACGGACTACTACGCGGTCCTCGGCGTCAGCCGCGACGCCTCGCAGGACCAGATCAAGAAGGCTTTCCGGCGGCTGGCGCGCGAGCTGCACCCGGACGTGAACCCGGATCCCAAGACCCAGGAGCGGTTCAAGGAGATCAACGCCGCTTACGAGGTGCTGTCGGACCCGCAGAAGAAGCAGGTCTACGACCTCGGCGGCGACCCGATGTCCCAGGGCGGCGGCGCGGGTGCCGGCGGCTTCGGCGCGGGCTTCGGCAACTTCTCCGACATCATGGACGCGTTCTTCGGCACGGCGTCGCAGCGCGGGCCGCGCTCGCGCACCCGCCGCGGCCAGGACGCCATGATCCGGCTGGACGTCGAGCTGAACGAAGCCGCGTTCGGCACGACCAAGGACATCCAGGTCGACACCGCCGTGGTGTGCACGACCTGCTCCGGCGAGGGCGCGGCGCCCGGCACCTCGGCGCAGACCTGTGACATGTGCCGCGGACGCGGCGAGGTCTCGCAGGTCACCCGCTCCTTCCTCGGCCAGGTCATGACCTCCCGGCCCTGCCCGCAGTGCCAGGGCTTCGGCACGGTCGTGCCGACGCCGTGCCCCGAGTGCGCGGGCGACGGCCGCATCCGGTCCCGCCGGACGCTCACGGTCAAGATCCCGGCCGGTGTCGACAACGGCACCCGCATCCAGCTCGCGGGCGAGGGCGAGGTCGGCCCCGGCGGCGGTCCGGCCGGTGACCTCTACGTCGAGATCCACGAGGTCGCGCACCCGGTGTTCCAGCGCCGCGGTGACGACCTGCACTGCACGGTCACGATCCCGATGACCGCGGCGGCGCTGGGCACGAAGTGCCCGCTGGAGACGCTGGACGGGGTGCGTGACGTCGACATCCGGCCCGGCACCCAGTCCGGCCAGTCGATCCCGCTGCACGGCTGCGGCATCACGCACCTGCGCGGCGGCGGCCGCGGCGACCTGGTCGTGCACGTCGAGGTCCAGACCCCGAGCAAGCTCGACCCGGAGCAGGAGGAGCTGCTGCGCCGCCTCGCCAAGCTCCGCGGCGAGGAACGCCCCACGGGCCAGTTCCAGCCCGGCCAGCAGGGGCTGTTCTCGCGCCTGAAGGATGCGTTCAACGGGCGGTAGGCGCCGGGCCGGAGGTCCGGGGGTTGTCCCCCGGACAGGCACGGTCAGCCCGGCCAGCAGGGGCTGTTCTCGCGGCTCAAGGACGCGTTCAACGGGCGGTAGACGCCGGGCGCTGACGGCGTCCGAAGCCGTTGGAGTGTGCGTACGTGGCGCGGTCGCCCCGATTCCGGGGGCGGCCGTGACGCGTGACACGATATGGGCATGCCCACAGCGCTGACCGAGCTGAGTCCTCACCCGATCGTGCAGGCTCCCATGGCGGGCGGCCCTTCGAGCCCCGAGCTCGCCGCCGCCGTCAGTACGGCCGGCGGCCTGGGCTTCCTCGCCGCCGGGTACAAGACGGCCGACGGCATGTACCAGGAGATCCAGCGGGTACGCGGGCTGACCGGCCGCCCCTTCGGCGTGAACCTCTTCATGCCACAGCCGGAGCTGGACGACACCGCCGCCGTCGAGGTCTACCGCGAGCAGCTCGCGGGCGAGGCCACCTGGTACGAGACCGCGCTCGGCGATCCGCACGGCCCCACCGACGACGGCTACGAGGCCAAGCTCGCCGTGCTCCGCGAGGACTCCGTACCGGTGGTCTCCTTCACCTTCGGCTGCCCCACCGCCGAGACCGTGGAGTCGCTGGCCAGGGTCGGCACGTACACCGTGGTCACCGTCACCACGCCCGCCGAGGCGCGCGCCGCGCAGGACGCCGGCGCCGACGCCGTGTGCGTCCAGGGCGTCGAGGCCGGCGGCCACCAGGGCACCCACCGCGACGACCCGCAGAGCGACGGCACCGGCGCGGGCCTCGGGCTGCTGGCCCTGCTCGCCGAGGTCCGCGAGACCGTGCGGCTGCCGGTCATCGCGGCCGGCGGCCTGATGCGCGGCGGGCAGATCGCCGCCGTACTGGCCGCCGGCGCCGCGTGCGCGCAGCTCGGTACGGCGTTCCTGGCCTGCCCCGAGTCCGGCGCGCACCCGCTGCACAAGCAGGCGCTGACCGACCCGCGGTTCACCCGGACCGAGCTGACCCGGGCGTTCTCCGGACGCCCGGCCCGCGGCCTGGCGAACCGTTTCCTGCGCGAGCACGGCCCGTACGCACCGGCCGCCTACCCGGCCGTCCACTACCTCACCTCACCCGTACGCAAGGCCGCCGCGGCGGCCGGCGACCCGCAGGCCATGAACCTCTGGGCGGGCCAGGGCCACCGGCTGGCCCGGCAGCTGCCCGCGGCCGAGCTGATGGAGGTGCTGGTGGCCGAACTGACCGCGGCACGCGCCGCATCGAGCCCCGCCGGCCCCGCCGGACCCGGAACCTTTGGGAGTGCCTCGTGACCGCCCCGGTCTTCCTCGTCGACTCGCTGGCCGGCGCCGCGCCGGGCGCGACCCTCACCCTGGACGGCCCCGAGGGCCGGCACGCGGTGTCCGTACGGCGGCTGCGCGCCGGCGAGGAGATCGTGCTGACGGACGGCGCGGGCTCGGGCGCGTACGGGACGGTCGCCGCGGTCGAGGGCAAGGACCGGCTCGACGTCGCGGTGACGGACGTACGGACCGAGGAGCCGCCGCGGCCGCGCATCACGGTGGTCCAGGCGCTGCCCAAGGGCGACCGCGGCGAACTGGCCGTGGAGACCATGACCGAGACCGGCGTGGACGCGATCGTGCCGTGGCAGGCGTCCCGCTGCGTGACGCAGTGGAAGGGCGAGCGGGGCGCCAAGTCGCTGACGAAGTGGCGCAATACCGCGAGGGAAGCCGGGAAGCAGGCCCGCAGGCTGACGTTCCCCGAGGTCGCGGCGGCCGCCACGACGAAGGACGTGGCGGAGCTGCTGTCCGGCGCCGCGTTCGCCGCCGTGCTGCACGAGGAGGGCAGCGAGCCGCTGGCCCGCGCCGAACTCCCCGCCGACGGCGGCATCGTGCTCGTCGTCGGACCGGAGGGCGGCGTCTCGCCCGAGGAGCTGGAGCTGTTCGCGGCGGCCGGGGCGAAGCCGTACCGGCTGGGCGCGAGCGTGCTGCGCACCTCCACCGCCGGCACGGCCGCCACGGCGCTGCTGCTGGGCCGCACGGGCCGCTGGGACTGAGACCCGGCGGGGGCCGCAGCCGTGCGGCCTGGCCGCGTCCGTTTCCGTACGGCCCCGCCGAGTCGGAATCCGTACGGCCCTGTGGGACACGTTCCCGCACGGCCCTGTGGGGCCCGTTCCCGTACGGCCCTGCGGCGCGTCAGATCAGCGTGGCGCTCAGGGTGATGTTCTTGACGCCCGCCAGCGCCTGGCTGACCGGGCAGTTCTTCTTGGCGTCCTCGGCCGCGGCCTGGAAGTCGTCCTCGGACAGGCCGGGGACCTTGGCCTTCACGGTCAGCGCGATGGCGGTGATGCCCTCGCCCGGCTGGAAGGTGACGTCGGCCTGGGTGTCGACGGTCTCGACGGTGTAGCCCTTGCCGGCCAGTCCGTGCGAGAACGCCATGGAGTAGCAGGAGGAGTGGGCCGCCGCGATCAGCTCCTCGGGGCTGGTCTTTCCGTTCGGCTGCTCGGCGCGGGCCGGCCAGCTCACGTCGTACGTACCGACCTTGGAGGAGTCCAGGGCCACCTGGCCCTTGCCCTCCATCAGGTTGCCTTCCCAGTGGGTCTTGGCCGTGCGCGTCGTTGCCATGATGGATCGCTCCCGTAGGTGACGGAACCTGGTCTTTCGCGGCCCAGGTTAGTGATGATCAGGGCGGCCGGGGGAGCGCCGCGCGGAGTTGGCCGGAGCGGGCCTGTCGGGCCGCGCGGCGACGATGGCACGCTGCGAGGCATGAAGGGAAGCGTGCGGAGCCGTTGGTTACGGGCGTTGGCAGCGGCGGGTGCAGCGGGTGCGGTGGCCGTCGGCACGGCGGCGTGTGAGCCGTCCGGATACTCCAACACCTCCGCGATAGCGGTGACGACCGACCAGCAGGGGACCCGCGCGCTGAAGTGGGAGAGCGTCGACGTCAGCTGGCTCAGCTGCACGGCGTCCGCACCCAACGGCGGCGAACCGGTGTCCACGGCCGGCAGCGACGCCCGGTCGGCCGCGGGGCCCGCCCGGGTCGACTGCCAGGGCCAGACCGCGAGCGGCGAGCGGATCACCATCACCGGCAACGTGACCAGGGAGGTCAGCGGCCGGTGCGTGGAGGGCAGCAACCTGGTCGCCCGGGTCGGGAACCGGGTGATCTTCCGTACGACCACCATCGGCAACTGCAACGCGCCGGCCTCCGGCAACACGGACCGCCCGAACTCCGCCTCCAGCTCCCGCCCGGCCCGGGACGACAACAACAGCAACAACGACGAGAACAGCAACAGCAACAACGAGAACAGCAACAACGAGAACAGCAACAACGAGAACAACAGCAATAACGAGAACAACAACGGCGACGACAACGGCAACAACGACAACAGCGGCAACAACAGCGACGGCAACAACAACGGTTCCCACCAGAACGACGATCAGAACAACAACAACGATCAGAACAACGACGACAACGACAACGGCAACGACCAGAACGACAACGGCAAGAACGGCAACACCAACCAGGACGACTGCGCCGACGACGACCAGGGCAACGACGACCAGAACAACGGCGACAACGGCAACGACGCCGACCAGGACAACGGCAAGGACAACGGCAACGACAACCGCAACTGGGACGAGAACAACGGCGACCACGGGAAGGACGTGTCCGACGCGCGGAACGACGGTCCGCAGGACCGTTCCGGCACGTGGGTGGCACGCTAGTGACCGTCGCGGCGGCCCCGATCGGTACGATGCGGGTCGTACGAGCCGACGACCCGTGAGGAGCGCACCGGTGGCGGGAGAACCGCAGGCCGACTGCCTGTTCTGCAAGATCGTGGCGGGCGAGGTGCCCGCGACGATCGTCCGAGAGACCGATACGACCGTCGCGTTCCGCGACATCAACCCCCAGGCACCCACCCACGTCCTGGTGATCCCCAAGGCGCACCACCCCGACGCCGCTTCGCTGGCCGCCGCCGAGCCGCAGGTCGCGGCCGACGTGCTGTGCGAGGCCCGCAAGGTCGCCGAGGAGGACAAGGTCGACGGCACCGGCTTCCGCATCGTCTTCAACACCGGCACCGGCGCCGGCCAGACCGTCTTCCACGCGCACGCCCACGTGCTCGGCGGCCGCGGGCTGAACTGGCCCCCCGGCTAACGGCAACGGAAGCGGATCAGCGCCTTGTCCGTACGCGAACTGGTCGTCCTCGGCACCGCCAGCCAGGTGCCCACGCGGCACCGCAACCACAACGGCTACCTGCTGCGCTGGGACGGCACGGGCCTGCTCTTCGACCCCGGCGAGGGCACGCAGCGCCAGATGCTGCGCGCCGGGGT
The DNA here is from genome assembly GCF_002920575.1 of Streptomyces sp. Ru73. Classification (GTDB taxonomy): domain Bacteria; phylum Actinomycetota; class Actinomycetes; order Streptomycetales; family Streptomycetaceae; genus Streptomyces. Next base: position 5,239 of record NZ_PQSQ01000127.1, on the reverse strand, counting down.
GGCGGCCCATGACCTGAACCGGCTGTGCGTCACGCACTTCCACGGCGACCACAGCCTCGGTCTGGCCGGGGTGATCCAGCGGATCAACCTGGACCGGGTGCCGCATCCGGTCACCGCCCACTATCCCGCGAGCGGCGCGCACTTCTTCGAGCGGCTGCGTTATTCGACGGCGTACCGGGAGACCGTGCGGCTGCGCCAGGAGCCGGTGTCCGGCGACGGCGGCACGCTCGCCGACACGCCCGCCTTCACGCTCACCGCGCGCCGCCTCTCGCACCCCGTCGAGTCCTACGGCTACCGGCTCCAGGAGCCGGACGGGCGGCGGATGCTGCCCGAGCGGCTGGCCGCGCTCGGCATCTCGGGGCCCGCGGTGGGCCGGCTGAGCCGGGAGGGCGCGCTCGTGCGGGAGGACGGCCGCAGGGTCACGCTGGAGGAGGTCAGCGAGGTACGCCCCGGCCAGTCGTTCGCTTTCGTGATGGACACCCGGCTGTGCGCCGGCGCGCACGAGCTGGCGGCGGGAGCCGACATGCTCGTCATCGAGTCCACGTTCCTGGACGGCGACCGGCAGCTGGCGGCGGAGCACGGCCACCTGACGGCGGGCCAGGCGGCCATGGTCGCGCGCAACGCCGGCGTCCGGCACCTGGTGCTCACGCACTTCTCGCAGCGGTACGCGGACCCGGCCGAATTCGAGCGCGAGGCCCGCGCCGCCGGGTACGACGGCGAACTGACCGTTGCGCGGGACCTCATGCGGGTGCCGCTGCCCAAGCGCCGCCCGGCCCCGGACGCGGATCCGGCCCCGGACGCGGGCCCCGGTTCCGTCTGAGGCCCGCGCGGCCGCCGGTCAGGGCAGGTAGTACATCGGGTTGGGCAGCTTGAAGGCGCGGCCGGCGTGGCCGCCCTTCAGGTCCGAGTACTGGTCGCCGAAGTCGGCCACGATGTCGTAGCCCAGCGACTCGATGTGCTTGCGGGTGCCGGACTTGTACTCGATCGTCGAGCAGCCGGCACCGCAGGGCAGGTAGGCCGGCGGGTTCTCCTTGTCCTTGAGGTAGACGTGCCCGCGGTCCAGCGGCACGTCGTAGCCGACGTTCTTGAGGTTGCGGACGCTCCAGCCGCGCTGGGCCTCCTTGCGGCCGGTCACGAAGAACACCTCGTACCCCTTGGCGCGCGCGTGGTTCACCAGCGCGTCCATCCCGAACACCGGCTCCATGTCGTGGCTCTTGAGGTACGCGTCCTGGGCCTTCTCGTCGAAGGCGAAGCCGATCTCCAGCTCGAAGTTGTACGTGAGCAGGGTGGTGTCGTCCATGTCGAGGACGATGGCGGGCCTGCCGGAACCGTGGCGGTGGCGCGCCGCTTCGTCCAGGTACCGCTGCGCCTTCGCCTCGATGCCGCGGACCTGGCGGGCGTAGTTGCTCTTCGGGGAGGCGTGGTGCTCCCCGTCGGCGGTCACGGTGTCGCCGTAGTACGCCTTGATCCGGTCCTGCACCTGGGTGAGGTTGGGGATCTCCTTGTCCGAGTGCGGGACGGAGTGCTCGGCGGTGGCCTGGCCGACGCCGAACGCGGCGGTGGCGGCGACGGCCGCAGCGGCGGCGACGGCGCCCAGGCGCGCACGGAAACGCATGTACTTCTCCTGCGGAGTGGGGGCGGGAAAGAGGGACTTCGGTAGGTCTAGCAGGCGCCGCTTCCGCTTATCTACGCGCGGAGATTAAATGCTTGGCAAATCATCCAAGGGGGCGTGGTGGGCGTGATCGTCCGGGGGCCCGGTCGTCCGGGGCGGCCTGGCCGTCCGCAGGGGGACGGTCTGCCAGGGGGTGAGGGCGGTCAGCGCCACTCCGGCGCGCCGGGGCCCGTCGCGCGCGGTGCGGCCGCCTCGATCTTGGCGCGCACCTCGGTCATGACCGCGACGATCCGCCGCTCGTGCTCCTCGGTGAGCCGGACGACCGGCACGGAAGCGCTGATCGCGTCGGTCGCGGGGGAGTCGTGCCGGTCGTACCGCAGCGCGAAGCCGAAGCCCGCGATGCCCGCCACGCCTTCCTCGCGCTCGACCGCGTAGCCGCGGGCGCGTACCCGGGCGAGGTCGGCCAGCAGGGTTGCCCGGTCGGTGAGCGTGCGCTCCGTCAGCCGTTCCAACTCGCCCTCGGGAAGCGGCAGTTCGCTGTCACCTCGCTCGGCCAGCAGGGCCTTGCCCAGTGCGCTCGCGTGGGCCGGCAGCCGCCGCCCGACCCGGCTGATCGTCCGCAGGTAGGCGTGCGACTCGCGGGTGGCGAGGTAGACCACGTCCGGGCCGTCCAGCCGGGCCAGGTGGACGGTTTCGCCCAGGGCCTCGGACGCCTCGTCGAGGTAGGGGCGCGCGGCCCGCACCAAGGGGTCGGTGTCGAGGTAGCTGGTGCCCGCCAGCAGGGCGTGGATGCCGATGCCGTACAGCGATCCGGTGGTGTCGGTACGCACCCAGCCGCGGTCGATGAGGGTCTGCAGCAGCGCGTACATGCTGCTGCGCGGCACGCCCAGCTCCTCGGCCAGCTCGCGCAGCCGGGCCGGGCGGTCGCCGCGGGCCGCGAGCGCCTCCAGCAGCTCCACGGTGCGGGCCGCCGACTTCACCTCGCGGACCCCGCCGCCCCTCTCCGGCATGCGCCGATGGTAGCCGCGCCGCTCGGCAGCGGCGGTCCGCCGGCCGCCGGGCCTATTGACGGCCGTCATGCGCCTCTCTAGCCTCCATTCTCATCCGTGGACGTCATCTACATATGGAGACAGGCCATGATGGTCTTGACGGTCACCGAACGGCTGCGCGCGGGCATGGCCCGCGGCGTGCTGTCCTTCCCGCTCACCTGCTTCACCGACGACGGCACGCTGGACCTGCCCGCCTACCGCGACTACCTTGCGAGCCGGATCGCCGCCGGGCCCGGCGCGCTCTTCCCGGCCTGCGGCACCGGCGAGTTCTTCTCGCTGGACGAGGCCGAGTACGGGCAGGTGGTGCGGGCCGCGGTCGAGGCGGCGGACGGCCGGCTGCCGGTCGTCGCGGGAGTGGGGTACGGCTGGGCGCAGGCGGCGCGGTTCGCGCGGATCGCCGAGGACGCCGGGGCCGACGCCGCGCTGCTGATGCCGCACTACCTCGTCCGGGCCCCGCAGGACGGCCTGGTCGCCCAGGTGCGCGAGGTCGCGGCGCGCACCGGGCTGCCGATCGTCGCGTACCAGCGCGACCACGTCGCCTTCAGCGCGGCGAGCGTCCGCCGGCTCGCGGAGATCCCCGGCGTCATCGGCCTCAAGGACGGTCACAGCGACCTGGACCGGCTGCAGCGCCTCAAGCTCGCGGCCCCCGACGGCTTCCTCTTCTTCAACGGCGCCGCCACCGCCGAACTCCAGGCCCGCCAGTACGCGAGCCTGGGCGTCACCGCGTACTCCTCCGCCGTGCACGCCTTCGCGCCCGAGATCTCCCGCGCCTTCTTCACCGCGCTCGGGGAGCGGGACGACGCCACCGTCGAGAAGCTGCTGACCGGTTTCTACATCCCCTTTGTAGAGCTGCGCGACCGGGTGCCCGGGTACGCCGTGTCGCTGGTCAAGGCCGCGGCCCGGCTGCGCGGCCTGCCCGTCGGCCCCGTACGCGCCCCGCTCACCGACCCCTCGCCCGCCGATCTCACCGACCTCACCGCACTCCTCGAGCGCGGCCTCGACCTGGTAGGAGCCACCCGATGACGCGTACGGAACTCACCATCGCCGAGGTGCGCCTCACCCCGATCCTGGTCGCCGACCCGCCGCTGCTGAACACCCAGGGCGTGCACCAGCCCTACACGCCCCGGCTGATCGTCGAGGTGGTCACCGAGGGCGGCGTCACCGGCCTCGGCGAGACCTACGGCGACACCACGTACCTCGACCTCGCCCGCCCGCTGGCCGGCGCGCTCGTCGGCCGCCGGGTCACGGATCTGAACGCGCTGCCCCTGCTGGCCGCCGAGGTCTGCGGCGACTCGCCGGCCGCGACCGCCGCCGGCGCGGTGGACGTCGGCGGCCTGCGCGGCGTCCAGACCGCCGACAAGCTGCGCCTCTCCGTCCTCTCCGGCTTCGAGGTCGCCTGCCTGGACGCCTGGGGCAGGGCCGCCGGGCTCCCGGTGCACGCGCTGCTCGGCGGCAAGGTCAGGGACCGCGTCGACTACAGCGCCTACCTCTTCTACCGCTGGGCCGGGCACCCCGGCGGCCGCGGCGAGGCCGACGACTGGGGCGCCGCCGTCGACCCGGCCGGAGTGGTCGCCCAGGCACGGAGGTTCGCCGACACCTACGGCTTCGGTTCGTTCAAGCTGAAGGGCGGGGTGTTCCCGCCGAAGGAGGAGATCGCCGCGATCCGGGCGCTGGCCGAGGAGTTCCCCGGCAGGCCGCTCCGCCTCGACCCCAACGGCGCCTGGTCGGTGGAGACCTCCCTGATGGTCGCCGACGAGCTGAAGGACGTACTGGAGTACCTGGAGGACCCGACGAGCGGCACCGACCGGATGGCGCAGGTCGCGGCCCGTACGGAGATCCCGCTCGCGACGAACATGTGCGTGACGACCTTCGACGAGATCGCCGAGGCGTTCACCCGCGGCGCGGTGCAGGTCGTCCTCTCCGACCACCACTACTGGGGCGGCCTGCGCAACACCCGCGAACTGGCCGCCGTCTGCCGCGCCTTCGGCGTCGGCGTCTCCATGCACTCCAACACCCACCTGGGCATCAGCCTCGCCGCCATGACACAGGTCGCGGCCACCGTGCCCAACCTCCACCACGCCTGCGACAGCCACTACCCCTGGCAGACCGAGGACGTCCTCACCGAACGCCTGACCTTCGAGAGCGGCGCCGTCGCGGTCACCGACACACCGGGACTGGGCGTCGAGCTGGACCGCGACCGGCTCGCCGCGCTGCACCGCCGCTGGCTGGACGACGACGGCAGCATGCGGGACCGGGATGACGCGGCGGCCATGCGCGCCGCCGACCCGGAGTGGACGACCCCGGCCGTGCCGCGCTGGTAGGACCGCGCCGGTGGGACTGCGCTGGTGGGGGTGGGTGGGTGGGACTGCGCCGGTGGGCAGCGCCGCACCGATTGCTTTCGGCCTGTTGGCGGAGGTCACCGGCACCGTACGCACCGGGCGGGTCACGGTGAGTGCCCGACGAGGGGGGCCGTTTTTGGCCGGGTACGCATTCTCGTCCGGGGGCGCGGCCTCTGGGCGGGAATGCGCCTGGCGCGTACGGTATGGGTCCCGCACGTGATCATCGAGAGGGGTTGCCT
>NZ_PQSQ01000126.1 GCF_002920575.1 Streptomyces sp. Ru73 | reverse complement strand
AAGGCGAAGGTCGCGGAGACCCTGGCGGAGTTCCGCGGCGCCTTCCGGTACAACCTGCTGGACGAGAACCTGCGGCGGTTCAACGCGCAGGTGCCCACGATCACCCAGTGGGACGACCACGAGGTGCACAACAACTGGTACCCGGGGCAGATCCTGGACGACGACCGGTACACGGTGAAGGACGTGGACGTGCTGTCCGCGCGCTCCCTGCGGGCGTTCAGCGAGTACTTCCCGATCCGTACGCTGCGCCCGGACGGGCACGGCCGGGTGTACCGGGTGGTGAACCACGGGCCGCTGCTGGACGTGTTCGTGCTGGACATGCGGACGTACCGGAACGCCAACTCCGACGGCCGGCAGACCGAGGACGCGCAGGGCATCCTGGGCGCCGAGCAGCTGCGGTGGCTCAAGCGGGAGCTGTCGCGCTCGCGCGCGGTGTGGAAGGTGATCGCGTCCGACATGCCGCTGGGGCTGGTCGTGCCGGACGGCAAGACCCGCTTCGAGGCGGTGGCGCAGGGCGATCCGGGGCAGCCGCTGGGGCGGGAGCTGCAGCTCGCTGAGCTGCTGCGGCACATCAAGCACCAGCGGATCACGGGCACGCTGTGGCTGACGACGGACGTGCACTACACGTCGGCGCAACGGTACGACCCGGCGCGCGCCGCGTTCAAGGACTTCGAGCCGTTCTGGGAGTTCGTCTCGGGGCCGCTGAACGCGGGCGGGTTCCAGGCGCTGAAGCTGGACGGTACGTTCGGTCCCGAGCAGCGGTTCCTCAAGGCGCCGGACCGGGCGAACACCTCGCCGGCGGAGACGCCGCAGTACTTCGGTGAGGTCGACATCGACGGCGGGAGCGGGGAGCTGACGGTGCGGCTGCGGCAGGACAGCGGTGAGGTGCTGTTCAGCCAGACCCTGCAACCGGGGCGAGTCGGACAGTAGCGGCGTACGACTCGAAGGTGGCGGTAGAGGCAATTGCGGCCTTTACCTGGCGGACACAAGGCGTTTGTGATCATGCAACACCGGTCGGTGATGCTGGAGTGCATGACGGAGAAGATGGAGCACTGCACTGCCCGCCGTTCGATGTGGCGGCGGGCCGCCGACCGTTTCGCCACCGGCCTCCCCCTGGGGTGGTCACGACGCCAGGAACACGCGCCGCCGCCGGGTGATACCGGCGCCACGGCGTCGCGTACGGCCGGCCTCGCCGATGGCGCGGGGCTGCCCGAGACGACGCTGTGGCGGATGCGGACGACCGTGCGGGACGAGCCGGGCAGCCTGGCCGCGCTGTGCCGGGCGCTGGCCGACCACCGGGTGGACATCCTCAGCCTGCAGACCCATCCGCTGTCGGACGGCACGGTGGACGAGTTCCTGCTGCGGGTGCCGGGCACGCCGGAGCGGGACGTGCTGGCCGGCGCGGTGAACGCGGCGGGCGGCCGGGACACGTGGCTGGAACGCGCCGATGCGCACGATCTCGTCGACGCGCCGGCCCGTATGCTGTCCCTGGCCACCCGTACGGCCCTGGACTCCGCGGAACTCCCTCTGGCGCTGCGGCAGTTGCTGGGCCGTTGCACCATCCACTCGGTACCCGCGCGCACGCTGAAGGGCGAGCCGTTGGCCGAACGGGTGCCGGACGAAGGCGTTCTGGAAGACCACATCATGAAGTTCCGCGACCCCTCCGGCGGCTCGATCACCATCGAGCGACCGCAGCTGCCCTTCACGCCGACCGAGTTCGCCCGGGTGCGGGCGCTGGTGGACCTCGACGCGCGGCTCGGCCAGCGGGTCCCGGAGCGCCGCGACACCCTCACCCTGCCCGAGGGCAACGCCATCACGGTGCGCCGTGCCGACACCTCCGACCTGGCAGCGGCCCGTGAGATGCACGACCGCTGCTCGGAGCGGACGCTGTCGCGGCGCTACCACGGCCCGGTGCAGTACGCCGACGGCTACCTCGACCACCTGCTGAGCCCGCGGCACGGCCGCACGCTGGCCGTGGAGACCGCTTCCGGGCGGCTGGTGGCGCTGGGCCATCTGCTGTGGGACGGCGACGAGACCGAGGTGGCGCTGCTGGTGGAGGACGCGTGGCAGCGCCGCGGCATCGGGGCCGAGCTGCTGCAGCGGCTGGTCGGGATGGCCGCAGAGACGGGCTGCGAGAGCGTGTACGCGATCACCCAGGCGTCCAACACCGGCATGGTGGCGGCCATGCGCGGCCTGGGGCTGCCGCTGGACTACCAGATCGAGGAGGGCACGCTGGTGATCACGGCCCGGCCTTCGGGGCTGCGGCGGCGGCCGCTGCCGGTGCCCGCCGGGCGGGAGACGGCCGGGCGCTGAGCGCCGCGCGGGGCCCGGCCGGATGCTGATCATGCGCCCTGACCGGATGGTCAACTTCCGTGTTACGTTCGGGACATGGCCGACTCTGTGCGTCTCGATCCGGTGGACCTGGAGATCCTGCGTCTGCTGCAGAACGACGCCCGGACCACGTACCGCGAGCTGGCCGCTTCGGTCGGCGTCGCGCCGTCGACCTGTCTGGACCGGGTGACGCGATTACGGCGCAGCGGCGTGATCCTCGGACACGACCTCCGGCTGGACCCCGCGAAGCTGGGCCGCGGACTGCAGGCACTGCTGTCGGTGCAGGTGAGTCCGCACCGCCGGGAGCTGGTGGGCCCGTTCGTCGAGCGGGTCCGCTCGCTGCCCGAGGCGCTGTCCCTCTTCCACCTGACCGGGCCCGAGGACTACCTCGTGCATGTTGCCGTGCGGGACGCGGCCGATCTGCAGCGGCTGGTCCTGGACGAGTTCACCGCCCGCCGGGAGGTGGCCAGGGTAGAAACGCGGCTGGTCTTCGAGCGGTGGACGTGCGGGCCGCTGCTGCCGCCGGCGGACGCGGTCGGCTGAACCGCGGCGGGAGCCGTACGGCCGGTCCTCGGGCGGCGGCCGAGCGGGTGCGGCCGGGTCCTCGGGCGGCGGCCGAGCGGGTGCGGCGGCCGCCCGAGGACCGGAACGTCACATCACCGAGCCGGGCGGCGCGATGACCAGTCTCAGGTGCAGGCGGGCGGCCCGGAGCCCGGCGTGGACGCAGAGGCTGGGGCGGACCAGGACCAGGCTGCCGCTCATGGAGCGCAGGGCGCTCTGCACGCCGAGAAGGGTGTACAGCCCGGCGTTGTCACAGGACGTGACGCCGGAGAGATCCAGCCGGAGATGACGTGTGCCGCCCGCCATGACCGTCGCGGTGGCGTCGCACAGCTCGGTGACGCTCTCGCCGTCGAGCACGCCCACCACGGCCAGTTTGGCCAGGGTGGGCGAACCGGCGGGCACCGGCCACTGTTCGATGCGTACGCGCCTGTCGGTCCGGGTCCTCAGCAGCATCCCGGCCGCCTCCCTTCACGCCGTGTCGTCCGGTCGTACCGGTCATCCGGTCACACCGGTTCCGCGCCCATACTGGCCCGGGGCGGGGGTCCGCACGAGCCTTCGATCGAAAGCGATCGAAGAATTCCGTCACTGACCGTGACCGTGGCGCGGGCATGTGCCACCGCCACGGTCACCGCCGCTGCACGGCCTATGGGACGGATTCCTCCCCCAGCGCGTCGCGGGTCGCCTCGATGAGCAGCCTCGCCTCGTCCTCCCGCTCGTCGTACCGGTCGGGGTACGCGGAGACCTGTACCTGCTGGGCGAGCTGACCGGGTGTGAGGTCCGGGTCGTCCGCGTCCTCCGCGACGGCCCGCTCGAAGAACCGGCGCGCGGCGTGGTTGACGTTCATGCACTCCTCGGCCGTGCCCCAGCCCATGCTGGGGCGCTGCTGGAAGACGCCGACGGAGTCGAGGTGGCCGTGGTCGAGGTTCTCCATCCCCGACTCGACGAGCGCGGCCTCGAAGGCGGCGAGCACGGCCTTCTCCGATGCGTCCAGCTCCTGCCCGACCAGGTAGACCACCTCGGCCACTGCCGGGTCGGGGCGTCCCCTGGCGGGGCCGGGCGGTGGTCCTTGCGGCGCCGGCTGCGGCACGTCGTCCTCCTGTCGTCGCGGCGTACGCCCTCGTGGCGGGCGCCCGCCGGCGGATGGGCGTCGTCCCCTTCAGCCTCGGCCGGGCGGGCGAGCCACGGCAAGACCGCCAGGCGTTCCGCACTGCCTCTTGTAAAAACATCACAGGAAGTGTGTGATGTTCGGCGAGGGGGCGGCACCAGGTGTCGCGTACGGGCCGGCGAAGGGCACACCGTGGGGCGGCGGAGCCGTGGTTCCGAGGCGGACGTCGAGCGGCGGCGCCGCCGGGTGCTCCGGCGGGTCATCGACGAGGGCGCCGTACCGATCGCGGCGCTCGCCGAGGGCCTGCAGGTCAGCACCATGACCGTGCACCGCGACCTGGCGAACCTGGAGTCCCGCAGGCTGCTGGAGAAGCGCCGCGGGATGGCCGTCGCACTGACCGCCGTCACGCTGGAGACCGCGACCCGGTTCCGCGAGTACCAGCAGACCGAGGCCAAGGAGGCGTTCGCGGAGTTCCTGGTGCGGCAGGTCGCCCCCGGCGACACGGTGCTGATGGACTGCGGCTCCACCCTCTTCCCGCTGGCCCGCAGGCTCGGCCGCATCGAGCGGCTGACCGTGGTGACCAACTCGCTGCGCGTCGCCTCGCTGATCGGCGCGGCGGACGCGCCCGGCACGGAGGTCATCATGCTCGGCGGCGGCTACCGCCCCGACTTCGAGGCCTGCGCCGGCACCGAGACCCTGCGCCACCTCTCCCGCATCCGCGCCACGATCGCCTTTTCCTCCCCCACCGCCGTCGACCGCGCCCGGCTCTTCCATCCGGTCCAGGAGTGGGCCGACCTGAAGGAGGCCATGCGGGAGGCGGCCGGCCGCAGCGCGCTCGCGGTGGACCACACCAAGTTCGGCCGTACCGCGACGCACGGGTACGGCGACGCGTCCGGCTACGACCTGGTGGTCACCGACACCGCGACGCCGGAGGAGGAGATCGCGGCCATCGAGCGGCTGGGCGTACCGGTCCATGTGGTCGCGCCGGCCGGCACCGCCGCCGCGGGCGAAGACACCGGAAGAGACACAGACACCGACTGACCGTTCCCCCGACACCCACCCGTGAAAGGCAGTCCACCATGCGTGCCGTCGTCATCCAGACCCCCGGTTCCTTCTCCGTCGAGACGGTCGCCGATCCGGTGCCGGGCCCCGGCGAGGTCGTCGTCGAGGTCGCCGCCGTCGGCATCTGCGGTACCGATCTCCACATCGTGCAGGGCGAGTTCGCGCCCACGCCGTACCCGATCGTGCCGGGGCACGAGTTCACCGGCGAGGTCGTGGCGCTGGGCGACGGGGCGAGCGGGGTGCGGGAGGGCGACCGGGTCGCGGTCGACCCGTCGCTGTTCTGCGGCTCCTGTCACTTCTGCAGCATCGGCCGGGGGAACCTCTGCGAGCGCTGGGGCGCGATCGGGGACACGGTGGACGGCGCGATGGCGCAGTACGTCAAGGTGCCGGCGGCCAACTGCTACCGGCTGCCGGACAGCGTGGACCTGGCGCAGGGCACCCTGATCGAGCCGCTGTCCTGCGCGGTGCACGGGTTCGACGTGCTGCCGCGTGACCTGGGCGCGCACTACCTGATCTACGGCGCGGGCACGATGGGCCTGATGATGCTGCAGCTCGCGCGGCGGGCCGGGGCCGCTTCGGTGTCGGTGGTGGACATCAACACCGAGCGGCTGAAGGTGGCGGAGCAGCTGGGGGCCGACGCGGTGGCGACCGGTGCCGACGCGCTGGACCGGCCGCAGGGCTGGGAGATCGTGATCGACTGCACGGGCGTGGTGGCGGTGATCGAGGACGGGCTCACGCGGGTGCGGCGCGGCGGTACGTTCCAGCAGTTCGGGGTGGCGCCGTCGGACGCGATGGCGAAGGTCTCGCCGTTCCGGATCTACAACGACGAGATCACCGTGGTGGGGTCGATGGCGGTGGTGCACAGCTTCGGGCGGGCCGTGGAGCTGATGGGCAAGGGCGCGCTGGACGCCGACACGATGATCACGCACTCGTACGGCCTGGCCGACTTCGGCGCGGCGCTGGAGACGTTCCGGCAGGGCACCGGCCGCAAGATCCAGCTCAGGCCGGGCGTCTGAGCGGCCTCGGGGCCCGCTCGCCGCGGGCCGGTGCGGTCAACTTCGATCACTTTCCCTCTTACCGGCACGCCGCGTGCCGGGAGCCCTCAGACTGCCCTTTCCGGTGGTGGGTGGCCAGAGGCTGAGAGGGAGACGTGACCGCACGGAGGCAGCGAGCGGGGGATCTGCCGGCGGAGACCACGGCGCTGATCGGACGGCGGCCGGAACTGACGGAGGTGCACCGGCTCCTCACGGTCGCGCGACTGGTGACGCTGACGGGCGTCGGCGGGGTGGGCAAGACCCGGCTGGCACTGCGGGCCGCGTACGAGGCGCAGCCGGCCTTCCGGGACGGCGTGTGGTGGGTGGAGCTCTCCCCGCTGCGGCACGGCTCCTTGCTGGCACACACCATCGCCGAGGCGCTGCCGCTGGGGGACCAGACGACGCGTCCGATGATCGAGGTGCTGGTCGAGTACTTGGCGGGCCGTGAGCTGCTGTTGGTGCTGGACACCTGCGAGCACCTGGTGGACGAGTGCGCGCTGGTGGCCGAGGCGCTGCTGAGGGAGGCGCCGGGGGTGCGGATCCTGGTGACCACTCGCCGCCCGCTGGGCGTCGTCGGGGAGCGGCTGCTGACCGTCGCGCCGCTGTCCGTGCCGGAGAAGGACTCCGGCGGCCGGAACGGCCGCGGGGTCGCCGGGGAGGCGGACGCGGTCGCCCTGCTGGCCGCCCGTGCCGCGGAAGTGGTACCGGGCTTCGCCGTCACCGCTGCCAACCGGCCGGACCTGGTACGGCTCTGCCGGCGCCTGGACGGCCTGCCGCTCGCCATCGAGCTGGCCGCCGCCCGGCTGCGCGAACTGTCCGTGGCCGAGCTGGCCGCGCGCCTGGAGGACCGGTTCGCGGTACTGGGCGACACCGACACCGTGGTGAGCGACGCGGAGCCGCCCTGGCATCAGGCGCTGCGTACCGCGATCGGCTGGAGCCATGAACTGTGCACCCCGGCCGAGCGACTGGCGTGGGCCCGGCTGTCGGTCTTCGCGGGCGGCTTCGACGCGGAGGCCGCCCGCCAGGTGTGCGCCGACGGGATCCTGCCGGCGGGCGATGTCCCGGGCCTCCTGAACGCGCTGACCGACAAGTCCCTCCTGATCCGGCAGCCGGCCACGGGCGGCGAGCGCTACCGCATGCTCGACACCATCCGTGAGTACGGCGCCGGATGGCTGCGCGGCCTGGGCGAGGAGGACGCGCTGCGCCGCCGGCACCGGGACCACTACCTGCGGCTGGCCAGGGCCGGTGACGCGGCCTGGATCGGTCCTGACCAGTACGCCTGGTACGACCGGACGACGGCCGAACACGACAATCTCCGCGCCGCGCTGGAGTACAGCCTGGCCGTACGGGACGGCCCCGGGGACCACGCCGCGCTGGAACTGGCCGGTGCCCTGTGGTTCTTCTGGCACGGCTGCGGCTTCACCAAGGAGGGCCAGCACTACCTCGACCGGGCGCTGGCCGCCGACACCGCGCCCAGCCCGGCGCGGGTGAAGGCCCTGTACGCCTGTAGTCAGCTGCTGCTCTACCTGGGCGATCTGCCCGGCATCGAGGACCGGACCGCCGCGTGCGCCGCCCTGGCAGCGCGGTTCGGTGACGCGGAAAGGTCGCTGGCGACAGCCGCCGACCTGCGCCTTGCGGTGCTGCGCGGGGACACCGCACAAACGTTGTCCCTGGCGGAGAAGCTGCTCGCCGCACCGTGGCGCCAACGGCCGCCCGCCTTCCTCCCCCTGATTGCCCTGGTGATGGGTGCGCACGCGCACGTCACCGCGGGACGTTTCGAGCAGGCCATGGCGATGCTGGACGAGCTGAGCGCGGTGTGCGAAGGACACGGCGAGCGCTGCGTGCGCGCGTGGGGCGACCTCGTCCGTTCCCAGGCGGAGCTGGCCCGCGGGCGGCCCCGTGCCGCGCAGGAGTACGCACGGGCTGCGCTGCGGGTGAAGCACCGGCTGCACGACGGCACGGGCAGCGGGATGGCGCTCGACGTACTGGCCCAGGCCGGGGCCGCCCTCGGGCACAGCCGCCACGCCGCCCGGCTGCTCGGCCTGGCCCTGCAGGTCTGGGACACCCTCGGCCGCCCGCAGGCCGGCGTCCCCGCGCTGATCACTGCCCGGCGGGCCTGCGAACGGCAGGTCCGCGCGGCCCTCGGGGACCGCCCCTACGAGACCGCCTTCCGGGCCGGCTACCACGCCGACCTCGACACCGGCATCGCCGGCGTCCTCGGCGACCGCCTGCCCCTCGCTCCGCCACCACCGCACGAGCCGGCCGGCTGACGCCCCGGCCCGTCACCGGCCAGCGGCCGGCCGCCGGTCCGTGTCGTGGTGCTTCACGGGCCGGTCGCCGCACGGCCGGGTCCACCAGGTGCCCTCGCCGTGCGAGAGGCCGGGCAGCCGGCGTTCGACGGTGTGCAGGTGCCGGGCCGGGAGCGCGCCCTTGAGGAGCCAGGTCGTGGTGGAGTCGGCCACCGTGTCGGTGAGGTCGGCGCCGAGCGCGGTCAGGCAGGCGGTGACGGCGGGCAGCGCGTCGGCGGGCACCTCCGCCTCGAAGGCGTGGTACGGCTCGTGGACGCGGGTGCCGGCCCTGTCCAGGGCCCGGGCCAGCACCAGGGGCGTGACACCGCGGAAGTCGGCGGCCGTGCTGACCGGGCCGACGAAGCCGGAGCGGATGAGGGTGACGGTGCAGTCGGTGACCGGCCGGCCTCGCGGGCCGCGGCGCAGCGCCTCGTGCACGGTCTCCTCGACGGCGGTGTGGAACGCGCGCGGCAGGGCGCCCAGTTCGGTCTCGTAGCGGAAGACGGCGCCGGTGCCGTACGGCGCGGGCTCGACGCGCAGCCCGACGGTGGCCCAGAAACCGCTGGGGGCCGGGGCGCGGTGGCCCAGTTCCTCGACGGCCTCGCCGGTGCCGGCGGGCCGTTCGCGGCACACCACCCGGCTCGGGGTGAAGACGGCGTCGATGCCGTACTCGTCCGCCAGCGCGGCCGCGATGATCTCCTTCTGCATCTCGCCGTGGAGCAGGACGGAGGTGGTGCCGTCGGGTTCGGCGCAGGCGTGGATGAGCGGGTCCTGTTCGGCGAGGCTCTGCAGGGCGGTGTGCAGCCGGGCGGCGGCGCCGGGGTGCGGGTCGCGGGGCCGGACGACGGTACGGAGGGTGGGGGCCGGGAAGCGCGGTGCGGCGCCGTCGTCGCCGTCCGGGGCGCCGAGCCGGTCGCCGACCCGGATGCCGGTCACTCCGCTGATCCTCGCGATGTTCCCGGCCGTCAGCCGCTGGGCCGTGCCGCCGGCCCGGCCGACGACCTCCAGTGCGGTGATCCGGCCGGTGTACGTGTGCGGGGTGCCGTCGGGCGCGCGGCGGTGCAGGGTCACGCGCTGCCGGGCGGCCAGCTCGCCGGAGTACAGCCGGACGAAGGCGCCGCGCGGGCCGGCGGGCGTGCGGTCGAGGGCGAAGACGGTGCCCCGTGGCTCCTGCGGCGCCGCCGGGTCGGGTCCTGGGGCCGGCGGCAGCAGTCCGGTGATGCCGTCGAGGAGCGCGCCGACGCCCTCGCCGCTCAGCGCCGAGCCGAAGTACACGGGGTGCACGAGCCCGCGGGCCGTGCGCTCGGCCAGCGCGGTGCGCAGCTCGGCCGCTGTGGGGTACGGCCCGTCGACCACGCGGGCGAGCAGCGCGTCGTCGGTCTCGGCGAGGACCTCGGCCACCCGGGTGCGGAAGTGCGGGTCGTCGAGCGTCTCCGGGACGGTGCGGGCGGCGCGCGTGCCGAGGCCGTGCACCGTGGTCATGGGGACGAGGTGCGGGGCGAGCCTGCGCCGTACGTCGGCGAGCAGGTCGTCGTGGCGGGCTCCTGCCCGGTCGGTCTTGTTGACGAACAGCAGGGTGGGCAGCCGCATCTCGCGCAGGGTGCGCATCAGGACGCGGGTGTGCGCCTGGACGCCTTCGACGGCGGAGAGCACCAGGACGGCGCCGTCGAGCACCGCGAGGGCGCGCTCGACCTCGGCGACGAAGTCGGCGTGCCCGGGGGTGTCGATGACGTTGACCTGGGTGTCGCCGGCCGTGAAGGAGACGACGGCGGAGCGGACGGTGATGCCGCGCTGCCGCTCGACGGTCCCCGTGTCGGTGCGGGTGGTGCCGTCGTCGACGCTGCCGAGCCGGGCGATGGTGCCGGTGTCGTAGAGCAGCCGCTCGGTGAGGCTGGTCTTACCCGCGTCGACGTGCGCGAGGATGCCGATGTTCAGGGTGCGCGCGGTGGCGCGCGGGGTGTGCTGGGTCTGCATGGGTGCCGAAGTCCTCGATGACCGTCCGGTAGGGGCGCTGGGTCGTGTCGAGGAATCGGCGCATCGCATGCTCCTGTTCGTGGCTTCGCCGGCCCGGCCGGGGTCGGCGGCCCCATCATGCAGGGAGGGCCGCGCGCGACGGCAAGTGATTTTTTCGCGCCACGCCTCGCCTGCCGCGCCGTCGCTGTGTCCGCGCCGCTCGGCCGCTGCTCCCCCGCTGCTCCGCCGGGGTGACCCACGCCTCGTTATGCAACATGTTGCAAAAGAGTCGGCACTGGTCTACAAACGAAGCTCGTCGGCACTGTGCGCGCGAGGAGACTTCGGATGAGCCCGTACCCCCACCTGCTGAGCCCCCTCGACCTGGGGTTCACCACCCTGCCCAACCGGGTCCTGATGGGCTCGATGCACGTCGGCCTGGAGGAGGCGCCCGGCGGGTTCGCGCGGATGGCGGCCTTCTACGCCGAGCGGGCCCGCGGCGGCGTCGGCCTCATCGTCACCGGCGGCGTCTCCCCCAACGAGGCCGGCCGCACGATGGACGGCGGCGCCAAGCTCACCACCGAGGCGGAGGCCGCGCAGCACGCGCAGGTGACCGAGGCGGTGCACCGCGAGGGCGGGAAGATCGCCATGCAGATCCTGCACACCGGGCGGTACGCCTTCAGCGAGGACCTGGTGGCGCCCAGCGCGCTGCAGGCGCCCATCAATCCCTTCACCCCGCGCGCCCTCACCGACGACGAGGTCGAGCAGACCATCGAGGACTACGTGCGCGCCGCCGAGCTGGCGCGGCAGGCCGGGTACGACGGCGTGGAGATCATGGGCTCGGAGGGCTACCTCATCAACGAGTTCATCGCCGCGCCCACCAACCGGCGCACCGACCGCTGGGGCGGCTCCTACGAGAACCGCATCCGCTTCCCCGTCGAGATCGTGCGGCGCACCCGCGAGCGGGTCGGCCCGGACTTCATCCTGATCTACCGGCTGTCGATGCTGGACCTGGTGCCCGGCGGCTCGACGTACGACGAGGTCGTCCAGCTGGCCAAGGAGGTCGAGGCGGCCGGCGCGACGATCATCAACACCGGCATCGGCTGGCACGAGGCCCGCATCCCCACCATCGCCACGTCCGTCCCGCGCGGCGCCTTCTCCTGGGTGACGCAGCAGGTCATGGGCGCGGTGTCGATACCGCTGGTGACCACCAACCGGATCAACACGCCGGAGGTCGCGGAGCGGCTGCTCGCCGAGGGCCGCGCCGACATGGTGTCCATGGCCCGCCCCTTCCTCGCCGACCCGGACTTCGTCGCCAAGGCCCGCGACGGCCGCGCCGACGCGATCAACACCTGCATCGGCTGCAACCAGGCGTGCCTGGACCACATCTTCTCCGGACAGATCACCTCCTGCCTGGTGAACCCGCGTGCCTGCCACGAGACCGAGCTGAGCCTGTCCCCCACCCGGCGCCGCAAGGAGCTGGCCGTGGTCGGCGCGGGCCCGGCGGGCCTGGCGTTCGCGGTGTCGGCGGCCGAGCGCGGGCACGGCGTGACGCTCTTCGACGCGGCCCCGGAGATCGGCGGCCAGCTGAACGTCGCCCGCCGCATCCCCGGCAAGGAGGAGTTCGACGAGACGCTGCGGTACTTCCGTACGCGCCTGGCGGAGCTGAAGGTCGACGTGCGGCTGGACACGCCGGTGACCGCCGAGGACCTGGGCGCGGGCGGGTACGACGAGATCGTGGTCGCGGCCGGCGTCACGCCGCGCACCCCGGACATCCCCGGCATCGACCACCCCAGCGTGGTCAGCTACCTCGACGTGCTGACCGGCCGGGTCGAGGCCGGGAAGAGGGTGGCGGTGGTCGGCGCCGGCGGCATCGGCTTCGACGTCGCCGAGTTCCTGACCGACGGGGGCGAGCAGGCGAGCCAGGACCCGGCGGTCTTCTTCGCGCAGTGGGGCGTGGACACCACGTACGAGGAGCGCGGCGGGCTGAAGGCTCCGGTGCGCGCGCCCGCGGCCCGCACCGTCCACCTCCTCCAGCGCAAGACCAGCAAGGTCGGCGCCGGGCTGGGCAAGACGACCGGCTGGATCCACCGTACGGAGCTGCGGCACCGCGGCGTCACGATGACGGCGGGCGCCACGTACGAGCGCATCGACGACGAGGGGCTGCACCTGACCGTCGACGGCGAGAAGACCGTCCTCGCGGTGGACACGGTCGTGCTGTGCGCCGGCCAGGAGCCGCGCCGCGAGCTGTACGACGCACTGGTGGCGGCCGGGCACACCGCGCACGTCATCGGCGGCGCCGACGTGGCCGCCGAGCTGGACGCCAAGCGCGCGATCCTGCAGGGCACGCGGCTCGCGGCCGACATCTGACCGCGCCCTAGGATGCGGGGGTACCGGTGGTGGTGCACACCATGGGTACCCGCACCTCCGCAGCCGCACCACCGCACCCTGGAAGGCCGCCATGTCCCTCCCGCACGCGATCCTCACGGCCCTGCTCGAGAAGCCGTCGTCGGGACTGGAGCTGACACGGCGGTTCGACCGCTCCATCCGGTACTTCTGGTCCGCCACCCACCAGCAGATCTACCGCGAGCTGAAGAAGCTGGAGGAGGCGGGGCTGATCCACGCGCTGCCGCAGGCACAGCCCCAGCGCGGCCAGAAGCGGGAGTACGAGGTGCTGCCGGCCGGCCGCGAGGCGCTCACCGCGTGGGTGGCCGAGCGGCAGGACCCGCGTGCCATGCGCGACCCGCTGCTGCTGCGGCTGCGGGCCGCCGCCGTCGTCGGCACGGGCGACCTGGCCGAGGAGTTCGAGCGCCATCTCGCGCTGCACGAGCGGCAGTTGGCGGAGTACCACGAGATCGAGGCGCGCGACTTCCCGCCGGAGAAGACGGCGGAGGCGGACCGGCTGCAGCACCTCGTGCTGCGCGCCGGCATCGCCCAGGAGACCTTCTGGGTGCAGTGGCTGACCGAGTCGCTGCGGGAGATGCGGGCGATGGCGGCCGAGCGGCGTGAGGAGGACGGCGCTTCCGGCTGAACCGCGGCCCGGCCGCCGCACCGCCCGCGGCCGGGCGTCAGTCCAGCCCGCCCCGCTTGACCAGCTGGCTCGCGATGACGTTGCGCTGGATCTCGTTGGTGCCCTCGCCGACGATCATCAGCGGTGCGTCACGGAAGTACCGCTCCACGTCGTACTCCGTCGAGTAGCCGTAACCGCCGTGCACCCGTACCGCGTTGAGGGCGATCTCCATGGCCGTCTCGGAGGCGAACAGCTTGGCCATGCCCGCCTCCATGTCCACCCGGCGCCCGGCGTCCGCCTCGCGGGCCGCGTGCAGGGTGAGCTGGCGGGCGGCGGTGAGCTTGGTGGCCATGTCGGCGAGATAGTTGCCCACCGACTGGTGCTGCCAGATCGGCTTGCCGAAGGACTCCCGCTCCTGCGCGTACGCGAGGGAGTCCTCCAGCGCGGCCCGGCCCACGCCCAGCGCACGCGCCGCGACCTGCAGCCGGCCGGTCTCCAGGCCCTTCATCATCTGCCCGAAGCCCTTGCCCTCGACGCCGCCGAGCACCGCGTCGGGCGCGGCGCGGTAGCCGTCGAAGGACAGCTCGCAGCTCTCCACGCCCTTGTAGCCGAGCTTGGGCAGGTCCCGGGAGACGGTCAGCCCGGGGCCGTGCTCCACGAGCAGGATGGAGATGCCCTTGTGGGCCGGGGTGGCGTCCGGGTCGGTCTTGCACAGCAGCGCGATGAGCTGGGAGCGGCGGGAGTTGGTGATCCAGGTCTTGGTCCCGTTGACCAGGTAACCCTGCTCGTCCTTGCGCGCGGTGGTGCGCATCGCCTGGAGGTCGGAGCCGCCGCCGGGCTCGGTGAGCGCCATCGTCGCGCGGATCTCGCCGGTGGCCATCTTCGGCAGGTAGCGGCGCTTCTGCTCCTCGGTGCCGAAGTGCAGCAGCAGCTTGGCGACGACGGTGTGGCCGCCCATCGCGCCGGCCAGGCTCATCCAGCCGCGCGCCAGTTCCTCGGTGACCAGCACGTAGCAGGGCGTGGAGACCTGGGTGCCGCCGTACTCCTCGGGCACGGCGAGCCCGTAGATGCCCAGCTCCTTCATCTTCTCGATGAGCGCTGCGGGGTAGGTGTTGGCGTGCTCCAGCTCCTGGACGACGGGCTTGACGTCCTTGGTGACGAAGTCGTGGACGGTTTCGACCACGAAGCGCTCGTCGTCGGAGAGGATGTCCAGGGTGCTCATGCGGCTTCCTTCGGAGGTCCGGGGGGGGCGGTGGTCCGGGGTCAGATGACGGAGTCGGCGCGGAGCGCGGCGAGCTCGTCGGGCGTGCGGCCGAGCGCGGTGAGGATGGCCTCGGTGTGTTCCCCGACGGCCGGCACGGGGTCCATGCGGGCGGTGACCCCGGCGAGGTCGGCGGGCGGCAGGAGGGCCTGCACGGTGGCGCCGGGTACGGCGACCTCGCGCCAGCGGTCGCGGCCCTCGAGGACGGGATGTGCCAGGAATTCGGCGACCGAGTTCACCCCGGCGTTGGCGATCCCGAGCCCGTCCAGCGTCTTCTGGATCTCGGCCGCTTCGGACCGGGTGAAGCGCTCGGCGACGAGGGCGTCGAGCGCGTCGCGGTGGGCGACGCGGGCCGAGCCGGTGGCGAAGCGCGGGTCGTCGGTCAGCTCGGGCCGGCCGAGGAAGCCGTCGCACAGCGCGGCCCATTCGCGTTCGTTCTGGATGGAGAAGAGGACGTCCTTGCCGTCGGCGGCGGTGAACGCGCCGTACGGGGCGATGGTGGCGTGCCGGGTGCCGACGCGCGGCGGCTGGCTGCCGCTGTGCCGGGTGTAGTACGCGGGCTGGCTCATCCACTCCGCCAGCGCCTCGAACAGCGAGACCTCCACGGCGCGTGCCACGCCGGTGGTGGCGCGGGCGAAGAGCGCGGCCAGGATGCCGCTGTAGGCGTACATGCCGGCGGAGATGTCGGCGACGGAGACGCCGACGCGGGCGGTCTCCTCGGCGCTGCCGGTGAGCGAGACCAGGCCGGTCTGGCACTGGACGAGCAGATCGTACGCCTTGCGCTCGGCCCAGGGCCCGGTGGTGCCGTAGCCGGAGACCGTGCAGGGGATCAGCTTCGGGTAGCGGGCGGTGAGCGCGTCGGTGCCGAGGCCGAGGCGGTCGGCGGCGCCCGGCGCGAGGTTCTGGACGAACACGTCGGCGTCCGCGAGCAGTTCGTGCAGGATCTCCCGGCCGCGCGCGTCCTTGAGGTCGAGGGTGAGGGATTCCTTGGAGCGGTTCAGCCAGACGAAGTAGCTGGAGTGGCCGTGCACGGTCGTGTCGTAGCGGCGCGCGAAGTCGCCGTCACCGGGGCGCTCGACCTTGATGACGCGGGCGCCGAGGTCGGCGAGCTGGCGGGTGGCGAAGGGGGCCGCCACGGCCTGCTCGATGCTGACGACGGTGATGCCTTCCAGGGGGCGGGGCTGCTCCATCAGGACTCCTCCGTCGGACGAGCGGTGGCGGCGCGGTCGGTGGCTGGGCGTTCGGTGGCGGTGCGGTCGGGGGCGGTGCGGTCGGGGGCGGCCGGGAACGCCGTACGCATCAGCCCGGCGGCGCCCTCCCAGGTGAGGCCGGTGAGCAGGTCCGGTACGTCGGGGCCGCAGGCGGCGAACTTGGCGCGCAGCTCGTCGTCGGAGGGCGGGCGCTGCGGGGAGCCCGGCGGCAGCGCCAGCTCGGAGTGGAGGACGGTGCCGTCGGCGAAGTCCAGCCGGAGCGCGACCTCGCCGTCCAGGAGGGTGCTGGTCTCGCCGGGCCGCCGGTCGACGGTGACCTGCCCCATGAGCCTCTGGGCCGCCGGGCGGCCCACGGCCTCGTCGGTGAAGCTGCCGAAGCCGGGGTAGGCGTCGAGGAGCGCGGTGGCGACCGCGTACGGCATGGAGAACTTGCCCTCCAGACCGGTCGTGGGCCGGTCGTGGATGAGGGGGTGGACGGTGCCGGCGGGGGTGGTGACGGTGACGCCGGTGAGGTCGTCGTGCACCCGGTCGCGGACCTCGCGCAGCGCGGCGATCGGCCGCTGCATGGCGTAGCAGCAGGGGTACATCTTGATCGCGAGGCCGCCGGGGACGGCGGGCGCTGCGGGGAATTCGGTGGTGGGAGTGCCGCCGACGCGCTCCAGCCAGGCGTCCAGGGCGCGCGGGTCGGCGGTGGCGCCCGCCTGCGCGAGGCGCGCCGCGCGGACGCCCGCGTCCGCGGCGAAGCCCACCTGGAGCGACTTGCTGTGGGTGCCGAACGCCTCCTGGACGCCGCCGGCCGCGGGGACGGCGAGCGCCATGGCGGTGGCCAGCCGCCCGGGGTCCAGGCCGAGCGCGACACCGGCCGCGACGGCGGCGGCCGGGGCGCCCGCGGTGCAGGTCGCGTGCCAGCCGGCCGCGTAGTGGCCCCAGCCGAGCATCGCGCCGAGCCGGGCCATGACGCCGGCGCCCGCGAGGTAGGCACGGGCGTCGCCGCCGGCGGCGAGCACGGCGGGGACGGTGACGACGGAGATGTGCGTGGTGGTGTCCGTGTGCAGGTCGTCGAAGTCCAGCACGTGCGCCATGGCCGCCCAGCGGGCCGCGTCCGGGAGCGGTGCGGCGACCGCGCGGAGCGGGTGGGCGCGGGCGGCCAGGGCGACGGCGACGGTGTCGGCCAGCGCCCGCTCGGCGAGCGCGTGGTCGTCGGGGTCTGCCCGGTGGTCGTGTGCCCACTGGGCGAGGGCTCGGGCGGCGGTCATGCGGTCCCCTCCGTGGTGCGGCGGCCGTCGGCCGTACGGTCGGCGGCTCCTCTGCCGAGGATTTGTACGGCCAAATGATCGCGGTGTCAATGGTGTCTTCTTCCCCCGAGGAACGCGGCATTCACCGGACCTTGACGCCACCGTGAGCAGGACCACAGAATGCCGACGCCATGCGTGGAGCCGCTTTGTACGTAGCAATGCCGTACATGACCGCGCCGAATGGCCGCCCGTTTCTGGGACCCCTTGGAGGTAGGTCAGTGACGACCCCGTCCCCCGCCCTCGCCGCACTGAGCGGAGCACCGCTCGGCCGGACGCACCGGAAGGTGCTCCTGGTCATCAGCGCGATGTTCCTCTTCGACCTCGCCGATCTGAACACCTTCGCCTTCGCGGCCCCGGCGATCCGCGCCACCCAGCGCTTCTCCGTGCAGGACGTGGCCCTGGTGACCGCGCTGAGCTTCGCCGGCATGGCGGTCGGCGCCGTCACCGGCGGCCGGGCCGCCGACCTGCTCGGCCGCCGGCTCGGCATGTCGGCCGCCGTCGCCGTCTTCTCCGCCGCCTCGCTGCTCAACGCCGTGGTCGCCACGCCCGGCGCGATGGCCACCGCCCGCGCGCTCACCGGCTTCGGCCTCGGCGCGATGACCGCCGTCGCGATCTCCTACCTCTCCGAGGTCACGCCCGCCACCCACCGCGGCCGCTTCCAGGCCGTCGCGCTCGGCGTCGGCCTCGTCGGCATCCCACTGGTCGCCTTCACCGCACGCGCCATCACCGTCTCCCACCCGGCGTCCTGGCGCTGGCTGTTCGTCGCTGGGGCGCTGGGCTTCCTGCTGCTCCCGCTGGTCCTGCGGCTGCCCGAGTCGCCGCGCTGGCTGCTCTCCCGGGGCCGGACGACCGAGGCCGGGGCGGCGGTGCGCCGCTTCGTACCGGACTTCCGTGGCGACGGGCAGGAACAGCCGGCCGAAGCGCTCCCGGCAGCGGCACCCAAGGCCCGCTTCCGTGACCTCTTCGCGCCGGGGCAGCGCCGCAACTCGGTCGTCATGATGGTGGTGTGGGTCTTCGCGCTGACCGGCTTCTACGGCTTCCAGTCCTGGGTGCCGACCCTGCTGGCCGACCGCGGCCAGGACTTCGCGCAGTCGATGACCATGTCGGCGATCACCACCATCGGCGCGGTGCCCGGCGCGTTCCTCGCAGCGCCGTTCATCGACCGGTTCTCGCGCAAGCACCTCTCCGTGGCGCTCGGCCTGATCGTCGCCGCCGTCGGCATCGCGTACGGGCTGAGCACCAGCACCGTGGCCGTGATGGTCTTCGGCGTACTGGTCGCCGCGCTCAGCCAGTCCTACATCGCCGTCCTCTACTCCTCCACGCCCGAGTACTTCCCGACCGCGCTGCGCACCGCGGGCTCCGGGCTCGGCAACGGCGCCGGGCGGGCCGCCAACATCGTCGCCCCGCTGGTCATCGCGGCCGTCTACACCACACCGCAGCTCGGCTACGTGGGCGTGTTCGTCTTCGTCGCGGGCGCCTGGCTGATCACCGCGCTGACCGTCGCGTTCTTCGGCATCGACACGCGGGACCGGCCCCTGGAGGACCTGCACGGCCGGGCCGCCCACGGCGATCCCGTACGCCACGACGCCCCGCGCCCCGCCGCCACCCGCTGACCACCGCCCGCCCCGTCCCCCCGATGTGTACGCCCCGCACGACAGGAGCCCCCATGACCGGCGTCCCCGCCGACAC
This sequence comes from Streptomyces sp. Ru73, assembly GCF_002920575.1. Lineage (GTDB taxonomy): Bacteria > Actinomycetota > Actinomycetes > Streptomycetales > Streptomycetaceae > Streptomyces. The sequence continues at coordinate 2 of NZ_PQSQ01000126.1, read as the reverse complement.
CC
>NZ_PQSQ01000125.1 GCF_002920575.1 Streptomyces sp. Ru73 | reverse complement strand
CACGTAGTCGGCGTCGTAGACCTTGTGGAAGACGGTGGGCGGCAGCGGCGCCGTGACGAGGATGTCGCCGCGGCGCGGGCGGACGTCGACGGGGGCGCCGAGGCGGGCCGCGAGCCGGCCGGACCAGGGTCCCGCGGCGTTGACGAAGAGGTCGGCGGCGAGGTCGCCTTCGGTGGTGCGGACGGCGGTGAGCCGGCCGCCGCGGGTGCGGGCGCCGAGCACCTCGCAGCCGGTGCGGAGCACGGCGCCGTGCGCGAGCGCGTCGCCGAGCAGCGCGGCGGCCGCTGCGGCGGGCTGGACCTGGGCGTCCTCCGGGTAGTGCAGCGCGGCGGTGTGGTCGCGGGTGAGGTGCGGCTCGGCGGCGGCGAGCGCTGCGGCGTCCAGGGGTTCGGCACGTACCCCTGCGGCCCGCTGTTCCTCGGCGAAGCGGGTGAGTTCCTTCGCGCCCGCCTCGGTGGTGGCGACGACGATGCCGCCCTTGGGGTCCCACTCGACGGCGCGTACGGCGTCGGCGGCGCGGGGCGAGCGCTCCGCGACGGCGGCCAGCGCCTCCGGCCACAGCCGGCGGGAGAGCTGCGCGAGCCGGAGTTCGGGGCCGGGCCCCTTGTCGGAGACGAGGACGTTGCCCTCGCCGTGCGCGGTGGTCGCCTCGGCGGCGCCGCCCCGGTCCACGACCGTCACGTCGAAGCCGCCGGCCAGGGCCAGTTCGCGTGCGCAGGCCGCGCCGACGATGCCGGCGCCGAGGATCACCACCCGCGTTCCGTTCATCGACCGCATAGGCCGCTCCTTCGTTCGCTTTACCGAACGCTGCGAGGCTAGGAGGAGCCGGGGGCATGGTCAATGGGGCCGACACGGAATTGCCCTGACGGCGCGTCAGTCAATACCCGGGCCCTCGTACGCCGCTGGGTGTGCGCCCCCCCCGTACCGCGAGCTGTGTGCTCCCCCGTGCCGTCAGGGGTGCGGCCTCCGCAGCGTCAGGGGTGGGGCCCTCGTACCGTCAGGCGTGCGGGCCCAGCACCGGGTGCGTCTCGCCGCCCTCGGGCCGCTGCCCCGTCCGGTAGCGGAGCAGCAGCACCGAGCGGACCGGGCCGCCCAGCGCCGTGTAGGCGTGCGGCCGGGAGGCGTCGAAGCCGATGTAGTCGCCGGGGCCGAGCTCGAAGCGCTCGCCCTCGACCTCCACGGCGAGCCGGCCGGCCTGCACGATGGTGTGCTCGGTGCCGACGTGACCCAGCGAGTCCTGCCGCGCGCCCGGCCGCACCTGCTGGTCGTACACCTCGAAGCCGCCGTCGCCCGGCTCGAAGCGGCGCAGCGGCCGCAGGTCCACCGCCTCACCGCTGAGCACCTCCACGTCGGCGGCGCGCACCACGGTCGGGCCGTCGGCGGGGCGGGTGTCCAGCAGCCCGGAGATCGGCACCTCCAGGGCGCGGGAGAGGCTGAACACCGTCTCGATGGTGGGGTTCCCGGTGCCGGACTCCAGCTGCGACAGCGTCGCCTTGCCGATCCTGGAGCGCCGGGACAGCTCGGAGAGCGAGAGCCCCCGCTGCGCCCTGGCGCGCTTCAGGTTCGCCGCCAGCATGTCCCGGATCGAGCCCTCGGGGACGCTCACCCTGCCCGCCCTTCCGCGGCGACACGGCCGCGCGCCTGTTCCGTCAACCGAACGGCCGCCTGCGCTCTGCCGTTCGCCCTTCCGAACAGTCTACGGAGCGCCGCTGCAGCGAGAAGGGCGCACGGAACAGCCGTGAACCAGCCGTTACCGTGCGCCCGTTCTGTCGCGTGACGCCCCGTTCGCCCCTCCCGGAACGGCGGGCGAGAGCTATCCCACAGCGGCCGCCGCGCCCTGTGCGGCGGCGGGCGGCACCGGGCCCGCCGAGGAGCCGCCGTCCACGGCGATCTCGGCGCCGGTCAGGTAGGCGGAGGCGTCCGAGGCGAGGAAGGCGACCAGGCCCGCGACGTCGTCCGGCAGGCCGATGCGGCCCAGCGCGATGCCCGGTGCCACGCCCGCGTCCGCCGTGGCCGCCACCTCGGCGAGCATCGGGGTGTCGATGACGCCCGGGTGCACGGAGTTGACCCGGATGCCGTACTGGCCCAGCTCCAGCGCCGCGACCTTCGTCAGGCCGCGCAGCCCCCACTTGGACGCGCCGTAGCCGCCGGTGCGGGGAATGCCGGTGAGGCCGCCCACGGAGGAGATGTTGACGATCGACCCGCCGCCGGCCGCCGCCATCGCCTCCTGAACCGCCTTGATGCCGAGGAACGGGCCGACGAGGTTGATCCGCAGCGTGCGCTCGAAGTTCTCCACGCTCTCGTCGGCCAGCGGCATCGAGCGCAGCACGCCCGCGTTGTTGACCAGTACGTCCACGCCGCCGAACTCCGCGGTCGCGGTGGCCACCACCGCCTGCCAGCCCGTCTCGTCGGTGACGTCGAGGTGGAGGTAGCGCGCCGCCTCGCCGATCTCGTCGGCGACCCGCTTCCCGGGCTCGTCCAGCACGTCGGCCAGGATCACCCGCGCGCCGAGCCGGGCGAACAGCCGGGCCTCGGCCTCGCCCTGGCCGCGGGCCGCACCCGTGATGACCGCGGTCTTGCCTTCGAGCGTGAGCACAGAGCTTTCCTCCATCACCTCGTCAAGGGCCTTTCAATCAGCCATATGACGAGTAGACAGGTCAAGAGCCGTGCGCGATCAGTCCTCCCCGGCGGCGCCCGCCCCGCCGGGCGGCCACATTGGCCGGTCGTGTGCTTGTCCGCTCCGGATAATGACCGCATGTTCGATCACCGCGCGCTGCGCGCCTTCTGTCTGGAGTTCAACGGCTCGGTGGAGGAGTTCCCCTTCCCCGGCAACCCCGACGTGGCGGTCTACAAGGTGGGCGGGAAGATCTTCGCGCTCTCCTCGCTGGACGCCGCCGACCCGCTCACCGTCAGCCTCAAGTGCGACCCCGAGGAGGCGGTGCGGCTGCGCGCCGCACACCCCGAGATCGTCCCCGGCTACCACCTCAACAAGCGGCACTGGAACACCGTCACGCTCACCGGCGGCCTCCCGGACGCTCTGGTACGGGAGCTGATCGAGGACTCCTACGACCTGGTGGTCGCGGGCCTGCCCCGCGCGGAACGACTGCGACTGGACCGGCCGTGAGCCCTTGTTCTCTCTAGACCGGTCGGTCTAGAGTCGCCGTCATGACACCTTCAGGGGGGAACAGGACGCGTCCGGGCGGGCAGGAGACGCGCGCCCGGATACTGCGGACGGCCGCCGGACTGTTCCGGCGGCAGGGGTACGGGTCCACCGGGCTCAACCAGATCCTGGCGGAGAGCGGCGCGCCCAAGGGCTCGCTGTACTTCCATTTCCCCGGCGGCAAGGAGCAGTTGGCGGCCGAGGCGGTGGTGCTGTCGGGCGGCGACCTGGGCGCGCGGATGGCCACGGCGGTGGCGGCGGCGGACGGGCCGCGCGCCGCGGTGACCGCGCTCGGCGCCCTGCTGGCCGAAGGGCTCACGGCCTCCGGCTACCGGGACGGCTGTCCGGTCGCCACCGTCGCGCTGGAGCAGGCGGGCGACGCCGGGCCGATCCACGACGCCTGCGCGGCCACGTACGACGGCTGGCTGGCCGCTCTGCGGGACCGGCTGGCGGACTGGGGCGCGTCCGAGGAGACGGCCACAGCCCTGGCCGACCTCGCGCTCTCGTCCGTGCAGGGCGCCCTGCTGCTCGCCCGGGTCCGCCGCGACGCCGGCGTCCTGCACTCCGTCGCCGAACGGGTCGGCACGCTCATCGAGGCACAGCTCACGACGGCCACCACCGGGGGAAAGCCATGAAGGTCCACCACCTCAACTGCGGCTCGATGGCCACCATCGAGGCGACGTACGACGGGCCGCGGCCGCTGCCCGTCGTCTGCCACTGCCTGCTCGTCGAGACGGAGTCGGACGGACTCGTGCTGATCGAGAGCGGGCTGGGCACCGAGGACGTGCGCCGCCCGCAGAACACCCTCGACCCGGAGTGGCGGGAACTGGCGGCGCCCGGCCTCGACCCCGCCGAGCCGGCCGTGCGCCAGGTCGAACGGCTCGGCTTCGGCGCCGAGGACGTACGGCACGTCGCCGTGACCCACCTGGACGTGGACCACACCGGTCGGGCTGCCCGACTTCCCGCACGCGACGGTGCACGTACGGGAGGACGAGCTGACGGCCGCGGCCGCTGAGGCCCCCAGCCGCCGCTACCGCCCCGCCCACTGGGCGCACGGGCCGCGCTGGGAGACGTACGGGGCGGGCGGCGACACCTGGGCCGGCTTCACCGGCGTGCGCGAACTGGCCGGGCTGGGCCCGGACTTCCTGCTCGTACCGCTGGGCGGGCACAGCGCGGGGCACGCCGGGATCGCCGTGCGCGACGGGGAGCGGTGGCTGCTGCACGCCGGGGACGCCTACTTCTACCACCGCGAGATCGCCCCTGAGGACCCGTCCTCGCACCCGCTGCTGGACCTCATCCAGCTCGACGCGCAGGTGGACGCCGGGCTGCGGATCGCCAACCAGCGGCGGCTGGCCGGGGCCGCACGCGAGGAGGGCATCACGGTGGTCAACGCGCACGACCCCTGGGTGTTCTCACGCCTGGCCGGCTGAGCCCTCCCGTTCTGCGGCGTCCCGCACCTGTTCCGCCAGCCGGTCGCGGAGTTCGACCTTGCGGACCTTGCCGCTGACCGTCATCGGGAAGGAGTCGAGGAGGTCGAGGTAGCGCGGGATCTTGTAGTGCGCGAGCCGGTCGCGGCAGAAGTCGGCCAGCTCCGCCTGCGTGAGGGTGGCGTCCGGGTCCTTGAGGATCACGCAGGCGGCGATCTCCTCGCCGTACTTCTCGTCCGGCACCCCGACCACCTGGACGTCGGCGATCTTGGGGTGGGAGTAGAGGAACTCCTCGATCTCGCGCGGGTAGACGTTCTCGCCGCCCCGGATGATCATGTCCTTGATGCGGCCGACGATGCGGAGGTAGCCGTCGTCGTTCATGACGGCCAGGTCACCGGTGTGCATCCAGCCGTCCGCGTCGATGACCTCGGCGGTGCGCTCCGGCTCCTCCCAGTAGCCGAGCATCACGCTGTAGGCGCGGGTGCACAGTTCACCGGGCTCGCCGCGCGCCACCGTCTCCCCCGTCACCGGGTCGACGACCTTGACCTCGACGTGCGGCAGCACCCGGCCGACGGTCTCCGTGCGGTGCTCCAGGTCGTCGTCCCTGCGGGTCTGGGTGGAGACCGGCGAGGTCTCGGTCATGCCGTAGCAGATGGACACCTCCGCCATGTGCATCTCGGCGACCACCCGCTTCATGACCTCCACCGGGCAGGGCGAGCCGGCCATGATGCCGGTGCGCAGCGTGCTCAGGTCGTACGAGGCGAAGTCGGGGAGGTTCAGCTCGGCGATGAACATGGTCGGGACGCCGTACAGGGAGGTGCAGCGCTCCTGCTGGACGGCGCGCAGCGTCGCGGCCGGGTCGAAGGACGGCGCGGGGATGACGGAGCAGGCGCCGTGCGAGGTGATCGCGAGATTGCCCATGACCATGCCGAAGCAGTGGTAGAAGGGCACCGGCAGGCAGACCCGGTCCTGTTCGGTGTAGCCGACCGTCTCGCCCACCCAGTAGCCGTTGTTGAGGATGTTGCGGTGCGAGAGGGTGGCGCCCTTGGGGAAGCCGGTGGTGCCGGAGGTGTACTGGATGTTGATCGGGTCGTCCGGGGTGAGGGTCGCCGCGATCTCCGCCAGCCGCGCCGCGGGCACCGACGTACCGGCCGCGAGCAGCTCCTCCCAGGTGGGGTCGGCGATGTAGACGACCTCGCGGAGGCGGGGGGCGTCCGGGCGGACCTCCTCCACCATCCGCCGGTAGTCGCTGGACTTGTGCGCGGTCGCGGCGACCAGCAGCTCGATGCCCGACTGGTTCAGCACGTACGCCAGCTCGTGCACCCGGTAGGCCGGATTGATGTTGACCATGACGGCGCCGATGCGGGCCGTGGCGTACTGGACCAGCGTCCACTCGGCGCAGTTGGGCGCCCAGATGCCGACCCGGTCGCCCTTGGTGACGCCGCGGGCGAGCAGGCCGAGCGCGACCTCGTCGACGGCCCGGCCGAACTGCTCGTACGTCCAGCGCCGGCCGGCGGCCACGTCGACCATGGCCTCGCGGTCGCCGAACCGCTCGATGGCCAGCTCCAGGTCGGCGCCGATGGTGCGGTCCAGCAGCGGGCGGTCGCGCTCGCCGCTCTCGTAGGACAGCGGACGGCCGTCCGGCGCCGTGGTCTGCTCTGCGGTGCTCATCGGTGGTCCTCCTCGCGGTACTCGGCGCCGCGGTCACCGCTCGCGGTGCGCTCGCGCAGCTCGATGCGGCGGATCTTGCCGGACACGGTCTTGGGCAGCTCGGCGAACTCCAGGACGCGGACGCGCTTGTACGGGGCCAGCGCCTCGCGGGAGTGCGCGAAGAGCGCCTTGGCGGTCTCCGGGCCCGGCTCCCAGCCGGCCGCCAGCACGATGTACGCCTTGGGCACGGCGAGCCGCACCGGGTCGGGCGCGGGCACCACGGCGGCCTCGGCGACCGCCTCGTGCTCCAGCAGCGCGCTCTCCAGCTCGAACGGGCTGATCTTGTAGTCGCTGGCCTTGAAGACGTCGTCGGCGCGGCCGATGTAGGTCAGGTAGCCGTCGCTGTCCCGGGAGCCGATGTCGCCGGTGCGGTAGTAGCCGCCGGCCATCGCCTCGGCGGTGCGCTCCGGGTCGCCGTGGTAGCCGGCCAGCACGCCGACCGGGCGGCTGCGCAGGTCGATCGCGATCTCGCCCTCGTCACCGGGCTCGCCGGTCACCGGGTCCAGCAGCACCACGTCGTAACCGGGCGTGGGGCGGCCCATGGAGCCGGGTTTGAGCGGCTGGCCGGGGGTGTTGGCGACCTGGACGGCGGTCTCGGTCTGGCCGAAGCCGTCCCGGATGGTCACGCCCCAGCTCTGCCGGACCTGCTCGATGATCTCGGGGTTGAGCGGCTCGCCGGCCGCGACGACCTCGCGGGGCGCGGTCCTCAGGGCGCTCAGGTCGGCCTGGATCAGCATGCGCCAGACGGTGGGCGGCGCGCAGAAGCTGGTGACGTGCGCCCGGTCCATCTCCGCCATCAGCCGGGCCGCGTCGAACCGGGTGTAGTTGAAGAGGAAGACGGTGGCCTCGGCGTTCCAGGGCGCGAAGAGGTTGGACCAGGCGTGCTTGGCCCAGCCCGGCGAGGAGATGTTCAGGTGCACGTCGCCGGGCTTGAGGCCGATCCAGTACATCGTCGCCAGGTGGCCGACCGGGTACGAGGTGTGGGTGTGCTCCACCAGCTTGGGGCGGGCGGTCGTCCCGGAGGTGAAGTACAGCATCAGCGGGTCGTCCGGCGCGGTCGGCCCGGTGGGCTCGAAGGCGTCGGGGCTGTCGTACGCCTCCTCGTACGCGAGCCAGCCCGGCGCCGCGCCGCCCACCGCGATCCGGGTGTACTCACCGGGCACGCCGTCGAACTTGGCGAGGTCGGCGGACCGCACGATCACATGCCGGGCATTGCCCCGCTCGACGCGGTCGGTGAGGTCGGCGGGGCCGAGCAGCGGCGTCGCGGGGATCACGACGGCGCGCAGCTTCATCGCGGCGAGCGCGGTCTCCCACAGCTCGGCCTGGTTGCCGAGCATGACGATGATGCGGTCGCCGGCGCGTACTCCTTTCGAGGCCAGCCAGTTCGCCGCCCGGTTCGAGCGGCGGCGCATCTCCTCGAAGGTGAGCCGGGTCTCCCGGCCGTCCTCCTCCACGATGTGCAGCGCGAGCCGCTCGTTGTCCTGCGCGATGGCGTCGAACCAGTCCAGCGCCCAGTTGAAGCGCTCGGGCCGCGGCCAGGAAAAGCCCTCGCGTGCGGCGTCGTAGTCCTCCCGGTGCCGCAGCAGGAAGTCCCGTGCTGCCCGGAACTGTTCCGTCGCGCTCGTCCCGCGCGTGTCCGCCATGTGTCCTCCTCATTGCCCCGCGGCTTCCGGCCATCGTGTAATCAGTGACGCAGGTCTCACCACCCCCGAACGGGGGGAAGCGGAGGTTGACGCGTGCGGAACGGTGCGGAACGGAACGAGTCCGCCGAGGTCAGGGCGGCGCTGCTGCGGCTGCGCAGAGCCAGCGGGCTGCCCGTGGCGTTCGGCGGGCTGCTCTCGGGCAGCGGCCGGTTCCGCATCGAGGAGCTGACCGGTACCGCCACCACCGCGCTGCGCGGCCTGCACATCGACACGGGCAACGGCCTGGGCGGCAAGGCGGCGGCCCGCTCCCGGCCCTTCGCGGTCACCGACTACCACTCCTCGGTGGTGATCAGCCACGAGTACGACGCGGCGGTGGCGGCCGAGGGGCTGAGGTCCGTGCTGGCCGTGCCGGTCGTGGTCCGGCGGCGGGTGCGCGGCGTGCTGTACGGGGCGCTGCGGCAGCCGCTGCAGCTGGGTGACCGGCCGCTGTCCGCTGCGCTGGAGGCGGCCAGGGAGCTGGAGCAGGCGCTGGTGGTGCAGGACGAGGCGGAGCGGCTGCTGTCGGTGGCCCGGCAGCCCACCGCCGCCGATCCGGTGATGTGGGAGGAGGTCAGGGAGGCGCACGGCGCGCTGCGCGCCCTGGCCCAGCGGGTCGGCGACCCGCTGCTGCGGCAGGAGATGCTGGCGGCCTGCGGGCGGCTCGCGGCCGCCTCGGGCGGGTCCCGCGAGGCCGCCCCGGTCAGCCTCTCGCCGCGCGAGGTGGACGTGCTGTCCTGCGTGGCCTCCGGCGCGACGAACGCGGCCGTGGCCGAGCAGCTGGGGCTGCGCCCGGAGACCGTCAAGGGGTACCTGCGCTCCGCCATGCGCAAGCTGGGCGCCCACACCCGGCTGCAGGCGGTCGTCGCGGCCCGCCGGGCCGGCCTGCTGCCCTGACCGGCGGGGTCCCGGCGGGGGCCGGCCCGCTGCTCTGTCCGGCGGTCTCCTGACGGGACGCGGCGGCCGTCCTGCGAGACGCTGGAAACGCCCGTCGGTGAGTGTGGCGTCAGTGAGGAGGCCCCCGTGTCAGGTCCCGCGACGACCGGGAGCGAGGCGGACACCGGCCTGCTGGACAGTCTGGCGGCCGCCGTCTACGTACAGGACGCCTACGGCCGGATCGCACGGGTGAACGCCAGGGCCGAGGAGATGCTGGGCCGCCCGGCCGCCGAGCTGCTCGGCGGCGACCCGCACGAGCTGCTGCACCGCAATCCGGACGGCACCCGGCTGCCCCGGCCGAACTGCCCCCTGCTGCAGGCGTTCCTGGCCGGCGAGACGGTGCTGCTGGACGGCTGCCAGTGGTTCGCGCGCGGGGACGGCGGGCTGCTCTGCGTCGGCGGGCTGTCGGTGCCGTACCAGGTGGACGGGGCGCCGGGCGGTGCCGTCGTGGTGTTCTTCGAGCAGCCCCCCGAGCAGGCGCACGAGCCCGCCGACGCGGCGAACGTCGCGGCCCTGACCGACCTCGCCGACCGGCTGACCATGGTCGCCGAGACCACCGCCGTGCTCACCTCCACCCTCGACCTGGACGAGTCGCTGAAGCGCCTCGTACGGCTGGTCGTCCCCCGACTGGCGGACTGGGCGGTGGTCGATCTGCTGGAGGAGCAGAACTCGCTGCGGCGGGTGGCCGTGGTGCACCACGTGGACGGCCGGCACGTCCGGGTCGACGAGCTGGCCGGGCCGATGCCGCCGGTGCTGGAGTCGTCGCGGATGCCGCTGTCCAGCGTGCTGCGCGGGGCCGCGCCGCGGATCGTCTCGCCGGAGGACTACGCCGGGCCGCCGGACTCCGGCGTCGCCGTCCAGCAGCGCGAGATGTTCCGGGCCATCGGGATGCGGTCGGCGGTGATCGCGCCGCTGCGCGGGCCCGGCAAGGTGCTCGGCGCGCTGACCCTGGTCCGTACGGCGCAGCAGAAGCCGTTCGACGCGGCGGAGCTGGCGCTGGTCGACGACATCGCCCGGCGGGCGGGGCTGGCCGTGGACAACGCGCAGCTGTACGAGCGGCAGCGGCGGGTCGCCGAGACCATGCAGCGCCATCTGCTGCCGCCGCTGCCGCACGTCGAGGGCCTGGAGATGACGGTGCGCTACCACCCGGCGCCGCACGCCTCGCGGGTCGGCGGTGACTGGTACGACGTGTTCCGGCTGCCGGACGGGAAGACGGCGCTGGTCATCGGGGACGTGGTGGGGCACGACCTGCAGGCGGCCGCCTGCATGGCCCAGGTGCGCAACATGCTGCGGGCGCTCGCCTGGGAGCACGCCGAGGCGCCGTCGGTCACCGTCGACCGGCTGGACCGGGCGCTGGTGCACATCAGCGACGTCCAGCTGGCGACCATGATCCTGGCCCAGGTGGAGCGGGCCGGCGACTGGCTGCTGCGCTGGACCAACGCCGGGCACCCGCCGCCGCTGCTGGTGCACGACGACGGCCGGGTGTGCTTCCTGGAGCAGGAGACGGCCGACCCGGTGCTCGGTACGGAGCTGGCGCCGCCGCGTACCGACTTCGTGCGGACGCTGCCGCCGCGCAGCACCGTCGTGTTCTACACGGACGGCCTGATCGAGGCGCGTGGCCTGCCGCTGAGCGAGGGGCTCGCGCAGCTGGCCGGCTTCGCCGCCGCGCTCGCCGACCGTTCGCTGGACGAGTTCTGCGACCAGCTCATCAGCCGCGCCCTGTACGCCGCGAACGAGGACGACGTGGCGCTGCTGGCACTGCGCGTCCCGGGCGACGGCTGAGAGCGGGTGTTACTGCGCCGAGGGCGCGGGCATGCCGAAGTCCAGTACCTCGTTGGCTTCCCGCTCGGTCTTCTCGGCGTACTCGCGCGCCTCGGTGGCGACGTCACCCTGCTCGTTGATGAGCTGGTCGTAGATCGGGGTGAGGGGTCTGTCCGGCGAGTTCATCGTGCAGTGTTCCTTCGTTCTCGGACATGGCGACAGCCGCCCACGTATGGCGCGGACGGCCGGCCGCCGATCTTATCGTCCACTTTCCGGGAGCGGCACCCGCTGTCTCAGGCAACGGAACCGATACGGCGTGCGGTGACCGATGTGTCGTGATGGATCGGGGTATGGGCACCGGTGAGCGGGACGCCGGTGCCGCCGCGGCGGACGGCGACGATCTCGGCGGCGATCGACAGGGCGGTCTCCTCGGGCGTACGGGCGCCGAGGTCCAGGCCGATCGGGGACCGGAGGCGGCTCAGCTCCCGGTCGGTGAGGCCGGCCTCGCGCAGCCGGCGCAGCCGGTCCAGGTGGGTGCGGCGGGAGCCCATGGCGCCCACGTACGCGACGGGGAGCCGCAGCGCCCGTTCCAGCAGCGGCACGTCGAACTTGGCGTCGTGGGTGAGGACGCAGAGCACGGCGCGGGAGTCCAGCTGCTGGGTGTCGAGGTAGCGGTGCGGCCAGTCGACGACGACCTCGTCGGCGCCGGGGAAGCGGGCGCGCGTCGCGAAGACGGGCCGGGCGTCGCAGACGGTGACGTGGTAGCCGAGGAACTTGCCGGCCCGTACGAGGGCGGCGGCGAAGTCGATGGCGCCGCAGACCAGCATCCGCGGGGGCGGCACGGAGGACTCCACGAGCAGGGTGAGCGGGACGCCGCACTGGCTGCCGTCGGCGCCGATCTCCACGGTGGCGGTGCGGCCCGCGTCCAGCAGGGCGCGCGCCTCCGCGAGCGCGGTGCGGTCCAGCGCGGGGTGGCCGCCGAGGCTGCCGGTGTGGCTGCCGTCGGCGCGGACCAGGAGGGCCCGGCCGAGCAGGCCGGCCGGGCCGGAGACGATGCGCGCGAGGGCCGCCGCCTCAGCGGAGACGGCGGCGGCCGCCGCGGCCGCGAGCGTCCTGGAGGTGCTGTCCACCGGGGCCGGGGGGTCGTCCGGCCCCCCCGATGGCTCCGGGGCGCTCGCGCGTACCGGGGTGACGAGGATGTCGATGACGCCGCCGCAGGTCAGGCCCACGGCGAAGGCGTCCTCGTCGCTGTAACCGAACCGTTCCCGCACCGGCTCGCCGGTCTCCAGGGCCTGTCGGCACAGCTCGTACACCGCGCCCTCCACGCAACCGCCGGAGACGGACCCGATCGCCGTGCCGTCGCGGTCGACGGCCAGTGCGGCGCCCGGCTGCCGGGGCGCGCTGCCGCCGACGCCGACCACGGTGGCCACGGCGAAGTCGCGTCCCTGCTCGACCCACCGGTGCAGCTCATCGGCGATGTCCAGCATGTCCAGCTCCTTGTCTGCGGTTGCGCGGAGGGCCGATGCGGCCTCCGCCCGGGCACGGCGCCCGGCGCGAGCGGGTCTCCCTACCCCACGTTGTTGAACGCGAAGTTGAAGATGAAGACCAGCGCGAGGATCCACATCAGCGGTCCCGGCTCACGCCACTTGCCCTGCGCGAGCTTGATCGCGCAGTACGAGATGACGCCGACGGCCACACCGTTCACGATCGAGTACGTGAACGGCATGATCACCACGGTCAGGAAGACCGGGATCGCCACGGACCGGTCGCGCCAGTCCACGTGCCGTGCGTTCTGCATCATCATCGAGCCGATGACGACCAGCGCGGCGGACGCGACCTGGGCGGGCACGATCTCCGCCAGTGGGGTGAAGAGCAGCGCCAGGCCGAAGAGCAGGCCGGTGACGGTGGCCGAGAGGCCGGTACGGGCGCCCTCGCCGACGCCGCTGGCGGACTCGATGAAGACGGTCTGGCCGGAGGCACCGGAGACGCCGCCGATCGCGCCGCCCGCGCCGTCGATGAGCAGCGCCTTGTTCAGGCCCGGCATCCGGCCGAGGTGGTCGGCGAGCTTGGCCTCCTGGCCGACCGCGATGATCGTGGCCATGGCGTCGAAGAAGCCGGCCAGCACGAGGGTGAAGACGACCATGCCGACGGTGGTGGCGCCGAGCTCCGCGAAGCCGCCGAACTCGATCTTGCCGAAGAGGCCGAAGTCCGGGGTGGAGACCACGTTGTCCGGCAGCTTGGGCGTGGCCAGGCCCCACTGCTTGTCGCCCAGCCCGAAGGCCGCGGTGACGACCAGCGAGAAGACGGTGCCGACGGCGATGCCGATCAGGATCGCGCCGGGGATGTTGCGGGCCAGCAGCATGAAGATGACGACGAGGGTGATGCAGAAGGCGAGCACGGGCCAGCCGGAGAGGTGGCCGTGTACGCCGAGGGTGACCGGAGCCGAGGCGTTGCCGAGGCCGACGAACCCGGCCTTGACCAGGCCGATCATGGTGACGAAGAGCCCGATGCCGATGGTGATGGCGTGCTTGAGGCCGAGCGGGATCGCGTTCATGATCTTCTCGCGGAGGCCGCTGACCACCAGGAGCATGATCACGACACCGTAGATCACGCACATGCCCATGGCCTGCGGCCAGGACATCGAGCTGATCACCTGGGTGCCGAGGACGCCGGAGACGCTCAGACCGGCGGCGAGCGCCAGCGGGACCTTGCCGACGATGCCCATCAGCAGGGTCGCGATGGCGGCCGCGAAGGCGGTCGCCGTGATGACGGCGCCCGGCTGGAGCGTGCCGCCCACCGCGTCCTTGCCGCTGAGCAGGACGGGGTTGAGCAGGAGGATGTACGCCATCGCCATGAAGGTGGTGATGCCGCCGCGCAGTTCCCGGCCGAGGGTCGAACCGCGCTCGGATATGTGGAAGTACCGGTCGAGCCAGGACCGGCCGGAGGGCTGACGCGTCCCCGCGCCGGCGTCCTCCGCCGTGGTCGGCTCGATGGTGGGCTGGGTCATGGTGCCTATCTCCCAAGGTTCATAGGGGCACTCACAAGGGGGGAATGTGAGATTTGGGATGGAGCGGGCCGCACGACCCGGGGGACGGCCCGAGACGAACGTTTTTCAGCCAGATGCGGCGCCGAGGACGGATCCTAGGAGGCGCGGCTGACGTGGGGGAAACTCCGGGCGGTACGAACCGCGGGAGGACGGACAGGACACCCCAAATATCCGTACCGCCCGGAGGCTTTTCACGTGCCGGTGAGATGTTCTGGCCGCACCGGCGTTTTCGTGAGCGCCAGCCCGGTCGCCGCCCGGATCGCGGAGAGGACTGCCGGGGTCGACGACAGGGTCGGCGCCTCGCCGACGCCACGCAGCCCGTAGGGAGCGTGCTCATCGGCAAGTTCGAGGACGTCCACCGGAATGGTGGGCGTGTCCAGGATCGTGGGGATCAGGTAGTCGGTGAACGAGGGGTTGCGCACCTTCGCGGTCTTCGGGTCGACGACGATCTCCTCCATGACGGCGACGCCCAGGCCCTGGGTCGTGCCGCCGTGGATCTGGCCGACGACGGAGAGCGGGTTGAGCGCCTTGCCGACGTCCTGCGCGCAGGCCAGCTCGACGACCTTGACGAGGCCCAGCTCGGTGTCGACCTCGACGACCGCGCGGTGCGCCGCGAAGGAGTACTGCACGTGGCCGAAGCCCTGGCCGGTCTCCGGGTCGAACGCCTCGGTGGGGCGGTGCCGCCACTCCAGGTCCGCCTCCACGGCCTCCTCGCCCAGCACGTCCGCGATGTCCGCGAGCACCTCGCCGGCGTCGGTGACGACCTTGCCGCCCTCCAGCAGCAGCTCGGCGGTGGCCCACGCCGGGTGGTACGTGCCGAACTTGACCCGGCCCCTCTGCAGGACCTGCTCGCGTACGGCCTCGCAGCTGTTCTTCACCGCGCCGCCGGTGACGTAGGTCTGCCGGGACGCCGAGGTGGAGCCGGCCGAGCCGACCCGGGTGTCGGCGGGCTGGATGGTGACCTGCTGGACGCCCAGCTCGGTACGGGCGATCTGGGCGTGCACGGTGATGCCGCCCTGGCCGACCTCGGCCATCGCGGTGTGCACGGTCGCGACCGGCTCGCCGTTGACGACCTCCATCCGCACCCGCGCGGTGGAGTAGTCGTCGAAGCCCTCGGAGAAGCCGACGTTCTTGATGCCGACGGCGTAGCCGACGCCGCGGACGACGCCCTCGCCGTGCGTGGTGTTGGACAGGCCGCCGGGCAGCGCGCGGACGTCGGCGCCCTCGGTGGTCTCCCACTGGTTCTCCGGCGGCAGCGGCCTGGCCTTGACCCGGCGCAGCAGCTCGGCGACCGGCGCGGGCGAGTCGACGACCTGCCCGGTCGGCATGACCGAGCCCCGCTCCATGGCGTTGCGCTGCCGCAGCTCGACGGGGTCCATGCCGAGCGCCGCCGCCAGCTTGTCCATCTGTGCCTCGTACGCGAAGCACGCCTGGACCGCGCCGAAGCCGCGCATGGCGCCGCACGGCGGGTTGTTCGTGTAGAGCGCGAGGGCCTCGATGTCGACGTCGTCGACGACGTACGGGCCGACGGCGAGCGAGGAGGCGTTGCCGACCACCGCCGGGGAGGACGAGGCGTACGCGCCGCCGTCCAGCACGATGCGGCACTTCAGGTGGGTGAGCCTGCCGTCCTTGGTGGCGCCGTGCTCGTACCGGAGCTTGGCGGGGTGCCGGTGGACGTGCCCGAAGAAGGACTCGAACCGGTCGTAGACGATCTTCACGGGCTTGCCGGTGCGGAGCGCCAGCAGGCAGCCGTGGATCTGCATCGACAGGTCCTCGCGGCCGCCGAAGGCGCCGCCGACGCCGGAGAGCGTCATCCGGACCTTCTCCGGCGGCAGGCCCAGGACCGGCGCGATCTGCCGCAGGTCGGCGTGGAGCCACTGGGTCGCGACGTACAGGTCGACCCCGCCGTCCTCGGCCGGCACCGCGAGCCCGGACTCCGGGCCGAGGAACGCCTGGTCCTGCATGCCGAACTCGTACTCGCCGGTGACGATGACGTCCGCGCGCTGCGCGGCCTCGTCGGCGTCGCCGCGGATGATGGGCTGGCGGTGGACGATGTTCGGGTGCGGCACATGACCGGCGTGCGCGTCCTTGCGCCCCGGATGGAGCAGCGGGGCGTCCTCGGCGGTGGCCGAGGCCTCGTCGGTGATGAGCGGCAGCTCCGCGTAGTCGACCCTGATCCTGGCGGCGGCCCGCCGGGCCGTCTCCGGGTGGTCGGCGGCGACCAGCGCCACCGGCTCGCCGTGGTGCCGTACCCGGCCGTCGGCGAGCACCGGGGTGTCCTGGATCTCCAGGCCGTAGTGCTTCACCGCGGTCGGCAGGTCGTCGTAGGTGAGGACCGCGTAGACGCCGGGCTGCGCCAGCGCCTCGGAGGTGTCGATGGAGCGGATCTCGGCGTGCGCGACGGTGCTGCGCAGGGTGTGGCCCCACAGCATGTCCTCGTGCCACATGTCCGAGGAGTACGCGAACTCGCCGGTGACCTTCAGCGTGCCGTCCGGGCGCAGCGTGGACGCGCCGACGCCGGCCGGGGTGCTGCTGCCCTGGGTGAGCCCGGTGGGTGTCCGGGTGACTCCGGCCATGGTCAGGCCCCCGTTCCTGCGGTGTCGGTCCCGCCGCGGGCGGCCGCGAGCCGGACCGCGTCGAGGATCTTCTCGTAGCCGGTGCAGCGGCACAGGTTGCCCGACAGCGCCTCGCGGATGTCGGCGTCGGACGGCTGCGCGTTCCGCTCCAGCAGTTCGTCGGCGGCGACCAGCAGGCCCGGCGTGCAGAAGCCGCACTGCACGGCGCCCGCGTCGAGGAACGCCTGCTGGACCGGCGAGAGCCGCGCCTGCTCACCCGGCCGGCCGTCGCCCGGACCGGCGGGCGCCGCGGTCCAGGCCCGGGCCTCGTCCAGGGTGGTGCCCGGGCCGCTGCAGACCCCCGTGCCGCAGCGGCCGCGCTCCGCCCGCTGCCGGGCGAAGCCGGCCAGGCCCTCGACGGTGACCACGTCGCGGCCCTCGGCCTGTCCGGCCGCCACCAGGCAGGCGCACACCGGCACCCCGTCCAGGCGGACCGTGCAGGAGCCGCACTCGCCCTGCTCGCAGGCGTTCTTCGAGCCCGGCAGGCCCATCCGCTCGCGGAGCACGTACAGCAGGCTCTCGCCTTCCCAGACGTCGTCGGCCGTCTGCTCGCGGCCGTTGACGGTGAACGTCACGCGCACTGTGCACCTCCCTGTGCGGTGCGGCCCTCGCCGCGGTACGACTCCCAGACCCAGCCGAGCGTGCGGCGGGCCATCACGCCGACCGCGTGCCGGCGGTACGCCGCACTGCCGCGTACGTCGTCGATGGGATTGCAGGCGCCGGCCGCGAGCTGCGCGAACTGCTTCGCGACGGATACCGGGAGCGGCGCGCCGGACTCCCAGTGACCGCCCTCCTCCAGCGCCGCGGCGAGGAAGGTCTCGGCCTCCTGGGCGCGTACCGGGGTCGGTGCGGCGGACCCGATGCCGGTCCGTACGGTCCTCGTCTCCGGGTGCAGCGCGATGCCGAACGCGCACACCGCGATGACCATGGCGTTGCGCGTGCCGACCTTGGAGAACTGCTGCGGCCCTGTGGCCTTCGGCAGGTGGACGGCGCGGATCAGCTCGTCCGGCTCCAGGGCGTTGCGCTTCACGCCGGTGTAGAACGCGTCGATGGGGATCATGCGGCGGCCGCGGGCCGCCGACTCCGCCTCGACCGCGCCGCCGGAGGCCAGCAGCGCGGGATGCGCGTCGCCCGCCGGTGAGGCGGTGCCGAGGTTGCCGCCGACGCCGCCGCGGTTGCGGATCTGCGGGGAGGCGACGGTGTGCGAGGCGAGGGCCAGGCCCGGCAGCTCGGCGCGGAGGTGCTCCATGATCTGCGTGTACGGCACGGAGGCGCCGAGCCGTACGGTGTCGGCGCCGGTCTCCCACTCCCGCAGCTCACCGATGCGGTTCAGGTCCATCAGGTACTCGGGGCGGCGGTGGTCGAAGTTGATCTCGACCATCACGTCCGTACCGCCCGCGATCGGCACAGCGGTGGGGTGCTCGGCCTTTGCGGCGAGCGCCTCCTCCCAGCTGGCGGGGCGAAGGAAGTCCATGGGTGACTCTCTTCCTTCTCGGGAAAATCGTGCTGTGCTGCCTACGGTCGCCGGTGTCAACGGGGTCCGCCGCGGCGGAGCCGCCGCCGTCGTCATCCAGCCGCCGTCCGGCGGGCAGTTCATCTTCCGTTCACGCGATGTGACCCAGTACACGCGCCGAGCGGCCGCCCGGTGCAGTCACCGAAACCATGAAGCGGTTGGCTGGCCAGGGCACCTGTCTTGTAGATTCGAACGAAAAGCGGGGCGCGGCAACCTCGCGGTATTCCACCGGCAACACGAGACGGAAAGATCGGCGGGCGAAGGTCATGCGGCTCCGCGCACTTCTGGACACCGAATCCCTTGGCCTGCGGCTTCTCGGGGGCGAGGACGAACTGGACCGCACGGTGCGGGGTGTGATGACCACCGACCTGCGGGACCCCAGCCGCTACCTCTCCGGCGGCGAGCTGGTCCTCTCGGGTCTCGCCTGGCGGCGGGAGCCCGAGGACTCCGAGAATTTCGTCCGGATCCTTGCCACCGCCGGGGTGGCCGGTCTCGCGGCCGGCACCGCGGAGCTGGGCCCGGTCCCCGAGGACCTGATCGCGGCCTGCGCCCGCCACCGCCTGCCCCTCTTCTCCGTCGCCGAGTCGGTCTCCTTCGCCACCGTCACCGAGTACGTCGTACGGCAGGTCTCCGGCGAGCGCGCCGGCGACCTGGCCGCCGTCGTCGACCGGCACCGCCGCCTGATGACCTCGGGCCCGGCGGGCGGCGGCCCCGAGGTCGTCCTGGACCTGCTGGGCTCCGACCTCGACCTGCGCGCCTGGGTCCTCTCCCCCACCGGACGGCGGATCGCGGGCGCCGCGCCGGGCGGCGGGGCGGGCCCCGCCGACGGGACCGCGGCCGGTGCCCGGCTGGCGGGCGAGCACCTGGCGGCCGCCCGCAGCGGGCGCCGCAGCCCGCACCGGGTCCTGCTCGGCAACACCACGTACTCGCTCTTCCCGATCCGCAGCGGCGGCCGTGACCTGCGCGAGACCGTGCTCTCGGACTGGCTGCTGGCGGTCGAGGCGGACGCCGGCGACTGGCCGGCGGAGCGGCTGGACCTGCTGCACGGCGTCACCCAGCTGATCGCCGTGGAGCGGGACCGGCGCGACGCGGCCCGCACGGTGCGCCGCCGGCTCGCGCAGGAAGTCCTGGAGCTGGTCCAGACGGGTGCGCCGCCCGCCGAGATCGCGGCCCGGCTGCGGGTCGCCGCACCCGTGCTGCTGCCCGGGCTCGGCACAGCGCCGCACTGGCAGGTCGTGGTCGCGCGCGTGGAG
>NZ_PQSQ01000124.1 GCF_002920575.1 Streptomyces sp. Ru73 | reverse complement strand
CGGCTGCCGGGACGCCGGCCTTCCGGTCCGCCTCGTCGGCCGCTGCGGCCGTCTCCGCGTCGTCGCCCACGCTGATGCTGGTCGCGCCGGCGTACGCGTCGCGGTCCAGGATCTTCTCCTTGGCGGAGACCAGGATCGGGACGACGACCTGGCCGGCCACGTTGGTGGCGGTACGCATCATGTCCAGGATCGGGTCGATGGCCATGAGCAGACCGACACCGGCCAGCGGCAGGCCGAGCGTGGAGAGGGTCAGGGTCAGCATGACCGTGGCGCCGGTGAGGCCGGCGGTCGCGGCCGAGCCGATGACCGAGACGAAGACGATCAGCACGTAGTCGGCGATGCCGAGGTGCACGTCGAAGATCTGCGCGATGAAGATCGCGGCGAGCGCCGGGTAGATGGAGGCGCAGCCGTCCATCTTGGTGGTCGAGCCGAAGGGCACGGCGAAGGACGCGTACTCCTTCGGGACGCCGAGGCGCTCGGTGACCTTCTGGGTGACCGGCATGGTGCCGACCGAGGAGCGGGAGACGAAGGCCAGCTGGATCGCGGGCCAGGCGCCGCGGAAGAACTGCAGCGGGTTGACCTTGCCGACCAGGGACAGCAGCAGCGGGTAGACGCCAAACATCACCAGCGCGCAGCCGACGTAGATGTCGACGGTGAAGGTCGCGTACTTGCCGATGAGGTTCCAGCCGTACGTGGCGATCGCGTTGCCGATCAGGCCCAGCGTGCCCAGCGGGGCGAGCCGGATGACCCACCACAGGGCCTTCTGCAGCAGCTCCAGCGCGGAGCGGCTGAGCCGCAGGACCGGCTCGGCCTTCTCGCCCAGCTGGAGCGCGGCGATGCCGACGACGGCCGCCATGAAGACGATCTGCAGCACCTGCAGCTCGGTGAAGGGCGTGATGATGTCGGTCGGGATGATCCCGGTCAGGAAGTCGAGCCAGGTACCGGCGTGGTCGGGCTTGGAGCCGTCGGCCGGGGTCAGGCCCGTGCCGGAGCCGGGGTTGGTGATCAGGCCGATCGCCAGGCCGATGGCCACCGCGATGAGCGAGGTGACCATGAACCACAGCAGGGTGCGGGTGGCGAGCCGGGCGGCGTTGTTGACCTGCCGCAGGTTGGTGATCGACACCACGATGGCGAAGAAGACCAGCGGCGCGACGGCCAGCTTCAGCAGCTGGACGAAGAGCTCACCGATCTTGCCGAGGGTGGTGACCAGCCAGCCGACGTCGCCGCTCTTGGCGATCCAGCCGAGGAGCACACCGAGGACGAGACCCAGCAGGATCTGCGCCCAGAAGGGGACCTTCGGTATGCGTGAGGTCTTGGGGGAGGTCTCGGAAGACGTGGACAACGGGCACACTCCGGGTGCGTGCAGGCTTCGGGAAGAGGGCGTGAGGCGCCAGGAGGTCCGGTTGCTGGATCTCCGGCCGCTGCGCGGACGTCGCGGTGACGTCAGCGGCGGCAACAGGCCGCGGACAGACAGCGGCAAAGATCGACGTGCAGGCGCGCCACGAGCCTGCGGCTCATGGGGAACGGGTGCGCTACTGCTGTCTTCATGTCCGATACGTTAACACTTGAACTTTGGGGTACTCAAAGAAAATCTTTGGCCTGCTCCGGCGCCGGGCCGGACGTCACAGCACAACGCCCGCCGGTGGAGCGGAAACTCCACGGGCGGGCGGAAAAGCGGCGTGAGGCGTGTCACATGCCAACAGGCAGGTGTCGCACGCCGTCGGGGCGGCGGCGCGGCGTGCTCAGACGCCGTCCTCCTGGCTGCGGTTGGCGGCGAGCCGGGCCTTCTGGCGGTCGACCCGCGCCACGATCTGCTGGGACATCGCGTCCCGCTGCTTGCGCAGCAGCACGAAGCTGAGCGGCGCGGAGATCACGATGGCGAGCAGCAGCATCCAGACGGTGTTCGAGGCGCCCACGGCCAGCGGGATGACGTGGAGGTACGCGAGGACCCAGACGACCGCGAAGCAGACGACGAACAGGCCAACGCGGGAAGCGGTGTACAGGAGTGCGGCGTGCTTCTGGCTGCTCACGGTCGGACCTTCTTCTCAACGACAACCGAAAGGGTCTGCATCCAGTCAAGCACAGCACCCTGTGTGATCTTGGCCGCCCCCGGCACCGGCGGTCCGGGCCGCCCCGCGGGCGGCATCAGGCCACCTCGGACCACATCGTGATGTCGTCGCGGTAGTCGTCGTCGGCGACCTTGATGGCGTCGGGTACCCGGCCGACCTCCTTGAACCCGCAGGAGGCGTAGAAGCGGTCCGCGCCGGTGCCGCCGCGGCAGGTGAGCCGGATGCCCCGTATCCCCTCGGTGGCGCGCGCGGCGTCCCCGACCGCGGCCATCAGCTCGCGGCCCACGCCCCGCCCCTGCAGGGACGGGTGGACCATCACGCTGTAGACCCACAGCCAGTGCCGCATCAGGCGGTGGGTGTTGGCGTACAGGAACGCCGTGGCCAGCGGGGCGCCCGCCGCGTCCCGGCCGACGATCAGCCGGGCCCGGCCCTCGGCCATCGCCGCCAGGTGCTTCACCAGCTCGGGGCGGATGTCCTCGCGGGTCACGGGCGGCACGAATCCGACCGCGCCGCCGGCGTTGGAGACGTCCGCCCACAGGGTGCAGATGCCGTCGCGCAGCTCCGGAGTGACGGAAGGGTCCAGATCGAAGCGGATGCTCATGTTCTGGACCCTAATCGTCACCTCTGACAACGCGGAGCGCGCCCGGTCACACGCGTACCGGGCGCTGCGTCACACCCGCATCGGCTGGGGCTCGTCGCGGCGGTGCGCGTCCGGACCCGGGTACTCCTTGATGATCTCGTACCGGGTGTTGCGCTCGACCGGCCGGAAGCCCGCGTCCCGGATGAGCTCCAGCAGGTCCTCACGGGTGAGCTTGTTCGGCGTGCCGTAGTTGTCGGCGTCGTGGGTGATCTTGTACTCGACGACCGAGCCGTCCATGTCGTCAGCGCCGTGCTGCAGCGCCAGCTGCGTCGTCTGCAGGCCGTGCATGACCCAGAAGCACTTCACGTGCGGCACGTTGTCGAAGAGCAGCCGGGAGACGGCGAAGGTCTTCAGCGCCTCGGCGCCGGTGGCCATCGTGGTCCGCGCCTGGAGCTTGTTGCGGATCTTGCCGTCCTTCATGTCCACGAAGTCGTGCTGGTACCGCAGCGGGATGAAGACCTGGAAGCCGCCGGTCTCGTCCTGCAGTTCGCGCAGCCGCAGCACGTGGTCGACGCGGTGGCGCGGCTCCTCGATGTGCCCGTACAGCATCGTGGAGGGCGTCTTGAGGCCCTTCTGGTGCGCCAGGCGGTGGATCCGCGACCAGTCCTCCCAGTGGGTGCGGTGGTCGACGATGTGCTGGCGGACCTCCCAGTCGAAGATCTCCGCGCCGCCGCCGGTCAGCGACTCCAGGCCGGCGTCGATCAGTTCGTCGAGGATCTCGGAGGCGTCCATGCCCGAGATGGTCTCGAAGTGGTGGATCTCGGTCGCCGTGAAGGCCTTCAGGCCGACGTTCGGCAGCGCTTCCTTGAGGGCCTTCAGGGAGCGGGGGTAGTAGCGCCAGGGCAGGTTCGGGTGCAGGCCGTTGACGATGTGCAGCTCGGTGAGGTTCTCGTTCTCCATGGCCTTGGCCAGGCGGACGGCCTCCTCGATGCGCATCGTGTAGGCGTCCTTCTCACCGGGCTTGCGCTGGAAGGAGCAGTACGCGCAGGAGGCGGTGCACACGTTCGTCATGTTGAGGTGACGGTTGACGTTGAAGTGCACCACGTCGCCGTTCTTGCGGGTGCGCACCTCGTGCGCGAGGCCGCCGAGCCACGCCAGGTCATCCGACTCGTAGAGGGCGATGCCGTCCTCACGGGTCAGCCGCTCACCGGCGTGGACCTTCTCCTCCAGCTCGCGCTTGAGCCCAGCGTCCATTCCGGTCCGCCTCCATGTTTCTGCCGAATACAAGCTTTGTCGACCTTACTCCCCCGGTTTCCGGCCGCTCGGCGCCCCCGTGCCGGGCCGGCCGGCGGCCGTCACTCCTCCTCGGGCAGCTCCCCGACGCGGTTCTCCCACTTCGTGGAGAGCACGACGGTGGTGCGCGTACGGGACACGCCCTTGGTACCGGAGAGCCGGCGGATGGTCCGCTCCAGGCCGTCCACGTCGCTCACCCGGACCTTGAGCATGTAGGAGTCGTCGCCGGCGATGAACCAGCAGTCCTCGATCTCGGCGAGGTCACGCAGCCGGTGGGCGACGTCCTCGTGGTCGGTGGCGTCCGTCAGCGAGATGCCGACCAGGGCCGTGACGCCCAGGCCCAGCGAGGCGGCGTCGACGGTGGCGCGATAGCCGGTGATCACGCCGGCCGACTCCAGCCGGTTGATGCGGTCCGTGACGCTGGGGCCGGAGAGACCCACGAGCCGGCCGAGCTCCGCGTAGGAGGCCCTGCCGTTCTCGCGCAGTGCCTGGATGAGCTGCCTGTCCACCGCGTCCATTGCGTCCCCGACCTTTCAATCTTTCCGCACTGCCATTACTGATTAGAGAATCTAAGGCATGCAGGGCGATTTGGCCTGCAATCCCAGGTAAAATCACAAATTGATCATTGAGCTCTGTCGGCCTCGCCGCCGGTCGCGGTACCGCCGTCCCGACCGCTCCGGCGCGCCGCGCCGCCCAGCTCGCCCTCCCAGCGCCGGTACAGACCGTGCGGCACCCCGGCGGCGTCCAGCGCCCGGCCGGCCACGAAGTCCACCAGGTCCTGGATGTGCGTCGCCCCGGCGTAGAACGCGGGCGAGGCCGGCAGCACCACGGCGCCCGCCTCGTCCAGCGCGACCAGGTGCTTGAGGGTCTGCCCGTTCAGCGGCGTCTCGCGCACCGCGACCACCAGCGGCCTGCGCTCCTTCAGCGTCACGCTCGCCGTCCGCTGCAGCAGGTCCTTGGACAGCCCCAGCGCCACCCCGGCCACGCACGCCGTGCTCGCCGGCACGATCAGCATGCCCCTGGCCGGATACGAGCCCGACGACGGGCCCGCCGCCAGGTCACCGGCCGGCCAGTGCCGCACGTCCGCCAGATCCGCCTCGGAGACCGGAAAGGTGTCCGGCTTCCCGTCCGCACCGCGCGCCAGCCACTCGCGCAGGTCCGTGCGCCAGTGCGCGTCCCGGAAGGAGATGCCCGTCTCGTCCAGCAGCGTCAGCCGCGCCGCCCGGCTCACCACCAGGTCCACGGCCTCGCCCGCGGCCAGCAGCCCGCGCAGCACGGACGCGGCGTACGGGGTGCCGGACGCGCCGGAGATCCCGACGATCCACGGCCTGCGGCGGTCCGGGCCGGCGTGCTGACTGGTGACGTTGTGCGGCGGCTCCACGGCACCGAGCCTATCCGGCGGAACCAGAAGCACCGTCACAGCCGTTGTTGCTTGTGAGCTCGTGCGGCCACCCCGGCCGCACGCATCCGGCGACGCCCGGTGCCCGGACGGAGGAGGGCCGACATGGGAGCACGCGCCAAGCCCGCCGCGCTGCTGGTGCTGGCCTGGGTCGGAGTGCTGTGGATCCTGGAGGCGGTGGACGCCGCCAGCGGCCATGCGCTGGACAGCTTCGGCATCCGGCCGCGCGAGCTGAGCGAGCTGATCGACGTGATTCCGGCGACCGCCGTCCATTTCGGCTTCGCCCACCTGATGGCCAACACCCTCCCGCTGCTCGTGCTCGGCTTCCTGGCAGCACTCCGCGCCGGGGTCCGCAGACTGGCCGGAGTCGTGCTGCTCATCGCCGTCGTCAGCGGCCTGGGCGTCTGGCTGATATCCCCGCCGGGGAGCAATACCGCGGGCGTCTCCGGCGTGATCTTCGGACTCTTCGGCTACCTCGTCGTGCGCGGCTTCATCGAGCGCAAGGCCCTGGACATCGCCCTCGGCCTGCTCGTCGCGGTGCTCTACGGCTCGATCCTGTGGGGCGCGCTCCCGGCCGCCGACGGCATCAGCTGGCAGGCGCACTTCTTCGGACTGGCCGGCGGGGTGCTGGCCGCGTTCGTCTTCCGGGTGCGGACTCCGGCCCTCCGCTCCGCCGGCCGTGTCCCGTAGTCTCGCTGCACGCGCATGCGCCGGTGCCACGGCGCGCGCATCTGTGTCCAGCGCCTCGGCGCGAGTAGTTACGTCATCGGGGGAGATCAGCCCGTGGTCGAGTTCGACAAGTCAGCATCCGAGCCGCCGTCCGAGGGACAGCCGCCCCAGCAGCCGAACGCGCAGCAGCCGCAGCAGCCGCAGCAGCCGAACGCGCAGCAGCCCCATGCCCCGCAGCAGCCGCAGGGCGGCGCTCCGGGCGGCGCTCCCGGGTACGGCCAGCCGTACGGCGCCGCACCCGGCGGACAGCAGTACGGCGGGGCGCCGGGCGGCCAGCAGTACGGCGCACCCGGCGGCCCGCAGTACGGCGCGTACGTCCCCGGCGTCGGCCAGCAGCAGCCGTACGGCGCACCCGGCACCCCCGGCGGCCCCGGCTGGGGCGGCCAGCCCGGATACGGCCACCCGCAGCCCCGCCCCTCGACCTCCCCGGCGATGTGGGCGCACCTCGGCGCCGTGCTCACCGTCTTCGTCGGCACGGGCATGTGCTGCATCGGCATGGTCTGCGGCTGGATCGCCCCGCTCGCCATCCGCAACAACGCGCAGAACGAGCAGGACCCCTACGTCCGCCACCACGCGGCCCAGGGGATGAACTACGGCATCACCCAGGCGATCATGGCGGTCATCACCGCCGTGCTGTACTTCGCCGTGGCGATCGGTGCCGGCGTGACCGCGGACACCGGCACGGGCGACCCCGGCATGGTCTTCCTCGTCCCGCTGATCGTCTACCTGGTCCTCTTCGGCGCGTACTGGATCACCGCGCTGGTCTTCGGCATCATCGGCACGGTCCGGGCCAACAGCGGGGTCATGTGGAGCTACCCCAAGCTCGTGGCCTGGCGTTTCGTCAAGAACTGAGGCCGCACGCCCCGAGGCGGCCCGGCGGACGGCTTCCGCACGCGGACGCCGTCGTGCCGAGGGCCCGCACACGGACGGCGAAGGGGCCGGTACCCGCCCGGGTACCGGCCCCTCGTCCGTGCTCCGCCGCCGTCAGACGCCGAGCCCGCGCACCAGCAGGTCCAGCAGCGCACAGACGAACAGCGCGATCCCGATGAAGCCGTTGACCTGGAAGAACGCCCGGTTCAGCCGGGAGAGGTCGTGCGGCCGGACGATCGAGTGCTCGTACAGGAACGCGCCCGCGACGATCACCAGGCCGACCCAGAAGAAGACCCCGGCACCGGTGGCCAGCGCGAACCACACGAACAGCGCCGTGGTGACCGTGTGGCAGACGCGCGCGCCCCGAATGGCGGCCGGGATGCCGAAGCGGGCCGGCACGGACTTCACGCCGACCTCGCGGTCGGTCTCGACGTCCTGGCAGGCGTAGATCAGGTCGAAGCCGCCGATCCAGATGCCCACCGCGAGGCCGAGG
Source organism: Streptomyces sp. Ru73 (assembly GCF_002920575.1). Lineage (GTDB taxonomy): Bacteria > Actinomycetota > Actinomycetes > Streptomycetales > Streptomycetaceae > Streptomyces. The sequence goes on along the minus strand of NZ_PQSQ01000124.1, from coordinate 12,243 downwards.
ATCACCGCCTCCCAGGACCACTCGCCGGTGATCGCCAGCCAGCCGCCGACCGGGCCCATGGCCTGGGCGAGACCGAGGATGGCCTGCGGGAAGTTGGTGAACCGCTTGCCGTACGGATAGACCACCATCGGGATCACCGCGACGGGGGCCAGCGCCAGGCACAGCGGGTTGAGCAGCGCGGCGGCGGCGAGGAAGACGACGAGCGCGACCAGCGCGCCGGTCCAGGCGTGCTTCACCGACATCGCGCCGGTGACCAGCTCGCGGTGGGCGGTGCGCGGATTGCGGGCGTCGATCTCGCGGTCGATGATCCGGTTCGCGGCCATCGCGAAGGTGCGCAGGCCCACCATCGCGACGGTGACGAGCAGCAGCTCCCACCAGTGGACGCGCCCGTCCACCCGGAACATCGCGGTCAGCGCGGCGATGTACGCGAAGGGCAGCGCGAACACCGAGTGCTCGATCATGACGAGTCGCAGGAAGGCCTTGGTACGGCCCGGCTGCGGAATGGCCGCTGAGGCGCTGCTCACAGGCCGTACTCCTTCCATCGGCGGGTCACCTTGTCCGCGGTCGCGGGGTCCGAGGCGACCATCTCCGGCCAGCCGCCGTCCCGCGTGTACCCCTCCCCGGGCCACTTCGCGGTCGCGTCGATACCGGCCTTGCCGCCCCAGAACTGCTGGTAGGAGGCGTGGTCCAGATGGTCGACCGGACCCTCGACGACGGTCAGGTCGCGGGCGTAGTCGGTGTTGCCTAGCGCCCGCCAGGCGACCTCGTGGTAGTTGTGCACGTCGCAGTCGGCGTCCACCACCACGATCAGCTTGGTCAGGGACATCATGTGTGCGCCCCAGATGGCGTGCATCACCTTCTGGGCGTGTTTGGGGTACTTCTTGTCGATCGAGACGATCGCGCAGTTGTGGAAGCCCCCGGACTCCGGCAGGTGGTAGTCCACGATGTCCGGAATGATGATCTTGAGCAGCGGGAGGAAGAACCGCTCCGTGGCCCGGCCCAGCGGCCCGTCCTCCGTCGGCGGCCGGCCGACCACGATCGACTGGAGCAGCGGACGCTTGCGCATCGTGACGCAGTCGATGGTCAGCGCAGGGAAGTCCTCCTGCGGCGTGTAGAAGCCGGTGTGGTCCCCGAAGGGGCCCTCGGGCCGCATCTCGCCCGGCTCCAGCCAGCCCTCCAGGACCACCTCGGCGTTGGCCGGGACCTGGAGCGGCACGGTCTTGCAGTCGACCATCTCGATCCGCTTGCCCTGCAGGAAACCGGCGAAGAGGTACTCGTCGATGTCGCCGGGGAGCGGCGCCGTCGAGGCGTACGTCACGGCCGGCGGGCAGCCGAAGGCGATGGCGACCGGCAGCTTCTCGCCGCGCTTGGCGGCGACCTGGTAGTGGTTCCGGCTGTCCTTGTGGATCTGCCAGTGCATGCCGATCGTGCGCTTGTCGTGGCGCTGCAGGCGGTACAGCCCGAGGTTGCGGACGCCGGTCCCGGGGTCCTTGGTGTGGGTCAGGCCCAGGTTGAAGAACGAGCCGCCGTCCTCGGGCCAGGTGAACAGCGCCGGCAGCCGGTCCAGGTCCACCTCGTCGCCCTTGAGGACGACCTCCTGCACCGGCGCGTCGTCGCCCTTCACCTTGCGCGGCGGGACGTGCGTCATGTTCGCGAGCTTGCCGAACGCCTCACGGATGCCGACGAAGCCCTGCGGCAGCTCGGGCTTGAGCAGGCCGCCGATCCGGTCGCTGATCTCGTCGTACGACGAGAGGCCCAGCGCCTTGAGCAGGCGGCGGTCGGTGCCGTAGACGTTCATGGCCAGCGGCATCGCCGAGCCCTTGACGTTCTCGAAGAGGAGCGCCGGGCCGCCGGCCTTCTGCACGCGGTCGACGATCTCCCCGACCTCCAGATGCGGATCGACCTCGGCCTTGATGCGCTTGAGGTCGCCTTCGCGGTCGAGCGCGCGCAGGAACGAGCGAAGATCGTCATAAGCCATGCATCCCAGTATCCGGTACGCACTACCCTGGACTGGTCACTGGGGCCGCGCTCACCGGCCCGCCCGGCCACTCCCAGGGGGAGCGACACATGCTGCGGGTGCTGATGATCCTGGTGCCGCTGGCACTGAGCATCTACGCGTTCATCGACTGCGTCACCACCGATGAGAAGCATGTGCGCCACATGCCGAAGGTGCTCTGGGCGATCCTCGTCCTGCTCTTCCCGCTCGTCGGATCGGTGTCCTGGCTGATCGTCGGCAAGGACCGCGCGGCGCTGGCCGCCGGGGGCGGCGGTGCCGGGCGCGGGCGCGGCGGCTGGGTCGCGCCGGACGACAACCCCGAGTTCCTGCAGTCGCTCTCCGCGCGCGAGCGGGCTCAGCAGCGGGACGCCGACGAGGCGCTGCTCAAGGACTGGGAGGCGGACCTCAAGCGCCGCGAGGAGGAGCTGCGGCGCCGGGAGTCCGGGGAGCCGGAGGCCGGGGAGCGCCGCGAGGGCGGGGAGCGCAAGGAGTCCGGGGAGCGGGACGAATGAGCGGCCCCGGCACGTCCGCGATGCTGGCCACGGCGGTGGCCGAGGCCCGGGCCGGACTCGCCTCGGGCGGCGTCCCGATCGGCGCCGCGCTGTACGGCCCCGACGGCACGCTGCTGGGGCGCGGCCACAACCGCCGGGTGCAGGACGGCGACCCGTCGGTGCACGCCGAGACGGCGGCGTTCCGGGCCGCCGGGCGGCAGCGCTCGTACAAGGGCACGACCATGGTGACCACGCTTTCGCCCTGCTGGTACTGCAGCGGCCTGGTCCGCCAGTTCGGGATCTCCCGGGTGGTGATCGGTGAGGCGGAGACGTTCCACGGCGGCCACGACTGGCTGGCCGAGCACGGCGTGGAGATCGTGGTGCTGGACGATCCGGAGTGCGTGGCGATGATGCGCGGCTTCATCGCCGAGCGGCCCGAGCTGTGGCACGAGGACATCGGCGCGGACTGAGCACCGGTGTCCGGCGGCACCCGGCCGCTCGCGTGACCTTTCTCTGAGCCTCCGTCAGAAAGCGGCGGCCCCGGCCTACGCTGCCCACGATGAGCGTCATCGGTGGACGGCCCCGGCCCGGAGCATGCCCCGGGCACATGACCCGGCGCAGGCTCCTCGGCTCCGCTGCGGGCGCGGTGGCCGGCGGCGCCGCGCTCTCGCTGCTGCCGCCGAGCGTGCGCCGGGCGGTCGCGGCCGGGCCGCCCCGGGGCGGCTCGCTCGACGACATCGAGCACGTCGTGCTGCTGATGCAGGAGAACCGTTCGTTCGACCACTACTTCGGCACGCTGCGCGGCGTGCGCGGCTTCGCCGACCCCGACGCGCTCACCCTCTCCACCGGCCGCTCGGTCTTCCACCAGCCGGACGCGGAGAACCCGGACGGCTACCTGCTCCCGTTCCACCTGGACACGCGCGCCTCCAGCGCCCAGGCCATCCCGTCCACCAGCCACGCCCGGTCCGTGCAGCACGCGTCCTGGAACGGCGGCCGGATGGACCGCTGGCTGCCCGCGCACCGCAGGGCGGACGGCCGGAACGGCCCGTACGTCATGGGCTACTACACCCGTGCCGACATCCCGTTCCACTTCGCGCTCGCCGAGGCGTTCACCGTCTGCGACAGCTACTTCTGCTCCGTCCTGGGACCGACCTGGCCGAACCGGCTGTACTGGATGACCGGCACCATCGACCCCGGCGGCACGCAGGGCGGCCCGGTCGTGCACAACGCCGCGCCCCGGCCGTACCGCTGGACGACGTACGCCGAGCGGCTGCAGGCGGCGGGCGTGAGCTGGCAGGTCTACCAGCAGGACGACGACTACGGCTGCAACCTGCTGGAGCAGTTCCAGACCTTCCGCGACGCCCGGCCCGGCGACGCGCTGTACGAGCGGGGCGTGCGGCCGCGGCCCGCCGGCACCTTCGAGGACGACGCACGCAACGACCGGCTGCCGGCCGTGTCCTGGATCATCCCCACGGCCGCCGAGTCGGAGCACCCGGACTACCTTCCGGCCGCCGGTGCCGACTTCGTCGCGCGCAAGATCGAGGCCATCGCGAGCAACCCGAAGGTGTGGCGGAAGACCGCGTTCATCCTGAACTACGACGAGAACGACGGGCTCTTCGACCACGTACCGCCGCCGGTGCCGCCGGCCGGCACGAAGGACGAGTTCATCGGCGGGCTGCCGATCGGCGGCGGCTTCCGCGTCCCCTGCCTGCTCGTCTCGCCGTGGACGGTGGGCGGCTGGGCCGCCGGCGACCCCTTCGACCACACCTCCGTCCTGCAGTTCCTGGAGCGCTTCACCGGCGTCGAGGAGCCCCACATCACCGACTGGCGCCGCGCCACCTTCGGCGACCTGACCTCGGCGTTCGGCTTCGGCCAGGGCACCCGGCGGCCGCCGCGCCTGCCGCGCGACACCGCCGAGCGGCTGGCCGCGGCCAGGCACGAGGTCGCAACCCTGCCGAAGCCGCCCCTGCCCACCGCCGGCCAGACCCCGCCCCGCCAGGAACCCGGCATCCGCAAACGCCGCTGACCCGGCGGCGGCCCGCCGCTGTCAGTGCCGTGCCCTACTGTTCTGCGCGGCGCGACGAACCGGCCGCGACCAGGGGTTTCCCCTGCCCGCCGCCCGTCCGTACCCCCCATCGCCATCCTCGCGGCCGGGTCTTCCGGCCGTCGGTTCAGCATGCTCGTCAAGAGCTCGTTCAGAGGATGAAGCACTTGCGCACACGAAGACTCGTCAGCGCCCTCGCGCTGACGGCCCTCGCCGGAACCGCCACGCTCTTCGGCCCCGGGTCCGCCGGTCCCGCGTACGCCGACAGCTCCACTCCCCTGCCCGCCGATCACATCACCGACACCGTCGTGGACGGGGTCCACCAACGGGTGTTCATGAGCGCCCCGAACAGCGACAGCGTGCTGGTCGCCGACTACGACGGGAAGCTCGTCGGGCAGATACCGGGCGAGCAGGGCGCGTCCGGGCTCGCGCTCTCCGAGGACTCCGGGACGCTCTACGTCGGCCTGTCCAAGGGCGAGGCGATCGCCGCGATCGACACCGGCTCGCTCACCGAGACCGCGCGCTACGCGACCGGTACGGGCAATCAGCCGTCCACCCCGGTCGTCACCGGCGGCAAGGTCTGGTTCAGCTTCTACGGCTCCAGGGGCGGCGGCATCGGCGCGGTCGACCTCTCGGGCGCCGAGCCGGTCGTCACCACGGACGAGGTCCCGGCGTACGCCTGGTACAACGCCCCGCTACTGGCCGCCTCGCCGGCCGCGCCGGGCACCCTCGTCGCGGGCGAGGTGGGCTCCAGCCCGGCCACCGTGGCCGTGTACGACGTGGCCTCCGGCCACCCGGTGGAGAAGGCCAAGGTCTGGAACCCGGGCGACGGCTCCTCCACCACCTCCAACCTCCGCGACATGGCCGTCGCCGCCGACGGCGAGAACGTGGTCGTGGCCAGCGGCGCGCCGTACAAGCAGCAGGTCTTCAAGCTCTCCGACCTGTCGCCCAACGGCAGCTACCCGACCAACCCGTACCCGAACGCGGTGGCCGTCGCCCCGGACGGCACGGTCGCCGCGGGCATCGACGGGTACTACGAGGACGACATCTACCTCTTCACGCCGGGCGCGGCTTCGGCGTACCGCACGTACGAGGTCAAGGGCACGGCCAACGCGACCCTCGCGACGCGCGGCCTGGAGTGGGCACCGGACGGCAGCCGGCTCTTCGCGATCACCGGCGCCGGCACGGCGCTCCAGCTCAAGGTGCTGACCGAGGCGGCCAAGGCCGACTCGCAGCTCACCGCCGAGGCGCCGGCCACCGCCCCGTCCGGCCCGCCGCTGACCGTCTCCGGCACGCTGACCGCCAAGCTGCCGTACGCCGGGGGAACCTCGGTCGAGGTGACGCGCACCGGCCCGGCAGGTGGCTCGGCCGTCCCGCTGGGCAGCGCGACCGTGGCCGCCGACGGCACCTTCGAGGTGACCGACCGGCCGCGCGGCGAAGGTGAGGTGACGTACACCGTCACCTACGGGGGCGACGCGCGGCACACGTCGGCGACGGCGACCGCCACCGTGCAGCTGACCCGCCGCTGAAATGCGGCCGCGGCGGGCCGGGAAGTGTTCCCGGCCCGCCGCGGCGACGGCTGCTGTCCTCGGGTCAGACCCCGGCGTAGGAGTGCAGGCCGGTGACGAAGATGTTCACGCCGTAGTAGTTGAAGAGGTAGCAGGCGAAGGCGATCAGGGCCAGGTAGGCGGCCTTGCGGCCCTTCCAGCCGGCGGTGGCGCGGGCGTGCAGGTAGCAGGCGTAGGCCACCCACGTGATGAAGGACCAGACCTCCTTGGGGTCCCAGCCCCAGTAGCGGCCCCACGCGGCCTCGGCCCAGATGGCGCCCGCGATGATCGTGAACGTCCACAGCGGGAAGACCGTCGCGTTGATGCGGTACGCGAACTTGTCGAGCGTGGCGGCCGCGGGCAGCCGCTCCAGCACGGACTTGGCGAAGGCGCCCGGCTGCTTGCCCTGCGGGTTGGCGAGCTTCGTCTCGTACCGGTCGCGGAAGAGGTACAGCAGCGTGGCCACCGCGCCCATGTAGAGCACGGCGCCGGAGATGATCGCGCAGCTGACGTGGATCCACAGCCAGTACGAGTGCAGCGCCGGGACCAGCTGGTCACTGGCGGTGTAGAGGACCGAGACGGCGAGGCCGAGGTCGAGCAGGACGGTGGTGACCAGCGGCAGGCCGATCCAGCGCACGTTCTTCTTGGCGACCAGCAGGATCAGGTACACCGCCACCGCGACGGCGGCGAACGTCGTGGAGAACTCGTACATGTTGCCCCACGGCGCGCGCTGCACCGACAGGGCGCGGGTGACCACGCCGCCGACGTGGATCAGCCAGGCCAGCGTGGTCAGCGAGATGGCGATCCGGCCGTACAGGTCGCCCTTCTCGGTGCCGCCGTGCGCGCCGACGCCGTCGGGCACGTCCCGGCTGCCGGCCGCCGAGCGGGTGACGACCTTGGGGCGGTCCAGCACGGCGGTGCCGCCGGCCTGGGCCTTGGACTGCACCGTCACGGCCGGCGCCGCGGTTTTCTCCGCGGTGAGCGCGGCGGCCGTACGGGCCACCTTGCTGCGGCTGCCGAACACCCACTCCGCCATGTGCGCGAGGAACGCCAGGGTGTAGACCGCCATCGCCGAATAGATCAGCACATTGCTGGTGTGGGCCAGGTTCTCGTTGGCCGCGGCCGCGAGGTTCACGCGCGCGCTCCTTCGGAGGGGTCAGCGTTACCGGCGGAGTCGGACGGCTCCGCGGAGTCTTCTGCGTCGGGGGCGGAGTCCTGGGATGCGGACTCCTCGGGCTCTTCGGATGCGGGCTCGGGCGCCTGCGGGGCCTCCGGCTGGAGGGCGTACGCCAGGTCCGCCAGCTCCTCGGGGAGCTTCGCGGACTCGCTGCGGCCGAGGCCCGCGATCTCCACGACGGTGACGCCGTCGGGGCCCGGCTCGGCCCGCACCCACACCCGGCGGCGCTGGATGAACAGCGAGGCGGCCAGGCCCAGCAGCGCGGCGACCGCGCCGCCCAGCGCGAGCTCGTTGCCCGGCTGGTGGGAGATGGTGAAGCTGGCCCACTGCTTGACACCGTCGAAGCGGATGCTGCCGTCACCGTTCGGCAGCTTCATCGTCTGGCCCTGCTCCATCATCTGGGCGAAGGGCGCGCCGTCCTTCTTGTACTGCTTCAGGTTCTTCGTCTCGAGCTGGTAGACGTTCTGCGGCAGGCCGGAGTCCACGCCGAGGTCACCGTGGTACGCGGTGAGGGTCAGCCGGGGATTGTCCAGTGCCGGGAAGACGGAGAACATCGAGCCCGAGCCCTTGCCGCCGAAGGTCGGGACGAAGAAGCCCTGGAAGCCCAGCTGGTTCTTCTTGCCGTCCTTGGTCTTGGCGCCGGGGACCTTCACCACGCCGCTGGAGGTGAAGTTCTTCTGGTCCTGCGGCAGGAAGGGGACCGCGCCCTCGTAGACGACCTTGCCGGTGCCGTCCTTGACGGTGACCTCGGGGGCGTAGCCGTGCGAGAGCAGGTAGACCCGGTCGCCACCGATGTCCAGCGGCTCGTTCACCTTGATCGAGGTCTTGTGCTCCTTGCCGTCGGCACCGCTGAAGTAGGTGACGTCGGCGCGGAAGACGCGCGGGGTGCCGGTCTGCGGTCCGGACCGCTCGTAGGTGGCGACGAACTTGTCGAGCTTGAAGCCGAAGGGCGCCAGGTCGTCGGTGTCGAAGAACGACCCGGACTTGAAGTCGTCGAACTGGGTCAGGCTGTTGGAGAAGCCGTCGCCCTCGGTGATCAGCTTGCCGCCCTCGGACTTCCACAGCTGGCCGACGGCGAAGGCCACCAGCATGACGATCAGCGCGATGTGGAACAGCAGGTTGCCGGCCTCGCGGAGGTAGCCCTTCTCCGAGGCCACGGAGGTGCCCACGATGTGGGTGCGGAAGCGGCGCTTCTTCAGCGTCCGCCGGGCGGCCTCCAGGACCTGCTCGGGCTCGGCGGTGGTGCGCCAGGTGGCGTACGCGGGCAGCCGGGTCAGGCGGCGCGGGGCGCCCGGCGGGCGGCCGCGCAGCTGGCCGACGAACTGCCAGGTGCGCGGGATGATGCAGCCGATCAGCGAGATGAACAGCAGCAGGTAGATCGCGGAGAACCACACCGAGCTGTAGACGTGGAACATCCCGAGCTTGTCGTAGACGGGCCCGAGGATGTCGTGCTGCTTCTTGAACTCGTCGACCTTGACCGGGTTGATGCTGGTCTGCGGGATCAGCGAGCCGGGCACGGCGCCGAGCGAGAGCAGGAAGAGCAGCAGCAGCGCGACCCGCATCGAGGTCAGCTGGCGCCAGAACCAGCGGGCCCAGCCGAGGGGCCCGAGGGAGGGCAGACTGATCTCTTCCTTGGGCGCTGTGGAGAGCTGGGACCCGGCCGCGCCCAGGTCGGGCTCGTGCTCTCGCGTGTCGGTCTTGGCGGTCATCGATCAGATCCCAACGGTGAAGCCTGTGGTCCAGCTCTGCAGTCCGGACATCATGCTGTCCCAGATTCCTGTGACGAGCAGGACGCCGATCACCACGAGCAGCCCGCCACCGGTCCGCATCACCCAGACATAGTGCCGCTTGACCCAGCCGAACGCGCCGAGCGCCTTGCGGAAGGCCAGCGCGACCAGGATGAAGGGCAGGCCGAGGCCGAGGCAGTAGGCGATGGTGAGCAGCGCGCCGCGGCCCGCGCTGGCCTCGTTGAAGGACAGCGCGTTCACGGCGGTCAGGGTGGGGCCCAGGCACGGCGTCCAGCCGACGCCGAAGAGCACGCCGAGCACCGGCGCGCCCACCAGCCCCATCGCGGGCCGCTTGTGCAGCATCCGGAACTCGCGCTGCCCGAAGCGGCCCAGCACGCCCATGAAGGTGAGGCCGAGCAGGATGGTCAGGGCGCCGAGCACCCGGGAGATGACGTCCTTGTAGTCCTGGAGCGTCTGCCCGAAGTACCCGAAGAGGGCGCCGCCGGAGACGAAGACGACGGTGAAGCCGGCGACGAAGAGGGCGGCACCGCCGAGCATCCGGCCGCGCCGGGCGTCTCCGAGGTCGCTGCCGGTGACGCCGGTCACGTACGACATGTAGCCGGGTACGAGCGGCAGCACGCACGGCGAGAAGAAGGACACCAGGCCGCCGAGCAGGGCGACCGGCAGGGCGACCAGCAGCGCTCCGGAGAGCACGGTCTGGTTCGGGGCTGTGCCGGCTGCGGCGAGCACGCTCACGGGATCACTTCTCCGCGATCAGCGGGTCGATCATCTTGCGCAGTTCGCTCTCGCTGAGCGGGGTGAGCGCCCGCGCCGCGATCCGGCCCTTGCGGTCGATCGCGATGGTGGTGGGGATGGCCTGCGGGTTCAGGCTGCCCTTGGGGAAGCGCAGCATGAGCTTGCCCATCGGGTCGTACAGGCTCGGGTAGGGGATGCCGTGCTGTTCCTCGAAGCTCACGGCCTGGGTCTTCTTGGAGTCCCGGGTGTTGATGCCGAGGAACTGCACGCCCTTGTCCTTGGTCTCCTTGGCGACCTTGGCGAAGTTCGGGGCCTCGGCGATGCACGGCGCGCACCACGATCCCCAGATGTTGAGGACGACGACCTTGCCCTTGTAGTCGGCGGCGTCGAGGTGCTTGCCCTTGGTGGACTCGCCCGAGATGTCGGGGGCCTGCTGCCGGTCGGCCGGCTTGACGGTGTCGACGCCGTCCTTGCCCTGGACGAACTTGGTCTGCTCCGAGCCTCCTGAGGTACCGCCCGATCCGCAGGCGCTCAGCAGCACGGCGGCGGCCGCGGCACCGGCGGCCGGCAGGAGCAGGCGGCGGCGGAGGGCGCGGCGGGGGACGCGGCAGGCACTCATGTGAAAAGTTTCGCATGGGCCTTTTGTGGATCTTCCGCACCCCCCTGGTCGGCGTGGTCAGGCCGCGAGGTACCGCCGCCAGCCGCCCGCCGGACGCTCGCCGACCTCCAGCCGCCGCAGCCTGGCGAGCACCTTCGGGTCCTGCACGTCCAGCCAGTCGGTGAACTGCTTGAAGGAGACCAGCCGCACGTCCCGGTGGCCGCTGCCCGCGATGTGCTTGATCGCTTCCTCGACGGCGTCCATGTAGATCCCGCCGTTCCACTCCTCGAAGTGGTTGCCGACGAAGAAGGGGGCGCGGTTGGTCTCGTAGGCCCGCCGGAAGCCGGAGATGTACGCCTCGGTGGCCTGCCGGCGCCAGCCGGGGTAGTGGTGGCGCGGGGCCCGGGTGGAGTTCCGGGACTGGTTCGCGAGCATGTTGTAGTCCATGGAGAGGACCTCGAACGAGTGCCCCGGGAACGGGATCTGCTGGAGCGGGAAGTCCCAGATGCCGTCCTTCTTCACCGGCCAGGTCTGGCGGCCGCCGGGTGAGCTGGCGTCGTACCGCCAGCCCAGTTCGCGCGCGGTGGGCAGCAGGTTGTCCTGGCCGAGCAGGCAGGGGGTGCGGCCGCCGGCCAGCTCCTTCCGGTAGTCGAAGGGCAGCGGCTCGACGTCGGTGAAGCCGGTGTGGGTCCGCCACTTCGTGACGAAGTCCACGGCCTGGTCGATCTCGGAGCGCCACTGCGCGGGGGTCCAGCGGGCGACCGAGCCGGGGCCGGCGCAGAAGTGCCCGTTGAAGTGGGTGCCTATCTCGTGGCCCTCCAGCCAGGCGGCCCGGACGTTGCGCAGCGTCTCCTTGAGGTGCGCGTCGGTGAGGTAGCCGATGTCGGAGGCGCCGACCGGGTTGTTCGGCGGCCGGTAGAGGTGCTTCTTGGCCTCCGGCAGGCAGTACAGGCCGGAGAGGAAGAACGTCATCGACGCGCCGTGGTCCCGGGCGAGCCGGCGGAAGCGGGGGAAGAGTCCGTTGCCGACCTCACCGGCGCCGTCCCAGGAGAAGACGACGAACTGCGGCGGGGTCTGGCCCGGCTCCAGCGGCTCGGGCTTCGGCGGCTGGTGGGGCTGGGGTCCGGTCTCGGCGGTGGAGCCGTCGCCGATCGGCTTCGGCCGGGCCTGTGCGGTGACCTTCCGGCCCGCGCCGTCGCCGGGCCGTGCGGTGCCGCAGCCCGCGAGTCCGATCGCGGCGGCAGCTCCCGCTCCGATGCCCAGCAGGTTCCGCCGACTGATCGCGCTCATACCGTTCCCGTCTGCACTTACCGTGATTCGCCGTACTCAACGCCCGTAAATACGGACATCGGGTAAGAGGGCGGGACGGGTGCCGGGGTTCCGGCGAGATCGCATATATCTACGGCGCTACGGCCGTGAGCGGGGCGGCTCAGGAAACGAAGAGCGCGGCGGCGGTACGCACGGAGGGCCGCGCCCGTCCGTGCGTACCGCCGCCGGGGTCAGGCGCCGGCCGCCTTCGACCGGCCCTTGACGGAGCCCCGGCCGAACCGCGGCTGGGCCCCGGCGCGCAGGTGCTCGGGCACCAGGTCGAGCGCGGGCTCGGAGTAGCCGACCGACACGATGCGGTCGCCCTGGAAGGTGAAGGACGTCAGCGACGCGAGCGTGCACTGCCGCTTGCGCGGGTCGTGCCACAGCCGGCGCCGCTCGGCGAAGCTGCGCACGATCCAGATCGGCAGCTGGTGGCTGACCGCCACCGCCTCGTGGCCGCGTGCCGCGTCCCGGGCCGCGCCGAGCGCCGCCATCATCCGGACGACCTGCTCGATGTACGGCTCGCCCCAGGACGGCCGGAAGGGGTTGGTGAGGTACTTCCAGTTCCCCGGGCGCTTGAGCGCGCCGTCGCCGACGCC
>NZ_PQSQ01000123.1 GCF_002920575.1 Streptomyces sp. Ru73 | reverse complement strand
TCCTTGGCCCCCGGCCTCCGGCCTCGGCCTCCACCCGGCGCCTCGGGCCCCGCCCGGCCCTCGGCCCCCGGCCGCCAGTTTTCGGGACCCGGTGCGCGACATCTGGCCCCGGGCCCGGCGTGGGGCCCCGGCCCTCGACTCCCGGTCACCAGCCCTCGGGGCCCGCCCTTCGGGTCCCGGCTCCCGGCCCTCGGGGGCCGCCCATCGGGTCCCGGTCGTTGGCCCTCAGGACGTCAGAACGGGTACCAGCGGACCGAGGCGTCGCCTTCTCGGAGGGAGGCGATGCGGCGGCGGAATTCCTTGAGGGCCGCCGGGTTGCCCGGGGCGTGCTGGGAGACCCAGGCGCAGCTGGCCGTCTCGCGCGAGCCGCGCAGTACGGCACAGCCCTCCCAGTCCCGTACGTCCCAGCCGTAGGCCCGGACGAACGTGTCGTACGCCTCGGCGCCCAGGCCGTACCGGTCCCGGCTGAGGGCCATGACCACCAGGTCGTGCTCGCGCAGGTCGCGGGAGAAGGTCTCCAGGTCGACCAGGACCGGGCCGTCGGGGCCGACATGGACGTTCCGCGGCAGCGCGTCGCCGTGGATGGGGCCGCGCGGCAGATGCGGCTCCAGGGCCGTCGCGGCGGCGGCGAACGCGTCCCGCCGGCCGCGCAGGTACTCCGCGTCCTCCCGCGACACCGCGTCCCCCGCCAGCCGCAGCCAGCGCTCCACGCCGCCCAGCAGCTCCCGGCGGGGCAGCTCGAACGGCGGCTCGGGCAGCGCGTGCACCAGCCGCAGCAGCTCGGCGAGGTCGGCGGGCCCGGCGGGGCGTATCGGTTCGGGCAGCCGCTCCCAGAAGGTCACGGGATGGCCGTCCACCAGCCGCGCCTCCGACTCCGCCGCGCGCACCGCCGGTACGCCCGTCTCCGCCAGCCAGCGGGCCACCCGCAGCTCCCGCTCGGCGCGCGGGAGCAGTTCGGCACTGCGGCCGACCCGGACGACGGGGCCGGTGTCGCCGAGCGCGAAGACGGCGTTCTCGCCGAGGGCGAGGAGCTTCGCTTCCGCCGCGGCGTCCGGCCGGCCGGCGGCGGCCAGCACGTCCCGTGCGCGCGCCTCCGTGAAGGGCGCGCCTGTCGCGGCGCCCGCTCCGCCACTCGCCTCGGTCATGGTCCTGCCTCCCGCACTCCGTGCGCACCCCGGCACGTCGGCCGCTCCGGTGTCTCGATCCCCCACAGTCTCTCAGGCGGGTCCGACAACCCCGCCCCGGCAGGCCCCGGCGGCCCGCCCGTATCGCCGGGGCTTCCGCACCGGCGGACCTCGGGGCGGCGGGGCCCCGGAGCCGGGCCCGGCAGGTCGGTCGTCCCGTGCGTGCCGACGCCGGTCGGCGCGCACGCCGGGCCGGCTGCCGCCCGTCCCGCGGCCGGCAGCGGCCCCGCGCGTCACCGACCCGCGCCCCGGAGGAGATCGAGAGCCCGCCGGAGCCCCGCCCGGCAGTGCTGCAGGGTGAGGGGTGCCACCTGCCCGAGGCAGACGTGGCACTCCACCCCCTCGGAGCCGTCACGCCCCCACAGCCTCATGGGCCGCCAGGCCCCCGCCACCTTGCGTGCCGCGCTCCGCCCCCGCCGGACCATCGCCCACCCTCCCCGCGTCGTACCCGTTGACGGCGGCTCTCCGTGTCACGACGATGACGGCGGCTGTCCGCGTGTTCGGGCGCGCGCGGCCGTTTCGTATCGGATGTGCCGGACGTTTCGGACCGAGCCGCGCCAAGGAGCCCCGTCGTGACCCTCGTGACCGCGCCGCGGCGGTCCGCCCGCCGGACGACCGGTGCCGGACCGCGCCGCGACCACGGCGTGTGGTTCCTGGTCCTGCCCGCGCTCCTCCCGATCCTCGTGCTGAGCGTCGGCCCCCTCCTGTACGGCGTGTCGCTGGCCTTCACGGACGCGCAGTCCGGGCGTACCGAGCCCACCCGGTGGGTGGGGCTGCTCAACTTCGCCGACCTGCTCCGGGACACGCTCTTCTGGGAGTCCTTCCGCATCGGGCTGGTCTGGGCGGTCGGCGTCACCGTCCCGCAGTTCTTCCTGGCACTGGGGATCGCGCTGCTGCTCAACGAGAAGCTGCGGCTGCGCTGGCTGGCCCGCGCGCTGGCCATCGTGCCGTGGGCGATGCCCGAGGTGGTGGTCGGCATCATGTGGCGGCTGGTGTACCACCCGGACGCGGGCGTACTGAACGACACGCTGCGCACCTTCGGGCTCGGCGGCGGCCGCGACTGGCTCAGCGGGCTGGCCACCGCGCTCCCCGCCGTCATCGTCGTCGGCGTCTGGGCCGGGCTGCCGCAGACCACGGTGCCGCTCCTGGCCGGCCTGCAGAACGTGCCGCGCGAGCTGCACGAGGCGGCGGCCGTGGACGGCGCGGGGGCCTGGCGGCGGTTCCGCACGGTCACCTGGCCCGCGCTGCGCCCGGTGGCGCTGGCCGTCACGGCGCTGAACTTCATCTGGAACTTCAACTCGTTCGCGCTGGTCTTCGTGCTGACGGACGGCGGGCCCGGCGGGCGTACGCGGCTGCCGATGCTGTTCGCGTACGAGGAGGCGTTCCGGTACGGGCAGTTCGGCTACGCCGCGGCGATGGGGCTCGCGATGGTCGCGGTCATCGCCGTCCTGCTGGCCCTCTACCTGGCCGGCCGCCTGAGGGCCGAGGAGGACCCCCGATGACCGCCCGCCCCGACGACCACCGTCCCGAGGGACGCGACGGCTCCCGCCCCGAGGGACGCGACGGCCGCCGCCCCCGTAACGCCGTGGACCGGCAGCCCCGTAGTCCCGCAGACCACCGCCTCCGAAGCGCAGAGCACCGCCGCCCCCGGACCGCCACCACCCGCCGCAGGCGGCACGCCACGGCCCGCGTCGGGCAGTACCTCGCGCTCCTCGCCTACCTGGTCTTCCTCCTCGTGCCGTTCCTCTGGCTGGTGTCCACCGCGGTCAAGCCCGCGCGTGAGCTGGGCAGTATCGATCCGAGCTGGATTCCGCACGAGCCGACGCTCGCCAACTTCCGGGCCGCTTTCGGGGAGCAGCCGCTGGTGCGGGCGGCCGTGAACAGTCTGGTGGCGGCGGCCGGGGCCGCCGTGCTCGCCGTCGTCGTGGCGACACCGATGGCGTACGTCCTCGCGCGCTTCCGTACGCGGCTCGCGCGCGCCGCGACCGGGTGGGTGGTGGTCAGCCAGGCGTTTCCGCTGGTCCTGGTCATCATCCCGCTGTTCCTGCTGCTGAAGGCGGTGCGCCTGGTGGACTCGCTCGCCGGGCTCACCCTGGTCTACCTGGTGTGGTCGCTGCCGTTCGCGCTGTGGATGCTGACCGGGTACGTACGGGCCGTGCCGGCCGAGCTGGAGGAGGCGGCGGCCGTGGACGGGGCGGGCCGGGGCCGCACCCTCATGTCCGTGACCGCGCCGCTCCTCCTGCCCGGGATCGTCGCCACCGGGCTGTTCGCCTTCCTGACCGCATGGAACGAGTTCTTCTTCGCGCTCGTTCTGCTGAAGTCGCCGGAGAACCAGACGATGCCCGTCGTCCTCACCCACTTCCTCGGCGCCGAGGGCGTCGCGGACCTCGGCCCGCTCGCGGCCGCCGCGCTGCTCGCGACTCTGCCGGGGCTGGTCCTCTTCGCCGTCATCCAGCGCCGGATCACGGGCGGGATGCTGACCGGGGCGGTGAAGCACTGATGACCGCGCCCACGCGCGCCCCGATGCGCCGCCGGACGTTCCTCGGCGCCGCCGCTTCCGTGGGGGCCGCGGCCGCAGCACCCGTGCTCGCGGGCTGCTCCGGCGGCGGCCAGGGGACCGGCGCGCGCCGCCCCCTCCGGTTCCAGTCGCTCGCCTGGCAGGCGGAGTCCGTGCGGGCCAACAAGGCGCTGGTCGCCGAGTGGAACCGGCAGCACCCCCGCAGCCCCGTGCAGTACGTGCAGGGCGCCTGGCCCACCGTCCACGACCAGCTGCTCACCGCCTTCGAGGGCGGTGAGGCGCCGGACATCATCCACGACGCCGCCGACGACCTGGCGGACTTCGCGTACGGCGGCCACCTCGCCGACCTCACCGGGCTGCTGCCGGACCGGCTCACCGCCGAGATCCCGCGCCACACCTGGCGGACCGGCACCTTCGGCGGGCGGGTGTACGGCGTGCCGTTCCTCCAGGAGCCGCGCGTGCTGATCGCCAACGACCGGCTGCTGCGTGCCGCGTCCGGGGTGCGGGTGCCCACGCCGGAGGAGCCGTGGAGCTGGGCGGAGTTCCGGGCGGCGGCCAGGGAGCTGAGCCGCGAAGGGGGCGGCGACGACGGGCGCAATGAGGGGCGCAGCGACGGACGCGACGACGACGGACGCGGCGGACGGCGGTACGGAGTGGCCTGGCCGCTCAAGGAGCCCGTGTCGGCCACCCTGAACCTGGCGCTCTCCACCGGCGGCCGGCTCTTCCACCGCCGGGCCGACGGCCGCGCCGAGGTGCGCTTCGGGGCCGCCGACCAGGTCGTGCCGCGCACGGTCCACGACCAGGTGAACGTCGACGGCAGCGCGGCGCGCGCCACGCTGGGCATGGGCGGTTCGGACACGCTCCCCGGGTTCTTCGCCGGGCGGTACGCGATGGTGCCGCTCGGGTTCTCGTACCGGCAGCAGATCGTTCAACAAGCCCCCGAGGGGTTCGCGTGGACGGTGCTGCCGGCGCCCTCGGGCAGCGACCGCGCGCAGGGCGTGAGCCCGCAGACGCTCTCGATCGCCGCCGACTGCCCGCGCAAGGAGGAGGCGATGGCGTTCGTCGCCTTCCTGCTGCGCCCGGCGAACATGGTCCGGCTCGCGCTCGGCGACTGGATGCTGCCCACCGGCACCACCGCGCTCCGTGACCCCCGGCTGCGGGTGCGGAAGTACGGCTGGGCCACCGGTACGGCGCTGGCCGGGACGCTGCACGCCGCGCCCGCCCAGTCCGTACGCGGTTATCCGGAGTGGAAGGACAAGATCGCCACACCGGGGCTGCAGGAGTACTACAGCGGCGCGATCGGCCTGGCGGAGCTGCGCGGCCGGCTGGTCGGGGACGGCAACCTCGTGCTCGCGCGCTATCAGCGCTGAGCCCGGACCACAACCCCGCTGCCGTACCCGGCCGTTCCAGCGCCCTTATCAGGAGCTGCCCACACTGCGCCAGCAGAACGGTGTTTATTGCCTCATGTTGCCGCAATGTGACGGGAGTTGAGGCAACCGCCTTCAAGTTCAGTGCTCAATTTGACCGGCTGTGACGGGATTTGCATTTTTGCAGAGTTGTTGCCTATGTCACACCCGTGGGGGACCCTTGAATTGAACGCGTCAATCAGTCAGGGTTTCGAACCAGCCCGGCGGAGATCTTCTCGTTTCTCCGGGCGTACACGCAACGCTTTCCCCCCACACCACGAACGAGGAGAACCCTCGCCATGGCTCACAAGCGTTCCAGCAAGAAGCGGCTGATCACCGGCATAACCGCCGTCGTCGCCGCCACCGGCATCGCGGCCGTCACCGCGGTCACCGCCGACGCCACCCCCGCAGAGGGCAAGATCTACGGCGCGAGCGCCAAGTCGGCCGTCAGCGGCAGCTACATCGTCATGCTCAAGGACGGCATGCGCACCGCCGAGAGCAAGGACCTCGCCGCCGAGTACGGCGGCAAGGTCAAGCGCACCTACAGCGCGGCCCTCGACGGCTTCTCCGCCACCGGGCTGAACGAGACCGAGGCCAAGCGGCTGGCCGCCGACCCGGCCGTCGACAAGGTCGTGCAGAACAAGAAGTTCTCCATCGACGCCACCCAGGACAACCCGCCGTCGTGGGGCCTGGACCGCATCGACCAGGAGGACACCGCGGGCGACAAGAAGTACACCTACCCCGACAGCGCGGGTGAGGGCGTCACCGCGTACGTCATCGACACCGGTGTCCGCACCACGCACAAGGACTTCGAGGGCCGCGCGTCCTCCGGCTTCGACGCGGTCGACAACGACGACAGCGCCGACGACGGCAACGGCCACGGCACGCACGTCGCGGGCACCATCGCCGGTGCCGCGCACGGCGTCGCCAAGAAGGCCAAGATCGTCGCCGTCCGCGTGCTGGACGACCAGGGCTCCGGCACCACCGAGCAGGTCGTGGCCGGCATCGACTGGGTGACCAAGAACCACAAGGGCCCCTCGGTCGCCAACATGTCCCTCGGCGGCGGCGCCGACGAGGCGCTCGACGCGGCCGTGCAGAAGGCCATCGACTCCGGCGTGACCTTCGGCGTCGCGGCCGGCAACGAGTCCACCGACGCGGGCCAGGGCTCGCCGTCCCGCGTCCAGGACGCCATCACGGTGGCCGCCAGCGACAAGGACGACAAGCAGGCCGACTACTCCAACTACGGCAAGGTCGTCGACCTCTACGCGCCCGGCACCGACATCACCTCGGACTGGAACAAGGGCGACGACGCGACCAACACCATCTCGGGCACCTCCATGGCCACCCCGCACGTCGTGGGCGCCGCCGCGGTCTACCTGGCCGGTCACCAGGACGCCAAGCCCGCCGACGTGGCCAAGGCGCTGACCGACGGCGCCACCCCGGACAAGATCTCCAACCCGGGTGAGGGCACGCCGAACAAGCTGCTGAAGGTCGTGGAGTAAGACCCTCGGCGCCGCCCGGCAGGGACGTCCCTGCCGGGCCCCGGCCGCCGGCTGCCGTGCCCGCCCCCACGGGGTGCGGCGGCCGGCGGCTTCGCGCGGGGAACGGAGTGCGTAGCATGGCGCGTGTGGCGCACACGGTGGGTATCAAGGATGTCGCACGTCAGGCAGGCGTCTCCATCGGCACGGTCTCCAATGTGATCAACCGTCCCGACATGGTGGCGAAGGAGACCCGGGAACGGGTGCAGGCGGCGATCACCGCCCTCGGTTACGTGCGCAGCGAATCGGCCCGCCAGCTGCGCGCCGGCCGCAGCAGGATCATCGCGCTGCTCGTGCTCGACATGGGCAACCCCTTCTTCGTCGACGTCGCGGCGGGCGCGGAACGCGCGGCCCGCAAGGAGGGGCTCGGCGTGATGCTCTGCAACAGCGCCCAGAGCCCGGCCGAGGAGGCGGAGTACCTCTCCCTCTTCGCGGAGCAGCAGGTGCGCGGCGTGCTGATCACCCCGGCCGACCTCACCGGCGGCACGCTCGCGCGCTTCCGGCCGCGCGGCATCCCGCTCGTCTTCGTCGACCGCGTGCTCGGCAGCGCCGAGGGCTGCTCGGTCTCCGTGGACGACGTGGCGGGCGGCGCGCTGGCGGCCCGGCACCTCGTGGAGCAGGGCCACGAGGGCATCGTCTACATCAGCGGGCCGATGTTCCTCACCCAGTGCCAGGACCGGCGCACCGGCGCGCTGCAGGCGCTGCGCGAGGCGGGCCTGCCGGAGTCGGCGCTGCGGCACATCGAGACCGAGCGGATGGACGTGGCGGCGGGCCGTGACGCGGGCGCCCGGCTGCTGGGCATGTCGCCCCGGCCGACCGCCGTGTTCTGCGCCAACGACCTGCTCGCCCTCGGCGTCTTCCAGGCGCTGTACGGCGCCGGGGTGGCGGTCCCCGACGACGTCGCGCTGGTGGGGTACGACGACATCGAGTTCGCCGCGGCCGCCGCCGTGCCGCTGACCTCCGTACGGCAGCCGGCCCGGCAGATGGGCCGGACGGCGGCCGAGATGCTGATCGAGGAGACCGGCGACCGGGCGGCGGCCCACGAGCACCGTCAGGTGGTGCTCGCGCCGGAGCTGGTGGTGCGCGCGTCCACGCTCCCGGGCCGCGCCTGAGGACTTCCGGCTAGCGGACCGTGTCGGGCACCGGCACCCCGAAGTCCGGTGTGCCGTCGGCGTGCCAGCCGAGGCGCTGGACGCGGGTGTGCCGGTTGGGGTCGTTCAGCGGGTCGCCGGTGATGTCCCGGTACTGCCGCGCGTGGTACACGAGGACGTCGGTGCGGCCGTCCTCGGCGACCGTGAAGCTGTTGTGTCCCGGGCCGTACTGACCGGTGGTCTCGTTGCTGGTGAAGACCGGTACCGGGGACTTGGTCCAGGAGGCCGGGTCGAGCAGGTCGGCGCGCGCGTCCGCGGTGAGCAGCCCCATGCAGTAGTTGGCGTCGGTGGCGCTGGCGGAGTACGTGAGGAAGACCCGGCCGTTGCGGATCAGGGCCGAGGGGCCCTCGTTCACCTTGAAGCCGCGGGTCTCCCAGTCCAGCGTGGGGGAGGAGAGCCGCACCGGCGGGCTGCCGAGCGTCCAGGGGTTGCGCAGCCGGGCGAGGTAGAGGTTGGAGTTGTTCTGGATGCCGGGCTCCTGCTGGGCCCAGACCAGGTAGCGGACGCCGCGGTGGGTGAAGGTGGAGGCGTCGAGCGAGAAGGTGTCCCAGGCGGTGGTGATCCGGCCCTTCTCGGTCCAGGTGCCCCGGAACGGGTCGGGGTGGCTGTTCTCCAGGACGTACATCCGGATCTTCCAGATGTCCTCGGCGCTGCCGGCGGCGAAGTAGATGTACCAGCGGCCGTCGATGCGGTGGATCTCCGGCGCCCAGATGTGCGCGCCCATCTCGCCGCTGGCGTGCTTGCGCCACAGCACCGCCTCGGGCGCGTCCGTGAGGCCGGCGAGCGTGCGGGAGCGGCGCAGGACGATGCGGTCGTACTCCGGGACGGTCGCGGTGAAGTAGTACTGGCCCGCGTGCCGGAAGATGTGCGGGTCGGCGTGCTGCCGGACCAGGGGGTTGGGGTACGGGGCCGCGGGGCGGTGCCGGCCCGCGGCAGCGGCGTGCGCGGTGCCCGGCAGTGCGGCGGCCGCGCCCACGGCCAGCGTGCCCAGCAGGACGCCTCTCCGGGTGGGTGCGTGCATGGTGCTCTCCTCGTGGGGTCGGCGGGGCGGCCGCGGGTCCTGCGGCCGCCCCGCGGGGACGTCAGCTGCGCTTGATCCGCAGGAAGGTGACCGAATTGGCCGGGAAGGTGTATGTGAACTGCCGGCCGATGCCGTGCAGGGTGGCGCCGCGGGGTGCGACGGGCGTGGCGTCGGCGGTGTTCTGCGCGTCCGGGTCGCCCTGGAGCGTGGTCAGCCGGGCGGTCTTCGCCACCTTGCGGGTGCCCAGGTCGATGCGGGTGCGGGCCGCCGCGTCCTGGGCGTTGACGACCTTCACGATCAGCTCGCCGGTCTTCCGGTCCTCGGTGACGACCTGGCGGAACGGCTCGGCCCTGGCGTCGTCGGTGAACCCGCCCCACTTCTTGCCGTCGAGGTAGAGCGTGACCTGCCGGCCGCGTACCTTCACGTCGATGTCGTAGGCCCGGCCGGTCTCGATCTTCGTGCCGTCCTCGGTCCCGGCCATTGTCTGCTTGGCGCCGCCGGTGGTCTTCTCCACGGCGGAGCGGGTGTTGCCCCAGCCGCCGAGGTTCCACCAGTAGTGGTTGCCGGTGTCCTTGACGCCGAAGGCGATCAGGAAGCCCTCCTTGCCGGACTTCTTGGTGGCCTTCACGTGCAGGTCGTAGTTCTGCCAGCCGGTGTCGCCCGCGGTGACGAGGGTGTCCTCGGCCGCGGTGTCGGACT
Organism: Streptomyces sp. Ru73; assembly: GCF_002920575.1. Classification (GTDB taxonomy): domain Bacteria; phylum Actinomycetota; class Actinomycetes; order Streptomycetales; family Streptomycetaceae; genus Streptomyces. The sequence continues at coordinate 10,541 of NZ_PQSQ01000123.1, read as the reverse complement.
GCACGTACGCGCCGTCCTCGACCTTCCAGGTGCCGCGCCCGGCGGCCCGGGCCCACTTGCCGTCGCCGCCCGAGAAGTCGTCGCTGAACAGCGTCTTCCCGTCCGCGCCCGTGACCTTCACGTCGTCGTACGCGGCCGAGGTGGCCCAGGTGGAGAGGCCGACGGCGCCGGTGATCGGCGCGGTGGTGGCCGGGGTGCCGGAGGCGGTGCTCGGCACGACCCGGTCACCGGTGTTGTTCATGAACAGCTTCTGGACCTCGTAGTTCGCCGAGCCCCAGGACTTCTGTCCGTCGAACCAGATCATGTCGGGGCGCCACTGCACGGAGTCGGTGCGCGCGAGCAGCGGCGCGTACGAGGCGAGCTTCACGACGTCGGCGTTGCGTTCCAGGCCGGTCATGAACGCGGCCTCGGCGAGCGCGTTGCGGAAGCGGTTGTCCTGGGAGGCGTACTCGCCGAGGAAGACCTTGGGCCCGTTGCGGTCGTAGGAGTCGTAGCGTGCGTTGTTCTCCAGGAACCACTGCGGGCTGTTGTAGTAGTGCTCGTCGACCATGCCGACCTCGGCGTCGCGGTTGAGCTGCCAGGCGCGGTCGAAGGTGGTGCCGCTGTCGTCGGGGCCAGAGTTGCTGATGACGGTGACGTCCGGGTACTTGGCCTCGATGGCGGCGCGGAACTCCTTGAAGCGGGCGAAGAACTCGTCGGGGAGGTTCTCCTCGTTGCCCACTTCGAGGTGGGTGAGGCCGAAGGGCTTGGGGTGGCCCATCTCGGCGCGCTTCTTCCCCCATTCCGAGGTGACCGGCCCGTTGGCGAACTCGATCAGGTCCAGGGTGTCCTGGATGTGCCGCTTCAGCAGCGCCGGGTCGTCGGTGGCCTTGTTCTGGCCGCAGCCGGTGACCAGGGCCGGGACGACGGGCAGCGGCATCGCGCCGATGTCCTCGGCGAACCGGAAGTACTCGTAGTAGCCGAGGCCGTAGGACTGGTTGTAGCCCCAGAAGTTGGCGTTGGTGGCGCGCTGCTCGACGGGGCCGATGGTGTCCTTCCACTGGTACGAGCGCTTGCGCTGGTACCCGGACGCCTCGTCGTACCCCTCGTGGCTGCCGGTGTTGACCAGGCAGCCGCCCGGGAAGCGGACGAAGCCCGGGTGGAGGGCGGCGATCTTCTCGGCGAGGTCCTTGCGCATGCCGTTCGGGCGATGCTTGTAGGTGTCGCGGGGGAAGAGGGAGACCATGTCGAGCGCGGCCGGTCGGTCCGCCGCGACGGTGAGCCGTCCGGTGGTGCTGGAGCGGGTGGCGGTGAAGGCGGCCGTGTACTTGGCCCAGCCGCCGCGTGCGGTGACCCGGCGCGCGGTGGCCAGCTCGCCGGCCGCGTCGTGCAGGGTGACGGTCAGCGGGGCGCCGGACGCCTCGCCGGTGCGGGCCCAGACCGAGAAGTCGTACCGCTCGCCCTTGGTGACCGTGATGCCGCCGCCGTACCCGGAGTTGGTGACGGAGGAGCCGCCGGCCAGCGAGAGGTAGGTGCGGTTGCGGGCGTTGAGCCGGCCGTCGTCGCTGACCGCCTTCGCCGTGCCCGTCGTGGTCCACGAGGTCAGCGGAGTGTAGGAGGCGTGGTCGGCGCGGTCGTACTCGAAGGAGCGGTTCTGGACCAGCTCGGCGTAGAGGCCGCCGTCGGCCGCGCGGTTGATGTCCTCGAAGAAGACGCCGTACATCGTGTCGTCGATGGCGGGGCCCCGGCGGGCGGTGTCGACGTCCAGGGTGTAGTCGGTGACGTCGGCTGCCGCCGGGGGAGCGGCGAGGGCGGGCACCGCGAGCGCGGCGGCCAGCGCCCCGGTGAGCAGGGTGAGCCGGCCGCGTCTTCGCGGCCGGGGCCGTGTGGCGGCGGATGCGGGTGCCGTGGTGGGCATGGTGCGCTCCTGACAGGCTGTTCGAGATACCGGACAGTGCTCGGGATATCGCCCGGTGAGGATGGCGGCAGCGCTGTCGCGGCGTCAACACCCCTGCGAATCCGGGGATTCCGTGCCGCGACCGTTGACACCGCCCGCGTCGTGGCATTACCTATCTCGCAGCATTTCGAACGTGTGACGAAATCTCGAACGAGAAGCAGTCGGACACCGCGAGCCGCGAAGGGGCACTTCCCGTGCGCATCACCGGAATCAGCACTCATGTCGTCGGGACTCCCTGGCGCAACCTCACGTACGTCCAGGTCCACACCGACGAGGGGCTCACCGGCGTCGGCGAGACCCGCATGCTCGGCCACACCGACGCGCTGCTCGGCTACCTCCGCGAGGCGGAGGCCAACCACATCGCGGGGTCCGACCCGTTCGCCGTGGAGGACCTGGTGCGCCGCATGAAGTACGGCGACTACGGGCGGGCCGGCGAGATCGTGATGTCCGGCATCGCGTGCGTGGAGATGGCCTGCTGGGACATCAAGGGCAAGGCGCTGGGCGTGCCCGTCTGGCAGCTGCTGGGCGGCAAGGTCACCGACCGGGTCAAGGCGTACGCCAACGGCTGGTACACCACCGAGCGCACCCCGGAGGCGTACCACAAGGCCGCGCGGGCCGTCGTGGAGCGCGGCTACCGGGCGCTGAAGATCGACCCGTTCGGCACCGGCCACTTCGAGCTCGACCACGAGGAGACCGTGTACGCGGTCTCCCTGATCGAGGCGGTACGGGACGCGATCGGGCCCGAGCGTGAGCTGATGCTGGAGATGCACGGCCGGTTCAGCCCGGCCACCGCGGTCCGGCTCGCGCACGAGATGGCGCCCTTCAAGCCCGCCTGGCTGGAGGAGCCGGTGCCGCCGGAGAACCTCAAGGCGCTCACCAAGGTCGCCGCCAAGGTGGACATGCCGATCGCCACCGGCGAGCGCATCCACGATCGCATCGAATTCCGCGAGCTGTTCGAGTCGCAGGCCGCCGACATCATCCAGCCCGACGTCGGCCACCTCGGCGGCATCTTGGAGACCCGCAAGCTCGCGGCCACGGCCGAGACCCACTACACCCTGGTCGCGCCGCACAACGTCGGCGGCTCCGTGCTCACAGCCGCCTCCCTCCAGGTCGCCGGCTGCACCCCCAACTTCAAGATCCTGGAGCACTTCAACGACTTCGCCGACGCGGAGATCAAGAAGGTGGTCAAGGGCGCCCCGCAGGTCGTCGACGGCTACTTCGAGCTGTCCCACGCACCCGGCCTCGGCGTCGAGCTGGACACCGAGGCGGCCGCCGAATTCCCCCAGCAGCAGGCCCGGTTCGACCTCTGGGCCGAGGGCTGGGAGAAGCGCGACCCCACCGGGACGCGCCGGTGACCGGCCGCGCGCTCGTCCTGGACGGGCCCGGCGCGTACCACCTCGCCGACGCGGCACCGGCCGAGCCCGGGCCAGGCGAGGTACGCATCAGGGTGCACGCCTCCGGGGTCTGCGGCAGCGACCGCGAGCTGTGGCAGGGCCACCGGCCCGAGGGGTACGTGCGGTACCCCGTCGTCCCCGGGCACGAGTGGTCCGGCACCGTCGAGGCCGTCGGTGCCGGGGTGCCGGAGGCGCTGCTCGGCCGGAAGACCGTCGGCGAGGGCTTCCGCAACTGCCAGGTGTGCGCCCGCTGCCACGCGGGCGAGACCACGCTGTGCACGGCCGGGTACGAGGAGACCGGGTTCACGCAGCCCGGCGCGATGGCCGGCACGCTGGTGCTGCCCGCCCGGCTGCTGCACCCCCTCGCCGACGGTGCCGACCTCACCGCCGCCGCGCTGCTGGAGCCCGCCGCCTGCGTCGCGGCCGCCGCGCTCAAGGCCGAGGCCCGGCCCGGGGACCGGGTGGCGGTGGTGGGCACCGGCACGCTCGGCCTGATCGCCGTGCAGTTCCTGGCCGCCGCCTCGCCCGCCGAGCTGCTGGCCGTCGGCCGGGACCGGGACCGCGAGAAGCTCGCGCGCGACTTCGGTGCGACGTCCTTCCGTACGGCGGACGAGCCGCTGCCGGACGACATCGACGTGGTGATCGAGGCCGCCGGGTCGGCCGACGCGGCCCGCACCGCGCTGGGGCTGCTCCGGCGCGGCGGCCGGCTGGTCCTCACGGGCCTCCCGGCCGCGGGCGCCGCCGGCCTGGACCCCACCGAGCTGGTCGTGCGCCAGGCCGAGGTGCGGACCGTCTTCGGCGCCCCGCCGGCCGCCTGGGCGCACGCCGTACGCGCCTTCGACACCGGGCTGCTGGACCTGCTGCCGCTGGTCACCCACCGCCTGCCGCTGGACGCCTTCGCCGAGGCGATGGAGATCGCCGGCGGGCCGGGAGCGGGGAAGGTGCTGCTGCATCCGTAGGCCCGGCCGCCCGCCCCTCCGCCCGGCCCCGGCCGCCGGGCCCCCGACGCTCCGCCCTACCCGAAGGGAACCGACCATGCCCACCCGCAGACGAGCCGCCGCCCTGGCCGCCGTCCTCCTCATCGGCTCACTCACCGCCTGCGGTCAGGAGGCCCGCGGCGGCAGCCGCTACAAGCCCGAGGCGGGCAAGGGCGGCACCATCGGCCTGGCGATGCCCACCAAGTCCTCCGAGCGGTGGATAGCCGACGGCAAGAACATGGCGGAGCAGTTCCGGAGGGCCGGATACAAGACCGACCTCCAGTACGGCGACGACAAGGTCGAGAACCAGGTCGCACAGATCGAGAACATGATCACCAAGGGGCACCGGCTGCTGGTGGTCGCCGCGATCAACGGCTCCGCGCTCACCGACGTCCTCCAGCGCGCCCACGACGCGGGCATCCCCGTGATCTCGTACGACCGGCTCATCCTGGGCAGCCCGTACGTCGACTACTACGCGTCCTTCGACAACGAGAAGGTCGGCCGGCTCCAGGGGCAGTACATCCTGGACCGGCTGAAGCTGAAGAAGCCCGACAAGGGCGCGGAGAAGCACTACAACATCGAGCTGTTCGCCGGTTCGCCGAACGACAACAACACGAAGTACTTCTGGAGCGGGGCCATGAAGGTCCTCGACCCCTACTTCAAGACCGGTCAGCTCGTCGTCCGCAGCAAGCAGACGGAGATGAACCAGGCGACCACGCAGGACTGGAACGGCGGCATCGCGCAGAAGCGCATGGACGACCTCATCAGCAAGAGCTACGGCGACGAGAAGGTCGACGCGGTCCTCTCCCCGTACGACGGCATGTCGCTCGGCATCATCTCCGCGCTGAAGAGCGCCGGTTACAGCGCCAAGGACCTGCCGGTGGTCACCGGCCAGGACGCCGAGCTGGCCTCGGTGAAGTCCATCGCCCGGGGCGAGCAGACCCAGACGGTCTTCAAGGACACCCGCAAGCTCGCCAAGCAGGCCGTCCAGATGGGTGACGCGGTGCTCACCGGCAAGAAGCCGGAGGTCAACAACACCACCGACTACGACAACGGCAAGCGGGTCGTCCCGGCCTACCTGCTCAACCCCGTCTCCATCGACAAGTCCAACACCCAGCTCCTCGTGGACGAGGGCTACTTCACCGCGGGACAGCTGAAGTGACGGGCCGCGACGGCACACCCGTACTGGAGATGCGCGGCATCACCAAGACCTTCCCCGGCGTCACCGCGCTCTCCGAGGTGAACCTGACCGTGCGGGCCGGGGAGATCCACGCGATCTGCGGCGAGAACGGCGCGGGCAAGTCCACGCTGATGAAGGTGCTCAGCGGCGTGCACCCGCACGGCACTTACGAGGGCGAGATCCGCTTCGCGGGCGAGCCGGTGGCCTTCAAGGACATCAACGCCAGCGAGCGGCACGGCATCGTCATCATCCACCAGGAGCTGGCGCTCGTCCCCTTCCTGTCCATCGCCGAGAACATCTTCCTCGGCAACGAACAGGGCCGGCACGGCGTCATCGACTGGCCCGCCACCCTCAGCGGCGCAGCGAAGCTGCTCAAGCGGGTCGGTCTGCGGGAGAACCCGCAGACCCCCGTCGCCGACATCGGCGTCGGCAAGCAGCAGCTCGTGGAGATCGCCAAGGCGCTGTCGAAGGAGGTCCGGCTGCTCATCCTCGACGAGCCGACCGCGGCCCTCAACGACGAGGACAGCGCCACCCTGCTCAGCCTCATCCGCGAGCTGCGCGACCAGGGCATCGCCTGCATCATCATCTCCCACAAGCTGAACGAGATCCGGGAGATCGCCGACACGGTGACGATCCTGCGCGACGGCCGCACCATCGAGACGCTGCCCGTGCGGGAGACCCCGGAGGCCGCGCCCGAGCTGTCCGAGGACCGCATCATCCGCGGCATGGTCGGCCGCGACCTGGACCACCGCTTCCCCGACCGCACCGCGTACGAGGGCGAGGACGCCGGGGAGATCGCGCTGACGGTGCGGGACTGGACCGTACGGCACCCCGTCGACCGGACCCGCAAGGTCGTCGACGGCGCGTCGCTGACCGTGCGGCGCGGCGAGATCGTCGGCATCGCCGGGCTGATGGGCGCGGGCCGCACCGAACTGGCGATGTCCGTCTTCGGCCGCTCGTACGGCATCCACGAGGGCGGCACGGTGGCGGTCGGCGGGCGCGAGGTGAACACCGCCACGGTGCCCGCCGCCATCGCCGCCGGCATCGCGTACGTCACCGAGGACCGCAAGCAGTACGGCCTGAACCTCATCGACACCATCCACCGCAACGTCTCGCTGGCCTCGCTGCGCGGCATGACCCGCCGCGGCGCCGTCGACGAGCACCACGAGCGGTCCGTCGCCGAGCGCTACCGCACGTCCATGAACATCAAGGCGCCCACCGTCTTCGAGCAGGTGGGGCGGCTCTCCGGCGGCAACCAGCAGAAGGTCGTGCTGAGCAAGTGGATCCACGCCGACCCCGAGGTGCTGATCCTCGACGAGCCGACCCGCGGCATCGACGTCGGCGCCAAGTACGAGATCTACACCGTCATCGACCGGCTCGCCGCGCAGGGCAAGGCGGTGCTCTTCATCTCCTCCGAACTGCCCGAACTGCTCGGCATGTGCGACCGGATCTACACGATGGCCGAGGGCCGGCTGACCGGTGAGGTCGCGCGCGCCGATGCCACGCAGGAAGTCCTGATGCGCCAGATGACCATGAACAGAAGCTGAGGCCCGCGATGACCACCACGACCACCCCGCCCACGGACTCCCCGGCGCCCGCGCAGGGCGCCGCCCGGTCGGCCGGCGCGCTGCTGCTGCAGAGCATGCGGAACAACATGCGCCAGTACGGCATGCTCACCGCGCTGGCCGCCATCGTCGTGCTGTTCCAGATATGGACCGACGGCACGCTGCTGCTGCCGAACAACGTCTCCAACCTGATCCAGCAGAACAGCTACATCCTGATCCTGGCCATGGGCATGATGATCGTCATCATCGCGGGCCACATCGACCTCTCCGTCGGCTCACTGGTCGCCTTCGTCGGCGCCATGTCGGCGGTGATGATGGTGAAACAGGACGTGCCCTGGGTCCTCGCGCTGGTGCTGTCGCTGCTGATCGGCGCGGTCGCGGGCGCCTGGCAGGGCTTCTTCATCGCCTACGTCGGCATCCCGTCCTTCATCGTCACCCTCGCCGGCATGCTGCTCTTCCGCGGCCTGACGCAGATCGTGCTCGCGGGCCAGTCCATCGCCCCGTTCCCCGAGGGCTTCCAGGACCTCGCCAAGGGCTTCATCCCGGAGATGGGCCCGTACACCCAGTACCACAATCCCACCCTGCTCCTCGGGCTCGCGGCCGTCGTCTTCCTGCTGCTGCGCGAGTGGCGCGACCGGCGCCGCCAGCTCGCCCTGGAGCTGGAGGTGCTGCCCACCGGGCTGTGGGCCGCCAAGTGCGTCGCGCTCACCGCGGCCGTCGTCGCCTTCACGCTGACCCTGGCGTCCTTCCACGGTGTACCGGTCGTGATGCTGGTGATGTGCGCGCTGCTGCTCGGCCTCGGGTACGTCATGCGCAACGCGGTCATCGGCCGCCATGTGTACGCGCTGGGCGGCAACAAGGCGGCGGCCAAGCTCTCCGGCGTCAAGGACAAGCGCGTCACCTTCCTGGTCTTCGTCAACATGGGCGTGCTGGCGGCCCTCGCGGGCTGTGTGTACGCGGCCCGGCTGAACGCGGGCACCACGCAGGCCGGCCTGAACTTCGAACTGGAGGCGATCGCCGCGTCCTTCATCGGCGGCGCCTCGATGAGCGGCGGCGTGGGCACCGTGATCGGCGCCGTGATCGGCGGCCTGGTCCTCGGCGTCCTCAACAACGGCATGTCGCTGGTCGGCATCGGCACCGACTACCAGCAGGTCATCAAGGGCCTGGTGCTGCTCGCCGCGGTCGGCTTCGACATCTACAACAAGCGCAAGGCCGGTTCCTGATCACGCGGGGCTCCGCCCTGCGCCCGGAATTCCCTAGGAGACAGCCATGACGACCAGCAGACGTACGGTGGTGGCCGCGGCGGCCGCCGGACTCGCGGCCACCGCCGTCGGCACCGGACCGGCCTTCGCGGCGGCGCCCGCAGCGGGCGGCGGCCGGCCGCGCAAGGAGCACTTCGGCACCCTCCCCGACGGCACCCGCGTCGACCGCTGGACGGTGGAGAGCGGTGGCACCCGGCTCGGCGTGCTGTCCTACGGCGGCATCGTGCAGACGCTCGAGATACCCGACCGGCACGGCCGCCGGGCCAACGTGTCCCTCGGCTTCGACAACGTCGGCGACTACCTCACCGCGGGCACCTACTTCGGCGCCCTCATCGGCCGCTACGGCAACCGCATCGCACGCGGCACCTTCACCCTCGACGGGAAGACGTACCAACTGCCCGTCAACGACGGCCCGAACAGCCTGCACGGCGGGGACCAGGGCTTCGACAAGCGGGTCTGGGACGTCGCGCCGTACGCCGGGAAGGACGGCACCGGGCTCACCCTCCGGCGCGTCAGCCCGGACGGCGAGATGGGCTACCCGGGCACGCTGGCCGTCCGCGTCGACTACGTCCTCGACCGCCGCGGCGACCTGCGCATCGCGTACGAGGCCACGACGGACAGGGCCACCGTCGTCAACCTCACCAACCACACCTACTTCAACCTCGCGGGCGAGGGGAACGGCGACGTCCTCGGCCACACCCTGCGGATGGCGGCCTCCCGCTACACGCCCGTCGACAAGACCCTGATCCCCACCGGTGAGCTGCCGAAGGTCGCGGGCACCCCCTTCGACTTCCGGCGGGCCAAGCCCATCGGCCGGGACATCCGCAAGGGTGATGAGCAGCTCGTCTTCGGCGGCGGGTACGACCACAACTTCGTGCTGGACAAGGGCGTCACGGCCACGCCCGAGCCCGCCGTGACCCTCGCCGACCCGGTGTCGGGGCGCGTCATGGACATTGCCACCACCGAACCCGGCGTGCAGTTCTACAGCGGCAACGGCCTGGACGGCACCCTGCGGGGCACCTCGGGCGCGCTCTACCGGCAGGCCGACGGCCTCTGCCTGGAGACCCAGCACTACCCCGACTCGCCGAACCGGCCGGCCTTCCCGTCCACGGTGCTGCGCCCCGGGCAGACCTACCGGACGACGACCGTGCTCTCCTTCGGGGTGCGCTGAACCGGAGGCCGCGGGGCATCCGGCCGTGGGGGAGAATGGCAGTTCGATCGGGGTGCGGCGTACCGCCGCCGCACCCGCCCCGTGGCAGGAGAACGGACCGGATGCCCCCAGCTGACCTCCAGGCGGACTGCGCCCAGTGCTTCGGGCTGTGCTGTGTCGCGCTGCCCTTCGCCGCATCGAACGACTTCGCGGTCGACAAGGCGGCTGGGACGCCGTGCGCCAGCCTGCAGGCCGACTTCCGCTGCGGCATCCACGCACGGCTGCGGGAGAAGGGCTTCCGCGGCTGCACGGTCTTCGACTGCTTCGGCGCGGGCCAGAAGGTCTCGCAGCACACCTTCGGCGGCCGGGACTGGCGGCGGCACCCGGAGACCGCCCGGCAGATGTTCGCGGTCTTCCCCGTGATGCGGCAGCTGCACGAACTGCTCGCGTACGTGACGGAGGCGCTGGACAGGCCCGAGTGCCGGCCGGCGCACGCCGGGCTCCGTACGGCCCGGGCGGAGCTGGAACGGCTCACGCTGAGCCCCGCCGACGTACTCGCCGAGCTGGACACCGAGGCCGTGCGCCAGGAGGTCAACGCGCTGCTGCTGCGGGCCGGCGAGCTGGTGCGGGCCACCGTCCCCGGCAGGAAGAAGAATCACCGCGGCGCCGACCTCTTCGGCGCCCGGCTGCGGAACGCCCGGCTCGGCGGCGCCTGTCTGCGGGGCGCCTGCCTGATCGCCGCCGACCTCTCCGGGGCCGACCTGCGCGCGGCCGACGTGATCGGCGCGGACTTCCGGGACGCGGACCTCAGCGGCGCCGATCTGACCGGCGCCGTCTTCCTCACCCAGGCGCAAGTGAACGCGGCCCGCGGCGACGCCCGTACCCGGCTGCCGGACGGCCTGGCCCGCCCCGCCCACTGGCAGGACTGACGGCCGGCCTCAGGCGGTCAGCGCCGGCACCGGGTGCCGCAGGGCCTCCGCGTACCGCAGGGCCAGCAGGTGCGCCAGCTCCGGGGCCGGGCCCAGCACATCGGCGAGCACGTCCGCGCCCGCCTCCCGGGCCCCGGCCACGATGCGG
>NZ_PQSQ01000122.1 GCF_002920575.1 Streptomyces sp. Ru73 | reverse complement strand
GAGCAGCAGCGGCCGTCCCAGCGCGCCCAGTTCGGCGCGCCGCTTCTCGCGCCGCGCCAGCTCCCGCGCGTACTCCTCCTCGCCGCGCGGGCGCGGCCCGGCCGGCGGGGCCAGGCGCGCGTCGCGGGCGCCGCGTTCACGGGCCCGGCCGACCAGTTCGGCGCAGGAGCAGAGCACCACAGCCGAGGCCCGCGCCACCCGGCGCTCCAGCAGGCGCGTCACCTGGGCCCGCGCGCCCTCGCTGTGCACCTTGGTGTGCCAGGTGACCACGAGGGGGACGCGCCTGCCGCGCAGCGCGAGGGAGGCCCGCAGCCCGGCGTGCAGGCCGTGCGCGTGGACCAGGTCGGCGTCGGCGCAGGCGGTGCGGAGCGCCGTGATGCTCGCGGGGTCCGTACGGGGCGGGATCCGTGCGAAGCCGGCGCCCACGCCCGTGAAGCCGTAGGTGTCCTCGGCCTCGGGCGCGGCGCACACCGTCACCCGCACCCCGCGCGCCACGAGCCCGGCCGAGAGCGCATGCACATGGGCGGCGCTGCCGGCGCTGCCGCGGCCCAGCACCTGGACCGTGCGCAGCTGGGGCGCGGGCGGCGGGACGGGTGTACTGCTCACGAGTGCGGGGGCTCCTGGGTCGGCGGCGAGCGTGGGGGCGGGCGGGAGCGCTGCGCCCAGGATGCCAGCCCGTGCCGTCCGTGCGGCACCGATGACAAGCCGTTGTGCTGCGGCTGCGCGTCCGGGGCCCGCCGGGACCACTCACATGGGGGACAAACCCCGCCCCCTGCGGTCGTTCCGGGCGGGCGCGGAAGGACCGGGACGGCGTGCCACGTACGCAGCGCGCCGCGGCTACCCGACGAGGACGCCGCCCGCCGCCGCGCGGCTGACGCCGTCTCCGGCGACGGCCGCCGCGGTCAGCGCGGCGGCGTGCGCCAGCAGGCCCGCCCGTCCGTTGGCGGCGACGACCGCGAGGCCGAGGGCCGCGCCCAGCGCGTGCGCGCCCGTGTCGCCGAGCATGGTGCGCTCGTGGAGGTCGTCGGCGAGCAGCGCGGCCGCCGCACCCACGGGGGCCGCGGCCGGCACGCCGCCGGGGCCCCGGCGCAGCAGTCCGGGGGCGCCGAGCGCGACGACCACGCCGGCGGCCCGGCCGGGGCGTACGTCCACCAGGTTCACCAGATGGGCCGAGCCCGCGATCACCACGCCGGCCAGTACCTTGTCGGCCGGTCTGTCCTTCAGCAGCGCGCCCGCCGCGAGCCCGGCGGCGCCGATGCCGAAGAGCTTCACCGCGCCGCTGGTGACCTCGCCGTCGCGCAGCGCCGAGAGATGCGCGCGGAAACCGCGCCGGGGGTCGCCCGCACCGGCCACGTCGTCGTACGCGCCGCAGCCGCCCGCCGCCAGGACGGCCAGCGCGCCCGCGGCACGGGCCCGGGCGGGCAGTCCGGGCGAGGCCGCGACGGCGGCCGCAGCGCCCAGCGCCGCTGCCGGGCCGCCGTACAGGTCGACGCCGCGGCCCGCGTAGTTCTTGCGCTGCCAGCGGGCGCCGCCGCCCGGTGGCCGCCGCCGCAACCCGGCGTACGCGGCGCGGGCGGCGCCGGCCGCGGTCAGCAGCACCGCGAGGCGCGCCGCGCCCCCTCGGCTCACCGGCCGTCCCTCGCCGTCGCCAGCAGTTCCTCGGCGTGCGCGCGAGCGGTCTCGGAGTCCTCCTGGCCCGCGAGCATGCGGGAGAGTTCGCGGATGCGGTCCTCGCCCTCCAGGACGGTGACGCCGCTGCGGGTGACCGAGCCGTCGTGGGTCTTCTCGACCAGCAGCTGCCGGTCGGCGAACGCGGCGACCTGCGGGAGGTGGGTGACGACCACGACCTGCGCGGAGCGGGCCAGCCGGGCGAGCCGGCGGCCGACCTCCACCGCCGCCTTGCCGCCGACGCCCGCGTCCACCTCGTCGAAGAGGTAGGTCGGCACGGGGTCGGAGCCCGCGAAGACCACCTCGATGCCGAGCATCACGCGGGAGAGCTCACCGCCGGAGGCGCCCTTGGCGATCGGGCGGGGCTGGGCGCCGGGGTGCGGGGCGAGGAGCAGTTCGACCTCGTCGGCGCCGGCCGGGCCGTACGCCACGTTCCGGCCGTTGACCTCGACGCCGTCCGCGTCCTCGGGCACCTCGGTCTGCCGGATCTCCACGCTGACCCGGGCGTGCGGCATGGCCAGTTCAGCCAGCTCGGTGGTGACGGCGGCGGCGAACCGCTCGGCCGACGCGGTGCGCGCGTCGGTCAGCGCCTGCGCCAGGTCGCCCAGTTCGGCGCGGAGCGCGTCGCGTTCGGCGGTCAGCTCGCCGATCCGGTCGTCGTCGCCCTCCAGCTCGGCGAGGCGCGCCGCGCTCTCCTCGGCCCAGGCGAGCACGGCCGTGATGTCCTCGCCGTACTTGCGGGTGAGTCCGGTCAGCGCGGCCCGGCGCTCCTCGACGGCGGCCAGCCGCAGCGGGTCGGCGTCCAGCCCGTCGGCGTAGCTGGCCAGCTCGCCCGCCACGTCGGCCATCAGGATGCCGATCTCGCCGAGCCGGTCGGTGAGCCCGGCCAGCGCCGGGTCGTGGCTGCGGACCGCCTCCAGCGCCCGGTGCGCCCCGGCGACCAGGGTCGTCGCGTCGACGCCCTCGGGGTCCTCCGGGTCGCCCGCGAGCGCCCCGTGCGCTGCGGAGGCGGCGGAGGCCAGCGCCTCGGCGTGGCCGAGCCGCTCGGCCTCGGCGGCCAGCTCGACGTCCTCGCCGGCCTGCGGCTCGACGGCGGCGATCTCCTCCAGGCCGAAGCGGAGCAGGTCCGCCTCCTGGGCGCGCTCGCGGGCCCGGGTGGTCAGCTCCTCCAGCTCGGTGGCCACGTCGCGGAGTCTGCGGTAGGCGGCGGTGTACTTCTCCAGGGGGACGGAGACGGCGTCGCCCGCGTAGCGGTCCAGGGCCTGGCGCTGCCGGGCGGGCCGCAGCAGGCCCTGCTGGTCGGTCTGGCCGTGCACGGCCACCAGGTCGTCCGCCAACTCCCCCAGCAGTCCGACCGGTACGGACCGTCCCCCGACGTGTGCGCGTGAGCGGCCCTCGGCGGAGACGGTGCGGCTGATGAGCAGCGCGCCGTCGTCCAGCTCGGCGCCGGCCTCCTCGGCGCGGACCGCCGCCGGCGTGTCGGGGCCGACCGTGATCCGGCCCTCCACGACGGCCGATTTGGCGCCGATCCGTACCAGCGCGGGGTCGGCGCGCCCGCCGAGCAGCAGGCCGAGGCTGGTGACGACCATCGTCTTGCCCGCGCCCGTCTCGCCCGTCACCGCCGTGAAACCGGGGGACAGCTCGATGACGGCATCGTCGATGACGCCCAGGGACCGGATCCGCATCTCCTCCAACACGGGTACGACCATACGAGGTCCGGGGGCCGCCCCGCGACGGCCGTCCCCGCGTCATCCCTGCGCACGGCCCCGGAACCGGTACGGAACCGCCGGGAAAGTCCCATCTTGGTACGCGCGCGGCGCCCCGCGAGGGACCGGCATACGGGGCACATGCGTACGACCGCTGCCCCGTATGCGTCCGGGCGGCGGTCGCACCTGCGTCCGCGTCCCCGTACTGCCCGCCGCGCCTAGTGCGGCGCCCCGCGCCAGCCGGCGACCGGGAGGGCGAACTTGGCCACCAGGCGGTCGGTGAAAGAGGCGTGGTGCAGCCGGGCCAGCCGGACCGGGATCGCGCCGCGCCGGACCTCGACGCGGGCGCCCGCGGGCAGCTCCACCGAGCGGCTGCCGTCGCACCACAGGACGCCGTGCGGCGTCTTGGGCTGGACCTCCACCGCCAGCACCGACTCCGGGGAGGTGACGAGCGGCTTGGCGAACAGCGCGTGCGCGCTGATCGGCACCATCAGCAGCGCCTCGACCTCCGGCCAGACCACCGGGCCGCCGGCCGAGAAGGCGTAGGCGGTGGAGCCGGTGGGCGTCGCGCAGACCACGCCGTCGCAGCCGAAGCGGGAGACCGGGCGGCCGTCGACCTCGGTGACGACCTCCAGCATCCGCTCCCGCGCCGCCTTCTCCACCGACGCCTCGTTCAGCGCCCAGTCGGTGTGCACCACCGTGCCGTTGTTGCGGACCAGGACGTCGAGGGTCATCCGCTCCTCGACCTCGTAGGAGCGGGTCACCACCCGGTCCACGACCTTGTCCAGGTCGTCCCGCTCGGCCTCGGCGAGGAAGCCGACCCGGCCGAGGTTGACGCCGAGCATCGGGACGCCGGAGGTACGGGCGAAGTCGGCGCCGCGCAGCAGCGTCCCGTCACCGCCCAGCACGACCAGCAGCTCACAGCCCTCGGCCGCGCCCTGCTCGCTGGCCACCTGCTCGACGGAGTCCGGCAGCGGCAGGTCGGCGGCCTCGGCCGCCAGGACGCGCACCCCGATCCCGCAGCGCAGCAGCCCCTGGACGACCAGTTCGGCGCTGCGCACGGCCGCCGCCCGGCCGGTGTGGGCGAGCAGGAAGACGGTACGGCCCTGATCGGCGAGCGGTACGGGCGCGGGCACGGACTCCGCTCGGGCGCGCGGCGCCTGCGGTTCTTGCGGTTCTTGCGGTGCTTCGGACGTTCCAGAAGTGGTCAACGGGGCCCCTCCGCCACTGCACGGTCGACATCCGCCGGGTCCAGGGCAGGCGCACCGGCGCGCAGCCACAGAAAGTACTCGACGTTGCCGGAAGGTCCGGGCAGGGGGCTCGCGGTGACCCCCAGCACGCCGAGTCCGAGCTCCGCCGCGCGCTCCCCCACCGTACGCACCGCCTCGGCCCGCAGCTCGGCGCTGCGCACCACGCCGCCGCTGCCGAGGCGCTCCTTGCCCACCTCGAACTGCGGCTTGACCATCAGGACCAGGTCGGCGTCCGGCGCGGAGCAGCGGACCAGCGCGGGCAGGACGAGGCCGAGCGGGATGAAGGAGAGGTCGCCCACGACGATGTCGGCGGGCACCCCGTCGATCTGTTCCAGCGTCAGCTCGCGGACGTTCGTGCGGTCCTTGACGGTGACCCGCTCGTCGCTCTGCAGCGACCAGGCCAGCTGCCCGTAGCCGACGTCCACGGCGACGACGTGCCCGGCGCCCGCGCGCAGCAGGACGTCGGTGAAGCCGCCGGTGGAGGCGCCGGCGTCCAGCGCCCGGCGGCCCTCGACCTTCAGGCCCTTGGGTACGAAGGCGGTCAGCGCGCCGGCCAGCTTGTGGCCGCCGCGCGAGACGTAGTCCGGGTCGTTCTCGTCCGCGCGGACGACCAGCGCGGCGCTGGTCTCGACCTGGGTGGCGGGTTTGCTGGCCGGCTGTCCGCCGACCGTCACCCGCCCGGCGGCGATCAGCTGGCTCGCGTGCTCGCGGGAGCGGGCCATCTTGCGGCGCACCAGCTCCGCATCGAGTCGGCGTCGTGCCACACCTGCCACCTGGGGTTCAGCTCCTGAGGTCGTTCCGTGCTGCGGGGCGGGGCCCCGGCTGCTGGTCCAGGGAGGCCAGCGTGTCGCGGAGCCCCCGGTGCACATCCTCGTACACCGGGAGATGGCCGCTGACGGCGAGGTGGTCGACGTCCGCCAGCCGGGCCAGACGCTCGTCCACGTCGGCGTGCCCGGTGGGGGTGACCGGCACGCCCAGCGGCTCCGGTCCCGCGGGCCGCTCGGGGGGCGGGCCGCCGGCGTCGGACGCGTCGGCGCCGGGCTCGCCGGAACCGGCGGGCTCTGCGGGACCGCCCGGCTCGGCGGAACCCACGGGCTCTGCGGGACCGCCCGGCTCGCCGGGGCCGGCGGGCCGCGGGGCTGCCGGGGCGGATTCGGGCTGCGGTTCCGGCCGCTCGGCGCCGGGAGTCGGCTCTTCCATGCCCCCGACGCTACCGTGAACCGGTGCGCCATCGGCGGACGAGCCGGTGCGGTCCGGCGTATCGTCCCTGTCGATGGCTTCCCTCGAAGAGTGCCGCGCCGCCCTCGGCCGGCTGGCGCACAACCTGTCGACGACGGCGGACGGCGCGGTGCGCGGTGCCGCCGCGCTGGACCGCTCGCTCAGCTGCCGCATCACCGACCTGGACGTCACCTTCGTGGGGCGCCTGGTGAACGGCACCCTCAAGGACGTCACCGCCGTGCCGGGCCCGCCACGCGAGAAGGCCCAGATCCGGCTCGCCATGACCGGCGACGACCTGGTCGCGCTGGTCGACGGCGAGCTGCACTTCGCGCGGGCCTGGGGCAGCGGCCGGGTGAAGCTGGAGGCCGGCTTCCGCGACCTGCTGCGGCTGCGCACGCTGCTGTGACCCGGCCGCCGCCCTCGCGGATCAGACCGCCGCTGCCTTCCGGGGCGTGCGCGCCGCCGGGACGATCAGCGGGGTGCCGGTCTCCGGGTCGTCGATGATCTGGCACTTGAGCCGGAAGACCCGCTCCATGAGGTCGGCGGTGACCACGTCGGCCGGGGCGCCCTCGGCGACGACCTCGCCGCCGCGCATGGCGATGAGGTGGCTGGCGTAGCGCGCGGCGTGGTTGAGGTCGTGGAGTACGGCGACGAGCGTGCGGCCCTGTTCCTCGTGCAGCTGGGCGCAGAGGTCCAGCACCTCTATCTGGTGTTGGATGTCCAGGTAGGTGGTGGGCTCGTCCAGGAGCAGCAGCGGGGTCTGCTGGGCGAGCGCCATGGCGATCCAGACGCGCTGCCGCTGGCCGCCGGAGAGTTCGTCGACGTACCGCTCCCCCAGCTCGCCGACGCCGGTGGCGTCCATGGACTCCTGGACGATCCGCTCGTCCTCGTCGGACCACTGGCGCAGCAGTCCCTGGTGCGGGTAGCGGCCGCGGGAGACCAGGTCGGCGACGGTGATGCCGTCGGGGGCCGTGGAGGACTGCGGGAGCAGGCCGAGGGTGCGGGCGACCTTCTTGGCGGGCTGGGAGGAGATGGCGGAGCCGTCCAGCAGGACCGAGCCGGCCTTGGGCTTGAGCATCCGGGACAGGGCGCGCAGCAGGGTGGACTTGCCGCAGGCGTTGGGGCCGACGATGACCGTGAACGAGTTGTCCGGGATCTCGACCGAGAGGTTCTCGGCGATGACCCGCTGGTCGTAGGCGAGGGTGACGTTCTGCGCCGCGAGACGGCTCACTTCGGCTCTCCTGGGGGTGGTACGGCCGGTCGGATGCGGGGTGGTGGCGGTCGGGCCGCCCGGCTGGGGGCCGGTCATACCCGGCCCGCCTTGCGCTCGCCTGCCAGCAGCCACAGCAGGTAGCCGCCGCCGAGGACGCCGGTGACCACGCCGACCGGGAGCTGGTCGGCGCCGAAGATGCGCTGCGAGGCGAGGTCGGCGAGGACCAGCAGCACGGCGCCCATGAGCGCGGCGGGCAGCAGGTTGGGCCCGGTGGCGCGGGTGAGGCGGCGGGCGAGCTGGGGCGCGGTGAGCGCGACGAAGGCGATGGGCCCGGCGGCGGCCGTGGCGGACGCGGTCAGGACGACGGCGGCCAGCAGCGCGATGACGCGGACTCCGCCGGTCCGCACGCCGAGCGCGGCGGCCGAGTCGTCGCCCATCTCCAGCATGGCCAGGGGGCGGCCGCAGAGCAGGATCACGGGGATCAGGATCACGCAGACCGCGGCCAGCGGCCAGACCTGGTCCCAGTCGCGGCCGCTGAGGGAGCCGGTCATCCAGGTGGTGGCGCGGGTGGCCTCGACGATGTTCGCCTTGGTCATCAGGTACAGCACGATGGCGTACAGCATGGCGGCGGCGCCGATGCCGACGAGCACGAAGCGGTAGCCGTGCACGCCGCGCTTCCAGGCGAGCAGGAAGATCGCGATGCCGGTGAGGACGCCGCCGGCCACCGAGCCGCCCGCGATGGCGACGGTGGAGCCCTGGAAGTACACGATCACGACCAGGGCGCCGACGGAGGAGCCCTGCGCGAAGCCGAGCACGTCGGGGCTGCCGAGCGGGTTGCGGGTGACGGTCTGGAAGACCGCGCCCGCCAGCCCGAAGCACGCGCCGACCAGCAGTGCGACCAGCACCCTGGGCAGCCGCAGGTCGTTGACGATCAGTTCCTGGCCCGGATTGCCGCCACCGCCGAGGGTGGTGAGGACGTCGCCGAAGGACATCGGGAAGTCGCCGGTGCCGATGAGCAGGACGCCGGCGGCGAGCGCCACGACGAGCAACAGCACGCCGGTCAGTACGGCCCTGGGGCGGATCCGCACCGACAGCCCGCCGGGGATGCGCAGGGCCTTCACGGCCGGGCGCGGGGAGGTCTTGGTGGGAGTGCTCACAGCTGTGCCATCTTCCGTCGCCGTACGAGATGGATGAAGACCGGGCCGCCGATGACGGCCGTGACGATGCCGACCTGGAGTTCGCCGGGGCGGGCCACGACCCGGCCGAGGATGTCGGCGCCGAGCAGCAGGACCGGCGAGAGGACCGCGGAGTACGGCAGGATCCAGCGCATGTCGGGGCCGGTGATCGCGCGTACGGCGTGCGGCACCATCAGGCCGACGTAGACGATCGGCCCGCAGGCGGCGGTCGCCGCGCCGCAGAGCAGGGTCACGGCGGCCATGGCGGCGACGCGGGTGCGGGTGAGCTTGGCGCCGAGGGCGCGGGCCTGGTCGTCGCCGAGCGCGACGGCGTTCAGCGGCCGGGCGACCAGGAGCGCGAGCAGCGTGCCGGCTGCGATGAAGGGGGCGACCTTCTCGACGGTGGGCGTGGTGGCGGCGGCGAGCGAACCGACCGTCCAGAAGCGCATCTTGTCCAGGGACGCGGTGTTCATGAGGTTGACCGCGTTGAGGTAGCCGGTGAGGACGGCGGTGAGCGCGGTGCCGGCGAGCGCGAGCCGGACGGGCGTGGCGCTGCGGGTGCCGCCGAGGATGTAGACGGCGGCGGAGACGAGCGCGGCGCCGGCGAAGGCGAACCACACGTACGAGGTCAGCGAGGTGACGCCGAAGAAGGTGATGCCGGAGACGACGGCGGCCGAGGCGCCGGCGTTGATGCCGAGGACGCCGGGGTCGGCGAGCGGGTTGCGGGTGAGCGCCTGCATGACGGCGCCGGCGAGGCCGAGGGCCGCGCCGGCGAGCAGACCGAGCAAGGTGCGGGGCAGCCGGACGTCGCGGATGATCACGTCGGTGTCGGTGCCGGAGTACTGGGTGACGCCGTGCCAGACATCGGCCAGGGGTATCTGTTTGGAGCCGACGGCGATACCGAGGACGGCGATCACCGCGAGGAGGCAGAGGGCGGCGAGGAGACCCGCGGAGCGGGTGGCCTGCCGTCGTCGGGGCACCACGGGCGCGGTGGCTGCTTCAGGGGGGCTGTCGACCAACACGCGGTTTAGGTTAGCCTAACCTCGCTGCCCCTCATCAGGCCCACCCCAGAGAGAAGTGCGTCCCTATGAGCATCATCCCCAGACCTTCCCTGTCCCGACGCGGTCTGCTGGCCGCCGGCGGGGCCGTCGGCGTCGGCGCCCTGCTCGCCGCCTGCGGCAGCGAGAAGGCCTCGGGACCGGCCGGCAGCGCGAGCAAGGGCGGCCCCTGGAGCTTCACCGACGACCGCAAGAAGAAGGTCTCGCTGAAGACTGTGCCACAGCGCATCGTCGCCTTCACGGGCACCGCCGCGGCGCTGGTCGACTTCGGCATCGACGACCAGATCGTCGGTGTCTTCGGACCGACCAAGCTCAAGAACGGCAAGGCCGACCCGCAGGCCGGCGACCTGGACATCTCCAAGGTCACCATCATCGGCAACGCCTACGGCCAGTTCAACGTCGAGAAGTACGCCGGGCTCGGCCCCGACCTGCTCGTGACGAACATGTACGAGCCGGGTGCGCTGTGGTTCGTGCCGGACGAGAGCAAGGACAAGATCACCAAGCTCGCCAAGAGCGTGGCGATCACCGCCTCCCGGAAGCCGCTGGACAAGATCATCGAGCGGTACGCCGACCTGGCCGAGTCCCTCGGCGCCGACCTGAAGGCCCAGAAGGTCGCCGACGCCAAGGCCCGCTTCGAGAAGGCCGCCGCCCGGCTGCGCGCCGCAGCGAAGTCGAACCCCGTCAAGGTGCTCGCCTGCTCCGGCAGCCCGGACCTCTTCTACGCGTCCAACCCGGGCATCAACGCCGACCTCATGTACTTCAAGTCCCTCGGCGTGGACATGATCGTCCCCGACAACCTGGACAAGGGCGGCTACTTCGAGTCGCTGAGCTGGGAGAACGCCGACAAGTACAAGGCGGACGTGCTGCTGCTCGACAACCGCACCGCCACCCTCCAGCCCAAGGACCTGGCCGCCAAGCCGGCCTGGGCGAAGCTGCCCGCCGTCAAGGCGGACCAGATCACCCCCTGGTCCAGCGAGCCCCGCTTCTCCTACGCGGGCGCAGCCCCGCTCGTCGAGAACCTCGCCAAGGCCATCGAGGACGCCAAGAAGGTCAGCTGAGGCACCGGGGCCCGGCACCGCCCGCCGGGCCCCCGCCACTCCACCCAGAGGAGGTTTCCCCCGCATGACCACGACCGCCGCTCCGGCGACCGCCCCGTTCCGCTTCTTCGACCTCTCCGTCGTGCGCACCCGCAGGCTCGGCCCCTCGATGGTCCGGATCACCTTCGGCGGCGCGCGCCTCGCGGAGCTGCTGACCGGCGGCCGTGACCAGCGGGTGAAACTCTTCTTCCCCCAGCCGCACCAGACCGTCCCGGTCTTCGACGACCAGGGCGACGGCTGGTACGCCGCCTGGCGCGTGCAGGACCCGGCCGAGCGCAGCATCATGCGGACCTACACGGTGCGCGCGCAGCGCCGGCTGCCGGAGCCCGAGCTGGACGTGGACTTCGCGCTGCACGGCGCGGAAGAGGGCGCCTCCGGACCGGCCGGCCGCTGGGCGGCGACGGCCCGCCCCGGCGACCGGGTCAGCATCCTCGGCCCGGTGGTCGAGGACAACGGCGGCGTGGACTTCCGCCCGCCGCAGGGCACCGACTGGATCCTGCTCAGCGGCGACGAGACGGCCCTGCCGGCGATCGCGGGCATCCTGGAATGGCTCTCGCCCGGCACCAAGGCCAAGGTCTGGATCGAGGTGGGCCACGCGGCGGACCGCCAGGAGCTGCCCACCTTCGCCGACGCCGACATCACCTGGCTGGTGCGCGAGGAGTCGACGGCTGACCGGACGGACCGTGTCGTGGACGCGGTGCGCGCCGCCGAACTGCCCGAGGGCGTCCCGTACGCCTGGATCGCGGGTGAGTCCGGCACCGTCAAGGCGCTCCGCCGGCACCTGGTCAAGGAGCGCGGCTTCGACCGCAGGGCCGTGAAGTTCACCGGCTACTGGCGGCGCGGCGCGAGCGAGGAGCAGCTGCTCGCCGAGCTGACGGCCGCCGCCTCGCAGGACTGACGCGACGCGGGGCCCCGCCGGCCCGAGCGCCGGCGGGGCCCCTTCGCCTGCCCGCTACAGACCGGTGCGGGCCAGCGCCTTCCCGGCGTCGGCGGTGCACCGGCCGTCCCCGGCCGCCGTCCAGGCCGCCGCGCACAGCGCCCGCAGCCCGTCCAGAGGGGAGCCCTCGCCATCGAGTACGAGCACGTCCTCGGCCACCGAGGCGACCCATCCCCCGCACCGGAAGCCGCCGTCGGCAGGCGTCACCGCCGGCTGCGGCCCGAGGACGCCGCGCAGGTCGGCGTCCACGTACGTGGGGCGGTGCTGCGGCGGCGCGGCGAGCAGTTCGGCGGCCGTGGTCACGCCGGTGAGCACCAGCAGCGAGTCGACGCCGCCGTTGAACGCGCCCTCGATGTCGGTGTCCAGCCGGTCGCCGATCACCAGCGGCCGCTTCGCGCCCGTGCGCAGCACGGTCTCGCGGTGCATCGGCGGCTGCGGCTTGCCGGCGACCTGCGGGGTGCCGCCGGTGGCGATGCGTACGACCTCCACCAGCGCGCCGTTGCCCGGCGCGATGCCGCGCTCCTTCGGGATCGTCAGATCGGTGTTGGAAGCGAACCACGGCACGCCGCGGCCGACCGCGTACGCCGCCTCCGCCAGCTGCTCCCAGTTCAGCTTGGGGTCGTACCCCTGCACCACGGCGGCGGGGCCGTCCTCGGCGGAGTCCACTGGCACCAGGCCGCGCTCGCGCAGTGCGACCCTCAGCCCCTCGCCGCCGATCGCCAGCACCTTCGCGCCCGCCGGTACCTGATCGGCGATCAGCCGGGCCACCGCCTGCGCGGAGGTGACGACGTCGCCCGCCTCCGTCGGCAGGCCGTACCCGGAGAGCTGCGCGGCGACGGTGTCGGGGGTGCGCGCCGCGTTGTTCGTCACGTACGCCAGGTGCATCCCGCCGTCCCGTGCGGTGGTCAGCGACTCGACGGCGTGCGGGATGGCCGAGCCGCCCGCGTACACGACGCCGTCCAGGTCCAGCAGCGCCGTGTCGTACGCCTCGCTCAGCGCCCGTGCGCTGCCCTCGGGCCGGGTGCGTACCCGCTCGTCCATGCCGTCCAGCTCCTTAACGATCCATACCGTGCGCAAAAGGCTTTTTCGCGCCTCTTCGCGCCTCTCCCCCGATCATCCCGCACCACCCCGACCGGCATAGCATTTGCCAATGACCAGCACCGACGGCCTGAGCCTGCACACCTTTCGCGGACTGCGCTACGCACCCCACCGGGTGAGCAGTCTCACCGCGGTCACCTCGCCCCCTTACGACGTGGTGGTCCGCCCCGACGGCGTCCGGCACCTGGAGACCGCCGATCCGTACAACATCGTCCGGCTGATCCTGCCGCACGCCATCGACCCGGCGACCCGGCACCGCAAGGCGGCGGACACGCTCGCCCGCTGGCGTGCGGAGGGCGTGCTGACGCCCGATCCGCAGCCGGCGCTGTACGTGTACGAGCAGCGCAAGGGGGACGTGCTGCAGCGCGGCATCATCGGGGCCCTGTCACTGGACGGCCCGGTGCTGCCGCACGAGGACGTGATCCCCGAGGTGGTCGAGGACCGGGCCGCGCTGATGCGGGCCGCTGCCGCAAACTTCGAGCCGCTTTTGCTGTCCTACCGCGGCGAGGGCACGGCGACCGGTGCCACCGCGGTGATCGAGCGTGCCACGGAGCGGCCGCCGCTGCTCGCCACCACGACGGAGGACGGCTTCGCGCACCGGCTGTGGGCGGTGACCGACCCGGCCGAGCTGGCGGAGGTGTCGGCGGACCTCGCGTCCCGGCAGGCGCTGATCGCCGACGGGCATCACCGCTGGGCGACGTACCAGCGGCTCGCCGAGGAGCACGGCGCCGGGGCCGGCTCGCCGTGGTCCAGCGGTCTGGTGCTGCTGGTCGACACCGCGCGCTATCCGCTGCGGGTGCGGGCGATCCACCGGGTGCTGCCGCATCTGCCGCCGGAGCGTGCGGTGGCGGAGCTGAACGGGTCCTTCCGCGTGCGCGAGGTGCCCGGGCCGCTGCCGGCGGCGCTGGCGGCGCTGGACGAAGCGGAAGGCACCGCCTTCCTGCTCGCCTCGGGTACGGACGAGGGCTTCCGGCTGCTGGACCGGCCCGATCCGGAGCTGCTGGCACGGACCGTGCGCACCGACCGTCCGGAGGCGTGGCGGCGGCTGGATGCCACCGTTCTGCACTCCGTTCTGCTGGACGAGGTGTGGCGGATTCCCGACCACCCGGACGGCATCCGCTACATCCACGACACGGAAGCGGCGCTCGGGCAGGCGGCCAAGCACGGCGGCACGGCGGTGCTGATGCGCGCGGTGGACGAGGAAACGGTCCGTCAGCTGGCCGCGCAGGGCGTGACGATGCCGCGCAAGTCCACCTCGTTCGGGCCGAAGCCGGCGACCGGGCTGGTGCTCCGCACGCTCGACGACGCCTGAGACGCCGGGCCGTACGGCCCCTGCACCCTGCACGCGGACCTCCCTGAGTACCCCCTGCCCACTCGGCAACGCGGTTAGGTTAGGCTAACCTCACCAGTCGACGGGACGGGGGGCTTCCCCACCCGTCCAGCGCGGGCCATGCCCGTACCAGGGAGGACACGTTCATGACTTTCCTCGTGCCCACAGCCGAGGACCCGTCGCAGGCACCTGCTTCCGCCCTCACCGGCAGCAAGAGCCACCTGCTCAACGACACCACGGTCCAGTACTACCGCGACGCGGTGCGGGACGGCGTCGACCGGGTGGCCGCCAAACTCGCCGCCACGGACCGTCCCTTCACCGGTATGACCGCCGACCGGCTCGCCCCCGCGGTGCGCGACATCGACCTCGAGGCACCGCTCGGCGACGCGGCCGCGGCCCTGGACGAGCTGGAGGACATATACCTCCGCGACGCCGTCTACTTCCACCACCCGCGCTACCTCGCCCACCTCAACTGCCCGGTGGTCATCCCCGCCGTGGTCGGCGAGGCCGTGCTCTCCGCCGTCAACTCCTCCCTGGACACCTGGGACCAGAGCGCCGGCGGCACCCTCATCGAGCAGCGCCTCATCGAGTGGACCGCGGGCCGCATCGGCTTCGGCGACGGCGCCGACGGCGTCTTCACCAGCGGCGGCACCCAGTCCAACCTCCAGGCCATGCTGCTCGCCCGGGACGAGGCCCGCCGCATCGCCCGCGAGGAGCACCCGCAGCTGGACGACACCGACATCCGCACCCGGCTGCGCATCCTCACCTCCCAGGTCAGCCACTTCAGCATCGAGAAGGCCGCCACCCTCCTCGGCCTCACCCCCGACGCGGTCATCGCGATCCCCGTCGACGAGGAGAAGCGGCTGCGCACCGACGCGCTGGAGAAGGAGCTGACCCGGTGCGCCGAGGAGGGCCTCATCCCGATGGCCGTCGTCGCCACCGCCGGCACCACCGACTTCGGCTCCATCGACCCGCTCCCCGAGATCGCCGCGCTCTGCGCCCGCGAAGGCGTCTGGATGCACGTCGACGCCGCGTACGGCTGCGGGCTGCTGGTCTCCAAGCGCCGCGCCTACCTCGACGGCATCGAGAACGCCGACTCGGTCACCGTGGACTACCACAAGTCCTTCTTCCAGCCGGTCAGCTCCAGCGCCGTCATCGTCCGCGACCGCACCACCCTGCGGCACGTCACGTACCACGCCGACTACCTCAACCCGGAGCGGATGGCCAAGAAGCGCATCCCCAACCAGGTCGACAAGTCGCTCCAGACCACCCGCCGCTTCGACGCGCTCAAGCTCTGGATGACGCTGCGCATCATGGGCGCCGACCAGCTCGGCGCGCTCTTCGACGACGTCGTGGACCGCGCCGCCGACGGCTGGAAACTCCTCGACACCGACGACCGCTTCGAGGTCGTCACCCGGCCCCGGCTGTCCACCCTGGTCTTCCGCTACGTCCCCGAGGGCGAAACCGACCCCGAGACCGTCGACCGCCTCAACCTCTACGCCCGCGAGGCGCTCGCCGCCTCCGGCGAGGCCGTCATCGCCTCGACCGTCGTCGACGGCCGCCACTACCTCAAGTTCACCCTGCTCAACCCCGAGACCACCCTTGGCGACATCGCCACGGTCCTCGACCTGATCGCCGAGCACGCCGGCTCCCGCCTCGCCCGCGAGGCCACCCCGGAACTCACCAGCGCTCACTGACCGTCCCCACCGGAGACCCCGTGCCTTCCCACACCCCGCACGCCACGACCGAACACGACTTCATAGCCATCGGCCTCGGGCCGTTCAACCTCGGGCTGGCCTGCCTGACCGAGCCCCTCGCCGAACTCGACGGCCTCTTCCTGGAGTCCAAGCCCGACTTCGAGTGGCACTCGGGGATGTTCCTCGACGGCGCCCACCTCCAGACGCCGTTCATGGCCGACCTGGTCACCCTGGCCGACCCCACCAGCGAGTACTCCTTCCTGAACTACCTGAAGGAGTCCGGCCGGCTGTACTCGTTCTACATCCGCGAGAACTTCTACCCGCTCCGCGAGGAGTACAACGAGTACTGCCGCTGGGCCGCCGCCAAGCTGAGCAGCGTCCGCTTCGGCCACCGGGTCGACTCCGTCGAGTACGACGAGGAGGCCGAGGTCTACCTCGTCCACGGCACCGACCTGGCCACCGGCGAGCGGCGCACCCACCGCGGCCGCCGCCTCGTGCTCGGCACCGGCACCCCGCCGTACGTCCCCGAGGCCTGCCAGGACCTCGGCGGCGACCTGATCCACAACTCGCGCTACCTGCCGCACAAGGAAGCGCTCCAGGCCAAGGACTCGATCACCCTGGTCGGCAGCGGCCAGAGCGCAGCGGAGATCTACTACGACCTGCTCTCCGAGATCGACGTCCACGGCTACAAGCTCAACTGGGTCACCCGCTCCCCGCGCTTCTTCCCGCTGGAGTACACCAAGCTCACGCTGGAGATGACCTCCCCCGAGTACGTGGACTACTTCCACTCGCTCCCCGAGGCCACCCGCTACCGCCTGGAGTCGCAGCAGAAGGGTCTCTTCAAGGGCATCGACTCGGAGCTCATCGACGCGATCTTCGACCTGCTCTACCAGAAGAACCTCAAGGGCCCGGTCCAGACCCGGCTCTTCACCAACACCGCGCTCAACGACGCGTCCTACGACGAGGCCACCGGCACGTACACGCTCGGCCTGCGCCACGAGGAGCAGGAGAAGGACTTCACCCTGGAGACCCAGGGCCTGATCCTCGCCACCGGCTACCGCTACGCCATCCCCGACTTCCTCGCCCCGGTCAAGGACCGCATCCGGCTGGACGGCCACGGCCGCTTCGACGTCGCACGCAACTACAGCATCGACCACAGCGGCCAGGGCGTCTTCCTGCAGAACGCCGGCGTGCACACGCACAGCATCACCTCGCCCGACCTGGGCATGGGTCCCTACCGCAACGCGTACATCATCGCCGAGATGCTCGGCCGCCAGCCCTACGCGGTCGAGAAGACCATCGCGTTCCAGGAATTCGGAGCACCGGAAGGCATCGTCCGATGAGCGACCAGAACAGCGCCACCACCGACATCCTCTACACCCGCACCGACCCCGCACTCGGCGAGTTCGCCGTCCGGCGGCTCGACCCCCAGCAGGACGCCGAGCTGCTGCACGGCTGGGTCACGCACCCCAAAGCCACCTTCTGGATGATGCAGGAGGCCTCCCTCGCCGACGTCGAGCGGGAGTACAAGGCCATCGACGCGAACGAGCACCACGACGCGTACATCGGCCTGCACAACGGCCGCCCCGCCTTCCTCATGGAGCGCTACGACCCGGCACACGTCGAACTGGTCGGCCTCTACGAGCCGCAGGCCGGCGACGTCGGCATGCACTTCCTGACCGCGCCCAGCGACACCCCCCTGCACGGCTTCACCAAAGCCGTCATCACCACCGTCATGGCGATGCTCTTCGACGACCCGGCGACCGCCCGCGTCGTCGTCGAGCCCGATGTGAACAACAAGGCCGTCCACGCCCTCAACGAAGCCGTCGGCTTCGAGATCGTCCGGCAGATCGCCAAGCCGGAGAAGGACGCCTACCTCAGCACCTGCACCCGCGAGCAGTACCTTGCGGCGATAGGAGTGACCACCCGATGAACGCCGCCACCGACCCCCGCGACGCCGTCGCCCACCTCACCCCCGAGCTCTGGGACCGGGCCGGCCGCCTCCTCATCCGCAAGGCCCTCGCGGAGTTCACCCACGAACGCCTCCTCACCCCCCGCCCGCTGCTCGACGGCCGCTACTCCGTCCGCAGCGACGACGGCACCGTGGAGTACCGCTTCGACGCGCAGGTCCTCACCCTCGACCACTGGCAGATCGACGCCGACTCGATCACCCGCCACCGCGAGGACACCGACCTGCCCCTCGACGCCGTCGAGTTCTTCATCGAACTGCGCGGCGCCCTCGGCCTCAGCGACGAGATCCTCCCGGTCTACCTGGAGGAGATCAGCTCCACCCTCGCCGGCACCGCGTACAAGCTCACCAAGGACCACGTCCCCGCCGACGTGCTCGCCAAGTCCGGCTTCCAGGACATCGAGACCGGCATGACCGAGGGCCACCCCTGCTTCGTGGCCAACAACGGCCGCCTCGGCTTCGGCATCCACGAGTACCGCCAGTACGCCCCCGAGGCCGCGGCCCCGGTACGCCTCTTCTGGCTCGCGGCCCGCCGCGACCGCGCCACCTTCACCTCCGGCGCCGGCCTGGACTACGACTCCCTCATGCGCGCCGAACTGGGCGAGGCGACACTCGCCCGCTTCGCGGAGACCATGTCGGCCCAGGGCCTGGACCTCGCCGACTACTTCCTCCTGCCGGTCCACCCCTGGCAGTGGTGGAACAAGCTCTCCGTCACCTTCGCCGCCGAGGTCGCCCAGCAGCGCCTGGTCTGCCTCGGCGAGAGCGACGACGAGTACCTCGCGCAGCAGTCCATCCGGACCTTCTTCAACCACAGCAACCCCGAGCGGCACTACGTCAAGACGGCCCTCTCGGTCCTCAACATGGGCTTCATGCGCGGCCTCTCCGCCGCGTACATGGAGGCCACCCCCGCCATCAACGACTGGCTGGCCGGCCTCATCGAGAGCGACCCGGTGCTCAGCGGCACCGGCCTGACGATCATCCGCGAGCGTGCCGCCATCGGCTACCACCACCGCCAGTACGAGGAGGCCACCACCAAGGGCTCCCCGTACCGCAAGATGCTCGCCGCGCTCTGGCGCGAGAGCCCGGTGCCGTCCCTGGCCCCCGGCCAGCGCCTCGCCACCATGGCCTCGCTGCTGCACACCGACCGCGACGGCGCCTCCTTCGCCGGCGCCCTCATCCGCGAGTCCGGCCTGAGCGCGGTGGACTGGCTCCGGAAGTACCTCCGGGCCTACTTCACGCCCCTCCTGCACAGCTTCTACGCCTACGACCTGGTGTTCATGCCGCACGGCGAGAACGTCATCCTGGTCATCGAGAACGGCACCGTGCAGCGCGCGATCTACAAGGACATCGCCGAGGAGATCGCGGTCATGGACCCGGACGCGGTCCTCCCGCCGGCCGTCGAGCGCATCCGCGCCGACGTGCCCGAGGACAAGAAGCTGCTGTCGATCTTCACCGACGTCTTCGACTGCTTCTTCCGCTTCCTCAACGGCATCCTGGTCGCCGAGGGCCTGATGGACGAGGACACCTTCTGGCGCACCGTCGCCGAGTGCGTCACCGAGTACCAGGCGGCCACGCCCGAGCTCGCGGACAAGTTCGCCCAGTACGACATGTTCGCCGAGGAGTTCGCGCTCTCCTGCCTGAACCGTCTCCAGCTGCGCAACAACAAGGAGATGGTCAACCTCCAGGACCCGGCGGGCGCCCTCCAGCTCATCGGCAACCTGAAGAACCCGATCGCCCGCTTCGCCCCGGGCACGGCCCCGGGCGGGGCCGCGGAGACCACCGCGGTGGCGTGACACCGCGGTACCGGCCGGCCGTCCGCTGACAGCGGCCGGCCGGACCCGCCGCCCGCCCCGACGGTCCGGGGCGGGCGGCACGGAACACGAAGAGGGCGGGAACCCGGTGGGTTCCCGCCCTCTTCTTCACTGCTCCGCCGCGGCGCCGGAAGGTCGGCGCCGGTACTTACTTGTCGGCGTCGCGGTCGGTGCCGGCGTCCGGGGTGCCGGGCTCGCCGGCGGCGCCGCCCGCGTCGGAGAACGTGGGCACGGCGGGGGCGGCGGGCTTGGCCTCGGCGTCCTGGCCGACGGCCTTCTCCTCGGCCTTCTCCTCGGCGTCGGGCTGGTCCTCGTCCGTGACCTCGGCGTCGTCCTCGACCTTGGTCTCGGCCACGGTCTCGGTGCGGTCCTGGAGGTCGTCCCGCTGGCCGGCGTCGGCCGCGGACTCAGCCTCAGCCTCGGTCTCGGCCTCGGCCTCGACCGCGTCCTCGCCCTGGTCCTCGTCGTCCTCGTCCGCCAGCGCGTCGGTGAACTCCACGCCGTCCAGCTCGGCGAGCCGGTCCGAGGCGTCCGTCGTACCGCCCTGGTCGGCCTCCAGCGCCTTGGCGAACCACTCGCGTGCCTCGCCCTCGCGGCCGACCTCCAGCAGCGCGTCGGCGTACGCGTAACGCAGCCGCGCGGTCCACGGGTGCACCGCGTTGGACGCCAGCTCGGAGCTCTGCAGCGTCACCACGGCGGCCTCGGTCTGGCCCATGTCGCGCCGGGCACCCGCCGCGACCAGCCGCATCTCGACCTGCCCGGCCTTGTCCAGCCGCTGCACCTCGGGCTCGCCGGCCATGGCGAGGGCCTTCTCCGGGCGGCCCATGCCACGCTCGCAGTCGGCCATCACCGGCCACAGTTCGACGCTGCCCGTCATGCGGCGCGCGGCGCGGAACTCGGCCAGCGCCTCGCTGTACTTGCCGACCGCGTACGCGGCGAAGCCGGCCGCCTCGCGGACGGCGGCGACGCGGGACGCGAGCCGCAGGGCCACACGGGAGTAGCCGTACGCCTTCTCCGGGTCCTCGTCCAGCAGCTTCGCCACCATGACGAGGTTCCGGGCGACGTCCTCGGCGAGCGTCTTCGGCAGGCTCAGCAGCTCCTGCCGCACGTCCTTGTCGATCTCGTCACCGGTGACGTCGTCGGGAATCGGCAGCCGCTTGATCGGCTCACGGTCCCGCCGGTCATCGCGGCGGTCGTCCCGGCGGTCATCGCGCCGGAACCCGCCGCGGTCGCCGCCCCGGTCATCACGCCGGAACCCGCCCCGGTCGTCCCGGCCCCGGCCGCCGCCCTGCCCGTACGGCCTACGGCCGCCACGGTCGTCCCGGCGGTCGTCACGCCGGTCGTCGCGGCGGAACCCGCCGCGGTCGCCGTCCCGGCGGTCGTCCCGGCGGTCGTCGCGGCGGAAGCCACCGCGGTCGTTGCCGCGGTCGTCGTCGCGGCGGGGGCCGCGGGGCCGGTCGTCCCGGCGGAAGTCGCCCCGGTCGTCGTCCCGACGCGGCGCGTGCGGCCGGTCGTCACGCCGGAAGTCAC
>NZ_PQSQ01000121.1 GCF_002920575.1 Streptomyces sp. Ru73 | reverse complement strand
TCCGCGCGAGCGTGACCTGCCCGGCACCGGCCGTACGCAGGTGAGCGAGGGGCGCCCGGCCGACCGAGCCGGGCGCCCCTCGCGTCGTACGGGCTTCGGCCACGGCCGGAGCCCGCCCCGGGGGCCACCCGATACCGTTGAGGCGAGTCCTGCCTACGGAAGGGCAGGTACAGGAAGGACGGCGATGGCGACCGACACGGCGCACACGGATTCCGCACGCCCCATGCGGGCCGACGCGCGCCGGAACTACGAGCGGCTGCTGGCGGAGGCCCGTACGGCCTTCACCGAGCGCGGCACGGACACCTCGCTGGAGGACATCGCGCGGCGCGCCGGGGTCGGCATCGGCACGCTCTACCGCCACTTCCCCAACCGCACGGCGCTGATGGGCGCCGTCTTCCAGGGCGAGGTGGACGCCCTGCTGGCCCGCGCGCGGGAGCTGGGCGACGCGCCGCAGCCCTGTGCCGCGCTGGTGGAGTGGCTGCGCGCGATCATCACGCACGCCAGCACCTACCGCGGCCTGTCGCGTGCCCTGATGGCGGCGCCGGCCGACGAGAGCTCCGGGCTGGCCCGGTGCAGCCGGCCCATGCGCGAGGCGGGCGAAGTACTGCTCAGCCGGGCCCAGCGGTCCGGTGCCGTACGCCCCGATGTGGACATCCGCGATCTGATGCAGCTGACGAACGGCATCGCACTGGCCGCCGAGGAGTCGCCGGACGACCCGGAACTGGCCGACCGGCTGCTGACGCTCACCCTGACCGGCCTGAAGGCCGGCCGGTGAGCGGCGTCGTACGGAAGCACGTGCCGAGCGGCTGAGACCCCGCGGTCCTCAGCGCTCAGCGCCGTCGGGGGGCCAGGTCGGCGACCCGGCCCTGCTGCTGGTCGGGGGCGAGCGGGGCGGGGCGCAGCTGCGGCCCGGTGCCCGTGGGATGGCTGCGTCGCTGTCCCGGCAGTGGTACCTCCCTTCTCGGCCCCCGGCGGTCCGCCGCCGGGGTACCTTCCGCACTCCCCTGGCCCTGGGCGGCCGCCGCCGCGGCCCCGCCGGCGACCGTGATCTGCACGCCCTGGTCGGCCAGGGCCTGCAGCTCGGTCGCGGCACGGTCGTCGTGGCCGGGCGGTTCGTCCGTCACCAGGCGTGTGATGACGTCGGTCGGCACGGTCTGGAACATGGTGTCCGTACCGAGTTTGGTGTGGTCGGCGAGGACGACCACCTCGGCCGCCGCCTGGACGAGCGCCCGGTCGACGCTGGCGGAGAGCATGTTGGAGGTGGAGAGTCCGCGCTCGGCGGTGAGACCGCTGCCCGACAGGAAGGCACGGGACACCCGCAGCCCCTGGAGGGACTGCTCGGCGCCGCTGCCGACCAGCGCGTAGTTGGAGCCCCGGAGCGTGCCGCCGGTCATGACGACCTCGACGCGGTTGGCGTGCGCCAGGGCCTGGGCGACCAGCAGGGAGTTGGTCACGACGGTCAGGCCCGGGACCCGGGCGAGCCGGCGGGCCAGCTCCTGTGTGGTCGTCCCCGCGCCGACGACGATGGCCTCGCCCTCTTCGACGAAGCCCGCGGCGAGATCGGCGATGGCCGTCTTCTCCGCGGTTGCTAGATGGGATTTCTGCGGAAAGCCGGATTCGCGGGTGAAGCCACCCGGCAGCACCGCACCGCCGTGCCGGCGGTCGAGCAGTCCTTCGGCCTCCAGTGCCCGCACGTCCCGCCGTACGGTCACTTCTGAGGTCTGGACGACGCGGGCGAGTTCACGGAGCGAAACCGCTCCGTTCGCTCGCACCATTTCAAGGATCAATTGGCGACGTTCTGCAGCGAACACGAAACTGACAGTAACGCCAACGACCGTCTGCTTTCAGCAGGTTGCACCAATTATCGGAAGTTGTTCGTCTCCGACACCCGGGAGTGATATAAGGCGCTCGCCCGTGCGACCTTGCGCGCGGCAGGCCGCCGGGCTCACTCCCCGGCGGTCTTCCGCGTGTGCAGCTGCCGTGCGACCTCGGCTATCGAGCCGGAGAGCGACGGGTAGACGGTGAAGGCGCTGGCGATCTGCTCGACCGTCAGGTTGTTGTCCACCGCGATCGATATCGGATGAATCAGTTCGCTCGCGCGCGGTGATACGACCACACCGCCCACGACGATGCCCGTACCGGGGCGGCAGAACAGCTTGACGAAGCCGTCGCGGATGCCCTGCATCTTCGCGCGCGGGTTGCGCAGCAGCGGCAGCTTGACGACGCGTGCGTCGATCTTGCCGTTGTCGACGTCGGCCTGGCTGTAACCGACCGTGGCGATCTCCGGGTCGGTGAAGACGTTCGCGGAGACCGTCTTGAGGTTCAGCGGGGCCACCGCGTCGCCGAGGAAGTGGTACATCGCGATCCGGCCCTGCATGGCCGCGACGGAGGCGAGCGCGAAGACGCCGGTGCAGTCGCCGGCCGCGTACACGCCGGGGGCCGAGGTGCGGGAGACCTTGTCGGTCCAGATGTGGCCGGACTCCTTGAGCTTGACCCCGGCCTCCTCCAGGCCCACGCCCTCGGTGTTCGGGATCGAGCCGACGGCCATCAGGCAGTGCGTGCCGGAGATCGTACGGCCGTCCGAGAGTGTCACCTCGACACGGTCGCCGACCCGCTTGGCGGAGGCGGCGCGGGAGCGGGACATCACGTTCATGCCGCGGCGGCGGAAGACGTCCTCCAGGACGGCGGCGGCGTCCGGGTCCTCGCCCGGCAGCACGCGGTCGCGGGAGGAGACGAGGGTGACGCGGGAGCCGAGGGCCTGGTAGGCGCCGGCGAACTCGGCACCGGTGACGCCGGAGCCGACCACGATGAGCTCCTCGGGGAGCTCGTCCAGGTCGTAGACCTGCGTCCAGTTCAGGATGCGCTCGCCGTCGGGCTGCGCGTCGGGGATCTCGCGGGGGTGCGCGCCGGTGGCGATCAGCACGGCGTCGGCGGTCAGCGTCTCCTCGCTGCCGTCGGCCGCGGTGACGGTGACCTGGCGGGAGCCGTCCACGGCCTGGCCCGGCTCCAGCCGGCCGCGGCCGCGCATGACCCGGCCGCCGGCCCGGGTGACGGAGGCGGTGATGTCGTGCGACTGGGCCAGCGCGAGGCGCTTCACCCGGCGGTTGACCTTGCCGAGGTCCACGCCGACGACGCGCGCGGGACGGTCGATGTGCGGGGTGTCGTCCTCGACGATGATGCCGAGCTCTTCGTACGACGAGTCGAAGGTGGTCATCACCTCGGCCGTCGCGATGAGGGTCTTGGAGGGCACGCAGTCGGTGAGCACCGATGCGCCGCCGAGGCCGTCGCAGTCGACGACGGTCACCTCCGCGCCGAGCTGGGCGCCCACCAGCGCCGCCTCGTAGCCGCCGGGTCCGCCACCGATGATCACGATACGGGTCAAGGGATTACGCCTCGCGCTCTCGTTTCCGGCCCACCCAGCGCGGTTCCGGCCGGGGGTCCGGGGGTCGCCCCCCGGGGAGATGCAGTACGTACTCCATTGTCCCGCACGCCGCTCCCGCGGTCAGCGCGGGGGCCGCCGTACGGACCGGCACCCACAGGAGTGCAGGCCGGACGCCGTGGCACCGGCGGATCCACGGGGCACGGCCCGCCCTCCCGTACCCTCTGAGCCATGTCGCTCTACGCCGCCTACGCCGGCAACCTCGACGCGCGGCTGATGTCCCGCCGCGCTCCCCACTCACCACTGCGCGGCACCGGCTGGCTGAACGGCTGGCGGCTCACGTTCGGCGGGGAGCAGATGGGCTGGGAGGGGGCGCTCGCCACGCTGGTGGAGGCGCCGCGCTCGCAGGTCTTCGTCGCGCTGTACGACATCGCCCCGATGGACGAGGAGTCGATGGACCGCTGGGAGGGCGTCGGGATGGACATATACCGCCGGATGCGGGTGCGCGTGCACACGCTCGACGGCGACGAGGCGGCCTGGCTGTACGTCCTGAACGGCTACGAGGGCGGGCTGCCGTCCGCCCGGTACCTCGGCGAGATCGCGGATGCGGCCGAGTCGGCGGGCGCGCCCCACGACTACGTCATGGAGCTGCGGAAACGGCCTTGCTGAAGACGCGGCGCGCCCGGCCGCGCGGGGCCGCGGCCGCCCGTTCGTAGGAAATGACCAACCGGACTGCCGCACGTCCGTGACGATCCACATCTACGCGCGTAGGCGATTACCGGCTACCCTCGTCCGCGTGAACGCATCTGTTACCCCGGACCTGGCGAGCGACCCCCGTACCGCCGCCGCCGACGCCGCCGACCGCCTGCGCGAGCTGACCGGCGCCGAGACCCACGACGTTGCCCTGGTCATGGGCTCCGGCTGGGCCCCGGCCGCCGAGGCGCTGGGCGAGCCCGAGCACGAATTCCTCGTCACCGAGCTGCCGGGCTTCCCGCCCCCGGCCGTGGAGGGTCACGGCGGCAAGATCCGCTCGTACGCCCTCGGCGACAAGCGCGCACTGGTCTTCCTCGGCCGGACGCATTACTACGAGGGCCGCGGAGTGGCGGCGGTCTCGCACGGCGTCCGTACCGCCGTGGCCGCCGGCTGCAAGACGGTCGTGCTCACCAACGGCTGCGGCGGCCTGCGCGAGGGCATGCGCCCCGGCCAGCCGGTCCTCATCAGCGACCACCTGAACCTCACCGCCACCTCCCCCATCGTCGGCGCGAACTTCGTCGACCTGACCGACCTGTACTCGCCGCGGCTGCGCGCGCTGTGCAAGGAGGTCGACCCGACCCTGGAGGAGGGCGTCTACGCCCAGTTCCCCGGGCCGCACTACGAGACCCCCGCCGAGATCCGCATGGTCCGCACCCTCGGTGCCGACCTGGTCGGCATGTCCACCGTGCTGGAGGCCATCGCCGCACGTGAGGCGGGCGCCGAGGTGCTGGGCCTGTCCCTGGTGACCAACCTCGCCGCGGGCATGACCGGCGAGCCCCTCAACCACGAAGAGGTGCTCCAGGCCGGCCGCGACTCCGCGACCCGCATGGGCAGCCTGCTCGGCCAGGTGCTCAGCAAGATCTGACGCCGCCGGCCCGGCACGGAACCGGCGGGTGGCCGGTTCCCGCCGTCCGGGCCGGACACGGGGTATGGGTGACGAGCCGGGGCCGTACCCGGGAACCACGGCGTACGCCGGCCCGTCCGTACGGCACCGTGCGCTGCGGCGCCGCGGTCACCGGCCGCCGCGCCGCGACGGCCTCACGCGTCCCGGCACCCGAGCACCGGCCCCGTACCCCCGCGCAGCGCACCCCGGCACAGGCACCCCTCACGCATTCACAGGCAGGAGCATCACGTGGCAACCGTCCCCGCGGAGCTGATCGGCCGGGCGAAGGCCTGGCTGGCCGAGGACCCCGACCCGGAGACCCGCGACGAGCTGGCGAAGCTCATCGAGACCGAGGACACCGACGAGCTGGCGGACCGGTTCGCCGGCACCCTGCAGTTCGGCACCGCGGGGCTCCGCGGCGAGCTGGGCGCGGGCCCGATGCGGATGAACCGCGCCGTCGTCATCCGGGCGGCGGCCGGGCTGGCCGCGTACCTCAAGGACCAGGGCCACACCGACGGTCCGGTCGTCATCGGTTACGACGCGCGCCACAAG
Source organism: Streptomyces sp. Ru73 (assembly GCF_002920575.1). Classification (GTDB taxonomy): domain Bacteria; phylum Actinomycetota; class Actinomycetes; order Streptomycetales; family Streptomycetaceae; genus Streptomyces. Next base: position 15,225 of record NZ_PQSQ01000121.1, on the reverse strand, counting down.
AGCGCGGACTTCGCCCGGGACACCGCGGCGGTCATGACCGGCGCCGGCCTGCGGGCCGCGGTGCTGCCGCGCCCGCTGCCCACCCCGGTGCTCGCGTTCGCGATCCGGCACCTGGGCGCGGTGGCCGGCGTGGAGGTCACCGCCAGCCACAATCCGCCCCGCGACAACGGCTACAAGGTCTACCTCGGTGACGGCTCGCAGATCGTGCCGCCCGCCGACGGCGAGATCGCGGCTCGGATCGCCGCGGTCGGCCCGCTGGACGGCGTGGCGCGCCCGGAGAGCGGCTGGGAGGTGCTGGGCGAGGACGTGCTCGAGGCGTACCTGGCCCGTACGGAGGCGGTCCTCACGCCGGACTCGCCGCGGGACACCCGGGTCGTGTACACGCCGATGCACGGCGTCGGCCGGGACGTGCTGACCGCGGCCTTCGAGCGGGCCGGCTTCCCGGCGCCGGTGGTCGTCGCCGAGCAGGCCGACCCCGACCCGGACTTCCCGACGGTCGCGTTCCCCAACCCCGAGGAGCCGGGGGCGATGGACCTGGCGTTCGAGGCGGCCCGTGCGGCGGACCCGGACATCGTCATCGCCAACGACCCGGACGCGGACCGCTGCGCGGTCGCCGTGCCGGCGCCGGACACCGAGGCGGGCTGGCGGATGCTGCGCGGTGACGAGGTCGGCGCGCTGCTCGCCGCGCACGTGGTCGGCGCGGGCGGGCAGGGCACGCTCGCCACGACGATCGTCTCCTCCTCGCTGCTCTCCCGGATCGCCGCGGCGGCCGGCCTGCCGTACACCGAGACGCTGACCGGCTTCAAGTGGCTGGCCCGGGTGGACGGCCTGCGGTACGCGTACGAGGAGGCGCTGGGGTACGCGGTCGATCCGGCCGGGGTGCGGGACAAGGACGGCATCACCGCCGCGCTGCTGATCACCGAGCTGGCGGCCGTGCTCAAGCGGGACGGCCGGACGCTGACCGATCTGCTGGACGACCTGGCGGTGGAGCACGGACTGCACGCCACCGACCAGCTGTCCGTCCGCGTCGAGGACCTGTCGGTCATCTCGGACGCGATGCGCCGGCTGCGCGAGCAGCCGCCGGCCGCGCTGGGCGGGCTCGCGGTGGCCTCGGCGGAGGACCTGTCGCAGGGTTCGGCGTCGCTGCCGCCGACCGACGGCCTGCGGTACACGCTGTCCGGGTCCGGCGAGGTGGCCGCCGGCCGCGTCGTCGTCCGCCCCAGCGGGACCGAGCCCAAGCTGAAGTGCTACCTGGAGACCGTGGTCCCGGTCGCCTCCCGGGACGCCCTCCCCCAGGCCCGCCGCACGGCCGCCGAAGCCCTGTCCGCGGTAAAGGCCGACCTCTCGGCCGCAGCGGGTCTCTGACGCCAAGCCCCCGCGCCCCGAAGGGGCGCGGGGAACTGCGCGACCGGCCACAACGACGCCGCACCCGGCTGAGGAGCGCACCGCCCGCCCCGGATGCCGCCCCCGTAGCCCGGAAACCGTCCTACAGCGCGAGCAACAACACCAGCCCCACCACGCCCACCACAAGCGGTACGAGGATCTCGTAGGACCAGCGGACGGCGACCGGACCCTGCGCGCCCTCGCGCCCCGCGTTGCGCTCCCGCAGCTCCCGCAGCTCGTCGAGGGAGCGGTCGGCCGAGGCGCGCCGGACCTCGGCCGGTTCCTCGCCGCGCGCCGCGGCCCCCGCGGCCTTCGCCGACATCCGGTTCGCCCGCTTGCGCTGCCGCAGCGAGACCGGGATCGCCCACAGCTGGTACTTCTTGCCGCCCGTGAACACCTCGCAGGAGAAGGACGCGCGCAGGTCCTCGACGGACGCCCAGGGCAGCGTGATCGTACGGAACGGGTTCCGCACGGTCAGCCGCTCCGCGTTCGCCCTGACCACCGGGCGCAGCGTGAACGCGGTGATCAGCGGCACGCCGGCCAGCAGCCCGGCCGCCGCCAGCAGGCGGGTCCGCGGGTCGCCGTTGACCAGCGCGTCGATCCCCAGCCAGGCGATGAGCGCGAGCAGCAGGACGCCGCCGACAAGGCCGGCGGGCGACCGGTAACTGCGGTCCGCGTAGGTGTCCGCGGGACTGGTGGGGGAGTTGTCCGGGCTCGTCATACCGGCGATTGTGCCCGAGAGTCCGGCATCCGGACGTTGCGGTCCGGCATCGATGCGCGGGCCGGGGCCCGCGCGCCGGGGAACCGGCCGGATTTCCCCGGTCCCACCTGGAGGGGTGACACACCGCTACGCGCGTAGATATGCTCCCCTCGTGACCATGCCCACCACTGTTCCCGCATACGGCAAAGAGGCCGCGGGGCGTCTGGCGACGATGGCGGACGTGACCGCCGACGACCGGGCGCTGCGCCGCTTCCTGCACGGCCTCCCGGGCGTCGACGCCGTCGGGCTGCAAGCCCGCGCCGCCGCGCTCGGCACCCGCTCGATCAAGAACACGGCGAAGGCGTACGCCATCGACCTCGCCATCTCGATGATCGACCTGACGACGCTCGAAGGAGCGGACACCCCGGGCAAGGTCCGGGCCCTGTGCGCCAAGGGCGTCAACCCCGACCCCACCGACCGCTCCGTGCCGAAGGTCGCCGCGATCTGCGTGTATCCGGACATGGTGGCGACGGCCAAGGAAGCGCTGGGCGCCTCCGGCGTCCACGTCGCCTCCGTGGCCACCGCGTTCCCCGCGGGCCGCGCCGCGCTGCCGGTGAAGCTCGCCGACACCCGGGACGCGGTCGCGGCCGGCGCCGACGAGATCGACATGGTGATCGACCGGGGCGCGTTCCTCTCCGGCCGCTACCTGGAGGTCTTCGAGGAGATCAGGGCCGTCAAGGAGGCGTGCGTCCGCGAGGACGGCAGCGCGGCGCACCTGAAGGTCATCTTCGAGACCGGCGAACTGCAGACGTACGACAACGTGCGCCGCGTCTCCTGGCTCGCGATGCTCGCGGGCGCCGACTTCATCAAGACCTCCACCGGCAAGGTCGGCGTCAACGCCACTCCCCCGGTCACCCTGCTGATGCTGGAGGCCGTGCGCGACTTCCACGCCCAGCTCGGGGTGCAGGTCGGCGTGAAGCCGGCCGGCGGCATCCGCACGTCCAAGGACGCGATCAAGTACCTGGTCATGGTCAACGAGACGCTGGGCGAGGAGTGGCTGACGGCGGACTGGTTCCGCTTCGGCGCCTCCAGCCTCCTCAACGACCTGCTGATGCAGCGCCAGAAGCTGAGCAGCGGCCGGTACTCCGGCCCCGACTACGTGACGGTGGACTGACCATGGGTTTTGAATACGCACCCGCACCCGAATCGCGGGCGGTCGTCGACATCGCCCCGTCGTACGGGCTGTTCATCGACGGCGAGTTCGCCGACGCGGCCGACGGCAAGGTCTTCAAGACCGTCTCGCCCGCGAACGAGGAGGTCCTCTCCGAGGTCGCGCAGGCCGGTGCCGCCGACGTCGAGCGCGCCGTGAAGGCCGCGCGCAAGGCGTTCGAGAAGTGGTCGGCGCTGCCGGGCGCCGAGCGGGCCAAGTACCTCTTCCGCATCGCGCGCCTCGTCCAGGAGCGCTCGCGTGAGCTGGCGGTGCTGGAGTCGCTGGACAACGGCAAGCCGATCAAGGAGTCGCGCGACGCCGACCTGCCGCTGGTCGCCGCGCACTTCTTCTACTACGCGGGCTGGGCGGACAAGCTCGGCCACGCGGGCCTCGGGCCCGACCCGAAGCCGCTGGGCGTGGCCGGCCAGGTCATCCCCTGGAACTTCCCGCTGCTGATGCTGGCGTGGAAGATCGCCCCGGCGCTGGCCTGCGGCAACACCGTGGTCCTCAAGCCCGCCGAGACGACCCCGCTCTCCGCGCTCTTCTTCGCGGACATCTGCCGCCAGGCCGGGCTGCCCAAGGGTGTCGTCAACATCCTGACCGGCGACGGCTCCACCGGCGCCGAGCTGGTCGCGCACCCGGACGTCAACAAGGTCGCCTTCACCGGCTCCACCGAGGTCGGCAAGGCCATCGCGCGTACGGTCGCGGGCACGGACAAGAAGCTCACCCTGGAGCTGGGCGGCAAGGCCGCGAACATCGTCTTCGACGACGCGCCCATCGACCAGGCCGTCGAGGGCATCGTCAACGGCATCTTCTTCAACCAGGGCCACGTCTGCTGCGCCGGCTCCCGGCTGCTGGTCCAGGAGTCCGTGCAGGACGAGGTGCTGGACGCGCTCAGGCGCCGGATGGCGACCCTGCGCGTCGGCGACCCACTGGACAAGAACACCGACATCGGCGCGATCAACTCCGCCGAGCAGCTGGCCCGCATCACGGCGCTGGCCGAGGCGGGCGAGGCCGAGGGCGCCGAGCGCTGGTCCCCGGCCTGCGAACTGCCCGGCGAGGGCTACTGGTTCGCGCCGACCCTGTTCACCGGCGTCACCCAGGCGCACCGCATCGCGCGCGAGGAGATCTTCGGCCCGGTGCTGTCGGTGCTGACGTTCCGTACGCCCGAGGAGGCCGTGGCCAAGGCGAACAACACGCCGTACGGCCTGTCGGCGGGCATCTGGACCGAGAAGGGCTCCCGGAGCCTGTGGATGGCGGGCAAGCTGCGCGCGGGCGTCGTCTGGTCCAACACGTTCAACAAGTTCGACCCGGCGTCGCCGTTCGGCGGCTACAAGGAGTCGGGCTTCGGCCGCGAGGGCGGCCGGCACGGTCTGGAGGCGTACCTCAATGTCTGATCGTCTGAGCGTTCTCAAGACCTACAAGCTGTACGTCGGGGGCAAGTTCCCCCGGTCCGAGAGCGGACGGGTGTACGAGGTGACCGACGCAAAGGGCAAGTGGCTCGCCAACGCCCCGCTGTCCTCCCGCAAGGACGCCCGAGACGCGGTCGTCGCGGCGCGCAAGGCGTTCGGCGGCTGGTCGGGCGCGACCGCGTACAACCGCGGGCAGGTCCTGTACCGCGTCGCCGAGATGCTGGAGGGCCGCCGGGAGCAGTTCGTCGCGGAGGTCGCGGACGCCGAGGGGCTGTCGAAGTCCAAGGCGGCGGCGCAGGTGGACGCGGCGATCGACCGCTGGGTCTGGTACGCGGGCTGGTCCGACAAGATCGCCCAGGTCGCGGGCGGCGCCAACCCGGTCGCGGGCCCGTACTTCAACCTCTCCACGCCCGAGCCGACCGGCGTGGTGGCCGTGCTGGCACCGCAGGAGTCCTCGCTGCTGGGGCTGGTGTCGGTGCTCGCGCCGGCCGTCGTCACCGGTAACACCGCCGTGGTGGTGGCGAGCGAGAAGGCCCCGCTGCCCGCACTGTCGCTGGCCGAGGTGCTGGCCACCTCCGACGTGCCGGGCGGCGTGGTGAACGTGCTGTCGGGCCGTACGGCGGAGATCGCCGGGCCGCTGGCCGCGCACCAGGACGTCAACGCGATCGACCTCGCGGGCGTGTACGGCGACGCGGAGGAGGCGACCGCGCTGGAGACGGCCGCGGCCGACAACCTCAAGCGCGTCCTGCGTCCACAGGCTGTGGACTGGGCCGCCGACCCCGGCACGGACCGCATGCTGGCCTTCCTGGAGACCAAGACGGTCTGGCACCCGATGGGCGTCTGAGCCCGCCGCACCGCGCCGCAGGGGCGCCCACGAGCCGTCGCGTACGGCCCGTGGGCGCCCCTGCGTGCGTCCGGAGGGCCTCAGCCCGGCAGGGACTGGGTGAGCGGCCCCACGACGGGCAGCTGGCCCAGCGAGGCCCCGTTCGCCAGCGGTGCGGTCAGGACCGCGGTGCTGACCGGCTTGAAGTCGGCGATCTGGGTGCCGACGGCGTTGTCCAGCGGGTCGGTGCCGGTGCCGGCGAGGGGGTTCAGCCGGAGGCTCTTGACCGTGCCGAGGCCGCTGGTGGTGGCCTGCTGCAGCGCGCCGACCGTGGAGCTGGTGGCCGCCCGGATGTCCTCCAGGCTCGCCGGATCGGATTTGCCGTCACCGTCGGCGGCGGTGGCGGTCGAAGCGCCGCCGGCCAGCGCGGCGCCCGCCACGGAGACCGCGAGCCCGGCGCGCAGCAGCCCGCGCGCCGTACGGCTCTGCTGGGGAAGACGTGCGTGAGAGGCCATGAGCACCTGCCTGTCGGAGCGTCGCGGCGGTGCCGACCACCGCACCGCCACCGATGAGCTGTTCGTCCGTAATGGGTCGGATGCGCAGCGTAGTTGACGGATGTGTCCACATTCCACCTTGTGCGGCCGGGGTAGCTCACACGGGCGAATGCGCGACAATGGGTGCCCGTGAGCTTTCCTGCCAGCGCACCGCCCGCCCGCGTCGTCCTGCTGACCGGCCCCTCCGGCTCCGGGAAGTCCTCCCTCGCCGCCCGCACCGGCCTGCCCGTGCTGCGCCTCGACGACTTCTACAAGGAGGGCACGGACGCCTCGCTGCCGCAGCTCCCCGACGGCGGCGGAACGGACTGGGACTCGCCGCTGTCCTGGGACGCTGCCGCCGCCGTCGCCGCGATCGAGGAGCTGTGCCGCACGGGCCGCGCCGCCGTCCCCGTCTACGACCTCGCCGCCAGCGCCAGGACCGGCGAGGACAAGCTGGAGCTGGCGGGCGCGCCGCTCTTCATCGCCGAGGGCATCTTCGCCGCCGAGATCGTCACGGCGTGCCGGACGGTGGGCGTGCTGGCCGACGCGCTGTGCCTGCGCGGCCGGCCCACGACGGCCTTCCGGCGGCGGCTGGTGCGCGACCTGCGCGAGGGCCGCAAGCCCGCCGGGTACCTGGTGCGCCGGGGGCTGCGGCTGCTGCGCGCCGAGCGGTCGGTGGTGGCGCGGCAGACCGCCCTGGGCGCGTACGCCTGTGCGAAGTCCGAGGCGCTGGCCCGGATATCCTCCGCGGGGGCGCACCCGTCCGCCCCCGTACGGAGCTGACACAGGAGGCCAGCGTGCCCAAGGAACACTCCTACCTCGCCCGCGTGACCTGGACCGGCAACACCGGCACGGGACCGTCCGGATACCGCTCGTACGCGCGCGCCCACGAGGTGACGGCCGACGGGCCGCCCCCGCTGCCGGGCACCGCCGACCCCGCCTTCCTCGGCGACAAGGACCGCTGGAACCCCGAGCAGCTGCTGCTCGCCTCGCTGGCCCAGTGCCACATGCTCACGTACCTGGCGGTGTGCACGCTGTCCGGCATCACCGTGACCCGGTACGAGGACGCGGCGAGCGGCACGATGACCGAGGACGGCAAGGGCGGCGGCGCCTTCACCGAGGTCGTGCTGCGGCCGCGGGTGGAGATCGCGGCGGGCGGCGACGCCGAGCGGGCCCGCCGGCTGCACACCAAGGCGCACGAGCAGTGCTTCATCGCGAACTCGGTGAACTTCCCGGTGCGCCACGAACCGGAGGTCACCGTGGCCGCCGGCTGACGCGGGCACGGCAGGACCCACGTACGGAAAACGGCCGCCCGCACGCGGAAGGCCGCGCGCACGCAGAAGAGCGGGAATCGGCAGACCCCCCGGCTGCCGGTTCCCGCTCCTTCTTCCCCCGTGTCCCCCCTGCGGTTCCCCCGTGTTCTCCCCCGTACGGCGCGGTCCCCCCGGACCGCTCTCCCCCGTGTCCCCGCCCCTCAGGCCACCAGCTCGCCGAAGGACTCCTCCTGGTCGCGGCCGAAGCTGAGGACCTCGTCCTCGCGCAGCCGCCGCAGCGAACGCCAGATGCTGGACTTCACCGTGCCGACGCTGATGTTCAGTATGTCGGCGATCTCCGGGTCGGTCCGGCCCTCGTAGTAGCGCAGGACGAGCATCGTGCGCTGCGTCTCGGGCAGCTTGGCCAGCGCCTGCCACAGCACGGCGCGCAGCTCGGTGCCGCGCATCGCGTCGTGGTCGCCGGCCGTCTCCGGCAGTTCCTCGGTGGGGTACTCGTTCAGCTTCCGCCGACGCCAGGCACTGATGTGCAGGTTGGTCATCGTGCGGCGCAGGTACCCACCGACCGCCCCCTTGTCGCTGATCCGGTGCCACGCCCGGTAGGTCGAGAACAGTGCGCTCTGCAGCAGGTCCTCGGCCTCGTGGCGGTCACCGGTCAGGTGGTAGGCGGTGGCGTACAGGGAGGCGCGGCGCTCCTGGACGTAGGCGGTGAACTCGGCTTCGCCGTCCACCGCCGCCGGCGCGGCGCTCCGCTCCTCCGTGGCCTCCCCGTACGTGCGTCCCCCGTCGGTCCCCCCGTCGTTCCCCCTGTCCGCGGCCACCGGGGCCACGGTTCCCACGACGGTGTCAACGGCCTCGACCGGCGTCACGAAGAACGCGGCCTGGCGCTGACGCCCGGTGCCGCGAGCGCACCCCCGCCCGCTCACGGCACCGGACTTCTCCCCGGCCCGCGCGACATCGTGGAGACGCGTGATTACTGCGCTGTTGGCGGTGCTGTGCAGTGTGTTCATCTCGCGCCCCCCGTCGGTTGAGCCGGCTCGTTCATCTGCTTTTCCCGGGCCGTTCTCACCCGGTGCCAGAAACTCTGCCGCGGCAGTTTCATCGCGGTGTCCGCCGACTGTCACAGCCCTGTCACAGGCAGCCGCGCGAGGTTCACGGGGCCCGCGGCGGGCGTACGCCGGGGCAGGAGATGCGCGTGCGGCGGGGTGCGGGCGGCCGCCACCGGTCGAAGTCCGGCCGCGCCATGCGCCAGAATGGCGCACGTGCCTTTCCTGTTGCTGATCGAGGACGACGACGCCATCCGCACGGCCCTCGAACTCTCGCTGTCCCGCCAGGGTCACCGTGTGGTGACCGCGGCGACGGGCGAGGACGGCCTGAAACTGCTGCGTGAGCAGCGCCCCGACCTGATCGTCCTGGACGTGATGCTGCCGGGGATCGACGGCTTCGAGGTGTGCCGGCGGATCCGCCGTACGGACCAACTGCCCATCATCCTGCTGACCGCGCGCAACGACGACATCGACGTGGTCGTGGGGCTGGAGTCCGGTGCCGACGACTACGTCGTCAAACCGGTCCAGGGCCGGGTGCTGGACGCCCGGATCAGGGCGGTGCTGCGCCGCGGCGAACGCGAGTCCAGCGACTCGGCGACGTTCGGCTCGCTGGTCATCGACCGGTCGGCGATGACGGTCACCAAGAACGGCGAGGACCTGCAACTCACCCCGACCGAGCTGCGGTTGCTGCTGGAGCTGAGCCGGCGGCCCGGCCAGGCGCTGTCCAGACAGCAGCTGCTCCGCCTGGTGTGGGAGCACGACTACCTCGGCGACTCGCGCCTGGTGGACGCGTGCGTGCAGCGGCTGCGGGCCAAGGTGGAGGACGTACCGTCCTCGCCGACGCTGATCCGCACGGTGCGCGGTGTCGGTTACCGGCTGGACACCCCGCAGTGAGCGAACCGGCCCCGGGCCGGCTGCGCGGCCTCGCGTCAGGGCTGCTGCGCTGGACCAGCCTGCGGCTCCGCCTGGTGGTGGTCTTCGCGCTGGTCGCGCTGACCGCCGCGGTCTCCGCCTCCGGCATCGCCTACTGGCTCAACCGCAACACCGTGCTGGACCGTACGCAGAACGCCGCGCTGAAGGACTTCCGCACCCAGCTCGCGGAGCGCACCCGGTCGCTGCCGCTCCGGCCCGCCTGCGGGGAACTGCGGGACGCGGCGCGCCAGATGGCGGCCGGTCCGCAGAACTACGAGGTGCTGCTGCTCGCGAAGGACGGCGCCGGCAAGACCTGCGTGGCCACCACCGACCGTGAGCTGCTGAACCTGAAGACCGTCCCGCAGACGCTGCAGAAGGCCGTCGAACAGCGCCGCCCGGTGGACGCGTCGAACAAGGCGCCGTACCACCTGTACTGGCAGCGGCAGGAGATCGAGGACGACCCGTACTTCGTGGCCGGCGCGAAGCTGAACGGCGGCGGCCCGACGGGCTACATGCTGAAGTCGCTGGCCACCGAGCGGCAGGACCTGAACTCGCTCGCCTGGTCACTGGGCGTGGCGACGCTCCTCGCGCTGGTCGGCTCGGCGCTGCTGGCGCAGGCCGCCGCGACCACCGTCCTGCGCCCGGTGCAGCGGCTCGGCACGGCCGCGCGGGAGCTGGGCGAGGGCAAGCTGGACACCCGGCTGCGGGTGACCGGCACGGACGAGCTGGCCGACCTCTCCCGTACGTTCAACCGGACCGCCGAGCGGCTGCAGCAGCGGGTGGAGGAGCTGAGCACCCGGGAGGCGTCCTCGCGGCGGTTCGTCGCGGACATGTCGCACGAGCTGCGGACGCCGCTGACCGCGATCACGGCCGTCACCGAGGTCCTGGAGGACGAGGCCGACGCGCTGGACCCGATGATCGCGCCCGCCGTGCAGCTGGTCGTGAGTGAGACCCGGCGGCTGAACGACCTGGTGGAGAACCTGATGGAGGTCACCCGCTTCGACGCGGGGACGGCACGGCTGGTACTGGACGACGTGGACGTGGCCGACCAGGTCACCGCGTGCATCGACGCGCGGGCCTGGCTGGACGCGGTGGAGCTGGACGCCGAGCGCGGCATCATGGCGCGGCTGGACCCGCGCCGCCTGGACGTGATCCTGGCGAACCTCATCGGCAACGCGCTCAAGCACGGCGGCTCCCCCGTACGCGTCTCGGTCCGCACCGAAACCGCCGAGGACGGGGACTGGCTGCTGGTACGGGTGCGGGACCACGGGCCCGGCATCCCCGAGGAAGTACTGCCGCACGTCTTCGACCGGTTCTACAAGGCCAGCGCGTCCCGGCCGCGCTCGGAGGGCTCGGGCCTCGGGCTGTCCATCGCGATGGAGAACGCGCACATCCACGGCGGCGGGATCACGGCGGCCAATTCCGAGGAGGGCGGCGCGGTCTTCACGCTGCGGCTCCCCAGGGACGCCTCACGGCTCACCGAGGACGGCAACGGCGGGAACGGCACGGAGAACGGCTCCGGCCAGGGCGCGTCCGCCGAGCGGCCGGAACGGGACGGCGAGGGCGACGGCGGCGGCGCGACGGCGGAGGGCGGACGATGAGCCGGGCCACCGGGCGGGCCGCCCGCCGCGCCGCCGCTGCCCTGGCGCTCCTCGCGGCCGTCGCCGGCTGCGGCATCCGCGGCACGTCGGTGCCGGTGGACGCGGGCGGCGCGCCCTCGCGGGTGAGCTGCAAGGCGCAGGAGACGGCCGGGGTGCCGGAGGTGCCGGTCGGCGTGCCGGTCAGGATCTACCTGGTGTGCGGCTCGGGCCTGGTGCCGGTCGAGCGGACCGTGTCGCTGCCCAAGAGCGGTACGGCGGCGGACCGGCCGGAGATGGCCCGTACGCTCCTGAACGAGCTGCGGCAGCGGCCGGCGCCCGGCGAGATCACCGCGGGCTTCGAGACGGCGGTGCCGGAGGACCTGACGGTGTCCGGGCCGCGCGACGGCGACCCGGCCGACGCGCTGCGGCTGAGCGTCCGCCCGGAGGACCTGCCGTCCTTCGCGCTCGCGCAGCTGGTGTGCACGTACGGGACGCGGATGCCGGTGGACGGGAAGCGGGCCGCGGTGCTCGGCGGCCCGGACGACGCGGCGCCGCGCCGCTACGACTGCTCCGACGCCGTGCTGCGCCACCCGGACCTCACCCGGGACGCGGCCTGGGGCAGCCCGCTGCCGGACGCCGGCGAGGACTGAGCCCGGACGTGCAGCCGGGCCCGGCCGGGTGCCCCGTGTGACCGTCCGCACGGAACCGCCGCCGCCGGTCGTGGCGTCTGGGCGGGTGTGCAGCGTCATGGCCCCGGCGGGATGGCCGGTTTCCGTATGCGCGCCGCGGGCTTCGTGCTTCTCCTGGCGCATCTGTCCGTCGTCTACTGGCTGACGCTGCGGCCCCGGGCGGTGCCCTGGGTCCCCGAGGCCAACCTCAGGCCGCTGGAGACGATCCACACCGAGCTGGCGCTGGGCCCCTGGACGGCCGCGCACCACCTGGGCGGCGCGGTGCTGCTGATGGCGCCCCTGGGGGTGCTGCTGCCGATGGCGGGCGGCCGGCTGACCGCCTCGGCGCTGGGCTCCTTCACCCGTACCGTCTTCACGGGCGCCATGATCGCGTTCGGCGTGGCGGTGCTCCAGGGCACCGTGCCGGGGCGGGTCCCCGACGTGGACGTGGTGCTGCTGAACACCCTCGGGGTCGCACTCGCGCACCTGGCGGTCGTCCCCCTGGTGAGGTACCGCCTCCGCCGTCGGGAGTACCCCCGGAGGGGGACGACCCCGACGATCTCCAGGGTCGGCATCGCCCCGCAGGCCGACGCCCTGTCCGGTTCCCGGACCTAACGTGGAGGTATCGGGTCGTACCGGAAGCGGCCCGGAGACCGACCGAGGAGTCGAGCCCCATGGCCGCCGCACTTGTCCGCCCCCGCAACAACAGGATGATCGCCGGAGTCTGCGCGGGTCTGGCCCGGCGCTTCGGCACGACGCCGACCACGATGCGCGTGCTCTTCGTGCTGTCGTGCCTGCTGCCCGGCCCGCAGTTCCTGCTCTACCTCGCCCTGTGGCTGCTGCTCCCGTCGGAGAAGGAGTACAGCGGGGCCTGGTGAGCCGCGCGCCGCGGCGGACGGCCGGCGTTCCCGGCCCGGCCCGCCGCGGCGCCCGCGCACGCAGGCCGCGCCCCGGCCCGTACGGATGCGTACGGGCCGGGGCGCGGTGCGTTGCGGGGGGGCTCAGCCGCCGAGCGGCAGGCCACCGCCCACGGCGTCGGTCACGCCGCCGGCCGGCAGACCGCCGAGGAGGTTGCCCTTGGCGTTGGTCTGGCCGCCGCCGTCGGAGGCCGGCGCGACCTGGCCGGTGACGCTGTGCAGCGCACCGCTGGCGGCACCGGTGACCGGCTCGGCCGCGGAGGCCGTGCCGGCCGCGGTGGCGGCGAAGGCGGCACCGAGGGCCGCGGCACCGATGATCTTGACGGTTCCCTGCTTCATCAACTTTTGTCCTCGTGACGGGGTTTTGTCCGGCCACCCGACGCTAAAGACATGATCTCCGAAGCCGCAAACATCCCACATGCCCGGTTCGCCACGGCGCGCGCCGCTCCCCGATCTCCGCCCCAGCGCCTCACCGAGCGTCAGGACGCCCAGCTCACGACGGATTCGCGGGGGCCTTCGGGAAGAGCCACTCCGACTTCAGTTCGGCATATCCGGGCTTGATCACATCGTTGATCATGGCCAGACGTTCATCAAAAGGAAGGAAGGCGCTCTTCATCCCGTTGACGGTGAACCACTGCAGGTCGTCGAACGTGTACCGGAACGTCTCCACCAGGTGCGCGAATTCGCGCGACATGCTCGTCCCGGACATCAGCCGGTTGTCGGTGTTCACGGTCAGCCGGAACTGCAGCCGGCGGAGCAGCCCGATCGGGTGCTCCGCGTACGAACTGGCCGCACCGGTCTGGAGGTTCGAGGTCGGGCACATCTCCAGCGGGATGCGCTTGTCCCGTACGTACGACGCCAGCCGGCCCAGCTTCACGCCGCCGTCGTCGTCCACCTGGATGTCGTCGATGATCCGCACGCCGTGGCCCAGCCGGTCGGCGCCGCACCACTGCAGCGCCTGCCAGATGGACGGCAGGCCGAACGCCTCGCCCGCGTGGATGGTGAAGTGGTTGTTCTCGCGCTTGAGGTACTCGAACGCGTCCAGGTGGCGGGTGGGCGGGTAGCCGGCCTCGGCGCCCGCGATGTCGAAGCCGACGACGCCCAGGTCGCGGTAGCGGTTGGCCAGCTCGGCGATCTCCAGGGCGCGGGCCGCGTGCCGCATGGCGGTGAGCAGCGCGCCGACGCGGATGCGGCGGCCCGCGGCGCGTGCCCGGCGCTCGCCCTCCCGGAAGCCCTCGTTGACCGCCTCGACGACCTCCTCGAGGGTCAGCCCCTTCTCCAGGTGCTGCTCGGGCGCGTACCTGACCTCGGCGTACACGACACCGTCGGCGGCCAGGTCCTCGGCGCACTCCGCGGCGACCCGGGTGAGCGCCTCGCGGGTCTGCATGACGGCGCAGGTGTGCGCGAAGGTCTCCAGGTAGCGCTCCAGCGAACCGGAGTCGGCCGCCTCGCGGAACCAGATGCCGAGCTTCTCCGGGTCCGTCTCGGGGAGGCCGTCGTACCCCGTCTCGCGGGCGAGGTCGACGATCGTGGCGGGGCGCAGGCCGCCGTCGAGGTGATCGTGGAGCAGCACCTTCGGCGCGCGGCGGATCTGCTCTGCGGTCGGCAGGTTGGTGGTCTCGCTCGTCATTGCGGCACTGTAGCCCCTACGCGCGTAGAACGCACTAGCGATCCGGCCGCTTCTCCGGGCCCGGCACGCCCGCCCCGTACGGGCATTCCCGGCACCTCCGTACGGTCCCGCCGGTGCCGCCGCACGGCCGGCCGGCCCCGGCGCGGCACCGATACGGAATGGTGACCCCCACGCGGGGTGGGCCGCCGACTCCCCTTCTGCCATCGTGTCGCTCATGGATGGCCGATCGGTGTCCGGGCGCACGGCCCGGCTGGGGAAACGACTGGGCGCGGGAGCGGGTAACGGGACGGCGGGCGGCGCGGTGCACGCGGTCGCGCTGTTACTGCCCGAGGGCTGCGAGGAGAGCACAGCGCGTACGTCGCCGGTGGCCACGCTGGCGGCGCGCTCCCTGGCGACGGGGCTGGCCCGGGCGGGCCGCGGGAACGGGCTGACCACCCATGTCCTGCACTTCCGCTGCCGGGGCTGGAACGGGGAGGCGGCGCACCCGGCGGAGGACGCGGAGTGGGCGGTGAGCGAGGTCGTCCGCCGGTACGGGGACGTGCCGGTCTGCCTGGTGGGTACGGGCACCGGCGCCCGCGCCGCCCTGCTCGCCGCCGGCCACCCGGCGGTCAACTCGGTCCTGGGCATCGCCCCGTGGCTCCCGGCCGGCCGGTCCGCCGCGCCCGATCCGGTGAAGCAGCTGGTCGGCCGCCGCGTCCTGCTCGTGCACGGCACCAACGACGAGCGCGTCGACCCGGACCTCTCGTACCGGTACGCCGAGCGCGCCAAGAAGATCAACCGCGACACCTGCCGCTTCGAGGTCCACTCCGACGGCCACGGCCTGCACCAGCACCGCTCCGAACTCCGCTCCCTCGCCACGGACTTCGTCCTCGGCTCGCTCTTCCACCGCGCCTACTCCCGCCCCGTCCAGGACGCCATGGCCGCACCCCCGCCCCTCGGCCTCCGCATGCCCCTGGCAGCGGGCTTCGGGGCGACGCTGGGGAGTTGACCCGAACGGGGCCACCCCTGGCGAGCCGGTCCTCCGCCCGGTCCGGCCGGATTGTCAGTGGGGCGCGCTAACTTCGGAATCAGCGTGGCGGAGGTGGGGGAGGGGCCTCGTCACGGGGCTCGGGGAGGAGATCCCCGCGGGGGGGATTCTCG
>NZ_PQSQ01000120.1 GCF_002920575.1 Streptomyces sp. Ru73 | reverse complement strand
CCTGTGTCGTATCCGGTATTAGACCCCGTTTCCAGGGCTTGTCCCAGAGTGCAGGGCAGATTGCCCACGTGTTACTCACCCGTTCGCCACTAATCCACCGCCGAAGCGGCTTCATCGTTCGACTTGCATGTGTTAAGCACGCCGCCAGCGTTCGTCCTGAGCCAGGATCAAACTCTCCGTGAATGTTTACCGGTAATCCGGTGAAACACACACGAGAGCGGAACAGGTCGGAGGAATAGTCCAACCCGTTCACAGCGTCCTCGCTGTGTGTGCCTGTCCGGAACACTGTCCGGCAGGTCTTTTCAAAGGAACCTCGTCCCAGCGGATGCTGGAGACGGGGTATCAACATATCTGGCGTTGACTTTTGGCACGCTGTTGAGTTCTCAAGGAACGGACGCTTCCTTTGGCCCCGTTTCACCGGGCCCTCCGGGCGCTTCCCTTCGGTGTTTCACACTCTATCAGGCCTTTTCGGTCTTCCGAACCGCGGTCCTTTCTGCAGTCAATGCACACATCACATGAAGCGATGCAGGCATGCAGAAGTGGTCGAGATTCTTTGATCAAGACTCTGATGGGGTGCTGTCCCGTTCCGCGGGCCGCAGTGATTGCGTCCTCGTGTCCGGGGCAGGTGTTAGACAGTACAGCGGGGGTTGGGGCGAGGCAAATCGGGGGAAGGGACGCCGTCCAGCGGCACCCCTTCACACGCGTGATCGCACCTCGCGTCTGTCGTGCGGAACGTCCACTTCTTATGACTTACGCTCTGACCGGTGCGCCGTCCGGGACAGGTAGTGACGGCGACCTGATAGATCTCCACCCCTGGGAGGCTTCCCATGACCACCGTGACGTCCCCGCTCGCCGGACGCGCCATCGGGCTCAGTGCAGTTCCTGACCCCGTCTTCTCCGGCGCGATGGTGGGGCCCGGTACCGCGATCGACCCGGAGCGTGAGCCTTCCGTGGCGCTCGCGCCCGTGGACGGCGTCGTCGTCTCTCTGCACCCGCACGCGTTCGTCGTCGTCGACGGCGACGGGCACGGAGTGCTGACGCACCTCGGCATCGACACCGTTCAGCTCAACGGCGAGGGCTTCGAGCTGCTCGTCAACAAGGGGGACAACGTGACGCGCGGCCAGGGCGTCGTCCGCTGGAACCCCGCCGCCGTCGAGGAGGCCGGCAAGTCGCCGGTCTGCCCCGTCGTCGCGCTGGAGGCCACCGCCGACGCGCTCGGCGACGTGCGCGAGGACGGCGACGTGAAGGCCGGGGATCAGCTCTTCAGCTGGCAGTGATGCGCGGCGCCGTTCCGTAGGGCACGCGCGCGTGGCGCGCGCGGACCGGCAGCGTGGACCGAGCGGCCGTATCGGGCCGCACGTACGACAGTTCAACGCGACGGCAGTGACCGTCGCATCACACGGAGACGGGTGCAATGGAGACAACGCTGCGAGGCGTCGGCGTGAGCCACGGTGTCGCCATAGGCGAGGTGCGGCACATGGGCACGGCGGTGCTGGAGCCGCCGGCCAAGCAGATCCCCGCCGAGGAAGCGGAGCGCGAGCAGGGGCGCGCCCGCCAGGCCGTGGAAGCCGTGGCCGCCGACCTGATCGCCCGCGGCAACCTCGCGGGCGGTGAGGCGCAGGCCGTGCTGGAGGCCCAGGCCATGATGGCCCAGGACCCCGAGCTGATGGCCGACGTCGACCGCCGGATCGCGGTGGGCAGCACGGCCGAGCGGGGCGTGTACGACGCGTTCGCCGCGTACCGTGCGCTGCTGGCCGGCGCGGGTGAGTACCTGGCGGGCCGGGTCGCGGACCTGGACGACGTGCGGAACCGTATCGTCGCGCGGCTGCTGGGCGTGCCCATGCCGGGTGTGCCGGACAGCGACGAGCCGTACGTGCTGATCGCGCGGGACCTCGCGCCGGCCGACACGGCGCTGCTGGACCCGTCGCTGGTCCTCGGCTTCGTGACCGAGGAGGGCGGGCCGACCAGCCACAGCGCGATCCTGGCGCGGGCGCTGGGCGTGCCGGCCGTGGTGGCGCTGCCGGGTGCGCACGAGCTGGTCGAGGGCACGGTGGTGGCCGTGGACGGCAGCACCGGCGAGATCTTCGTCAACCCGAGCGACGAGAAGCGAGCGGAGATGGAGCGGGCGGCCGAGGAGCGGAAGGCCGCGCTGGCCGCCGCGACGGGGCCGGGCGCGACGTCCGACGGGCACAAGGTGCCGCTGCTGGCGAACGTCGGCGGTCCGGCTGACGTGCCGGCGGCGGTGGAGGCCGGTGCCGAGGGTGTCGGGCTGTTCCGTACGGAGTTCCTGTTCCTCGACGACAGCAAGAACGCGCCGTCGGAGGAGAAGCAGGTCGAGGCGTACCGCCAGGTGCTGGAGGCGTTCCCCGAGGGCCGGGTGGTCGTGCGCGTACTGGACGCGGGCGCGGACAAGCCGCTGGACTTCCTGACGCCGTCGGACGAGCCGAACCCCGCGCTGGGTGTGCGGGGTCTGCGTACCCTGCTCGACCACCCCGAGGTGCTGCGGACCCAGCTCACCGCGCTGGCCAAGGCGGCGGAGGGGCTGCCGGTCTACCTCGAGGTCATGGCGCCGATGGTGGCGGACCGTACGGACGCGAAGGCGTTCGCCGACGCGTGCCGTGAGGCGGGTCTGCAGGCGAAGTTCGGTGCGATGGTGGAGATTCCGTCCGCCGCGCTCCGGGCGCGTTCGATCCTGCAGGAGGTGGAGTTCCTGTCGCTGGGTACGAACGACCTGGCGCAGTACACCTTCGCTGCCGACCGTCAGGTCGGTGCGGTGTCCCGGCTGCAGGACCCGTGGCAGCCCGCGTTGCTCGACCTGGTGGCCATCTCGGCGGAGGCCGCCAAGGCCGAGGGCAAGAGCTGTGGTGTGTGCGGCGAGGCGGCTTCCGACCCGCTGCTCGCGTGTGTGCTGACCGGTCTTGGCGTCACCAGCCTTTCCATGGGTGCGGCGTCGCTTCCTTACGTGCGCGCGACGCTGGCGAAGCACACGCTGGCGCAGTGCGAGCGTGCGGCGTCGGCTGCGCGTGCGGCGGACACTGCCGAGGAGGCCCGTCTGGCGGCGCAGGCGGTGCTCTCCGGCGAGTGAGCGGAGGGCCCGGGGCTCGCGGGGTTCTGCCCGGCGGTGCCCGGTGCCCGGGTGTCGATGGCCGTCCCGCCCTTTGTGGCGGGGCGGCCATCGCCGTTTGCGGGCGGAAGACGCGGGGCTCCGCCGCGCTGTCCTGTGGGTGGGCCGTCCGCGGTGTCGTTACGTGTCCCCGCAGTGCCGGTGGGGGTAGTCGGGTGCCGGCAGGGCGATGCCCGGGAGGTAGTCGACGCCCGGTTCGGGTGAGATGGGGTCGCCGGTCCTGGCGTCGGTGCAGTACGCGGAGAAGACCTCGGCGGCGGTGAGGGCGGTGAGCCGGCTGTCGCGGAGGGACCAGCCGCGGACCACGTCGCCGTGCTGGTCGTCGAGGGTGCGGGCGACGACGCCGCCGGGGCCGCGCAGGGCGATGCCGGCGGCGAGGACGGTACAGAAGACAAGCGCTTCCGCTTCGGCGAGGTGCAGGCGGCCGTCGTGGTCGGCGGTGGCGTGCACGGCGGCGAGGAGCGGGGTGCCGGCGCCGGTGGGGACGCTGCAGACGAGGTGGTGTCTGCCGGGGCCGAGGGCGTCCAGGAGCCGCAGCGTGGCCTGGGAGGCATGCTCGAAGGCGTCGTGTGCGGTGTCGCCGGCGCAGGTGGGGCAGCGGCCGAGGTCCGAGAGGAGGGCGCCGGCGCGGTCCCAGGTCTCCTGGCGGTCGGCTTCCGCGAGGAGGGTGGGCAGGGTGTCGGTGAGCCGGCGGCCGGTGTACGGGACGGTGGCGCCGGCCGTGGCGATCTCGGTGGTGTAGCGGGCGCGGCTCTCCGGCCGGTCGGGGTCGAGTCCGGTGTCGGTGCAGTAGGTGGCGTACTCGGCGGGGTCGAAGAGGGTGAGGGCCGTGTGCCGGCCCTGGGCGGTGAGGGTGCGGAGCAGGCTGTCGAGCCGGCGGAGGTAGCCGGGGTGGTCCTGGCCGGTGAAGGGGAAGGTGCGGTAGCGGCTCATGGCCGCGAGGTCCTCGGGTGTCGGCAGGACGGCGAGGGTGCCGGGGACTTCGCGGCCGAGCCGGCGTGGGGTCGGGGTGGTCCTGCGCCGGGCGCGGCGCGTGGACCTGTGGGTGCGGCGGGTGTGGTGCCGCTTGGCGCCCGGCTGTTGGCTGCGTGCGGTGCTGGTCATGGTTTCCCCCTTGGTGACGCTGCGAGCGGGCGCGGACCGGCCGGTGGGCCGGCCCGTGCCCGGGCGTCGTCGTCGCCGACGACTCATTGCTCACTGAGCGTAAGCGAGGGGTCTGACAATGGCCGCCGCGAGCCGCCGGAGCCGGGCGTGGCCTGGGGTTTCCGGCGGCTCAGGTGATCACTTTGCGCGGTCGGCGGCGATCCGCTCGTAGAACCGGAGGAGTTCGAGGTTGTCGACGGAGCCGGGGTTGACGGCCTTTTCCAGCGGGGTGCCCTGGAGCAGGCGCTTGACGGGTACTTCGATGCGCTTGCCGGTGAGGGTGTGCGGCACGCCGGGGGCTTCGATGATGTCGTCGGGGACGTGGCGCGGCGAGAGCTGGGTGCGGATGGTCTGCTTGATGCGGCCGCGCAGGTCGTCGTCGAGCGTGGCGCCTTCGGCGAGGTGGACGAAGAGGGGCATCCAGTAGCCGCCGTCGGGGAGTTCGAGGCCGATGACGAGGGATTCGCGGATCTCGGGGAGGCGTTCGACGGCCTCGTAGATGTCGGCGGAGCCCATGCGGACGCCCTGGCGGTTCAGTGTGGAGTCGGAGCGGCCGTGGATGACGACGGTGCCGCGTGCGGTGAGGGTGATCCAGTCGCCGTGCCGCCAGGTGCCCGGGTACATCTCGAAGTAGCTGTCCCGGTAGCGGGTGCCGTCGGGGTCGTTCCAGAAGCGGATCGGCATGGAGGGCAGCGGGTTGGTGACGACGAGTTCGCCGACCTCTTCGGTGAGCGGCTTGCCGTGCGGGTCCCAGGCCTGGAGGTCGGTACCGAGGCAGGGGGCCTGGAGTTCGCCGATGTACACCGGGAGGGTGGGTACGGCGCCGGCGAAGCAGCTGCAGACGTCGGTGCCGCCGCTGACGGAGGCGATCCAGAGGTCTTCGGCGACCTCGTCGTGGAGCCAGCGGAAGCCGTCCGGGGGCAGCGGGGAGCCGGTGGTGGCGACGCACTTGACGCGGGACAGGTCGTAGTCGCGTCCGGGGTGGACGCCGGCCTTGGCGCAGGCCATGACGTAGGCGGCGGAGGTGCCGAAGAGGGTGGCGCCGGTGCGTTCGGCGACGCGCCACTGGGCGCCGGTGTCGGGGAATCCGGGGCTGCCGTCGTAGAGCACGATGGTGGAGCCCGCGAGGAGGCCGGCGACGAGGAAGTTCCACATCATCCAGCCGGTGGAGGTGTACCAGAAGAAGCGGTCCTCGGGGCCGAGGTCGCAGTGGAGCCCGGTCTGCTTGAGGTGTTCGAGGAGGATGCCGCCCTGGGACTGGACGATGGCCTTGGGGAGTCCGGTGGTGCCGGAGGAGTACAGGACCCACAGGGGGTGGTCGAACGGCACCTGTTCGAAGACAAGCTCTTCGTCCTGGGAGACGACGTCGTCCCAGTGGAGCGCGCCTTCGGGGGCCTCGGTGCCGAGCAGCGGGATGTGCACGACGGCGGTGAGGCTGGGGAGTTCGGCGCGCAGTTCGGTGACCGTGGCGCGGCGGTCGTGTTCCTTGCCGCCGTAGCGGTAGCCGTCGACGGTGAACAGGACGACGGGCTCGACCTGCTGGAAGCGGTCGAGGACGCTGCGGGCGCCGAAGTCGGGGGCGCAGGAGGTCCAGACGGCTCCGACGGCGGCGGAGGCCAGGAGGGCGACGACGGCCTGCGGGATGTTGGGTACGTAGCCGCTGACGCGGTCGCCGGGGCGGACGCCGAGGCGGCGGAGCGCGGCGGCCAGGGAGCCGACCTGGGCGCGCAGCTCGGCCCAGGTGACGGGGGTGGTCTCGTGGGTCTCGTCGACGTGCAGGAGGGCCGGCTGCTGGGCCCTGGCGGAGTCCTCGCCGGCACGCAGGGCGTGCTCGGCGTAGTTGAGGGTGGCCCCGGGGAACCAGCGGGCGCCGGGCATGGTGGCGTCGGCGAGCACGGTCTCGTACGGGGTGCTGAAGCGGACGTCGAACCATTCGGCGGTGGCGCGCCAGAAGGTGCTCAGTTCTTCGATGGACCAGCGGTGCAGGGCGGCGTAGCTGGCGACCGGGTCTCCCGGTGTGGCGGCGGGTGCGCCGTAGTGGGCGGCCGCCCATTCCTGGAAGCGGGTGACCTGTGCTCCGGCGATACGGTCCGCGCCGGGCCGCCACAGGGGCGCCGGGTGGGTTGCGGGCTGCGGTGCGGTGGTCATCATGCGGCTCCCGGGCTGTACACGGTTGGTGTGCCGGTCCGTGCGCCGCGGTGGGCGGTGCCGCCGGCGTCCCTGTCCGGTGGTGCCCGACGCGTCCGTGAGGGTGCGCAGGACACGACTGCTCAGGACGATGCCACGTGATCGTCTTCCGCACCAGGGTGGGCGCCCCATATTCGGGGGGAGAGGTGTGTGGCGCGGACACGGTGTGAAGGGCGTGCACGAAGGGGGGCCGGTCCCTGCCGAGCAGGGTGTCTCTTTTGCGGACACAGCAGGTCAACGCAGGTGAACGGAGGCTGAACGATGCCTTCACGGGGGTATGTCGATGGCAGGCTGAGCGGTATGGACGGGCGGGATCTGGTGCGGTCGGCATGGACGGTCAGGGCAGTGGGCGCGACGCGCGGTTGGTTGTCGGTGCGGTCGGCGCTGCGGCGCAGGAGGGCCGATGCGGCGGGGCTGCCGCGGCGGGGTACGGAGCGGGCGCGGGTTCCGGGTACGGCGGTGGGGGCCGAGCCGGAGCCGGGCGGCGGGGTGGTGCGGTTCGCGCGGTCGTCGCTGCGGGTCCGGGTGACGGCGGGCGGCGCGGTGTTCTGCGGCTGGGACGGCGCCACTCCGGAGCCGTCGTACGCGCTGGTGGGGACGGGCCCGGACGCGGACGGCCGGGCGGAGCTCGAGCCCGACACCGAGGGCGGCTGGCGCGTGGTGTCGGAGCGGGTGACGGTGGCGGTGTCGCGGTTCGGCGCGGTGGAGATCCGTACGCCGGGCGGGGTGGTGCTGCGCCGGGAGCTGCCGCCCCGGTGGTGGGACGTGGTGCCGGATACGGAGTCCGTGGACGGCGCCGCACGAGGGGGCCGTAGCGGCACGGAGGCGGTGCCCGGGGACGGCTTCGAGGAGGCGGTGCGGGCCGGTGCGTACGGGGGTGAGTCGCGGTGGGTGCAGCGTTCCGAGGTGGCCGCCGACGCGCGGTTCTTCGGGCTGGGCGGCCGGGCGAGCGGGCCGCGGCTGCGGGACGGCACGTACCGGCTGTGGAACACCGATCCCGGGGGTGCCTTTGGGCCGGGGGACGATCCGCTGTCGCTGACCATGCCGGTGCAGCTGGTCGTCGCGGACGCCGGCACGCATCTGGTGTTCCACGACAACTCCTGGGACGGGACGGTCTCGCTGTCCGAGGGCGAGGAGGGCCGGGGCTCGGGGCACGACAGGGCGGGTTCCTGCGAGCTCCGTATGGAGGGCGGTCCGCTGCGCTACTGGGTGCTGACGGGCACGCCTGCCCGGGTGCTGCACGGCTGGGCGTCGCTCACGGGGGCGCCGGCGCTGCCGCCCCGTTGGGCGCTGGGGCATCAGCACTCGCGGTTCGGCTTCGGCGATGCGGCCGAGGTGCGCCGGGTGGCCGCCGGTTACCGCGCGCACGGCATTCCGCTGACGGCGCTCCACCTGGACATCGATCACCTCGACGGCCACCGGGTGTTCACGGTGGACCGCACGCGGTTCCCCGATCTGCCGGGGCTCGCCGCCGAGCTGCGCCAGGAGGGCGTGCGGCTGGTGTCGATCGTCGATCCGGGTGTGAAGGCGGAGCCGGGGAACGCGGTGTACGAGAGCGGGGCGGCGGCCGACGCGTTCGTGCGGGAGGCGGGCGGGCGCGAGGCGCGGGGCGTGGTCTGGCCGGGCGAGGTGGTCTTCCCGGACTTCACGGACGCCGGGGTGCGCAAGTGGTGGGGCGGCCTGTACGCGGAGCGGCTGGCCCAGGGGTTCGCGGGCGTGTGGCACGACATGAACGAGCCGTCGTCCTTCGCCGCTTTCGGGGAGCGGACGCTGCCCCGGTCGGCGCGGCACGCCCTGGAGGGCCGGGGCGGGGACCACCGCGAGGCGCACAACGTGTACGGGCTGGCGATGGCGCGTGCCGGCTATGAGGCGCTGTGCGAGCTGCGTCCGGAGGAGCGGCCGTTCCTCTTCTCGCGCTCCGGGTGGGCGGGACTGCAGCGCTACGGAGGCACCTGGTCGGGGGACGTGGCGACGGGCTGGGAGGGGTTGCGGGCCTCCTTGTCGCTGGTGCTGGGCCTGGGGCTGTGCGGTGTGCCGTACAGCGGCCCGGACATCGGGGGCTATTCGGGGGTGCCGTCGGCGGAGCTGTACCTGCGGTGGTTCCAGCTGGGTGCTCATCTGCCGCTGTTCCGTACGCACTGTGCGCACGACGCGGGGCGCCGGGAGCCGTGGGAGTTCGGCGACGAGGTGCTGGAGCACGCCCGTGCGGCGGCCCTCGAGCGTGAACGGCTGCTGCCCTACATGTGCACGCTGGGGCAGTTGGCCCGGCTGACCGGTGCGCCCTACGTACGGCCGCTGTGGTGGAAGGCCGCGCGGGACCGGGCGCTGCGTGACTGCGAGGACGCGTTCCTGCTCGGTGATGCGCTGCTCGTGGCGCCGGTGCTGGAGGAGGGAGCGCGGCGGCGGTCCGTGCGGCTGCCGCGCGGTCGGTGGTACGACACCGCGACGGGCCGGGCGTACGAGGGGCCCGGGCAGGTGGTGGTCGACGCTCCGCTGGCGCGGATTCCGGTGCTGGCGCGGGCGGGTGCGGTGCTGCCGGTGGCGGGCGCGGACGGCGAGGTGGAGCTGGAGGTGTGGGCGCCGGCCCGGGGGCGCAAGGGCGGCGGAATTGTCGTACCGGATTCCGGGGACGGTTGGGAGCCCCCGCGCGTTGAACGGATGGAGTCGCAGTGGGAGGCGGGACGCGTGGTGGTGAGCCGGCCGGACGGGAAGCCGGTGGGTTACCGGGTGCGCGTGCGCGGCGACGAGTCCCACGGAGCGGCCGACGGGGCCGGGGGCGGTGCGCTCGGGCAAGGGTGACAGGGGGAAGACGGTGGCGGACGGGGCCGGGGACGTGGGGGCGGCGGGCGCTGCGGGCGATTCCGGGGAGACACCCGGCGGGTCGTTCGGCGGCGCGGCCCGGAGCGCGTCGGAGCTGGCGGATCTGGTGACGCCGATGGCCGTGCGGACGGCCGCGACGCTGCGCCTCGCCGACCGGATCGCCGAGGGCATACGGACGGTGTCCGCGCTGGCCGGCGCCACGGGCAGCGATCCGGGGGCGCTGGAGCGGCTGTTGGACCATCTGATCGCGGTGGGGCTGCTCCGGCGGGCCGGTGCGGAAGCGTCCGGGTACGCGCTCACCGCCGCGGGCGAGGAGCTCCGGGACGGGCATCCCGGCGGGCTGCGCCGGAGGCTGGACACCGGTACCGCGGTCGGGCGTGCCGATCTCGCGTTCGTGGAGCTCGCGCACTCGGTGCGGACGGGCGCCGCGGCGTTCCCGGAGCGGTACGGGAAGGACTTCTGGGCCGACCTGCGGGCGGATCCGGCGCGGACGGCGGACTACGACGCGCAGATGGCCGTGGACGTGACCTCATGGGCCGAGGCCGTGCTGCCGGTGTACGACTGGGCGGGGCTCGGGCGGCTGGTGGACGTCGGCGGGGGCAACGGCACGATGCTCGCCGCGTTGCTGACGGCCCATCCGGGGCTGCGCGGCACGGTGTTCGATCAGCCGGAGACGGCACGCGCGGCGCGGGCCACGCTCGCGGCGGCCGGGGTCACGGACCGCGGGGACGCGGTGGGCGGTGACTTCTTCGGGGAGCTGCCACGAGGCGCGGGCGGCTATCTGCTGTGCGCCGTGCTGCACGACTGGGACGACGCGTCGGCCGTGGCGATCCTGCGGAGCTGCGCGCGGGCCGCGGGCCGTGCGGGCAAGGTGCTCGTGGTGGAGAGGTTCGGCGTCGGCGGGGAGGCGGTCAGTACGGCGATGGATCTGCGGATGCTGGTCTACTTCGGCGGCCGCGAGCGGGGTGTCACGGATCTGACAGCGCTCGCCGGTCGGGCGGGGCTGGTGGTGAGCGGGGTCCGTCATGCGGGACGGCTGGCGGTGGTGGAGCTGGTGGCGGCCTGATCAGGGGCGCGGGGCGGGCGTGGCGCCGTGCGCGTGGTGGTCTTCCGCCGGCCGGGGCGGGCCTGGTAGACGAGGGGCATGCCAAGACTTGCTGCCGCGCTGCGCGGCCTCGCCGTCACCGCCGCCTCCCTGGTCTCCGTCGCCGCGCTGCCCTCCGGGGCCGTGGCCCAGCAGCCGCACGGAACGCCGTCCGCCGGCCCGGCCGCGCCGGCCACGGGTGCCAAGGACCCGAAGGCGCCGAAGGAGTTCGTGGCGCTCCGGGACGTGGATCCGACGATCCGGCAGGAGATCCGGTACTACACGCCGCACAACTTCATGGGCGTACCGGTCACCGGGTACGAGCAGCCGATGTGCATCCTCACGCGGGACGCGGCGAACGCGCTGCACCGGGCGCAGCTCTCCTTCCTCAAGAAGGGCTACACGCTGAAGGTGTACGACTGCTACCGGCCGCAGCGGGCGGTGAACCACTTCGTGGAGTGGGCGAAGGACCTCGGCGACCAGCGCATGAAGGGCGAGTTCTATCCCCGGGTCGACAAGTCAACGTTGTTCGACGACGGGTACATCGCGGAGAAGTCGGGGCACAGCCGAGGCAGCACGGTGGACCTCACGCTGGCGAAGCTGCCCGCGCTGCCCACCCGTCCCTACGTGCCCGGCGAGCCGCTGCACCCGTGTTACGGCCCGAAGGACGAACGGTTCCCCGACAACTCGCTGGACATGGGCACCGGCTTCGACTGCTTCGACACCCTGGCGCACACGCTCGATCCGCGCATCAAGGGCGAGCAGCGGAAGAACCGGCTAGTCCTGAAGGAGGGGCTGGAGAAGGCCGGCTTCGTGAACTACGCGAGCGAGTGGTGGCACTACACCTTCCAGCCGGAGACGTTCCCCGACACGTACTTCGACTTCCCCATCGCGCGGAAGTCGCTCGGCGGACGGCACTGAGCGCAGCGGACGCGCCGCTCCCGACGACCGTCGGCACCGGCCACGGTTGGCTCGTCGCCTGAGCGGCGGCCGGCGCTGACAGCCACGGCGCACCGGCGTACCGTGCGCCCATGACGACTCGGGAATTCACCAGCTACGAGGACTTCTGGCCGTACTACGTCGCGATGCATTCGAAGGCCGCGACCCGGTGGGTGCACCTGACGGGCACGCTCACCGGGCTCGCGGTCTCGGCGTACGGGCTGATACGGCGGCGCCGGAAGCTGCTGCTCGGTCTGCCGCTGATCGGGTACGGGACGGCCTGGCCCGCGCACTTCCTCATCGAGGGCAACAACCCGGCGACCTTCGGGCACCCGGCCTGGTCGCTGCGGGGAGATGCGCAGATGATCCGCATGATGCTGGCGGGGCGGGACGCCGAGCTGGACGAGATCGCCCGCAAGTGGCTCGCGGAGAACGCGGAGTAGGCCGCTCCTCCCCCGGTCCGCCCCCGAGCCGGCGGCCGGTCGCTCACAGCCGCCCGCCCGCCGAGTCCGACGAGAGCCGCTGGGCCGCGTGGACCGGGATCACCGACAGCGCGATGAGCAGGGCGGCGACGACGTTGATGACCGGGGCCTGGTTGGGGCGGGCCAAGTTCTCGTAGATCCAGATGGGCAGGGTCTTCGTCCCCGGTCCCGCGGTGAACGTGGTGACCACGATCTCGTCGAAGGAGAGCGCGAAGGCCAGCAGGGCGCCCGCGAAGAGGGCCGAGCGCAGCGCGGGCAGCGTGACGTGGCGGAAGGTCTGGGCGGGGCGGGCACCCAGATCGGCCGAGGCCTCGGCGAGCGAGGGCGCGATGCGGCGCAGCCTGGCGGCGACGTTGTTGAAGACGATGACGACGCAGAACGTCGTGTGGCCGACGATCACGGTGAACAGGCCGAAGCCGATGCCGAGCGGGTCAAGGACCGTACGGAACGCGGCGTTGAGCGCGATGCCGGTGACGATGCCCGGCAGTGCGATGGGCAGCACGACCAGGAACGAGACGGTCCGCCGGCCGAAGAAGCGGTGCCGGTGGACGGCGAAGGCGGCCAGCACGCCGAGGACCAGGGCGAGGGCAGTGGCCCCGAGGCCGGCCCGCAGGGAGGTCCACAGGGCGTCCCGCACGCCCTGGCTGTGGACCGCGCGCCCCCACCATTCGCCGGTCAGGCCGCTGGGCGGCCAGGCGAAGGAGCGGTCGGCATTGAAGGAGTTGAGGACGACCAGCAGCAGGGGGACGTAGACGGCCGCCAGCCCCGCGGCCATGAGGGCGCCGAGCACGATCCGGGCGGTGCGGGTCAGATGCACCTCATGTCCTCCTCGCGGGTGCGGGGCCGGTGTTGGTGTCGGCGCGGGTGCCAGTGTCGGTTCCTGTTCCCGGCAGAACCGGCCCGGAAATTGGTGGGACATCGGATGCCGGATGCGGGAACCGGGGCGTACGGCGGTCCGTTGTCACGGTGAGTAAGGAAAATGGGACGGACAGCGGGGGTGGAGAGCGAAGTGGCATACGGGGGGTCACAGTGAATCCAGGGCTCCGGCGCGCCGCACGGCCGCCAGGTAACAGACGATCAGCACGACCGGTACGGCGGAGAGCGCGGCTGCCAGCGGCAGGTCGAGGGTGACCTGTGAGGCGATGACGTTGCCGAGCAGCTGGGTGCGGCCGCCGACGATCTGGACGGTCAGGTAGTCGCCGAGGCTGAGGGAGAAGGTGAAGACCGAGCCGGCGAAGAGGGCGGGGCGTACGGCGGGCAGGACGACGAGGCGCAGGGTGCGCCAGGCGCCGGCACCGAGGTCGGCGGAGGCCTCCAGGTGGTGCGTGGGCAGCCGCTCCAGGGCCGCGAAGACGGGGAGGATCATGTAGGGGAGCCAGAGGTAGGCGAGGACGAGGACGACGGCGGTCAGGCCGTAGCCGGGGCCGGCCAGGCCGAACGGTGCGAGGACGGCGTTGACCAGGCCGTGTTCGCCGAGCATGACGCGCCAGGCGTACGCCTTGACGAGGTAGCCGGCCCACAGGGGCGTCAGCACGGCCACGAGCAGGGCGCGCCGCCACCGGCCGGACGCCACCCGCGCCATGAAGAAGGCCATGGGGAGGGCGAGGAGGGCGTCGATGAGGGTGACGGCGACGGCGACGCCCAGGGTGCGCAGGGTGATCGTGCGGTAGACCGGGTCGGTCAGGATCGTGCGGAAGTTGTCGATGTTCCAGAGGTGAACGACATCGGAGGTGAAGCTGTCGGTGGTCCAGAACGCGGAAAGGAGCAGGACGGCGAGCGAGCCGAGGTAGGCGAGGCCGAGCCACAGCAGGGGTGGCGTCAGCAGGGCCGCCAGCCTCAGCCGCGCGCCGGTCCGGGACAGCGGCTCCGGAGGTGTCTCCTGCGGTGGGCTCCCCTTCGGCGGGGTTCCGGCCGGCGAGGTCTCCGTGGGCGAGGTCACCGGTTGCCCTCTCAGCCCTTGATCTCCGTCCAGGCGCGGGTCCATTGGGCGTAGTCGGTGCACTGCACGTTCGTGCGGCCGTCCAGGCACTGCTTGACGGGCGTGGTCCAGAAGTGGACGCGCTTGTAGTACGCCTCGTCGTCGGCGTGGTACGTGGCGCAGTGCGAGGAGTCGGCGGTTTCCCGGCACGCCTCGGCGTTGGCGGGGGCCTCACCGAAGTACTCGGCGACCTGGGCGTTCACCTTCGGTGAGACGATCCAGTCGAGCCACTTGTACGCGCAGTTGGGGTGCTGGGCCTTGGCGGCCACCATCCAGGTGTCCGACCAGCCGGTGGCGCCTTCCTTGGGCAGGACGGCCTTGACCGGGGCCTTCTCGCCCTTGGTGAGGTTGGCGATGACCTGCCAGGTGGTGCCGACGACGCTGTCGCCGCCCTTGAAGGCGGTGACTTCCTTCTGGTAGTCGCTCCAGTACTCGCCGATGCTGGCGTGCTGCTTCTTGAGGAGCGCGACGGCGGCGTCCAGTTGCTTCTGGTCCAGCGCGTACGGGTTCTTGATGCCGAGCTGCGGCTCGCTCTTCATCAGGTACAGCGCGGCGTCGGCGATGTAGATGGGCGAGTCGTAGGCGGTGACCTTGCCGGCGTGCTTCGGTGCGTCCTCGAAGACGGCCCGCCAGGAGTCGGGGGCCGGCTTGACCTTGTCGGTGCGGTACATGAGGAGGTTGGCGCCGCGGCCGTGCGGGATGCCGTACATCTGTCCGTCGACGGAGTTGAACGGCTGCTTCTTCAGGCCCGCGAAGATGTCCTTGTAGTTCGGTACGAGCTTGGTGTTGACGGGCGCGGCGTCGCCGGAGGCGATCAGGCGCAGGGTGGCGTCGCCCGAGGCGGAGACCGTGTCGTACTGGCCGGTCTTCATCAGGGAGACCATCTCGTCGGAGGTCCCGGCGATCTTCGTGTTGACCTTGCAGCCGGTCTGCTTCTCGAAGGGGTGGACCCAGTCGACCTTCGGGTCGTTGGAGCCGTCCTCGGCGTAGCCGGCCCAGGCGATGACGTTGACCTGGCCTTCGCCCTTGCCGAGCGTCTTCTTCATCGGGACGTCGGGAGCGCGGAAGCCGCCGCCCCGGGCGTCGCCTCCGCCGCCACCACCGCCGGAGGAGCCGCATCCCACGGCCAGCAGCAGGACCGTGGCCGCGGCTGCGGCCTTCCACACGTACGTGTTGCGCATCCGGTTCATCTCCCGTGGCACACGGCGTCAGAGACAGGCGCTGAGCGTCGCCAGTATCCGGATCAAGGGCCCGCTCCACCAGAGCGCGTCGGGAAACGATCGGGTCAAACCCCGGCGGGGAGAGCCGCTCGGGGCGGGACGGAAAGGAGGGTCAGTTGGGGACGGGGTAGGCGTCGTCGAGGTGCCAGGTGAGGCGGACCGGGGAGTCGGGGGTGGTGGCGAGGGCCGGGGCGGTGTTGAGCCGGAGGACGGTCAGGCGGTCGCCGGCCTCGTCCAGGCGCACGGTGAAGCGGGTGTGCGGGCCCGCGTGGGCGATGTCGGCGACCCGGCCGGTGACGGAACGCTCAAGAGGGGCGGGAGCGGTCGGTCCGCTCGGTGCTGTCGGCGTGTGGGGGTCGTTGAGGGGGGTGATGCGGATGCGTTCGGGGCGGATGCTGTAGGTGCCGGGACGGCCGGTGATGCGCTGGGCCGCCTCGCCGCGCAGCAGGTTCGTCGTGCCGACGAAGCCGGCGACGAAGGCGGTGGCCGGGCGGTCGTAGATCTCCAGGGGCGCCCCGACCTGTTCGATGCGCCCGCCGTCGAGGACCGCGACCCGGTCGCTCATCGTCAGCGCCTCCTCCTGGTCGTGGGTCACCAGGAGGAACGTGATGCCGGTGGTGCGCTGGATCTGCTTGAGCTCGGTCTGCATCTGCTGGCGGAGCTTGAGGTCGAGCGCGCCGAGCGGTTCGTCCAGGAGCAGCAGTCCGGGGCGGTCGACGAGCGCGCGGGCGAGGGCCACGCGTTGCCGCTGGCCGCCGGAGAGCTGCGTGGGGCGCCGGTCGCCGAAGCCGTCGAGCCGTACAGTCGCGAGAGCTTCGCGGGCGCGCGCACGGCGTTCGTCCTTGCGTACGCCGGCGACGAGGAGGGAGTAGGCCACGTTCTGCTCGACCGTCATGTGCGGGAAGAGCGCGTAGTCCTGGAAGACGGTGTGCACGTCGCGGCGGTGCGGCGGCAGGGCGGTGACGTCGCGGCCGGCGAGTTCGACGCGTCCGGAGGTGGGGCGTTCGAAGCCGGCGATGAGGCGGAGGAGGGTCGATTTGCCCGATCCTGAGGGGCCGAGAAGGGAGAAGAACTCACCCTCGTGCAGAGTGAGTTCGGCGTGGTCGACGGCGCGCAGGGCGCCGAAGTCCTTGGTGAGGGCGGTCAGGCGGACCGCCGCTGCGGGCGTCGCGTTGTCCTCGGCCATGCGGTCTCCCCGGGGTGGGACGGCTTGATCGCGCCGGGTGACTGTACCGGGGCGGCGCGGCCCGCGTCACGAGCGCGGGCCGGTGGGGCAATGCGGGTACCGGCCGCGGGCGTTCAGCGGTCGCGGCCAGTTGCGCGGCCGCGTTCTCAGCCTCGCCGGGGCACGCTGGGGGCCGCGGCCGAGGGAGGTGGTGCGGCATTTTCCTTACCGGGTGGAAGGGTGCGTGAACAGCGCGTGAACCCTGCTGCGCAAGAGGCTGGTGGGAGGCATGCTGTCCGCGTGCCTGCCTGGACGGACCAGCTCCGATTCGCCTACCAGCCCGTCGTGAACCTCACGACCGGTTCCGTCGCCGCGCTGGAGATACTCGCCCGTCCCGAGCGCGGCGACGTACTCGCCCAGGCGCACCGCTCCCCCGCCCTCGACATCGAACTGGCCGCGCTGGCGGTGCGGCACGCCGCCTACCGGGAGACCCTGCTCCCCCTCCAGGTGAACCTCTTCGCGGCGACGGCGGCCGAACTGCCGGAGCTGACGGCGTTCCGGGCGGCGGTGCACGCGGCGGGCCGGCGGCCGTGCGAGATCACGCTGGACCTGACCGGCCCGTACACCCACGTACCGGCCTGTGCCCTGCTGGAGGCGGTGGCGGGGCTGCGTGCCGACGGCTTCCGGATCTGCGCGGACGGGGTGGGCGACGGGGACCTGCCGCTCCGCCTGCTGGGCGATCTGGCGCCGGACGTCATCAAGCTGGACGCCTCGCTCTGCACGGACCTGGACGCCCGGCCGGGGCGGGCAGCGGTGGTACGGATGGTGCGGCAGCTCTGCGACGAACTGGGCGGGCTGCTGGCGGTGGAGGGCGTCGAGACGGAACGGGACTACGCGGCGGTGCGGCGGGCCGGCGCGCAGCTCGGCCAGGGGCATCTGTTCGCGCCGCCCGCGCGCCGGCCCGCGGCCGAGGTCTTCGTGCCCGCGCAGCCGCCGGCCGCGCCCGCGGTGCCCAGCGTGCCGCCGTCCGCGCCGGGGCCGGGCGGGGTGCCCGGCGGGGTGACCGGCGGCGTGGCAGGTGGGGTGACGGTCGGTACGCCGGCCGGGCCTCCGGTGGCGCAGTTCGTGCAGCCCGCTGCGCTGCTCCCGGTGACGGCCTCGGCCGAGGAGGTGCGCAGCCGGCTGACGGGGCTGCCGGCCGTGTCCGGGGTGCTGCTGGTGGACGCGGAGGGCGTTCCGGTACGGGCGGTGGACCGGGACCGGTTCCTGCTGTCGCTGTCCGGGCGGTACGGGCACGCGCTGTACGCGGACCGGCCGGCGCTGCGGCTGGGCGACCGGCCGCGTACGGTCGGCGCCGACGCGACGGCGTGGGAGGTGCTGGACGTCATCGCGGACGGCGACCGGGACCGTACGGGCGACGACGTCGCGGTCGTGGACGAACGGGGGCGGTGCATCGGAGTGGTGCACCTGGCGGACATCCTGCGGGCGCTGGCGGAGAGCCGGGTGGAGGAGGCCGCGCGGCTCAACCCGCTGACCCGGCTGCCCGGTTCCGACGCGGTCAACGCTGAGGTGGACCGGCGGATCGCGCAGGGCCGGGCGTTCGCCGTGAGCTGGCTGGACGTGGACGGGTTCAAGCAGGTCAACGACGGGGCCGGGTTCGCGGCGGGGGACGAGCTGATCCGGGCGGTGGGCGCGGCGCTGGCCAGGGCCGCGAGCGGGGACGCGGCCTGCCGGGTGGGGCACATCGGGGGCGACGACTTCCTGGTGCTGACGGACCCGGAGGGGCTGGACGCGGTGGCCGCAGCGGTGCTGGACGTGCCGTGGTCGGCGGGCGGCCGGCCGGTGACGCTGTCGCTGGCGACGGTGGTGTGCGCGGCCGGTACGGTCACCAGCCACGCGGAAACGGCAGCCGCGCTGGCCCCGCTGAAGAAGGCCGCGAAGGGACTCACCGGCGCGAGCTGGGTCCTGAGCCGCCACGGTACGACGGAGAGCGAGGTCCGCCGGGGGCGGGCGCGCGACGAGGCCGCGGCCGGCGGGCGGACACGTGGCGAAGGGGCCGGTGGGCCGGCGAGCGCCGAGGGGATCGGCGGGCCGGCCGGTTCGGCGGCCGGCCCGGTGATCGATCCAGCGGCGGGGTCGCTGCTCGGCACGGGCGCAGGCCGGCACCGGGCCCACGGTCATGCGGCCGGCTCGGCCGCCGGCCCTGGCCCCACGGCGTACGCCACGGGCCCGCACTCCCACGTACCCGTTCAGCACGGACACGAGAGGGACCAAGACGGACACGACCGTGACGGGGACCGGCCGGGCAGCGAACCGAACCGGCCCGGAATCGACACCGGCCGACACGGAGACGAACCCGGCCAGCCCGGGCACCAGTTGCGGGCCACCCGCTGAACGCCACCCCCTGAGAGCGCCCCGCACCGCCCCGTCCCCTCGCGTCCTCTCCCCCGCCCCGGCAACCCCCGTGACCCCAGCGAGCCGTGGTGTGCAAGGCCCGTCGAGTGACGCCGGTCGTTGCTGTCCATGTCCTTGACGCTCCATCACGGCCGGTGAACACTTCCGGTGTCAGTCGGCGTGCCGTACGCAGGCTCCCCCGACCGCGCGGCGCTGCCGCACGGTGTCCTGCGCACACCGGCACCCCGTCGCACTGGCGCGCTCGTCGCGGAGGCCGGGCGGGAAACGCGGGAATCACGGCCGTCGGCTCCGCCCCGTACGAACACCGTGGCGCGGCCGAATTACCTGTGGCCGGGCCGTGGGAGAGGTACGCACCCTGCACGGAGGACCGGGCCCCGTTGCCCGGGCAAGGGCCAAGGAGCCGCAGATGTATTCCAATGGGGACATATTCGTCGGTGAGGTCATCGGCACCGCGATCCTGATTCTCTTCGGCGCGGGTGTCTGCGCCGCCGTCACGCTGCACTACTCGAAGGCGAGAGCGGCCGGGTGGGTGGCCATCGCGTTCGGCTGGGGCTTCGGCGTGCTGGCCGGGGCCTACACCGCGGCGCCGCTGTCCGGCGGGCACCTCAATCCGGCCGTCACCCTCGGGCTCGCCGTCGCGGGCGACACGAAGTGGGCGCAGGTGCCGGTCTACGTCCTGGCGCAGCTGATCGGGGCGATCATCGGTGCGACGCTGACCTGGGGCGCGTACTACGCGCAGTTCGCCGCCAACGCGCAGCCGGACAAGGGGCAGCCGACGCTGGGGATCTTCTCCACCGGTCCGGAGGTCCGCAAGCCGGTGGCGAACCTCGCCACCGAGATCATCGCGACCATCGGGCTGGTGCTCCCGCTGCTGTTCTTCGCGAAGAACAAGGGCATCGGCATCGGCCCGATCCCCGGTTCCAGCGCCGGGATCTACGGCTCGGGCATCAACGTTCTGCTGGTG
This sequence comes from Streptomyces sp. Ru73, assembly GCF_002920575.1. Taxonomy (GTDB): domain Bacteria; phylum Actinomycetota; class Actinomycetes; order Streptomycetales; family Streptomycetaceae; genus Streptomyces. The sequence goes on along the minus strand of NZ_PQSQ01000120.1, from coordinate 1,519 downwards.
GCCCTGCTGGTGGTCGGCATCGGCCTCTCCCTGGGCGGTCCGACGGGGTACGCCATCAACCCGGCCCGCGACCTCGGTCCCCGTATCACGCATGCGCTGCTGCCCATCCCGAACAAGGGCACGTCCGACTGGGGTTACGCGTGGATCCCGGTCGTCGGCCCGCTGATCGGCGCGGTGATCTCGGCCCTGGTCTACAACGCGGCCTTCTGACCCAGCGCGCCGGCCGGGCCCGCCTCCGGGGGCGGCCCGGGCCGGCTCCGGGGCCGGAGTCGGCCGGCTCCGGCCCGCCGGCCGCCCCCGTACGCGGACTTCCGACCGCGCCGTTCCGCCCGCAGCCTGGCGCTGCGGGCATCCACCGCTCGCCGACTGCGGTCATCCCACCGAGGAGACGCCATGACGGACAGCACGCCGAAGAACTCGCAGAAGTACGTCGCCGCGATCGATCAGGGCACCACCTCCAGCCGCTGCATCATCTTCGACCAGGACGGCGCGATCGTCGCCGTCGACCAGCGCGAGCACCGGCAGATCTTTCCCAAGCCGGGCTGGGTGGAGCACGACGCGACCGAGATCTGGTCCAAGGTGCAGGCGGTGGTGGCGGGCGCGCTCGCCAACGCGGGGCTGCGCGCCGACCAGCTCAGCGCGCTGGGCATCACCAACCAGCGGGAGACGACGGTCCTGTGGGACCGGCGGACCGGCAAGCCGGTGCACAACGCGATCGTCTGGCAGGACACCAGGACGTCCGCGCTCTGCAACGAACTGGGCGGCGAGCACGGCCAGGACCGGTTCCGGGACGCCACCGGCCTGCCGCTGGCCAGCTACTTCTCCGGCCCGAAGGCGGCCTGGCTGCTGGACAACGTGCCGGGCCTGCGGGCCCGCGCGGAGGCCGGTGAGATCGCGTTCGGCACCATCGACTCCTGGCTGATCTGGAACCTCACCGGCGGTACGGACGGCGGGAAGCACGTCACGGACGTGACCAACGCCGGCCGGACGATGCTGATGAACCTCTCGACGCTGCAGTGGGACCCGGCGATCCTCTCGGCGATGCGGGTGCCCGAGGCGGTGCTGCCGGAGATCAGGTCCTCGGCGGAGGTGTACGGGACGGCCGTGGGCCAGCTGGCGGGCGTGCCCGTGGCGTCGGCGCTGGGCGACCAGCAGGCGGCCGTGTTCGGGCAGACCTGCTACGGCGTCGGCGAGGCCAAGAACACGTACGGCACCGGATCGTTCCTGCTGCTGAACACCGGCAACCGGCCGGTCCCGTCCAAGAGCGGGCTGCTGACCACGATGGGGTACCAGCTGGGCGGCGAGGCGCCGGTGTACTGCCTGGAGGGCTCGATCGCGATCACCGGTGCGCTGGTGCAGTGGTTCCGCGACCAGCTGGGCATCATCGACTCGGCCGAGGAGATCGAGACGCTGGCGGCGAGCGTGGAGGACAACGGCGGCGCGTACATCGTGCCGGCGTTCTCCGGGCTGTACGCGCCGTACTGGCGCTCCGACGCGCGGGGTGTGATCACCGGCCTGA
>NZ_PQSQ01000119.1 GCF_002920575.1 Streptomyces sp. Ru73 | reverse complement strand
TGGAGGTGCGGAGCCCGCGGAAGGTCACCTCGAACCGCGCCGCCTTCTCGCTGACGTGCGCGGGGGAGGCACCGGGCGGCGGCGCCTCCCCAGCCCCACGTACGGGCGGCCGGGCCCACGGAGACCGGCGGGGAGCCGTCCCCTCCGGGGAGCACCGGCCCTTCCCCCACGTACGGCGGACCGTCCCCGACGGACACCGGAGAGTCCCCGACGGACGGCGCGAGCCTCCCCACGGGCGGGGAGAGCTCCCCCACGGATGACGGGAGCTCTCCTTCGTACGGCGGGGACTCCCCCGCGTACCACGCGAGTTCCCCATGATGCGGCGGGGGCTCGTCCCGGCGGGGCGGGGGATGCGGTACGGGCGGGTCAGGCGGCGGAGCGGAAGACCGGCAGGTAGCCGCTGGACTGGCCGGTCGCGGTCGGGTGGTAGGACTCCTCGACGGGATAGGCGACGCTGTGCAGCCAGGAGCTGCCCGAGCAGATCTCGTGGCCGGCGAAGGTGGTGTTGACGTCGCCGAAGGCGAAGCCGTGGTCGGCGGCCCGCTTGGCGGTGACGCTGTTGATCTCGTCGGCGGCGCCGTTTATGGCGGCCCGCTCCTTCTCCGTGAGGCCGGCGATGCAGCTGCCGCTCAGCTTGTAGAAGCGGGGGTAGCCCAGGACGACCACCCGCGCGGCGGCGGCCTTGCCGGAGATGGCGCTGTAGACCTGGTCCAGCTTCCCGGGGAGCGTGTTGTCGATGTACGCGCGGGCCTGCTGGACCCGGGACAGGCAGGTGCTCTCGGACTGGAGCACACAGGTCGTCATGGTGTCGGCGAAGCCGGCGTCGTTGCCGCCGATGGTGATCGACACGAGGCCGGTGGAGGCGTTCAGGGACGCCAGCTGACTGCTGAGAACATCACCCGTTCGGGCCCCCGAGCAGGCCGCGAAGGTGAACGAGGCGGGTGAGTTCGCGGCGGCCCAGAGGGCGGGGTACGCCTTGCTGCTGCGCTTGCAGGAGCCGCTGCCACTGTCGTAGCTGCCGGCTCCGAGGCCGGAGGAGTAGGAGTCGCCGAGCGCCACGTAGTTGGTGCCGGCGGCGAGTTGGGCGGAGGAAGCGGGAGCGGCACCGAGGAGCGCGAGGGACGCGGCGGCGAGGAAAGCGGACACCACGCCCGCTCGTCTGGAAACTCTCATGGAACCTCCAATAGCAGGATCTCTGCCGCAACCGTGGTAGCAGTACTGACGCGTAGGCGGAAGTGTCCATGCCAACTTTGCTACTCGCGTAGAGGCTCTCCGGCCTCACATGTCGGGTGATTGCCGCACTATGTCGTGCATATGACATCAGGGCACGCCCTCTTGTATCGCCGGCGGCGCAGCGGGGAATCTTTCGGTCGGGCGGACCGACGCACCCTCAGGCCCCGCCCGCAGCGCACGCATCCGTGCGCCACCCCCCTTGCGCACGCACCACGCGCACCTGATGAGGAGGACCCCCTCGTATGGCAGTGATGCGTACCACCTCAGGGATGTCCGGCCGGATTCCGGCCCGGCTCAGGATCGCCGCGGCGGTCACCTCGGCGGCGGCCGCCGTCACCCTCGGCGCCGCCGCGCTCCCCGCCCACGCCGTGCCCGCCGAGGGCACCGTCGTGGGCGCCGGCGCGGAGAACGCCGTCCGGGGCAGCTACATCGTCACGCTGAAGAAGGGCGCGGGCTTCGCGGCCGCCTCCGCCGACGGCAGACGCCTGATATCCGCGCACGGCGGCACCGTCGAGCGCACCTACACCGCGGCCCTCAACGGCTACGCGGCCCGGCTCTCCGCGGCGGAGGCGAGACGCCTGGCCGCCGACCCGGCCGTGGACCAGGTGTTCCAGGACACCACGGTGCACGCCACGGGCACCCAGACCGATCCCCCGTCCTGGGGCCTGGACCGCATCGACCAGGCGCAGCTCCCCCTGGACCGGAAATACACGTACCCCGACAGCGCCGGAAGCGGTACCACGGTCTACGTCATCGACACGGGAATCCGCATCACCCACCAGGATTTCGCCGGCCGCGCGGTGAACGGCTACGACGCGGTGGACAACGACAACGTGGCGCAGGACGGCAACGGCCACGGCACCCACGTGGCGGCCACCGCCGCCGGCACCTCCTACGGCGTCGCCAAGAAGGCGAAGGTCGTCGCCGTGCGCGTGCTCAACAACTCCGGGTCCGGCACGACCGCCCAGGTCATCGCCGGCATCGACTGGGTCACGAAGAACCACAGCGGCCCCTCGGTGGCGAACATGTCCCTGGGCGGCGGCGTGAGCACCGCGCTGGACAACGCCGTGAAGAACTCCATCGCGAGCGGCGTGACGTACGCCGTCGCGGCCGGGAACAGCAACGCGGACGCGAGCACCTCCTCGCCGGCCCGCGTCGCCGAAGCGCTCACCGTCGGCGCCACGACCAGCACCGACGCCCGCGCCAGCTACTCCAACTACGGCTCCCGGCTGGACCTGTTCGCGCCCGGCAGCGCGATCACCAGCGCCTGGCGGACCTCGGACACCGCCACCAACACCATCTCCGGTACGTCGATGGCCACCCCGCACGTGGCCGGTGCCGCCGCCGTCTACCTGTCGGGGCACCCGTCCGCCTCCCCGGCAGCGGTGGCGAACGCCCTCGTCAGCGGCGCCACGTCCGGCGTCGTGACCGGCGCGGGCAGCGGCTCGCCGAACAAGCTGCTGAAGATCGTTCCGTAACTCCCGCGCGTCCGCGCACACCGGCGCCCGCCACGTTCCCGACACGAACGGAATGAACCGCTCCACCCCGGTGCGCCCATGGTCGTGAACGAGCCGCGTCCAACGCGAACCATGCGTCGGACGTGGCTCGTTCACGCCTTCTGCGCACCTTGACGCGCACCCGGCAGGCGCGCCACATTGAAGCCCGGCCTCGGGTGCTTATGAGCATCAGGCCGCTTTATGGGGGGCAAAGCTGCCAATGCAGACCAAGACCATCAACGGCAACAGATCCACCGGCAGCAGACCGGCACGGGGGGAAACGACGCCACTGCTCGCGGGTGCGGCCGTCGCGGTGGGCGGTGTGGGAGCTGTACTGGCGCTCGCCGACCTCGCCTCGCCGCTGCGCGCGCCGTTCGCGCTCTTCTTCCTGCTCGCCGCGCCCGCGGCCGCCCTCGCCGCCGCCCTGGGACGCCTGGACCCGCTCAGCCGCACGGTGGTCGCGGGCGCCGGGGCTCTCGCCGTCGACCTGCTGGTCGCGCAGACCATGCTGGCGCTGCACGTCTGGTCGGCGCGCGGCGGGGTCCTCGCCGTCGCGGTGATCAGCGGCATCCTTTTCCTGCTGGCGAGCGTGCGGCGTCGCGGGGCGTCCGCGCCAGATGCACGGACGGACTGAACGTGGACATCAGCGTGTACCGCCCCGGCGAGCTGAGCGGCGCCGACCGGGCGGCCTGGACCGCCGTGCAGTCCCAGGCGCACCTCCTGGGCTCACCGGGGCTGGCAAACCCTTTTCTCGCACCGGAGTTCGCGCTCGCGGTCGGCCGCTGCCGGCGGGGCGTACGGATCGCGGTGATCCGGGAGGACGGCGAGCCGGCCGCCTTCCTGCCCTTCCAGCGGACCTCGCTGGGCGTGGGGCGGGCCATCGGCCTCGGCGTCTCGGACGCGCAGGGCCTGGTGCACCGGCCCGGGTTCCAGTGGGACCCGCGCGAGCTGCTGCACGCGTGCGGGCTCGCGGTGCTGGAGTTCGACCACCTGGTGGAGGGCCAGAAGCCGTTCGAGGAGCAGCCGCTGCAGCAGTTCCCGTCCCCGGTGATCGACGTGGACCAGGGGTTCGAGGCGTACCTGGCGCGGCTGCGGAAGCAGTCGCCGAAGTTCACCAGGACCACCCTCGCCAAGGAGCGGAAGCTCGGCCGGGACGTGGGCGAGGTGCGGTACGTCCACGACGAGCGGGATCCGGCCGTCCTGCAGACGCTCATCGACTGGAAGTCCGCGCAGTACCGAAGAACGGGACGCAGCGACCGCTTCGCGCGGCCGTGGATCACGCACCTGGTGGAGCAGCTGTTCCACACCCGCAACGACTCCTTCGCGGGGGTGCTGTCGGTCCTGTACGCCGGCGGGCGGCCGGTCGCCGCGCACTTCGGGCTGCGCTCCGAGCGGGTGCTGGCGTGCTGGTTCCCCGCCTACGACCCGGCGTACGCGAAGTTCTCGCCGGGACTGATCCTGCATCTGCGGATGGCCGAGGGGGCCGCCGCGGACGGCATGGGCTACCTGGACCTCGGCCGTGGCGAGAAGGAGTACAAGGACTCCTTCAAGACACGGGAGATCCAGGTGTCCGAGGGGTGGGTGACCCGGCGCCATCCCGTGGCGCTGGGGCATCTCGCGCGACGGGCCCCGGTGAAAGCACTGCGGAACACCGTGGTGACCCGTCCGGAATTGTTCGAACCGGCCGACCGATTGCTCAAACGGATGGGCCGGATCCGTACCGGAAAACACGGAGCAGCACGCTCCATTTCCATGGAAAAGACAAAAGGGGATTTGTAGTTCCAGCTCTTGCCATAGAGTGTCATTCATCAATACCGTCGTACAATCCACCCGCACCGATTCGTCAGCAGCGGCTCCAGGGGAGGGCTCAGAAGCCGCGACGGGACCCGGGGCGGGGCGCGGTAGGGGGGTGCCGTGCTCGACGCGCATGCCGGCGTCGGGCCACGAGCCGCGGAAACACGCAAGCCAGCTCGCTCTGTCCGCCGGTGCTGCGCGCCGTGCCGGACAGGGTGTGAACCCCCTTTTCGAACCGGATCCACATCCGGGCCGCCCGGGGGTGGGCGGCCCACCGGACGAGAGGGCACACAGACTCATGAGCTCGTTCCTTCGCCCTGCGAAAACGGAGACGAAAGCCGTCGCGCGGATACCCGCGCAGACGCAGTACCGGCCCGTTTCCTCGCACTTGGCGATTACTCCGCCGGTCAGCGTCGTCATTCCGGCGATGAATGAGGCGGAAAATCTCCCGTACGTTTTCAAGACACTTCCGGACTGGATCCATGAAGTGGTCCTGGTGGACGGGAATTCCACCGACGACACCGTGCAGGTCGCGCGGGAATTGCGCCCGGACGTCACGGTGGTCAAGCAGCGTGGCAAGGGCAAGGGGGATGCCCTGATCAGCGGCTTCGCGGCGTGCACCGGCGAGATCATCGTCATGATCGACGCGGACGGCTCGGCCGACGGCGGCGAGATCGTCTCCTATGTCTCGGCGCTGGTCGGCGGCGCCGACTTCGCCAAGGGCTCCCGCTTCGCCAACGGCGGCGGCACCGACGACATGACGCCGATACGCAAGCTCGGCAACCGCGTGCTGACCACCCTGGTCAACGCCAAGTTCGGGGCCCGCTACACCGACCTGTGCTACGGCTACAACGCCTTCTGGCGGCACTGCCTGGACGAGATCGCGCTGGACTGCGCCGGCTTCGAGGTCGAGACGCTGATGAACATCCGCGTCGTCAAGGCCGGACTGCGCGTCCAGGAGATCCCCAGCCACGAGTACAACCGCATCCACGGCGTCAGCAACCTGCGCGCCGTGCGGGACGGCATCCGGGTCCTGAAGGTCATCCTGCGCGAACGCGGCACCCGCAAGCGCGCGGTGCGCCCCGCGATGATCACTGGAGAGGTGTCTTGAGCATCCGCATCTCCGTGGTGATCTGCGTGTACACCGAGGACCGCTGGGGCGACATTCTCGCCGCGGCGGCCTCGGTGCGTGACCAGCTGCACCCGGCACACGAGATCCTGCTCGTCGTCGACCACAACCCGGCGCTGCTCACCCGGCTGCGCACGCACTTCGCCGGGGCCACCGACATCGCGGTGCTGCCCAACGCCGGTCCAAGAGGTCTCTCGGCGGGCCGCAACACCGGCGTCGCGGAGTCCACCGGCGAGGTCATCGCCTTCCTCGACGACGACGCGGTCGCCGAGCGCGAATGGCTGCTGCACTTCGCCGAGGGATACGCCGACCCCAGGGTGATGGCCATCGGCGGCCGCACCGAACCGGTCTGGGCGTCCGGCCGCCGCCCCGCCTGGTTCCCCCGCGAGTTCGACTGGGTCGTGGGCTGCACGTACCGCGGCCTGCCGCCGGGACGGACGCGGGTGCGCAACGTCCTCGGCGGCAACGCCTCGTTCCGCCGGGAGGCCTTCGACATCGCCGGCGGCTTCGCCTCCGGCATCGGCCGGGACGGCGACCGGCTCCCGCTGGGCTGCGAGGAGACCGAGATGTGCATCCGGCTCACCCGCGCCTGCCCGGACGCCGTCCTCCTCATCGACGACCGCTCCGTCATCCACCACCGGGTGCCCGAGGGCCGCGAGCGCTTCGCCTACTTCCGTACCCGCGCCTACGCCGAGGGCGTGTCGAAGGCGCTGGTCGCGCGGAGCGTCGGCGCCCAGCAGGGGCTGGCGACGGAGCGCCGCTACACCACCCGCGTCCTGCCCGCCGGGGTGGCGCGCGGCGTGCGGGACGCACTGCTGCGCAGGCCGGGCGGCGCTGCCCGGGCGGGCGCGATCGTGGCGGGCGTCGCCGCTGCCGCCGGCGGCTACCTGGTCGGCACCGCGCGCACCCGTCGCTCCGGCGGCTCGTTCGTCATCGCCGCTGTGCCGGGCCCGGCGCCCGCGCCGGACGGTGCGCGGGACCTCGCGCCCGCCCCGGACCCGGACCCCGTGCCGGTCCGGGACGCCGGCCCCGTGGCGGCCCTGGACGCAGGGCCGGTGGCGGCCGCACGGCCGCCCGTGGAGCCCGTACGGCTGGCCGTGCGGACCGAGAAGCCCGTTCCCGGGCCCGTCCCCGGCGAGGACGTGCTGCGCGGCGGCGAGGGGGCGGTCGCATGACCGGCCCCGTCCTGACGCCGCCCGCCGTCCCGATCCTCATGTACCACGCGGTGGCCCACCGGCCGGCCCCCGCGACGCACGGCCTGTCCGTCGCGCCCGGCGCGTTCGCCGATCAGATGGCGGTCCTGCACGACGAGGGCTACCACCCGCTGACCACCGCGGCGCTCGCGGCGGCCTGGCGGGAGGGCGCCCCGCTGCCGGACCGCCCGGTCCTGATCACCTTCGACGACGGCTACGAGGGCGTGCACCGCTACGCCCTGCCCGTCCTGGCCAAGTACGGCTTCCCCGCCACCCTCTTCGTGTCCACCGGCTGGCTGCCGGGACCGTACGACACCGGCGGCGCGCTGGACACCATGCTCGGCTGGGACCAGGTGCGGGAGCTGGCCGCCGCGGGGGTGGAGATCGGCGGCCACAGCCACACCCACCCCCAGCTGGACCAGCTCCCCGACGAGGCGCTCTGGTCCGAGGTGCTGCGCTGCAAGGGGATCGTCGCCGAACAGCTGGGCGCTGCCCCGGTGTCCTTCGCGTATCCCTACGGCTACTCCAGCCGGCGGGTGCGGCGGACCGTGCGCGGCGCCGGCTTCCGGCAGTCGCTGGCCGTCGGCAACGGCCTGGCCGGCTACCGGCAGGGGCCGTACGCACTGCGCCGGCTGACCGTGCGGCGCAGCACCGGACTGCCGGAGTTCCGGCGCATCGTCGCCGGCGAGGGCCTCGGCCGCATCTTCGCCAAGGACCGCGTCCTGACCAAGGGGTACGCCCTGCTCCGCAGATCGCGCCAGGCGATCAGGCACTCCGCCCCCGGGGACTGACCCCGGCGGCGCAGTGCCGACGAAACGCCGTCAGTGGGGCCCGGTGACACAGTGCCGGGCCTCAGGAAAGGGAACCCGAGCCAGTGTCTGACACGACCACCCGGACCCAGGAACGCACCCAGGACCAGCGGACACCGGGCGGGCGCAGGCTGCGGTTCCCCGGGCGCGGCGGCGGCGCCGCGCCCCTCTTCCGCAACGCCTACGCGCTGATGCTCAACACGGGCATCTCCGGGCTGCTGGGCCTGGGCTTCTGGCTGGTCGCGGCCCGCTACTACACCGAGTCGGCGGTCGGCCAGGGCTCGGCGGCGATCGCCGCGATGAAGCTGCTGGCCGGGCTGACCGCGGTGACCCTGACCGGCGCGCTGGCCCGCTTCATCCCGGTCGCCGGGCGGCAGACCGGCCGGCTGGTGCTGCGTACGTACGCGGGCAGTTCGGTGGTCGTCGCGCTGGCCGCCGCCGTCTTCCTGCTGACGCTGGACTTCTGGGGCCCGTCCTACCGCTTCCTGCACGGCACGCTCAACGGCCTGGGCTTCATCGCGGCGGTGATCGCCTGGTCGCTGCTGACCCTGCAGGACGGGGTGCTGACCGGGCTGCGCAGCGCGATGTGGGTGCCGCTGGGCAACTTCGCCTTCTCCACCGTGAAGCTGGGCCTCCTGGTCGCCATGGCGGCGGCCATCCCCACCGCGGGCGTCTTCGTGTCCTGGGTCGCGGCGATCGCGGTGTCCGTCCTGCCGCTGGGCTGGCTGGTGTTCCGGCGGCTGGTGCCCCGGCACGAGGCCGCCACCGCGCACACCGTACGGCCGCCCTCGCTGCGCGAGATGGGCCGCTTCCTGGCCGGCGACTACACCGGCTCCCTCTTCTCGCTCGCGGTGGTCTACCTCGTCCCCGTCCTCGTCGCCTCACAGGTCAGCGCCGCCGACAACGCGTACTTCTACATCACCACCACGATCGGCGGCACGGTCAACCTCCTCGCCATCAACATGGGCGCCTCGCTGACCGTGGAGGGCTCGCACGACCCGGCGCGGCTGGCGGAGAACACCCGCGCCGCGCTGCGCCGGATGGCCCGCATCATGCTGCCGGTCTGCCTCTTCCTCTTCGTGTGCGCGCCGTACATCCTCGGCGTGTTCGGCAAGGGGTACGCGGACGCCGCGACGCCACTGCTGCGCTGGTTCGCGGTCGGTGCCGCGCTGCGCGTGGTGATGGAGACGTACTTCGCCGTGCTGCGCGCGCAGAGCCGCACCTCGGGCCTGGCCTACCTCCAGGGCCTGCTGTGCGTCCTCGTGCTCGGCCTGACGCTGCTCCTGCTGCCGTGGATGGGGCTGACCGGCGCGGGCGTCGCGGAGGTCTGCAGCCTGACGGTGATCGCCTCGATCGCCACCGTGAAGCTGTACGGCGTGGTCCGGGGCCGCCCGGCCGCGCCGCTGGCCAAGGCGCCGGCCGACGGGGTGGCCCCGGACGGGGACCTGGCGGACCTGGCCGTGCACGGCGACCTGGGCGACGCGGTGCGCACCGTCCCGGACGGCCGGGCGGCGGAAGCGGAGGCGGCCGGGGAGCGCCGCCCGACATGGGCGCGGCGGGCCCTGCTCGACGTGGACACGATGCCGCTGGGCGTGCACGTGGACTTCGACCACATGGAACGGCGGCCCGACGTGCGGCCGCCGCTGACGGAGGAACAGGTGGCGGAAGGGTACCGGGAGCCGGGAGCGACGGAGGGCGGGGCCGCCGGTGCGGGCGCCGCGCCGCCGTCCGGCGGGAAGCCGTCCTGGGCGAAGGAGCAGCGGGCGGCCGGGGCGCCGCCGGGCAGGGCGTGGGACGGCGCCGCGGCCGGAACGGGCGGCGCCGATCCGGCCGAGGCGCACACGGTGCGGCTGCCGGCCGTCTCCCCGGCGGGCCCGGACCCGGCGGCGGCGAGCGCTTCGGAGGCACACACGCTGCGGCTGCCCGTGGTCACTCCCGCGCCCGCCTCCGCGCCGCCCGGCGGTGCGGCGGGCGGCGGTGCGGCGGGCGGCAGGCCCGGCACGGCCGTCGGCCGCGGCGGCCTCCCCGCCGTCCTCGCCGTCCGGCCCGAGCTCGGCGTCTGGGCGCTGCTCGGCCTGGCGCTCACGCTCTTCTGGCTGCCGCTGCGCGGAATGGGCGACGCCGACCTGGACCGGATGGGCGGACTCGGGCTGATCTCCGTGCTGCCCGTCGCGACGCTGGTGGGCGCCGCCCTGCTCGCCGTGGCCTTCGCCGCGGCCCTGTGGCTGTCCCGGCCGCGCCGGGCCCTGCTCGCGACGACACTGGTGCTGACGGTAGTGGCGCTGCACGCGCTGCCCGCCGTCCTGGAGGCCGAGCCGCGCTTCGCCACCGCCTGGCAGCACCTGGGCTTCCTGGACTACATCGGCCGCACCGGCACCGCCGTACCCGACCTGGACGCGCGCTGGAGCTGGCCGGGCTTCTTCGCCGGCGCGCAGTTCCTCGCCGAGGCGTGCGGCGTCACCGACTTCGACGCGCTGCTCCGCTGGTGGCCGCTGACCATCCAACTCCTCTATCTCGCCCCGGTGTTCCTGCTGCTGCGCTCGGTACGGGCGGACTGGCGCGCGAAGTGGAGCGCGGCCTGGCTGTTCGCGCTGTGCGGCTGGGTCGGCCAGGACTACTTCTCGCCGCAGGGCTTCACGTACCTGCTCTACCTGGCCTTCGTGGCGATCCTGCTGGTGTGGTTCCGCGACCCGCGGGTGCTGCCCGGCAAGCTGCGCCCCGGCGAGACCGAGGTTCGCCCGGCGGCCCGGCGGCAGCGCACGGTCCTGCTCGCCGTGCTGATCGCGCTGTTCGCCGCGTCGGTGGCCGGGCACCAGCTCACGCCGTTCGTCATGCTCGGCGTGCTCGTCTTCCTCGTACTGGTGCGCCGTTCGACGCTGCGCGGGCTGCCGCTGCTGCTCGGCGTCATGGTCGTCTTCTGGATCGGCTTCCTCGCCGAGCCGTACTGGTCGGGCCACTGGGACGACCTGTTCGGTGGCATCGGCGGGCTCGGCGCCAACGTCACCTCCTCCGTCTCGGGACGCATCGAGGGCGGCAGCGCCACCCACAAGCTCGTCCTGTACACCCGGGTGCTGCTGGCCGGTTCGGTGCTCGCGCTGGCCTGCTGGGGCGTGCTGCGGCGGCGCCGCGCAGGCTTCGCCGAACGCTCGCTGCTCGTCCTCGCCTTCGTGCCGTTCCTGGCCTTCGGGATGCAGTCCTACGGCGGCGAGATGGCGCTGCGCGTGTTCATGTTCGCGCTGCCGGGCACCTGCGTGCTCGGGGCGCTCGCGCTCTTCCCGCGCCCCGCGGCAGCCGGCCGCCGCGCCCTCGGGCCGCTCGCGGCCCTGCTGGCGGGCCTGGTGCTGGTCTTCGGCTTCCTCGTGGCCCGCTGGGGCAACGAGCCGTTCGAGCGGACCCGGCAGGGCGAGGTCGCGGCGATGGAGTACGTGTACGCGCACGACCGGCCGACCGCGCGGCTGCTGTGGCTGACCGACGACCCGGTCGAGAACGTCACCCCGGACATGCCGTGGGGCGCCCGGGACATGGAGCGCGTGCAGTACGAGCCGACCCGCGCGCCGCGCGACCCGGCGCGCGTCGGGCCGCTCGTGCGGGCCCTGAAGGAGGCGGGCCCGCAGTCGTACCTCATCGTCAACCGCGGCCAGTCCGAGGCGCTGCGGCTGGACAGCGGCTACCCGGACGGCTGGGAGAACCGGCTGCGCGCCGCCCTGGACCGCCGCCCCGACCTGCGGCGGGTGCTGGTCAACGACGACGCTGTGCTGTACGAGCCCGCGGAGCGGCCCGCGGGGCCGGTGCCCCGGCCGTCCCCCGGCCCGGCCGGCCCCCTCGTCACCTGGACGCCGTGGTCGATCGCGGGCGGCCTGGCGGCGGTGGCGCTGCTGGTGCTGCTGGGCGCCCGGGAGTTCGTCCGGGTGGCGCTGCCGCCGAGCGTCGCCAGGCAGCGCTGGGTGCAGGGCTCGTTCTGGTTCGCGATGCCGCTGCTCCTGGTCTTCCTGGCGGCGCTGGTCCAGCGGTTCGTGACGATGTCGTAGCCGGGGCGCAGGCGTACGTCGGGAGCGCAGGCGTACGTGAGGGCACGCGGGCCGTACCGGGCGAGGCCCGCCCCCGCGCACGCCCCGCCCCGGTACGGCAGCGGGTCAGCGGCGCTCGAGCCAGCGCAGCCCGTAGGCCGGCATGTCGAAGGTCCGGCCGTCGATCCTGGCCTGGATGGTCCTGCCGAGGGTGTTGACGACCAGTACGGCCTCGTCGTCGGCGAGCACCCGGACGTTCGGCCGGTCGTCCGGTGCGACGGACACCGAGCGGAAGTCCGTGCCCGGCGGGAATTCCTTCCCGAACCTGGCCAGCAGCTTCATCATCGGCAATTCCTTGCCGCCGCCGTCCAGTTGCGTACTGCGCCACAGACAGCCGGGGCAGTCCTCGTCCTCGTTCTGCGGATTCCAGTACAGCGCGGTGGCGACGCCGGCCCGCGCCATTTCCATCATCGCGGTGGCCTGCACGGCGGTGCGGTGCGGCTCGCTCCAGCCGTGCCGGTCGTCGTTCTCGTCCGCGACCTCGACGTACCACTCCATCCACCACACCGGCAGCCCGGTCTCCTTGCGGAGCCACCGCGTGACGTCACCGAATTTCCGCGTCGCCTCGAACGGGTCCGGCACATAGGTGTTGTCCCGGGTGTAACTGGAGCCGTCCACGGCCAGGAAATCGGCCCCCGCCTTGTGCGCGTTCCAGTACGACAGCGCGTCCAGAACCCGCTGGTCGACCGAGCCCCACGACCCCGACAGACCGGAAGCATAGGAATCGTCACCCGGCCGGTAACTGTCCATCACCAGATACGGACCGCCGACCTGGATCGCCGGATCGACCTTCTTCAGCTCCTTGTAGACGAGGTTGTACAACCGGGTATAACCCTCGTAGTCCCAGCGGTTCCGGTCCTCGTCGAAGAACCCCTTGAGTTCGTTCCAGACGACGAAATGCCGGACCTGGGGATAGCGCTTCGCAATTTTCCCCGCCAGTTTCGCGAAATCCGCGTAGTGGTCGGGATCGGGCGCCTTCTCCAGCTCCCCCCAGTCCGTCTTCCCGGCCTTTCCGCCCTTCATCCAGTCCGGTGAACAGCACAGGGTGAGGACGGGCGTGCCGCCGGTACCGCGGATGAGGGCCAGCCGCCGGTCCAGGTCGTGGAAGTCGTATGTCCCCGGGCTCGGCTCGGGACTGCGCGCCCCCCAGCCCATGATGTGCTGGTTCTGCGGCATCGGGTCGCCGGTGAGCAGCCGGTCGGCCGTCACCTCGGCGGCCGGCTCACCGCGGTCGGCGCTGTACTCGGTGTGCGTGAACCCCCAGCCCAGCTGCTCCATCGCCGCGGAGCCGCCCAGCACCCCGTTGCCCGTTCCCCCGCCCCGCTGCCCGCCCGGCAGCAGCCCGCCCAGGACCAGGGACAGCGCGAGGACCACCACCCCCGTTCCGAGCAGCGCGGCGATCACCCACCACGTGCGCCCCCGTATCTGCACCCGTAACCCCCCATGACGTCTCACAACGGGCAAGCCTAGCCAGAATTCCGCCGGTTGAGCCGTGATCGCCTATAACGGCCGCGATGTGGACCGGTACCGGGCCACGCCTGTCACGTGCAGGTCAAGGGCGCAGCCGGCCCCGGTCCGCCCGGCAATCCGGTAATTCCGTGCACGGCGTACCGGTCATGCCCGATCATGGCCGCATGTGTGCCGATCACCTGCCGCCGGCCGCCGCCGAGGAGTCGCTGCCGATCCGTCTCACGATGGACGACAGCGACTCTCCGTCCGACGTGGTGGACGCCCTCTTCCTGGGGCGGTTCGCCAACGGACGGCAGCCCTACGCCCGCAGCCGCTCGCTGGAGCGCGTCAAGCCCGGCCTGACGCTGCTGCCGCCGGGCGCCGAGGTGCTGCGCTCGGCCCGCGACGACGACCGCAGCGCAACCCTCGCCGAGGGCGACGGCTGGACGCTGCTGGTCTCGCGCTGGAGCCGCGGCGCCGACGTCACCGTCACGGCCGTCAGCGACGAACTGGCCCAGAAGGTGCTCGAGCAGTCCGCCGACGGCGCCGAGGACGAGCCGGAGCCGCAGCCCGCCAACGTCCCGATGGGCTTCTGGTACTACTCCCCGCGCCGCGGCCCGTACCGCACCACCCGGCAGATCTCCGCCGGCACCTGGGACGAGATCCGCCCCAACTACACCGCCCCGGTGGCCAAGGCACTGGACGGCCTGATGAAGGTCACGCCCGACGAGATCGCCGGCCGGCTGCTGCTCCTGCACGGCCCGCCCGGCACGGGCAAGACCTCAGCGCTGCGCACCGTCGCCCGCGCCTGGCGCGACTGGTGCCAGGTCGACTGCGTCCTGGACCCGGAGCGGCTCTTCAACGACGTCGGCTACCTGATGGACATCGCCATCGGCGAGGACGACGCGTCGGGCCGGGGCCGCTGGCGGCTGCTGCTCCTGGAGGACTGCGACGAGCTGATCCGCGGCGAGGCCCGGCACACCGCGGGCCAGGCGCTCTCCCGGCTGCTGAACCTCACCGACGGCCTGCTCGGCCAGGGCCGCAACGTCCTGGTGGGCGTCACCACCAACGAGGACCTGGAGCGGCTGCACCCGGCGGTGGTCCGCCCGGGCCGCTGCCTGGCCCGTATCGAGGTCGGCCCGCTCACCCGCGCCGAGGCGACCGGCTGGCTGGGTACGGACGAGGGCATCGGCCGCGAGGGCGCGACCCTGGCGGAGCTGTACGCCCTCCGCCGCGGCACCGGCCCGGCCGCCGTCCCGACGCAGAACGCGGGGGCGGATGCGGGGCTGTATCTGTAGGGCGTGTGCAGGGGTTGCACTCGTGAGGGGTTGAGGAGCGGGGCCGACCGGGCTCAAGGGAGCCGATTCAACTCACTGTTGCTGACCGGCCCGTAGCGCATCCTGGACCGCTCCGTACCGCTCCCGGCGCCGCACCGGGACGGCGGCGGAGGGCCGCCGACGGACTCGGGCACGCCGAACCCGTGCACGGCTCGGCTCGGCGCGCCAGGTGCGGGACGGCAAGACCAGCCAACGCCCAGGAGATCCGCGCCGCGCCCGGCCCGCCGGACGCATCCGGCCGCCACCGCCCGCCTCAGCGCCCCGGACCGGACGTCCCCTGCCGCCCCTGCCGCCCCCGCGGCTTGAGCGGCACCGCCGGCAGGGGCGGGGCCGCCAGCGGCGGACCGTCGTAACCGTGCACCGTCCCGAAGCGCTCCCCCGCCATCCACGCCTCGCGCGCCGCCGCCACCTCGTCGCCGCTGCGCGCGATGAAGTTCCACCACATGACGATCTTCTCCTCGAACGGCTCCCCGCCCAGCAGCATCAGGCTGCTGTCGACGTCCGCGCGCACCGGCAGCTCGCTGCGCCCGCACCCGAGGTACAGCAGCGAGCCGGGCCCGAGCCGTACGCCGTCCACCTCGGTCTCGCCCTCGATCGTCAGCACGGCGTACTCGAAGTCGCTCTCCAGCGGCAGCCGCACATGCGTCCCAGCGGCGACCGTGAGGTCGGCGCCGACCAGCGGCGAGTACGTCGTACCGAGCGACCGCGCCCCCGCCAGCTCCCCGAGGATCACGGTCGCGCTCAGCCCGCCGCCCCCGGTGATCACCGGCAGGTCGGCGTGGTGCTCGAACGACGGCGCCTTCCCGCGGTGCTCGTTCGGCAGCGCCACCCACAGCTGCGCGCCGTGCAGTACCCGGCCGTGGTCGCGCGGCGACTCCTCCGAGTGCGCGATCGCCCGCCCCGAGGTCATGAGGCCCAGTTCCCGCGGCCGTACGGTCTGCAGCGACCCGAGGCTGTCGCGGTGCAGCACCTCGCCCTCCCGCAGCCAGCTGACCGTCTGCAGGCCCATGTGCGGGTGCGGCGGCACCTGCATGCCCGGCTCCTCGGCGATGTCGTCGGGACCGTAGTGGTCCACGAAGCACCAGGCGCCGACCATCCTGCGGCCGAGGTTGGGCAGCAGTCTGCGGACCAGCGTGGACTCGCCCAGGTGTACCTGCTTGCCCGGCTGGAGGTCCCGCACCGGTCCGGTCCGGCCTCCGCCCCCGCAGAGACTGGCCGCGGGCTTGAGATCGAGGTTGCTCATACCGTCACGATATGGCGGTCATGCCGACAGCCCGCGCAGGCGTACGGACAGACACGTCACGCACCCCTCCAGCTTCTCGAACTCACTGATGTCGACCGGCACCGGCGTGTACCCGAGATCGGCGAACAGCTCGGCGCTCTTGGGCGCACTGGCCGCCATCAGCAGTTTTCCACCGCCGAGCAGAACGACGTGCGAGCCGGTCTCCTCCGGCACGGGGAGGAACCGCGGGAAGAGCCCCCGCGCCTCGTCGTCGACGAGCGGCGGGTATCCGATGACGGTGCCGTCCGGAAGCGCCGTGACGGCCGACTTCAGGTGCAGGACCTTGCTGACCGGCACGGCGACGACCCGCGCCCCCAATGGCTCGAAAGCAGCACGGATTTGGCGCACTCCATCGGCATTGGTACGCCCGCCCCGGCCGACGTACACGGTGTCGCCGATCTTCAGCACATCCCCGCCGTCGAGCGTCCCGGGCTCGCGGACCCGCCCCACGAAGCAGCCGAGCGCCTCCACGGTCTCGGCGGCCGCCGCCGTCTCCGGCTTCCGCTCGTCGGCGCCGGGCCGCGAGATGAGTGCGGCGTTGCGGTACACCACCATGGTGTCCTCGACGAACACACTGTCCGGGCAGTCGTCGGCGGGCGGCACCTCGATCGTCTCCCACCCGTGCGCCTGCATCGTCCCGACGTACGTCTCCCACTGCCGCATCGCGAGCCCGGCATCGGCCGGCTGCCGGTCGATATGGGTGACCAGCCCCTCGGCGAGCCGCGGACCGGGCCGACGCACCAAAGCCTTCTTGCTGGTCATAGCGCCTTCCTACCAGCCGGCCCGCCCCGAACGACGGCCAGCTACTGAACGAAGAGTTAGCAGCCACACCCTACGCGGAGGCCGGACGGACGGAAAGCCCCGGATTGCCTCCCCGCGTGAGCCCTGCCCGCCGTACGCCTCCATGAGCACTGCCCGCCGTACGCGCCTTAGGCTCACCGGCGGAGGCACCCCAACTAGTCCTGCGATACGGGTCAACCGGTCCTGAGATACGGGAGTGGAGAGTGGCGTACGACGTTGCCGCCTTGGCGGCGGAACTCACGGCAATGGCCGCGGCGGACCACCGGACCTCGGCCCACGCGAACAGCGACGACCCGGCCGAGCAACTGGCATGGCGCCGTCTGACCGCCCAGCACGGCGACCGGCTGAACGAGATCATGGACGAGATCGGCTGGCCGACCGCGGACCTGGTCGGCGAGGAGGCCGCCCGCGCGGCATGGCTGATCGCCCAGCACGCCGACCGCCAGCTCGACGTCCAGCGGCGGGCGCTCCGGCTGATGGAGCAAGCGGTGGCGGCAGGCACGGCCGGCAAGCGCGAGCTGGCCTTCCTCCACGACCGGACCCTGGTGAACGAGGGCCGCAAGCAGATCTACGGAACCCAGATCGCCGGCATCCGCGACGGCGCCCCCGTCCCCTGGCCCTGCGAGGACCCCCACCGCATGGACGCCCTACGCGCCGAAGCCGGCATCGAACCCTTCGACGAGTACGTCGCCAAGTTCTCGGTGACCTGACGCCTGTGCCGTCTACCGAGGGCCTGCTCCCCCGCCCCGCCCTGCGTGCTCGGCTGGACGCCTGGTCGGTTGGATGCCTGGTCGGGCGGATGCCTGGTCGGGCGGATGCCTGCTCGGTGGGACACCTGTGCGCCGCTGCGGTCACCGCGGCCACTGCGGCCACTGCGGCCACTGCGGCCACTGCGGCCACTGCGGCCGACCGTGGCGTACCGCGGGCGTCCCTGGCGCGGGGCGGTACCGGTACGGCTCGGTGCCGGCCCGGCTCGGTGCCGGCCCGGCTCGGTGCCGGCCCGGCTCGGTGCCGGCCCGGCTCAGCCCAGCACCGGTGCGGGTACGGGCACGGACACGGGTACGGGTGCGAGCGGGGACACGGGCACGGGTACGGGTGCGAGCGGGGGACACGGGCGCGGGCACGGGTACGGGTACGGGTACGGGTACGGGTGCAGGTACAGGTATGGGTCCCGGCCGAGGCCCGCTCACGTTCGCACTCGCGGTCGCACTCACTCCCGGCGCCCCTGGGCCTCTCCCCCGCCCCTGGCCCGCGGAGAGCTCGTCTAGCCCGCCTTCCCGTCCTCCCTCGCGTCGCCGTACGTGGCGCGCAGGGCCGTCACCGCGGCCGAGAGGGCGGCCTGGTGGTCGAGGCCGAGGCGCTGGGCCCGCTGAGCAAAGGCCAGGGCGGCCTCGGCGGCCTGCTGAGCACCCGCGTCCCCGGCGGCCGCGACGAACGTACCGTTGCGGCCGCGCGTCTCGATGACCCCGTCACTCTCCAGCGCCCGGTACGCCTTGGCCACGGTGTTCGCCGCCAGCCCCAGCTCCCCCGCCAGCCCCCGAACGGTCGGCAGCCGGAACCCGGCCGGCAGCCGCCCAGTACGCGCCTGCTCGGCGATCTGGGCGCGGACCTGCTCGTACGGCGCCTCCGCCGTGTCCGGGTCGACGACGAGCTGCAGAGGGGACAGGACCACAGTGACACTCCCGATGAGCCGAGCTACAAAACCTTTGCCCCGCCCATTGTGCTCCGCCCCGCCCCCACCCCAGCCCACCACACCCAACTCCCCCACCCCTCCCTCAAGCTCCAAGTCCCTGCCTTCCCCTCAAGCCCCAAGTCCCCTCCCTCAAGCCCCCAAAGTCCTTTCCCTCCCGCCGCGTCCCCGTCCGACCTGGCCCGCGCCCTTGCCGTCGCTCACGCCCGCGCCCTCACCCTCGCTCACGCTCACGCCCGCGTCCTCACCCTCCCTCACGCCCTCACCCTCACCCTCGCCCTCACCCACGCCCTCCGAAAGCCTCCCGCCCGTCACCCGAAGCCCCGGGGGCCCCTCCCCCCCCGCCCCCACCCCGCCCCTCTCCCCTCCGCGCCCCCAGTCCTTTCGCTACACCCCGCCCCTCCTCCGCACCTTCCCTCGCCCAATCAACACCCCGCTCCAGTCCCGCCCGCGCCCCTTACCGCAACGCGCGCCCCGAGCCCTCCCTCCCGCTCGGCCCCCGCCTCGCCCCCAACTCGCCCTCGCCCCGAGCGATATTGGGAGGCGGGCGGGCGCAGCCCGGCGTAACCTCCGGCGGCATGTCGCTCACCGTTCGCGCCTTTCGTTCCTCCGACGCCAAGGCAGTCGCCGACGTACGGCGGGCCGTCGCCCCCTTTCTGATCTGCACCCCGCAGTCCGTGGCCTGGGAGGCCGTCAACGCGCCGGCCGCCCAGCACTTCCAGATCCTCGTCGCCGAACTGGACGGCCGGCTCATCGGTGCCGCCAAGACCGGCCTCGTGCACGACAGCACCCTCCCGGGCCAGGCCGTCGCCAACCCGATGGTTCACCCCGCACACCGCGGCCACGGCGCCGGCCGCGCCCTGCTCGCGGCCGCCGAGGAACGCCTCGCCGCCCTGGGCGCCACCCGCATCTCCGCCTGGGTGGGCGACGACGGTCGTTCACCGGAGTTCGCCGAACGCAACGGCTACCGTCGCAGCCGCACGTCCCGCTTTCTCCGCCTGGACCTCGCCCGTACGCCCTTGCCGCCGCTCCCCGATCGTCTCCCTCCCGGTGTGGAACTGCGTACCGCCGCCGACTTCGGCGCCGATCCTCATCCGCTGTACGTCCTGGACGCCGAGGCCACCTGTGACGAGCCGGGTGACATGCCCAGTGACGCCATGTCGTACGAGGACTGGCTCACCAGTACCTGGGAGCACCCGGACATCGACCTGGGCCTGACCACCGTCGCCGTGGTGGACGGCGAGCCGGCCGCGTTCAGCGCGGTGGCGGCCGACGGTCTCGGCCGCTGCTCGTCCGCCATGACCGGCTCCAAGCGCGCGTTCCGGGGCCGCGGCCTGGCGAAACTCGCCAAGCTGCGCGCCCTGCATGAAGCCCGTGCGGCGGGCTGTACCGAAGCCTTCACGGGCAACGACGCCACCAACGCACCGATGCTCGCCATCAACAGGGCCTTCGGCTACCAGCCGTACGCCACCGAGTGGCGCTGCCTACGGGACCTCAAGGACGAACTCCCCGGCACACGACCGTCCGCGAACGGTCAGGACGAGTCTTCTCGGGATATTCGGAAACCGGTCTGAGTCGTTGCCGTCACTGTCCTCTTCATCGTCAGTCCTCTCCTCGCCGCTCGGTCGTACGGGTCACGGTCCGCGCGCCGTTCGTGGCGTGCGCACCATCCGTACGGGCCTCGCTGTTCGCGGTGCTCGTGCTCTCCCTGGTGCTGCCGTTGCCGTCGACCGGGCTCGGTGGCAGCGCCACGGCTCGGTGCGGGCCCGCCGGGTCGTATGCGATGGAGTCGCCGGGTCGGTGCCAGTGCAGGACGAAGCGCTCCCCCGCGCGGTACGCCTCCAGTCCTGCTCGGCAGAACGCGAGCATGTCGTCCGGCAGCGCGTCCAGCGGGAACCAGTCCAGCTCGGAGCACTTCTCCGGCTCACGGTTGACCGGCTCGCCGCCCGCGCCGTACGCCGCCTCGAAGAACCAGCCGATGCGCGGTCTTCCGTCCGGCGAGCGGTGCTGCATGACCAGTGCGACCCGTATGTCGGAGGCGGTCAGCCGCAGTCCGATCTCCTCGGCGGCTTCTCTGATCATTGCTTCCCGGACGTCTTCACCGTCCTCGGCATGCCCGCTGGGTGCGTGCAGCAGTCCGTCGGCGTAGCCGGTGTTCGCGCGCCGGGCGAGCAGCACCTCGTCTCCTCGGCGCAGGATCAGAGAGACATCGACCACCTCCGTGTGACGGGTCGCATGTGCGGGGTGGACCACGAGGGCGTACCGCTCGTCCCGCACCTCCTTGCCCCAGAGCGCGGCATCGTCTGTGAGCCGTTCCAGGTGGGTGCGGCGGGCGAGTGGAGCGGTCAGCTGCTCCAGCTCGCGAGCGGTGATGCCGATCGGGGCCGCTTCGCCCCATCGGCCCTCGACCAGTACCAGTCGGCCTCCGGGCCGCAGCAGCCGTACCCAGGTGCGGAGCGCCGCTTCGGGGTCGGGCAGGGCCCAGAGCACGTGGCGGACGAGTACGACGTCGAACTGCCGCTCTTGCACCGGTGGTCGGCCGGCGTCTCCGGTCAGCAGGCGGACGTCGTGCGCCGCGAGCTTCGCGCGGGCCGCCTCGAGCATGCGCGGTGAGCGGTCGACGCCGGTGACGTGGTGGCCCTGCTCGGCGGCGAGGAGGGCGAGGCTGCCGGTGCCGCAGCCGAGGTCGAGGACCTCGGACGGTTCGTCCGGGAGCCAGTTCCGCAGTCGGGTCGCCCAGGCATCCCGTACTTTCGGATCACGGAGTCCGTGGTCCGGCTCGTCGTCGAACCGCTCGGCGGCGGATTCCCAGTAACCGGCGTCGGTGACCGGTGTGTCGGTAGCCATGGACAGATGGTGACAGGGACCACTGACACTCGCTCGGGCCTGTGGATAACCCTGATGTGGTCGTCCTGGACGCCGTTCCGACCGAGGTCAGGACGCCGACCGGACCGGTGCGCGGAAGGGAACGCCGACCGGACCAAGGCCGGGCAAGGCAAGGCAGGTCAGAGCAGAGCGGGGCGCCGACCGGACCGGCCGCCCCGCTCGGCTGCCTCGGTCCAGTCGGCGTCCCGCACCGGCCGCGGGCCCGCGCCCCGGCCTCGTCGGCCACCCGGCCGAGAGGGCCGAGGCGGCCGGGGTGGGGCGGCCGGGGCGTTTCGCGTCCGTTCTCAGTCCGCCGCGTCCTTCGCGCGCGTCGCACCCGCACGCGCGCGTGGGAAGGCGCGCTTGATCCACGGCCAGGCCAGCAGCACCAGGATCACGGCGTAGACGGTGACGGAGAACGGGGTGTTGACCAGGCCGGTGACGCTGCCGTCGCTGATCTGCAGGGCCCGTCGCAGCTGCTGTTCGGCGGCCGGGCCGAGGATGACGCCGATGACGGCGGGCAGCACGGGCAGGCCGTAGCGGCGCATGCCGAGTCCGATCAGCCCGATGATCAGCAGGAGGACGAGGTCCAGCGGCTCGCCGCCGACCGCGTACGCGCCGACCGCGGCGAAGAAGAGGATGCCGGCGTAGAGGTACGGGCGCGGAATGCGCAGGAGTTTCGCCCAGACGGGTGCGAGCGGCAGGTTGAGGACGAGCAGCAGCACCATGCCGACGAAGAGGGAGGCGATCAGGCCCCAGACGAGCTTCGGTTCGCGTTCGAAGAGGAGCGGTCCGGGCTGGATGCCGTACTGCTGGAAGG
>NZ_PQSQ01000118.1 GCF_002920575.1 Streptomyces sp. Ru73 | reverse complement strand
CACACCGTGACCCCGGCCATGAACAGCAGGATCGCTCCGATCGAGGTGCGCATCACCGCGTCGTCTGCCCAGAGGAGAAGAGCGTGCCCGCCACCACTCCCGCGGCGACCGCGGGGAACAGCCGCCACAGGGTGGGCCAGTGCGCGTGGCGCCGGTAGGTGAGCACGGCCAGCACGTCCCCGGCGATCAGCAGCGGCAGCAGCACACCGGTCGACTGGCGGGCGGGCAGGACGGCGGCGAAGACCGCGAGGCTGATGGTGTTGGCCCCGCTGACGGCCGTCTTGGAGAAGCCGACCAGGCCGGCGGCCACGGCGAGCGCGAGGAATTCCCACAGGGTCACAGTGTTCATGGAGCAACCGATGCTATGCCCAACTACTCCTGGACCCGGCGGCGGGGACGGATCAGGGCTCGATGAGGCCGGCGCGGATGGCGTACCGGGTCAGCTCCAGGCGGTCGCGCAGGCCGAGCTTGTGCAGGAGGTTGGCGCGGTGGCGGTGCACGGTCTTGACGCTGATGAACAGGATCTCGGCGATCTCCTTGGAGGTGTGGCCCTCGGCGACGAGCTTGAGGACCTCCTCCTCCCGCGGCGTGAGGAGGTGGTCGGCGTCCTCCTCACCGTCGCGCACCCGGTCCAGGTAGTTGCGGATCAGGGCGGTGATGGCACCGGGGTAGAGGAACGGCTCGTCGCGCATGGCGGCCCGGCAGGCGGCGACCAGGTCGCGGTCGGCGACGGACTTCAGTACGTAGCCGCAGGCGCCGGCCTTGAGCGCCTGGAAGAGGTACTGCTCGTTGTCGTGCATGGTCAGCATGAGGATGCGCAGGCCCGGCTTGAGCGCCGCCAGTTCGCGGGTGGCCTGCAGGCCCGTCATGCGCGGCATGGCGATGTCCAGTACGGCGAGGTCGATGTCGTGGCCGCGGGCCGCCTCGATGGCCTCGGCGCCGTCCCCGGCCTCGGCGACCACCTCCAGGTCCGGCTCCCGGTCGAGGATCAGGCGCACACCTCGGCGGACGAGCGTGTGGTCGTCCGCGAGCAGGATGCGGATCGGCGCCGGGCCGGCCGGGGCCGACGCCGACGGGCTCGGCTCGGACGTGCTCGGCTCGGGCCGGGCCGGCTGGGGCTGGGTCGGTTCGGACATCGTCAGGGCTGCTTTCGGGGCTCGGATGCGGTCGGGCCGGGGTCAGGAGCGGTCACGTCAGTATCAAGTGCGGTCGGGCCGGGGCCGGAGATGCTCGGGCCGGGGTCCGGGGTGGTCAGGCGGATCCTCGTGCCGGTGCCGGGTGCGGAGGTGATGTCCAGGGTGGCCCCGGCGAGCAGGGCGCGTTCGCGCATGCCGCGGATGCCGGCGCCCTCGTACGCCGTCCCGATGCCGTGGCCGTCGTCGGCGATCTCCAGCACCACCGTCTCACCGGCGCGGCGCAGTCCCACCTCGACCTGTCCGGCCTCCGCGTGGCGGGCCACGTTGGTCAGGCTCTCCTGCGCCACCCGGTACAGCACGAGTTCGGTCTGCTGGTCAAGGCCGGGCAGGTCGGTGTCGAAGCGGCGTACGACGCGCAGCCCGGTATGCGTGGTGAAGTCCTGCGTGAGCGAGGTCAGCGCGCTGATCAGGCCCAGGTCGTCCAGGACGCCGGGCCGCAGGCGGCGGACGAGCCGGCGTACCTCGTCCAGTCCCTCGCGGGTGATCTCCTGCGCCTGGTGCAGTTCCTCGCGCAGCGGGTCGGGGGCGTCGTCGGCGGCGCGCTTGAGGACCAGCAGGATGGCGGTCATGCTCTGGCCGACCTCGTCGTGCAGCTCCTGCGCGATGCGGCGCCGCTCCGCCTCCTGGGCCAGCAGTACCCGGCCGCTGGCGGTGGCCCGCTCGTGTTCCAGCCGGTCGAGCATGGCGTTGAACGTACGGATCAGCTCGGACACCTCGCGGCCGCCCGCGGCGCCGGGTACGGGCAGCCGCTGGCCGGGCCGCAGCAGGTCGACGGTGGTCATCAGCCTGGTCAGCCGCCCCAGCGGGGCCAGCCCCCAGCGCAGCAGCGCGGCGTTGGCGACCAGCATGACGGCGAGGCCGCCCACCAGGATGACCGCCTCGGTCAGCAGCACCGGCACCGAGACGGTGACCGGCGCCCACAGCAGCAGCGCCGTGGCGGCGCCCAGGACCAGGGCGTTGAGCCCGAAGATCCGCCAGAACAACGACACCGGGGAGACGCCTCCTTCTGCGACACGACACTGACCGGCTCCACTGTCGGTCATCGCGCACCCCGGATGCGAAGCCGTGGCCCTCGGTCACGACCGATCCGGCCCCACCCTGCCCGTTCCCCCGCGCGCGGTCGATGGGGTCCGGCCCCCATATCCGAGGTCACACGGTACCCATTCCGCCGCCGGTGCCGGGGCCCGCGGCGGCCGCGGCGGCCAGTGGGCACCGCTGTCCCCGGCAAATGGGTCCTGTGCCCGATGGGTTTCCGGTGCCGGTACGGCCAGAGTGGCAGGTGATCAAGCCGGTCGGTCCCGCCGGACCACGCGGTGTGCCCGACCGGCCGCGCGTGCCGCCGAGCCGGGCGGCCACCGCCGCGCGCACTGCGCCGTGAGAAAGGACGTCACCGTGCCGCTCGACACCTCCGAGTCCCACCCCAGCACCGGACGGCTGACCGCCCACGAGGCCCGCCAGCGCCTGGAGCACGCCCGCAACAGCCGGCTGGCCCAGTTGCAGGCCCTCGACGAGACCGGTCAGAGCACGGACGACCAGCTGATGACGGCACAGGCCGAGGCGATCCGGCGGGTGCTGGGCGAGATCGAGGCGGCGTTCACCCGCGTCGAGGACGGTTCGTACGGCGCCTGCCTCAGCTGCGCCAAGCCCGTGCCCGTGGAGCGCCTGGAGATCCTGCCGTACACCCGGTACTGCGTCGCCTGCCAGCGCCGCGCCGCGTCCTGACCGGCCTCGTCCGCCCCGTCCCCGTCCCTCTCCCGCCCTGCACAAAAAGGGGTGAAGTGGTGAACCACCAGACCATCGGCGACCATGCCGCACACCTGTCGCCCGAGGACCTTGCCGCACTCCGGGACAGCCTGCACGAACAGCGCGCCTTCCGTCAGGAGCAGTTGCGGCAGATCGCCGCCGCACCCCGCACCGAGGAGCTGCGGCGGCGCTCAGCGGCGCAGGCAGCGGTGCACGTCCGGCTCGCCGCCTCGGCGCGCATGGTCCTCGCCGATGTGGAGGCGGCGCTGGAGCGCATCGCCGAGGGCCGTTACGGCAGCTGCCACCTGTGCCGGCGCCCCGTCGGCCGGGACCGCCTGATGATCGTGCCGCAGGCCCGCTACTGCGCCCGCTGCCAGCAGGTAAGGGAGGCGGGCCGATGACCGCCGTCCGCCGTCTGCCGGCCGTCTCCCCGGCCCGGCTCCGGGACCGCACGTGGCCGCTGGGCCGGCCGTGCTGCGGCCTCGCGCTCGACATGGGCAGCGCCCGCACCCGCGCCTGGCTCACCGGGCGCGGGCTGATCCTCGACGTGCCGACGGTCACCTTCCCCGGTACCGGTGCGGTGTACCCGATCCAGCGCGGCACCATCGTGGACGTGCCGGGCACGGCGCGGATGCTGGAGCGGCTGCTGGGCCATCGTCTGCCCCGGCTCGCCCGGCCGCTGGTGGTGGTCACCGCGCCCGTCCTGGACGGCCCCGCGTACCGGGAACGGGCCCGCGCGGCGGTGGAGGTGCTGCGCCCGCGCGGGGTACTGACCGTGCCCACCGCGCGCGCCGTCGCCGTGGCCACCGGCGCCGACCTCTCGCGACCGCTGCTCGTGGTGGACATCGGCGCGCACCTCACCGAGGTGGTGCTGCTCGTCGACGGTGCCGTGTTCGACGCCCGCCGTACCGCGCTGGGCACCACCGACCTGTCCCACACCGGTGCTCCGACGGAGATCTGCGACGCCATCACCACCATGATCAACTCGATGCTCGCGCAGGACCGCACGTCCCTCACCGCCGACGCGCTGAGCCGGGGCGCGCTGCTGGCCGGCGGCGGCGCCCTCCGACCGGAGCTCACCTGCCGGCTCGCGGGCAGCCTGCACGCTCCCCTGCAGCCCGTCCCCGCGCCGCACACCGCGGCGATCCGCGGCGCCGCCACGCTCCTGCGGACCGCGCACACCCACCCGTCGGCCATGAGCACTCCCCCGTCCGGGAGGGAGGACCACCGTGTCCGGTGAGATGTCCTCCGGCCGGCCGCCGCCCGACCCCCCACCACACCTGGCGGCGCGCCACCGGCTCCTCTGGCGGTGGCGGCGCAACCCACTGCGCCGGCCCACCGACCGGCTCCAGGGCTGGGTGGCGCTGGGGCTGCTGCTGACCATCCCGGTGCTGGCCGCCTTCGCCATGTTCGGCGTCGGTGACACCGCGTACCGGCACTACCGCGCGACCGCCGAGCGGCAGGCGCGGGCCCTGCACCACACTGCCGCGGCCCTCGTCCACGACGCACCCGGGCACCCGGAACCCGGCTCCGAGGAGGCGCGGAAGACCCGCTACCGGGTCACGGTCCGCTACACCGACCGGGCAGGCCGGGCGCGTACCGGCGAGACCGAGGTACTGCCGGGCCTGTCGGCCGGCACTCCGGTCTACGTCTGGGCCGGCCCGGACGGTACCCTCGCCGAACCGCCCATGGCCACCGAGGAGATCCGCAGCCGCGCCATGGGCTGGGCCCTCCTCGCCTTCCTCGCCGTGGCCCTCACCGGCGCCGCCGCCTACGGTGCCGTCGCCCTGGCACTCCAGCGCCGCAATCTCGCCGACTGGGACGCGAGGTGGGCCGAGACGGCACGGCACTAGGCGGTGTGTTCCCACGGCACGCCACTGCGGCCGGTGGTGGGGGGCGACGGCGTACGAACCCGCCGAGCAGCAGCGTGGGCCACCGGTCGTGTGCCGCCCTCAAGGCCCCGTGGCGCGGTGGTCCGGTTGTGCGTAGGGGCAGGTCGCCGACTTGCCCTGCGGGACCACCATCTTCCGGCCCGAGCAGAGCACACGGACCGGGAGCTGGCTCGATGCCGGGACGGTGACGCGCAGTGTGTTGCCGCTGAGGTGCACCCCGATGTCCCAGTGACCGCGGTAGCGCAGCCGGTACGCGACGTCGGAGAGTTCCGGGAGGGCTGCGGGGTCGAAGGCGAGGGCGTCAGCGCGGGCCTCCATGCCGGTCAGGCCGCGTTGGACGAGGTCCAGCGTGCCGGCCATGGCGCCGAGGTGGATGCCTTCGGCGGTGGTGCCGCCCTGGGTGTCGGCCACGTCGCCGCGCAGGGTCTCCAGGGCGTACTCCCACGCTCCCCGGTCCCTGGCACGGGCGAGCACCCAGCTGTGCACGAGGGAGCTCAGCGTCGAGCCGTGGCTGGTGCGGCCGAGGTAGTAGCCGACGGTCCGGCGCCACAGGTCGTCGCTCATCGTGTAGCCCAACCTGCTGAAGAGCGCGGCGAGTTCGTCGGGCGGGAACAGGTAGCCGAGCATCAGGACGTCCGCCTGTTTGGACACCTGGTAGCGGTTGGGTGTGTCGCCCTCGCCCTCCAGGATGCGGTCCAGGCGGCGGATGTCGCCGTAGCGTGCGCGGTAGGCGGCCCAGTCCAGTTCGGCGAGGTCGCCGTAGCCGTCGAACTGGCTGATCACGCCGGCGTGGAAGGGCACGTGAAGCTTCCGGGAGACGTCGCGCCAGCGGTCGAGCTCCACGTCGTCCAGCTCCAGTTCGTCCAGGAGCTCGTGGTGGCGCGGGGCCGGCAGCAGGTGTGCCAGGTCCAGGGCGCGGCCCAGCACCCACGCGGCGGTGACGTTGGTGTACGCGTTGTCGTCCAGGCCCGGTTCGGCCGCGTCCGGATAGCTGTCGTGGTATTCGTCGGGGCCGACGACCCGCCGGATGCGGTACCGGTCCAGTGCCGGGTCGTAGGTGGCGGCGCTGGACCAGAAGCGGGCGATGCGCAGCAGCATCTCCGCGCCCTTGGTGTGCAGGTAGTCGGTGTCGCCACTGGCCTCGCAGTAGCGCCAGACGTTGTACGCGACCGCCGATCCGACGTGGTGCTGCAGCCGGGAATTGTCCGGGAGCCAGCGCCCGGAGCGTGGATTCAGGTGCAGCACCTGGGTCTCCTCACGGCCGTCGCTGCCGCTCTGCCAGGGGTACATCGCACCCGCCAGACCGGCGTCGCGGGCGGCCCGGCAGGCCGCGGGGAGCCGCCGGTGCCGGTAGTCCAGGAGGGCCCGGGAGACCTCGGGGAAGTGCAGGTTGAGGAAGGGCAGTACGAACAGTTCGTCCCAGAAGACATGGCCGCGGTATGCCTCGCCGTGCAGGCCGCGTGCGGGCACGCCGACGTCCAGCCCGGCGGTGTGCGGGGACAGCGTCTGCAGGAGGTGGAAGGTGTGCAGCCGCAGGATGCGTCCGGCCTCGCCGGGTACGTCCACCTCGGCGCGGCGCCACAGCCGGGCCCAGGCGGCGCGGTGCGAGGCCAGCAGTGCGGGGAAGGCGGGCGCGTGCACCGCCGCGTCGACCGCCGCCAGCGACGGATCGCTGATCGCCGGGTCCCGTGAGGTGTGCAGGCCGACGGTCTTCTCCACCGTCACCGGCTCCTCCTCGGCGATCCGCAGCGTCAGGTGCTGCGTCGCGCGGTCCGGCTCCAGCAGCATCCGGCGCCCCTCGGGTTCCCGCGCGGTCACCCGGGTGCGGGCGGCCAGGACGACACGCAGGTCGGAGGTGGAGGTGCGGCAGCGCAGCCAGCACGTGCCGGCATCCACCGACCCCGTGTGGAAGCGGACCAGGTGCTGGGACGCCAGGTCCCGGTAGCGGTCGACCCCCGCGTTCGTGACCCGGCCGTCCAGCGCGGACTCCACCTCCAGCGTGCCGGACCAGCCGTGTGCCGTGAACGTGGTGTGCAGGGCCGCCAGATGCGCGTCGCCCATGTGCACCAGGCGCTGCTGCACCACCTCCAGTACGCCCTCTGCGCCGCCTTCCGCCGGCCCCGTGGGCACGCGGATGCGCAGGTACCGGGTGAGCGTGCCGCCCCGCAGGTCCAGCACCTGGCGGGCGGAGAGCAGGGAGCCGTCGTCCGGGGTGAACCAGGGGGCCGCTTCGGCCGCCCGGTCCCCGTCGGGCCGCGCGCGGAACCGCAGCGGGAGCCAGTTCGGCACGTTGACCAGGTCCTCGTTCTCCACCTGACGGCCCGCCACGTCGGACAGCAGCCGGTTGTAGCAGCCGGCGACGTACGTGCCCGGGTAGTGCACCGGTCCGGCCGCGGTCTCCGGCGCGGCGCCCCTGGTGGCGAAGTAGCCGTTGCCCAGGGTGCACAGTGCCTCCCGCAGCCGTTCCTGCCGCGGGTCGTACCCCTCGTACTCCCAGGTCCAGTCCGTCACGCCTCAGCCTTTCGTCGTCCCCGGGGCCGTCGCGCCCAGCAGTTCGGCCAGGTCGGTCACGACCACGTCGGCACCGTGCTCGCGCAGGTCGCGGGCGCTGTCGGGGGTTTCCAGCCGGTCGACGCCGATGACCAGGCCGAAGCCGCCGCGCCGCCCGGCATCGACCCCGGCCAGCGCGTCCTCGACGACCGCCGTGCACTTCGGCTCCTCCCCCAGCCGCCGGGCCGCCTCCAGGAACAGCGCCGGGTCCGGCTTGCCCGGCAGGCCGAGCCGGGCCGCCTCCCGTCCGTCCACCAGCTCCTGGAACAGGCCCGTCACGCCGGCCCGCCGCAGCAGTTCGCGGGCGTGCCGGGAAGCGGACACCGCCGCGCGGACGATGCCTGCCGCCGCCAGCGTGTGCAGCAGGTGCACCGTTCCGGGCCAGGCCACCGTCTCGGTCTCGCGGAGGAGGGCGAGGAACCGCTGTTCCTTGTGGGCGGCCACCGCGCGGACGGAGCCGGTGCCCGGCGGAGCGTCCGGTGCGCCCTCGGGCAATCGCATCCCGCGGGACTCCAGGAACGCCGCGGCACCGTCCAGCCGGGACTTGCCGTCCACGTACCGCCGGTAGTCCTCCCGTACGTCGAACGGACGGCGCTGGGCCGGGTCGGGCGGGGGCCGGTCGCGCAGACAGGCGTCGAAGGCGTCCTTCCACGCCGCTGCGTGCAGGCGTGCCGAGTCGACGATGACCCCGTCCGTGTCGAAGACCACGGCCCGCAGGGGCCGCAGGCACGACGCCAGCCGGGCCTGTGCCGCTTCGCGCCCGATGCCCGGGTCCGCACCGCCCATGTTCCGCTCCTCGCGCCACGGCCGAACGCGTCCGTTTCCGTACGCCTCCCACCCTGTCGGCTCCGGCGGCGCCGGCACAGGGCCGAACGGGTCGCGTAGCGGTCAGTACCGGCCTCGGGCGGCCGGCGCATGGCCTGTCCGGCCGCCGGTAGGGCTCTTCGGCCCATGTCGGCGGGGCCCGGTGTGCGTGACGCTGGAGTCGCCGCACGGGCTGCGGAGTCGATCGCTCGCGACTCATGAGGAGTACCCATGTCCAGCACCCCGCCCGTACCGCGGTCCCCGCGCATCGTGGGGGACGTGATGACCGCCACCGTCGTCGCGGTCGGCCGCGACGCGCCGTTCAAGGAGATCGTGCGGACGATGGAGCAGTGGCGGGTCAGCGCACTGCCCGTCCTGGAAGGCGAGAGCCGCGTCGTGGGCGTGGTCTCCGAAGCCGATCTGCTGCCCAAGGAGCAGTTCCGCGACCGTATTCCCTCCCGGATCGAGCAGGCGCGGGAGCTGGAAGCGCTGGGCAAGGCCGGTGGTCTGACGGCCGGCGAGCTGATGACGGCGCCGGCGATCACGGTGCACGCCGACGCCACGATCGCCCACGCCGCCCGCACCATGGCCGTCCGCAAGGTCAAGCGGCTGCCCGTGGTGGACGCGATGGGGCGGCTGGAAGGCGTGGTCAGCCGCGGCGACCTGCTGAAGGTGTTCCTCCGGGAGGACGCCGAGATCGCCGAGGAGGTACGCCGCGAGGTCGTCGGACCGCTGTTCCTCTCCCACGCCCAGGAGGTCGTCATCGAGGTGAACGAGGGCGTGGTCACCGTACGCGGGGAGATCCGGGACACCTCGCTGGTGCCGGTCGCCGCCCGGCTGATCCGCGCCATCGAGGGCGTGGTCGACGCGGACATGCGGCTCACCGCCGTCCGCCACCGCACACCGTCCTGAGCCCCGCCGGCCGCCGGTGCCACCGCGCGCGGGCCGACCGGCGCCGGGTGAGGGACGGATGGCCCATGGCCGCAGGGCGGCGGCGGAGGCACGCTGGCCGAGTGGTTCGGCGGCGCCCCGCCCTGGCGGCGGCGCGTCCAGGGGGTGGTCGAGGTGATGTTCGGATACGGGTACGGCATGAACGGCTGGGGCTATGCCGCCCTGATCGTGCAGTTCCTCTTCTGGGCGCTGCTGGTCGCAGGGGTGGCGTTTTTCATCCGGTACCTGGCACGCGGCCGCCGCGATGTGCCGGAACCGCCGGGCGTGCCACCCGCGCACCAGAGCCCCGAACAGATCCTGGCGGGGCGCTTCGCGCGCGGGGAGATCGACGAGGAGGAGTACCACCGCCGTCTCACGGCCCTCCGAGGCGGCTGATCGGGCCGGTACGCACCGGGGCGGTGCACGGCGTACCAGGGCGGCTGGGAACACTGCGTGGGAGAGGACGGGATGGACGTCGCGCCGGAGTCCGCGGGCAACGGGCTCATCAGGATCTTCCTGCTGGACGATCACGAGGTCGTCCGCCGCGGGCTGCGTGACCTCCTCGACACCGAGCCGGACATGACGGTGGTCGGGGACGCTGCCGATGCCCGCCAGGCGCTCGCGCGGGTCCCCGCGCTCCGGCCCGACGTCGCCGTGCTCGACGTCCGGCTCGGCGCGTCCGGCGAGCAGGCGAACCACGAAGGCATCGTCGTCTGCCGGGAGTTGCGCGCGCGGCTGCCCGCCCTCGCCTGTCTGATGCTGACCTCCTTCGATGACGACGAAGCGCTCTTCGACGCCATCATGGCGGGTGCCGCCGGTTACGTACTGAAGCAGATCAAGGGCTCGGACCTGGTGGCGGCCGTACGGACGGTGGCGTCCGGGCAGTCCATGCTCTCCCCCGAGGTGACGGCCCGGGTGCTGTCCCGCGTCCGCGGCCCGGCCCCGCCCGCCGGGCCGCCCGAACTGGCCCGTCTGTCGCCACGGGAGCGGGAGATCCTGGACCTGGTCGGCGCCGGGCTGACCAATCGTCAGATCGCGGACCGTCTCTACCTCGCCGAGAAGACCGTGAAGAACCGGATCTCCGCGATCCTGGCGAAGCTCAAGGTGGAGCGGCGCGTCCAGGCCGCGGTGATCGCCGAACGCCTGCGGGACCGGGAGGAGCCGCCCTGTCCGTGACGGTCGGGGACCTGCCGGCGAAGGGCGCTCCTCAGCCTTGGCCCACCGGGCCGGTCCCGGGCGCTCGCAGCGGGACCCGCCACACGATGCGCGTTCCGCCGCCCTCCGGCCGCTCCCGCGTCATGCCGCCGCCCAGCAGCCCGGCCCGGCCCCGCATGTTGGCCAGGCCGCTGCCGTCCTTCGGCGCGCACGGGAGCCCCACCCCGTCGTCCGTCACGGTGAGCACCACCTCGTCAGCGACGGTCAGCGTCACGTCCGCGCGGTGCGCCCGTGCGTGCCGGGCCGTATTGCTCAGTGCCTCGGTCAGTACGGCGAGGACGTGCTCGGCGGTCTCCGCGGGAATGTCGGTGTCGACCGGGCCGTCCATCCGCAGCGACGGCGCGAACCCGAGCGCTTCCCCGGCCTTCGCGACCACGTCGAGCGCGCGCCGCCGCAGCCCGGCCTCCTCCCGCGGCTGGGCCGCCGTACGCAGGTCGAAGATGGTGGACCGGATGATCTTTATCGTCTCGTCGAGGTCGTCCACGGCCCGCCCGATGCGCACCGCCGCCTCCGGCCGGTCGATGAGGCGCGTGGCGCTCTGCAGTGTCATCCCGGTGGCGAAGAGCCGCTGGATGGCGAGGTCGTGCAGGTCACGGGCGATGCGATCGCGCTCGCGCAACGCCTCCAGCTGCTCCGACTGGCGGCGTCTGCGGTCCAGTTCGAGGGCGAGCGCGGCCTGTTCGGCGAAGCCGGAGAGCAGGGTGACGTCGTGCGCGGAGAAGGCCGGGCGCCCCGCCACACGGCTGAGCCGGATCGAGCCCGCGGCCTGTTCCTCGCTCAGCAGTGGTACGGCGACCGCGGGCCCGGTGACCTGGGACCGGCCCGTCGTCGTACGGTCCCTGGCATCCGCGCCCAGGTCGGCGGTGACCGCCGGCTTCCCGGTGCGGGCCGCCAGTCCGACGAGCGAGCCCTTGCGCGGTACGACGGTGCCCGCGAGGTGGCCGGCGTCCGGGCCGTGCACCACCACTGCCCTCAGCCCTCCGGTGCCCGGGTCCGGCAGGAAGACGGCCGCGCAGTCCGCGTCGGCCAGCTCGCCGCTGCGGCGCGCGATCAGGTCCAGTACCTCCTTCGTGTCGGCGCCGGCCAGCAGGACACGGGTGATCTCGCCCAGTACCTCCAGCCACCGTTCCCGCATGCGGCTCTCGTGGTAGAGCCGGGCGTTGTCGATGGCCACGCCGGCGGCCACCGCGAGCATCGACAGCATGGCCTCGTCGTCGGCGTCGAACTGCGCACCGCCCCGCTTCTCGGTGAGGTAGAGGTTGCCGAAGACCTCGTCCCGTACGCGGATCGGGACGCCGAGGAACGTCCGCATCGGCGGGTGGTGCTGGGGAAAGCCGTAACTGCTGGGGTGCTGTGCGAGGTCGGTCAGCCGCAACGGCTCGGGGTGGCGGATCAGTTCACCGAGGATGCCGTGGCCGGACGGCAGCGCCCCGATCTTCGCCGCCAGTGGCTCCGAGATCCCCACCGGCAGGAAGCGGGAGAGCCGCTGGCCGTCCTCGACGACGCCGAGCGCGCCGTATTCGGCGTCGGCGAGTACCACGCCCGCCTCCACGATGTGCTGCAGCACCTGCTCGACGTCCAGGTCGCTGCCGACGCTGAGCACCGCCTCCAGCAGGCTCTGCATGCGCGCGTGCGTCACCCGGGCGCTGTCCAGGCGGAATTGCAGCTCGTCGAGCAGCTGGTCCAGCCGCACCTGCGGCAACACGGAATGCCGCCGGTGGCCTGCCGATTCCGGCATGGGGCGCGCCTCCCCGCTCTCCCGCGACCGATTCGCTCCGCCCCTCGCAGAGTAGCCCGGCAGCGGTGTTTTTCCTCCTGCGGAACGAGGCGTCTTCGGTCCGGCCCGCACGGGCGCGGCTCAGCGCTCCGGAACGACCGCCACCGGGCACCGCGCGTGGTGCAGGACCGTGTGGTTGACCGGGCCGAGTTCCAGTCCTGCGTGCCCTGCTCGCCGGCGGGCACCCACGACCAGCAGGTCGGCGGTGTCCGAAGCCATCACCAGGGACGCGCCCGCCGCGCCCTCGACGGTACGGCGCACCACGGACACCCCTGGGTACCCGGCGAGTTGTGCGTTCAGGGCCTCGTCGAACAGCTGCTGTGCCCGTTGTTCGTGCTCCGCCCGGCACTCGCTGTGCGGCGCGTGGTGCCCCGGCGCCTCACCGATGCCGCAGCGCCACGCGTGCACCGCTTCGACCTCGTACTTCCGCGCCTCGGCCGCGCGCAGGGCGAAGGCCACGGCCGCCGCTCCGGTCGTCTCCTCGCCGATCCCCAGCACCAGTGTGTGCTTCGGGCCGTGCAGCAGGGGCGGATGGCCGCGCACCACGACCACGGGGCACCGGGCGCGCCCCGCCACCACGAGTCCCACCGAGCCGAGCAGCAGCGATGTCAGCCGGCCGCGGCCGCGGTGCCCGACGACCACCGCCGTCGCGTGGCGGGCCTCCGCCAGCAGCGCCGTCGTGGGGTCCTCGGGGACGAGGTGGGTGCTGGCCTTGATCCCCGGCGCCCGCCGGGCGGCCCGCTCGGCGGCGGCGCCGAGGATCCGTTCTTCCATGAGGCGTTCGGCGGAGGGCTCGGTCGACC
The DNA here is from genome assembly GCF_002920575.1 of Streptomyces sp. Ru73. Classification (GTDB taxonomy): domain Bacteria; phylum Actinomycetota; class Actinomycetes; order Streptomycetales; family Streptomycetaceae; genus Streptomyces. The sequence goes on along the minus strand of NZ_PQSQ01000118.1, from coordinate 9,195 downwards.
CGTTGGGGAGCCCGCCTTCGTACCGTTCCCAGCGGGAGGCGTACACGATGCGCAGCGGGCAGTCGTACCGCTTGGCCGCTCCCGCCGCCCAGTCCACCGCGTCCAGACTCGCGTCGGAACCGTCCACCCCGACCACCAGCGGCTGTTCCATGCCTGCGCCCTCCTCCGGGCCGGGACCCGTACGGCTCCGCGCGAGCGCCCTCCGGCCCGCCGGGCCGCCCGGACCGCCTGCCGCCCCGGCCGTCTCCGGCGGCTGAGTGCCCCGGGGACGGGAGTTCACGCATCCGCCGGCCGGCTGGGCTTCGGCACCGCCTGGGTCAACTCGCACCTGACGCTCGCCAACGAGGTCCCGTGGGGCGGCTTCCAGCCGCCACCGGGGCGCGGGCCCCGGCCGCGCCCCGGTGCCGCTCGTTGCGCGTGCCGGCCGCTCTGTCCGCTAGCGCTTGCCGGCCAGGGCGTCGGCGGCGACGCGCAGGTCCGAGACGAGTCCGGCGTACGCGGCCTCGCGGTCGTCGGCCCGCAGGATCGCCGACGGGTGCAGGGTGGGGACGACCACCGCGTCCTCGTTGTCCCCCGGAAGCGGGATCAGCGTGCCCCGGTCCTTCGACACCCTGAACGACGAGCCCAGCAGCGCCTTGCCCGCGGTCGCCCCGAGCGCCACCACCACCTCGGGGCCGACCAGGTGCAGCTCGGCGGTGAGCCAGGGGCGGCAGGCGGTCATCTCGCGCAGGCTCGGTGCCTTGTGGATGCGGCGCTTGCCCCGCGTGGCGAGGGTGAACTTGAAGTGCTTCACCGCGTTGGTGACGTACGCCTGCTCGGCGTCGATGTCGGCGTCCCGCAGCGCACGCTTGAGGAGCCCGCCGGCCGGCCCGACGAACGGCTCCCCCTGGCGGTCCTCCTGGTCACCGGGCTGCTCGCCCACGAGCATGACGCGTGCCGAGGAGGTGCCGGCGCCGAAGACGGTCTGTGTCGCGTCCCGGAACAGCGGGCAGCCGTGGCAGTCGGCGGCGGCCCGCCGGTGCGCCGGAAGACCGCCGCGCGAGGGCAGGAACGGCGTGGCGTCGTACTGCTGCCCGTCGGAGTCACTGCCGCTTCCGGTCATCGGTGTCGCCTCCCGAGTCGTTCCGCTGCTGGTGCTGACGGGCCGGGTACCCCACCGCACCATTCTCGACCCGTTGCGGTGTCGTCGCAGGGGGACACGCCCGCGCCCGCCCGGGCGTCGCGAGCCCGGCCACCGCCGCTCCCGGCCCGTCCCCTGCCGTGCCGGGCCCGCTCAGGACGCCGAACACGGAGGCCACCGCCTGGGCGTGCGGGGCGCGTTGGCGAGGCACACGGTGACGCCGGGGTGGGACCGGTGGAAGGCGGTGAGCCGGCGGCGACCGCGAGCGCGTGCGGGAGCAGCGCTCGCCCCGCCACAGCCGACGGGTGCGGCCCGGAAATCGATGAGAGAAGGAGCGACAAAGAGGGATGAATGCTGCTTATCACGGCAAGGGGAATTAGATTGCTGTAACGGGGTGCAACGGAGCGGCGAACGGCGGTGCGGCAGCGCCGGCCGTGAGGGACGCGGCCCCGCAGGGACACGGGCGCCAGGACACGGGTGGCGGAGACAGGGACGGCCGGCATGGCGAGGACAGCGGACGGCTCGGACGGCGCGGCGGGCAGCGCCGCGGGGCGGACGGGCGTCCCCGACGGAGGCTCGGGGACCACCGGCCTCGCCGATGTCGCCGCGCTCCTGCTGGACGCCGCCGGCCGTGTCCAGAGCTGGCCGCCCGCCGCCGAGCGGCTGCTGGGCCATCCCCCGTCCGGCGCCATTGGCCGCCCCGCCGCTGATCTGCTCGCCCCGGACGACGCGGCCCGGCTGCCCGCGCTGGCCGCCGAGTGCCGGGCGCACGGCAGCTGGTCCGGGCTGCTGTCGGCGCTGCACGCCGGGGGCGGCAGGGCGGGCATCCAGGTCCAGGTGGTGCCGGTGACCGGCGGCACGGCGCGGGGGCACTGGCTGGTGCTCGCGGCCGACGCGCCGCCGCTGCGCGGCTGGGAGCCGAGCCGGGACGTGCTGGAGCGGATGGTGAGCCGGTCGCCCGTTGGCATGGCCATCGTCGACACCGATCTGCGCTGCGTGTGGTCGAACGCGGCGCTGGAGCAGTACGGCGGCGGGTCGTCGGCCGAGCGGGCCGGGCGGCGTCTGGGTGAGATCCAGCCGGGCCTGGACGCCGAAGCGATGGAGACCCGGATGCGGCACGTCCTGCGGACCGGCGAGCCGCTGCTCGGCTTCGAGCACGTCGGGCGGACACTGGCCGAGCCGCAGCGCGAGCACGCCCACTCCATGTCCTTCTTCCGCCTGGAGGACGCCGAGGGCCGCCCGGTGGGTGTGTGCTACACGGTCATCGACATCACCGAGCGCTACCGCTCCCGGCAGCACCTGGCGCTGCTGGACCGGGCCAGCGAGCACCTCGGCCGCACCCTCGACGTGCTGCAGACGGCCCAGGACCTCGCGGACGTGGCGGTGCCGGAGCTGGCCGACTTCGTCACCGTCGACCTGCTGGACTCGGTCGTACGGGGCGAGGAGCCGCGGCCGGGGCCGCTCGGGGACGCCGACGACGTACCGCTGCGCCGCGGCGGTCAGCAGTCGCTGCGCGCGGGCGTGCCGGAGGCGGTGGTGCGCATCGGCGACCTGGCCGCGTACCACGCCTGGTCCCCACCGGTCCGCTGCCTGGCGGACGGTGTGTCCTGGCGCGCCGAGCGGCTGGACCCCCGCGCGCCGGAGTGGGCGGCCGGCGTCGCCGGCGGCCGGCACGCGAACCTGCGGGAGCTGGGGCTGCACACCGCGATGGTGGTGCCGATCCGCGCCCGTGGTTCGACGATGGGCGTCACCACGTTCTTCCGCATCCAGCACGACGAGCCGTTCAGCGCGGACGACCTGCGGCTGGCGGAGGAGTTCGTCGCGCGGGCCGCGGTGTGCGTGGACAACGCCCGGCGGTACACCCGCGAGCGGGAGGCCGCGCTGGGCCTCCAGCGCCGGCTGCTGCCGCGCGGCACCCCGGACCAGCGTGCCGTCACGGTCGCCTCCGCGTACTGCCCCGCCAACGAACTGTGCGATGTCGGGGGCAACTGGTTCGACGTGATCGTGCTGTCCGGCGCCCGGGTGGCGCTCGTGGTGGGTGACGTACCGGGCCACGGCATCGACGCGGCCGCCACGATGGGCCGGCTGCGCACCGCCGTACGCACCCTGGCCGCGCTCGACCTGCGCCCCGAGGAACTGCTGGCGCACCTCGACGACCTGGTGGGCCGGAGCATCCACGAGGGCCAGCGGCACCCGTCCGGCGCCGACGAGAGGGGCAGCAGCTGTCTGTACGCGGTGTACGACCCGATCGCGCTGACCTGCACCGCGGCGAGTGCGGGGCATCCACTGCCCGCCGTGGTCGCGCCCGGCGGTGCGCCCGCGCTCGCCGAACTGCCCGTGGGCCCGCGGCTGGGCGAGGGCGGGCTGCCGTTCGAGGCGGTCGAGTTCCCGGTGGCCGAGGGCAGCGTGCTGGCGCTGTACACGGACGGCTTGCTGGCCGGGGACGGTACGGCCCCCGGCGCGGCTGCCGGTGGCAGCCCCGGAAGCGCCACCGAAGAGAACGCCCCCGAGCAGGACGCTCCCGAACAGCGCGATCCCGTACAGCGGCTGCTGCGGGCCCTCGGCGCGCCGGGCCACTCCCTCGACGGACTGTGCGACCACGTCATCGACGCCTTGACGCCCGAGCGCCCGCAGGACGACGTGACGCTGCTGCTCGCGGCCACCCGGGCGCTCGCCCCCGAGGAGTACGGCTCCTGGGAGCTGCCGGCCGATCCCGCGACCGTGGCGGTGGCGCGGGACACCGCCACGACGCAGCTGGCGCACTGGGGCCTGGAGGCGCTGGCGTTCACCACGGAGCTGGTGGTCAGCGAGCTGGTCACCAATGCGATCCGGCACGGGGGCGCGCCCATCGGGCTGCGGCTGATCAAGGACCGGACGCTGATCTGCGAGGTGTCCGACGGCAGCAGTACCTCGCCGTACCTGCGGCACGCGCGCACGACCGACGAGGGCGGCCGGGGCCTCTTCCTGATCTCCCAGCTCACCGAGCGCTGGGGCACCCGTTACACGGCGGAGGGCAAGGTCATCTGGACGGAACAGGCGCTGGAACCACGGGACATGTGACGGCGTACCGGCCCGAAGCCGGCGGCACGCCGGCCACGAACGGCGGTGTACCGGCCCGGAGGCGGCCGCGGCGGGGACGCCCGTTCGGCCGCGCGGAGGAAATCCCTTCGCAACGACCTATTGACATGACATTTGAACAGCGTCATTGTGCTGCGCAACTAGAGCGCGCTACTAGAGCGCGACACTCCCCCGCTCCGGCCCCAGGCAAGGAGGCGTCCATGAACGTCACGGACGACGCTTCGGCATCCGCCGCACCATCCGCCCTCGGCGGTGACACGCCGCGTCCCGTGCGGCGCCGCCTTCGTGTCATCACCGTCATCGCCACCTTCGGCGGTCTGCTCTTCGGCTACGACACCGGCGTCATCAACGGCGCCCTGCCGTACATGAAGGACGACCTCGGCCTGACGCCCTTCACCGAGGGCCTGGTGACCAGCTCGCTGCTGCTCGGTGCCGCACTGGGCGCGGTGACCGGGGGCCGGCTCTCCGACGCCCGCGGCCGCCGCCGCAACATCCTCCTGCTCGCCGTGCTCTTCTTCGTCGGCGCGCTGGCCGCGACGCTCGCGCCCAGCACCGGCTTCATGGTCGTGGCCCGCTTCGTCCTCGGCCTGGCGGTGGGCGGCGCGTCCGTGACCGTGCCCGTCTACCTCGCTGAGATCTCCCCCGCCGAGTGGCGCGGCGGGCTGGTCACCCGTAACGAACTCATGATTGTCAGCGGTCAGTTGCTCGCGTTCACCTCCAATGCGGTCATCGCGCGCCTCGGGGGCGAGTCCGGCGGCGTCTGGCGCTGGATGCTCGTCCTCGCGACGATCCCCGCCGTCGTCCTGTGGCTGGGCATGCTCGTGATGCCCGAAAGCCCCCGCTGGCTGGCCGCGCAGGGGCGCTTCCACGACGCGTACGAGGTGCTGAAGCAGGTCAGGTCGCAGCAGCGGGCCGAGGCCGAGCTGAGCGAGGTCTCCGCGCTCGCCGTCAAGGACGAGCAGCAGAAGATCGGCGGCTGGCGGGACCTGCGCTCCACGCCCTGGATCCGGCGTCTGATGTGGGTGGGGTTCGGCATCGCCGTCGTCCAGCAGATCACCGGCGTCAACACGATCATGTACTACGGCACCCAGATCCTCACCGACGCCGGGTTCGCCGCCGACAGCGCCCTGACCGCGAACATCGCCAACGGCGTCATCTCCGTACTCGCCACCTTCGCCGGCATCTGGCTGCTGGGCCGCGTGAGCCGCCGCCCCATGCTGCTGACCGGCCAGCTCGGCACGACCGCGGCGCTGCTGCTCATCGGCGTCTTCTCGATGGCGCTCCCGGCCGGTGACGGCCGTGCCTACGCCGTCCTCACCATGACGGTCACGTTCCTCGCGTTCCAGCAGGGCGCGATCTCCCCCGTCACCTGGCTGATGCTCTCCGAGCTGTTCCCGATGCGGATGCGCGGCTTCGGCATGGGCGTCGCCGCCGTGGTGCTGTGGCTGACCAACTTCGCCATCGGCCTGGTCTTCCCGTCCATGGTCTCCGGCCTCGGCGTCTCCGGCACGTTCTTCGTCTTCGTCGTCCTCGGCCTGCTGGCCATCGTCTTCGTCAAGCGCTGCGTCCCGGAGACCAAGGGCCGCTCCCTGGAGACCCTGGAGACGGAACTCCGGGCGCGGTACTCCTGACGGCCGCGTACCGCCGCGAGCGGCGTCAGACCGGGCCGCGCGCGAGGGCCGCCCCCGGCACCGGCACCGTCTCCAGCACCAGGATCGCCAGGTCGTCGTCGATCGGGCCGGGCCCGAAGTCGTGAGCAGCGCGGCGCACCCGCTCCGCGACGGCCTTCGCGCCCAGCCCGGCGCAGCCGCGCAGCACCTCGGCGAGCCCGTCGTCATCGTCCAACTGCCGGGTGCCGTTGCGCCGTTCGGTGACGCCGTCGGTCACGCACAGCAGCGTCTCGCCCGGTGCGAGACGGAAGGAGTGGGCGCCGAACTCCGCGTGCTCGTCGATCCCGAGCAGCATCTGCGGTTCCGCCGCCGGTACGACCGTGCCGTCCGCCGTCAGCAGCAGCGGCAGCGGGTGTCCGGCGCTGGCGACCGTGCAGCGCGCGCCGCCCGCGACGGCGTCGGGCTCCAGCTCGCCGTACAGCAGGCTCAGGAAGCGGGAGCCCGCCTGCTCGCCGCCCACCCGCTGTGCTTCGGCGCCCTCCTCCGCCATCGCGAGGTTCAGCCGGGCGAGCAGCGACTCGACGCCGTGGCCCTCGCGGGCGAGCAGCCGCACCAGGTGGCGGGCCAGGCCGGTGACGGACATCGCGTCCAGGTCATGGCCGCAGACGTCCCCGAGGAGGAAGCACCAGCGGCGGTCGTCGCGGGGGAAGAGGTCGTAGAAGTCGCCGCCGACGGTCTGGCCCTCGCCGCAGGGCTCGTAGATGATCGCCGCGTCGATGCCCGGTATGGCCGCGAGGGAGGTGGGCAGCTGGCGGCGCTGGAGCGAGTGGCTGATGTCCGCCTGCCGAGTGTAGTGGCGCGCCGTGGTCACCGCCTGGGCCACGCGCCGCGCCACGTCCTCGGCGAGCCGTGCGACGGCGCCGGTCATCCCCGCTGCTCCGGCGCGTCCGATGAGCAGCGCGCCGTGGCACCGGCCGCCCAGGACCAGCGGGAAGAGCAGCGCGGAGCCGCCGTGCCCGGTGTCGTCGGCACCCTCGGGCCAGGGCCAGGGGACTCCGGCGGGGCTCAGGGTCACGGGCGGCGGGCGGTCGTTCTCCAGGGCCGAGCGGAGCGCCCTGATGCGGCGCTCGTCCCGGTGCCAGACCCGTGCGAGCCGCATGTCGCCGCCGGTGGTGGTGAGCCAGACACCGCACCAGTCGGCGAGCCTGGGCACCAGGAGCTGCCCGGTGAGCGCGGTGACCATGTCCTCGTCCAGCTGCCCGGCGAGCAGCTCGCCCACCTCGGCGAGGAAGGACTCCCCGGCGGGGTCCGCGCCCTGACCGGTCCGCTCCGGGGACCGGCCGGGGTCGCCGGCCGGGCCCGCACCACGGCCCGCCGCGCCCGTCGCGCCCGGCGCCTCCCGCACGTCCGGCGCGTCCGCCGCGGCATCCGGTACGAGGGCGGGCCCGGGTGCGGCATCCGGTACGACGGCGGGCCCGGGCGCGGCGTCCGGTGCGGCGGGAGGGCTCGCCAGGACGTCCGGTACCGCGGCGCCGTCCCGCGCCGTGCCGGAACCGTCGTCCCCCGCCCGTACCGCCAGCGGTGCCGCCAGGTGGCACCACACGGTCCGCTCGCCGTGCCGGTACGTCACGCCCCAGGACTCGGCCAGCGCGCCGAGCAGCAGCGCGCGGTAGTCACGGGAGCCGCCGTCCGGCTCCGGCTCCGGCGCGTCGAGGACGGCATCCGGCCGGCTGCCGGGCAGGTGGTGGGTCGCCACGTCGACCGCGACCCGTGCCTGCCGGCTCCCGCCCCCGTACGGCGGGCCGGCGGAACCGGGCGGCGGGGGGAGGAGACGGCAGGCGATCTCCACCTCGCTCCCGGTCCCGCCCCGCGCGTGCGGCGGCGCGGCGGCCGTCACCAGCTCGCTGACGAGGAGCACCGCGTCGTCGATGGCCCCGTCGCCGGCGGCGGGCCCTCCGGGCACCGGCGGCGCGGCCCATTCGGTGAGGACGACACGCAGGAACCTGCGGGCCGTGGCCGGCGCGAGCCCGCCGGCGGGCAGCCGGATCCGCGGACTGGAATCACGCAGGTCGGCGTAGGTCTCCACGGGCGCCCCCGGTCGTTCCCGGATCGTTCCCGGCACTCAGTTCGATGAATATAGTGTAATTCGCGCCATATGAGGCATATATCTTTATCGTCTGCATGAGGATATTGCGCCATGGAACACGAGCCGGATCAGCCCGACACCGTTTCCCGCGCGTCGCCACCCGAGGAGTCCACGGGCGCCGGCCGGCCGGTCCTCACCCGGGACGATCAGCAGGTGCGCGCGGCCGAGCTGCGGCCGCTGCTCGCCGCGATGCACTCCGTCCGCGACGGGGACTTCTCCGTACGCGTGGCGGACGCGGGCGAGGGCGTGCTCGCCGAGCTGGCGGAGGTGTTCGACCAGATCGTCACGCGGAACGCGCACATGGCCGCCGAGCTGCAGCGTGTACGCCGGGAGGTGACCGGTCAGGGCCGGCTCGACGAACGGCTCGCGGCGAGCCCCGGACACGGCGCCTGGACGACGAGCGTGGACTCCGTCAACACACTCCTCGACGCGCTGGTCGTGCCGGTCGGCGAGGTCACCCGCGTCCTGGAGGCGGTCGCGGGCGGCGACCTCACGCAGCGGGTCACCCTCCACGACGGGCAGCGCCGGCTCCGCGGCGACCTGCGCACCCTCGGGCGCGCGGTGAACGGCATGGTGGACCAGCTCTCGCTGTTCACCGGCGAGCTGACACGGGTGGCGCGCGAGGTCGGCACCGAGGGCCGGCTCGGCGGGCGCGCGAAGCTCCAGGGACTCTCGGGCGACTGGTGGCGGGTGTCGGAGGCCGTCAACGCGATGGCGTCCCGGCTGACCGCCCAGGTACGCGACATCGCGGTGGTCACCACGGCGGTGGCGCGCGGCGACCTGACCCAGCAGGTGACGGTGGAGGCGACCGGCGAGCTGCTGGAACTCAAGCTCACCGTGAACACCATGGTCGACCAGCTCCGCGCGTTCGCCGACGAGGTGACCCGGGTGGCCCGCGAGGTCGGCACGGAGGGCCGGCTGGGCGGCCGGGCCCATGTGCCGGGTGTCTCGGGGGTGTGGGAAGGACTGACCGACAACGTCAACTTCATGGCGTCCAACCTGACGTCACAGGTACGCAACATCGCCCAGGTCACCACGGCGGTGGCCAATGGCGATCTGAGCCAGAAGATCTCGGTGGACGCGCGGGGCGAGATCCTGGAACTCAAGGACACCGTGAACACCATGGTCGACCAGCTCTCCGCGTTCGCCGACGAGGTGACCCGGGTGGCCCGCGAGGTCGGCACGGACGGCCGGCTGGGCGGCCGGGCCCAGGTGCGCGGCGTGTCGGGCATGTGGAAGGA
>NZ_PQSQ01000117.1 GCF_002920575.1 Streptomyces sp. Ru73 | reverse complement strand
AGGCGGTGGTGTTGCCCTGCCAGCGGCGCAGCAGCCGGCCGACCAGCTCCTGGCCGTCGCGCAGAACGATGCGGATCGGTGGCGTGGGCGGCTGCGACGGTGGCTCGCCGTCCGCAAGGGCCCGGGTTCCTCGTACACGGCTAGGCTGCCGCGTCCGCCTCGTCGGCGGGGGTGTCGTGGACGTGCTTCAGGGCGCTGCGGGCGGCGACGACGTCGGGGCCGGAGAGGGTGTCCCAGAAGGGGTGCGTGCCGATCTGGATGGACAGCTCCCGCATGCGGGCGCGCAGCCGGGCCTCCTGCTCGGCCTGCTCCTCGGTGTAGCCGGGCGAGTCCTCCCGCCGGAAGGGGTAATGGTGCCCCTCAGGGCGCTCGTACCCGGGCAGCGGCACCACCGACCACGGCAGCGTCTCGCACAGCGCCCGGTAGGCGGCGCGGGTCCGGTGCATCTCCAGCTGGGCGGCGATCAAATCCTCGGGGAAGTCGTACTCGGCCACGCCAGAATGATACGCCCGTTCGATTCTCTGGAGCGGGCGGCACGCCGCAGCCTCCCCCGCATGGCCCCGTCGCCGTTGCCCCAGGTGCCGTTGCCGGCGAGGCCCACTCCTGACGTTCACGCAGTGCCAGCTGACGCCGCTGCCGCGCTGCCGCTGCTCCTCGGCGAGGACGGCAGCGAGCGCCTGCTGGTCGATGCACGGGTCGATGGCTTCGAGGACCAGGCGCTGCAGTGCGTTGGGTCCAGGGCTTCGACTTCCCACTGGACGGGCCGGTCGACGTCGAAGCCGTACGCGCGGGCGAAGCCGGCCACGGGGCTCGTCCTTCTTGCCCTCCGCGGCCGGCAGCCCGTACGCGAGGATCCGCTCCTCGCCTGACCAGCAGGTGCGCTGCACCCCTCACGTACGCCTGGTTGCGGACCGCGCTGCACAGCCTGCGGGGTGCTCACCGTCAGCCGCCAGGATCGAGGCCGGTCTGTGCCGGTCTTCGGATGGCGGTTGTGTGCTGGGGAGGCGCAGCAGGCAGAGCAGGCTCGCCCCGCAGAGACAGATCACGTAAGCGGCGGTCAGCCAGGGGAAGCCGGTTGCGGTGATCTCGGACAGTCGGCTGTTCACGAGCGGTGTCAGGCCGCCGCCGAACACGGCGCCGATGTTGTAGGCGACGGCGGTGCCTGTGCTCCGGATGCGGGCGTCGAACAGTTCGGGAATGTACGCGCCTTGGACACCGAGCATGGTGACCAGGGCCAGCAGCTCGACGGTGGTGCCGGCGGTGAGGGCGAGGAGGCTGCCGGTCTGCAGGAGTGCCAGGTAGGGCAGCATCAGGGCGGCCATGGCGGTGCAGCCGATGATGCCGAGTCTGCGGCGTCCGAAGCGGTCACCGAGTGCGGCGGCAAGTGGTGTGGTCGCCGCCATGACCGTCATGGCGATCGTGACGGACAGCAGGGTCCCGGTCGGGTCGAGCCCCATGGTGGTCGTGGCGTGGGACATCGCCCAGGTCGTCACCGTGTAGTGAACGGCATAGGCGCAGGTGACCGCGCCGGCGATGAGCAGGACCCGCCCGCTGTGATGCCCGATGACCTGGAGGACGGGCGCGCGGGACAGAGCCCGGTCTTCGGCGAGGGCGCGGAAGGCCGGGGATTCCAGGATCGAGGAGCGGAGTACGTATCCGATGAGGGTCAGCAGTCCGGCGCACCAGAACGGCACGCGCCAGCCCCAGGCCTGGAATTCCTGTGCGTCGAGCGTTGCCGTGAGGGCCAGCAGGCTTCCGTTGGCGAGCAGGAACCCCAGGGCGGGACCGATCTGGGGGAAGGAGGCCCAGAGCCCCCGTCGCCGGGCCGGCGCATGCTCGGTCGCGAGCACCACGGCTCCGGTCCACTCGCCGCCGATGCCCACCCCTTGCAGCAGTCGCAGGGCGACCAGGCATACGGGAGCTGCCAGGCCCAGTTCCTGGTAGCCGGGCAGCAGTCCCATGCCGACGGTGGCGCCGCCCGTGGTCAGCACGGTCCCCAGCAGCAGGGTGCGGCGCCCCAGCCGGTCGCCGATGTGTCCGAACAGGGCTGCTCCCAGGGGGCGGGCCAGGAAGCCGGTGGCGAAGGTGGCCATGGAGGCCAGGGTTGCCGTGGCGGGTGCGAAGTGCGGGAAGTACACCGGGCCGAAGACGAGGGCTGCGGCGGTGGCGTAGAGGAAGAAGTCGTAGTACTCGATGACGGTGCCGATCAGCCCGGCCGCGGTGATGCGATTGAGGGCCGCCGTCGCCCTCTCGGGGTCGGGCCGCTCGTTGTGGTTGACGACTGTCACGGGCCCTCCTGGGACCACAGGCGGATCTTTTCGCCCAGCTCAAGGGCGGCCGGGACCTTGCGTCGCTGGTAGGGAGCCAGGTCCCGGGTCATGGTGGCAACGGCTCGCCGTACTCGGACCGACCGTACTCCGTCCATCATCTGCAGCGTCCCGCTCCAGGTACGGCAGGCTTGCTCCACCAGTCCTTGGCGGCATTGCATGGATCCGGCGTGGGCGTGGCTGAGGGCGGTGATGCGCCGCAGATCGGTGTCCGTCCGGTTCCATACCGCCTGGCTGAAGTGCTGCTCGGCGATGTCGTACGAGCCCATGTGCTCGGCCGCCTTGGCCGTGTGGGTCCGCACGCATGCGCTGGGGGAACCCCACAGCGCGGCCCAGAAGGGCATCTCCCGTTCATCGGCCCCGTCCACGAGCCGGGCGGCGTGGGCCGCTTCGGCAACGGCTTCGCGCCGCCGGCCCTCCATCGCCAGGGCACGGGCCCTGGTGGCGACGTAGAGCGCCTCCGTCGCGGGGTCCGTGCGCCCGCGGGCCCGCTGCAGCGCGGCGTCGACGAGCGCCAGGGCGTGTTCGGACCGGCCCGTCTCCATAGCGTGGTGTGCCAGCACCCGCAGCACGAACGCTCCGTGCAGGTCATTGCCGGCTTCCCGGGTGAGCCGGTACGCCTGCAGGTAGTACCTCTGGGCCAGCCCCTGCTCCCCGGCGTCATAGGCCTTCCAGCCCGCCAGGTAGGCGACGCACGCGGCAGCCGAGAGCATTTGCTGCTGGAGTTCCTCGCTGCGGAACCGCGCCCGGCACAGCGCGGCCACATCACTGGTCAGGTACTGCACCAGAGCCGACCGGCCGTGCCGGCCCCCGTGGCGTTCGTCGACAGCGGTGAACAGTTCGGTCATCTCCCGGACGGCGCGTACCTCTGGCTCGCCCGCGGTCCCCGTCCGGCGCGCCGTGGTGGCGCGCGCTGCCGCCTGGGCGTCGAGATCCAGCACGAGCGATCCGGTCGCAACGGTGTACGGGGCGGCGTGGGCTTCGGGGCGACGCTCGATGTCGGCCCTGCCCAGCATGGTCAGCACGTCCAGCGGATCGCGGTCCACGTGCAGTCCCAGTGAGGTGTCCGCAGCCTCCTTCTCGGCCGGCTGCAGCCCTAATTGCACTGGAGTGATCGGACGTTGGAGCTTCCGCGCCAGCGCCTCGGCGATCAGGTCGGCCGTCCTGCGTGCGGGCCGGGTGCCGGCGACCCAGTGCGCCACCGCAGAGGAGTTGGTCCGCACCGTCACGCCGTTCTCGCCCGCCACGGCGCGGATCTGGCGTGCCAGTTCCGCGTAGCTGTAACCGGATTCACGAATGGCCCGGTCCAGGGCCTCATTTCTCATGCGCAGCACGCCTCCGGCCGGTCTAAGCGGATTAAGCAACCTCAGGTCCAGCGGACGCTATCCGGCGATTCCGCCGTTGCGTTGAGTAGTTGCCGGAAGTCGCCACGCACGAGTGAGGAGTGCCCAAGTGCCCGACAATGGCCGCTCAGTACGGCATGATGTTGAGGATCACCGTGAGGATGACCGCGTAGTGGAGCGCGGCCTCGAATGCGAGCTCGTTCGCACGACGAGAGCTGTGATCCGCTTCCCCGTCGCGGTCCCCTCCCTCCTGTGCTATCGGACCAGTGATCCCTACGCGGTCCGCGTCGCCTTCCACATCGACTCTCCGCCCCCCGTCGAGTGGACGTTCGCCCGCGGCCTGCTCATAGACGGCCTCTACCGCCCCAGCGGGACGGGGGACGTGACGATCTGGCCGGCTCGGCTTCGGGGGAACCGTCCGGAGGTCTGGATGGCGCTCACCGCGCCGGACGGCCGCGACGTCGTACGTGCGCCGGCCGCGCCGGTCTCGGCCTGGCTGGAGCGCACCTTGCGTATCGTGCCTTGCGGTGACGAACGGCTCACCGTCCCTGCCAGCCCGGTGCCGTGCGATGCCAGGAAGGCACGTGACCGAACGGTAGGCAGCGCATAGAACACCCGACACCGTGCCTCAGCCGGGTCAGCGCACAGTGGTTAACGGCAGCCGACCGGCGGACCGACTCCGCCGCCCCTCCGCGCCCCCACATCTGCATCAGCGACATCGGCATCAACCGTACTGACACCGAAACGGCGGACTCACTCCGCCACAGCCCCGGCCGGCAGCAGCAACGCCGACTACCGACCGGGAGGCCACACCGACGTGGACAAGGCCGGCCCCGGCGGGCTGCTGGGTGTTCCTGTCCCCGGGGCCTTACCTTGCGTCAGCCGCGGCTCCACGTTTCGGGAGACCGTCTCCCGGCCGGGGAGACGCCACGCTACGGCCGGGCCCAGCAGGCGCCGATCGCCTCGTTCGCGGTCAGCCCGGCTGCCTCCAGCCCCAGCTGGCACTCAAGCCGCTTCCCGTACGGAGCCGGCTCCGGCTCGGCATTGGCGCAGGCCGCCTTCGTCTTCGGCCTCACCGGATATCCGTAGCCGGCGACCATCGCTTCGCACGAGGCCGCTCCCTTCACCTTCACCGGTTCTTGCGCCTGCGCCGGCGTGAAACGGAAGCCGGAGACGTCCGAGGCATTGGCCGGCACGGCAGCGGCCCCGAGAGCACCGACGGCGGTGAGCACCGTCAGCGCGGCGATGGCCTTACGGCGCATGGTATGAAGCATCTGTTCCCCCATGAGTCGGATCGATTGTTCGTGGCCGCGGGACCGGCCCGGCCCACGGCCGTGTCCAGATGCCACTCTCTCGTGGATCTTCTAACGGTGGTATGGGTAGATCTACGCATCGACAACGGGGGAGATGTCGCGGATGCTCACGCGCGCCTACGAACGGATGCTGGACCTGGCCATTGCCGCGCTGCACGAAAGACATCCTGGCCGCTGTGGCCACTGATCAGAGCAGAGCTTCCGCGGGCGTGCGGTGGCGACTTCATCGTCCGCAAATCGGAGGACTGGACCGAAAGCACCGGCACGATCCACATATGGACACCCGAGGGCGGAGCGGCGGTCGACATCGACGACCAGACAGGCAGGGTGATCCGCCGCGGCTATCCATGGATCGACGACTACCGGGCAACCAAGGACGCCACCCCCGGACCGCTCGCCAGATCATGGGCGGGAGGGCATGGCGTGCAAGTACAGCCGCACAGGTCGCACGAAGGGCTTTCGGTACCGATCACATCCTGGGAGTACCGCTGCCCCCCGGCTCCGGAACCGTCAAGGGCTACCTGATCTACCGTTCGGCATCCGACTTCACCTACACAGACATCGCTCACGCCCTGCGGCTGCAACCCCTGTTGGACGGCATCGAGCGACAGTACGAATTACTTACCCGATGGCGACAAACAACGACACGTCCCGGACAGCCTGACCCGGACCAGCGCGCCGTTGCCTTCAGGCTGACACCACGGGAGATCAGCGTCCTGGAGCTACTCTCCCGGTCGTTGACCGCTGACGCCATCGGGCGGCGTCTGGGGATCGCGACACGCACGGTTCACCGGCACATCGAGAACATCTATCGCAGGATGGGCACCAGAGATCGCCTGGCCACAGTGCTGCGCGCGCAAGCGTGCGGTCTGTTGCCTCCCCCAGCGCCGTAGCGGTATTCGCCTCGATCCGTACGTCATGGCGACGCGCAGCTCTGATCAGCCCAGCCAGGTGACGTCCAGGATGGACAGGTGCCGCGCGCGGCGGTTGATCCAGTAGATGACGGCCAGCGGTCCGATCGAGGCGCAGCGGACGTCTTCGAGTTCGGGGTCGCTGCGGTCCTATCGGGGCCAGCCCCATGGGGTGCGGGGGGGCGATGCCGAGGACGTCGCGGGCTATTTCCCGGCCGTGGGCGGGCAGCTCACGCAGCGCCTGGCCGGCCTTCGCGCGGACAGCCGGATGGACCAGGCCACATCGCTCACCGGCGGGGTCCGAGGATGTCGTCGAGGTCGACGAAGCCGAAGTCGTCCCCGCCGGAGGCGAGGAAGGCGGTCGGCCCGACGGTCGGCACGGATCCGCGCGAGCAGCTGCACGGCGGCCGCCGGGGCCAGGACCGGCGGCGATGCGGGCGCGTGCTCAGGCGTTGCGCTCATGACGTCCCCCAGGCGCGTCCCGCTCTCGCCGTACGCGGCCACGGCGAGACCGCGGAGAGTTCCGACCACCGGCTCACCAGCGCTCCGGACCGGGCTCGGCCGGGCACATCAGGACCTGAGCGGCGGCGACGTTGCCGACAATCGCGACCGGCTTCCAACGCCGGCCGTCCCAGCGGACCACCGCGCGAGGCGCCTCGAGGTCCAGGTACGCGGCCCGTGGCGGGCCGGGGGGTGAGGGTGAGGACGCGCATACGCCCAAGCTGGTAGGCGCACTGCCACAAGGACCAGCTGAAGCCACCGGCGCGCCGCCCTGGTCCTGGTCGTCGCCGGGGCCCTCGATGGGCATTCCGCCGATGGCTTCGCGCTCTTCCTCGGTGAGTGCGCGGTTGCTCTCGGTGGTGAGGTGTGATGTCGAGATGCAGCCAATCTTGAGCAAAAGTAAACTTGCTCAAGATCTACTGGGAACGGGCGACTTCGAACGGCAGGTCGAGGCGCGGCCAGCCCGTAGGGATCGCGCCGGGGAGGTCGGCGTAGTCGTCGAGGTTGAGCTCGGACGGCCGTTGCGCTGCGACTGGGGATTGCTGAGGTGAGAGCCCCGTCGGCCGCACTCCCGGGGCTCCTGTTCTCCGCTCGCCCGATTTTCCGCTCATCAGGCCGCACCTCAGAACGGGTGTCGCGATCACCTCGAAGGGAGTCGTTCGCGGCACTCGGCCTGGACGCGGACCGTCCGTAGCGTCGATGAGGCAAGCGACCGGCATTCGAGGAAAGGATCAGCGATGACTGACCTTCCAGCCCCCACCACGCCGTACCTGGAGCCCGAGGCCAAGGAGCTCGCCGACGGCACCGACCCACACCCGCGGATCTACGAGCTTCCGCCCGAGGAGGGGCGCAAGATCCTCAGCGACCTGCAGAGCGGCGAGGGCGTCGAGCGCCCGGACGTCGACGAGGAGTGGGTCGAGGTCGACGCCGGCGAGTGGGGCACCGTCCGCACCCGCATCATCAAGCCCAAGGGCGCCACGGGCGCTCTGCCCGTGGTCTTCTACATCCACGGCGCTGGGTGGGTCTTCGGCGACGACAAGACCCACGACCGCCTCTTCCGCGAGCTCACCGTCGGGGCCGGTGCCGCCGGCGTCTTCCCGGTCTACGACTGGGCGCCCGAGATGGGGTACCCCACGCAGGTCGAGCAGAACTACGCCGTCGGCCAGTGGCTGCGGGAGAACGGCGCCGACCACGGCCTCGACACCTCCCGCGTCGCCGTCGCCGGCGAGTCGGTCGGCGGATGCATGTCCGCGGTCTTCGCGCAGATGGACAAGGACCGCGGCGGGCTCCCGCTCAAGGCGCAGATCCTGCTCTACCCCGTGACCGGGCCGGACTTCGATACACAGTCCTACCACCAGTTCGCGGAGCACTACTACCTCACCCGCGACGGGATGAAGTGGTTCTGGGACGCGTACACGACCGACGAGACCAAGCGCGAGGAGAAGTACGCCTCGCCGCTGCGGGCGACCCTCGAGGACCTCGAGGGGCTGCCGCCCGCCCTCGTCATCACGGCGGAGGCCGATGTCCTGCGGGACGGGGGCGAGCTGTACGCCAACAAGCTCCGTGAGGCCGGCGTCGAGGTGACGGCCGTCCGCGTCAGCGGGACCGTCCACGACTTCATGCTGTTGGACAGCCTGCGGGACACCCCGGCCACCAACGTCGCACGGAAGCTGTCCGTCGACGCGCTGCGAGACGCTCTCCACCAGGAGTGACCGCTTCCAGGAACATGGGCGGCAGACTCGGCAGGGTCTGCCGCCCATCGCTGCGCGGAACACGGACTTCGAGGAGACACGATGAGCCCGAGCGCGACAGGTCCACACGTCGACGAGACCGGAGCGCGGGTCGTCGGTGAGGTCGGCCTGCTGGAGTACGACGACTGCCAGGTGTCGGCGATCCATGGCCTCCGGGACATCTTCCGTGTCGCCAGCGAGTACGCCGTGGAGTCGGCCGACCCTCCGAGCGTGATCCGGGTCAGCACCTGGGCGGTGTCCATCACCGACGACGGGCCGGTCATGGTCTGCACCTCGGACACTCATCCTGAGCTTCCGCACCGGCTCAGCCACGTCATCATCCCGCCGAGCCTCGTCGTACCCGAGCTGATGACGTCGGTCAGCGAGCTCACCGATTGGCTTGTCGGGCTCCGGTCCGAGGGCACCACCCTCTGTGCCGTGTGCGCGGGCGTCTTCGTCCTCGCCGAGACCCGCCTGCTCGACTCCCGGGATGCCACGACCCACTGGGCGTTCGCCGAGGAGCTGGCGCGCCGACACCCGAAGGTTCGGGTGGACGCCTCACGCATGGTGATCGACGACATCGACATCGTGACGGCCGCGGGGATCCTGGCGTGGGTCGACCTGGGCCTCACCCTCGTGGACCGGATGCTCGGTCCCAGCGTCATGCTGCACACGGCACGCTTCGTCCTCGCCGACCCGCCGCGCCGACGGCAGTCCCTCTACCAGGAGTTCACGCCCCGACTCCAGCACGGCGACCCCGACATCCGCGAGGTGCAGACCCGGCTGCACGCCTGCCTCCATGAGCCCCACTCCGTCGAGCACCTCGCGCAGACCGCGGCCATGCACCCGCGCACCTTCCAGCGACGGTTCAAGGAGGCTACGGGCCTGACCGCGACGGAGTACATTCAGGCGGCGCGCATCGCGAAGGCACGCGAGTCCCTGGAGCTGACCAACGAGCCGGTCGCCCAGATCTCCCGCAGCGTCGGCTACCTGGACGTGTCGAACTTCCGTCGGCTCTTCCAGCGGGCGACGGGCGTCACACCGTCGGAGTACCGCAGCCGGTTCGGCATCGCGGCACGAGTCAGCCATCAGGAGGACCTGCCGACGGGTCAGCCGGCGAGGATCCGCTCCACTCCCTCCCGATAGCTCGTGACCTGGAATTCGGGAAAGCGGGCCGCGAACTTCGAGCTGTCGAAGATGTTGTCGTCCCGGTAGCGGACGAGCAGCTCGTACATCTCGTCGAGCGGCTTGACGAAGCGGCGCCCGAGGCGGAAGGCGAGCATCGGCAGCACCGTGTAGCCGATCTTGCGGCCGGCGACCTCGCCGGCGAAGTCGATGAGCTGGGCGTAGGACTGCCGGTCCGGGTCGACCGGCAGGTGCCACGTCTGGCCGTAGGCATCCGGCGTGTTGCCGAGCAGGGCGAGAGCGCGGCTCGCGTCGGGGGTCCAGATCAGGGACCGCTTGGCACGGGCGTCGACCGGGACGAAGGGCCGCTTGCCCGCCTTGATCCGGTCGAACACCAGCGAGTTCGTGTAGCTCTTCGTCCGGCCGGGACCGTAGAACTCGGGCGCTCGGCCGATCAGCGCTTCGACGCGGTCGGCCCGCATGGCCTCCAGCAGCATGGTGGCGATCTGTGCGCGGACCCGTCCCTTGCGTCCGCCCGGCGCGAATGCTGTCGACTCGGTCTGGGGCGTCGACGTTCCGGGATACATGTAGGTGTTGTCGAAGAAGACGAGCTTCGTGCCGTGTTCGGCGCAAGCGTCGATGACGTTGCGCATCATGACGGGGAACTGTCGCTCCCACAGCTCCGAGTCCAAGGGCAGGCCGACGGTGAGGTAGGCGATATCGCTGCCCGCGACGGCACGGCTGGTGGCGTCGGCGTCGGTGAGGTCTGCGGCCACGAGGTCATCGGTGTCGTTCACCCTCGACGGCTTGCGGCTGACGAGGCGGATTTCCTTGGTGTGGTTGCGGTGGAGCTCGTTCACGAGCTCGTCGGCGATCGGCCCGCCGACGCCGAGAACGGTCTGCATGGGATCTCCTTGAGGTGGATGGTGCGGGTGCCGACGACAGCCCAGCTGCGAGCGGCGTCGTGCCACCACGGGTGCGGTCGACCACCGCGGCCGGCGTGCGGACCCAGCCGAAGTGGTCGTTGGCCGAGCCTTCGGGCACCCGGTCGCCGGTGTGGTGCCAGCGTGCCACCGAGGTGCACGAGAAGAGGCGATGAGCGAGGTCGTCGACTGCCCCGACCGGCGACAACGTGTCGTCGCCCAAGCTGATGACGAGGGCCGGCGTGGTGATCGGCTGGTCGACCGCGTACGGCAGTCGGCCGGTGAGCGCCATGCGGGCCCATGCCAGCGGGTCTCGGTTCCTTCGGACGTACACTATGTTTACAGCGCTAACAAAGCATAGGAGGGCGAAGTAAGCAATGTCAACATCAGAGAAGAGCGGCTACCACCACGGCGACCTGCGGGCGGCGCTGCTGTCGACCGCGATGGAGATGCTGGAGGGCGGCGAGCCCTTCTCGCTGCGCGCCGTCGCGCGCCGGGCCGGCGTGTCGCCGACCGCGCCGTATCGCCACTTCAAGGACCGCGACGCTCTGGAGTCCGCGCTGGCCGTCGAGGGTTTCCGGGACCTGCTGGCAAACCTGGGCGACGGGCGCGACCTGCCCGCCTCGCTCCCGGACCTGGCCGAGTTCGCCGTCACCTACGTCGCCTTCGCGCTGCGGCGCCCGGCCCTGTTCCGTGTGATGTTCGGCAAGCCGTGCGACGACGCCGACGACGAGCGGGTCAAGGCTGCCGACGCCCTGCACGAGCTGCTGGCCGACGCGCTCGATCGCGTCTTCCCCGACGCGGACGCCTCTGCCCTGGCGTCGGCCGGCTGGGGGCTCGCCCACGGGCTGGCCTGCCTGTACCTCGACGGCAAGCTGCAGGCCGCGTCGGGCGAGGAGGTCGCCGACCGGGTGCGCAGCGCCTTCCTCGCCATCACGTCGGTCGGCTCCTGACGCGCGCCACCCGCTCGTCACGCGCCTCACATCCTCCATTGTTGACGGTGCTCACATGCCGTGCAATCCTCAGTGTTAACACCGCTTACATCGGAGGAGAGAGCCCATGGCATCGACCACCACGCCGACCGACCGCGACCGGACTGTAGAGGTCGATCTCGGAGGGCGTCTCGTCACCGTCCCCGAAGGCGGCCTCTACGACCGGTTCCGCATGGACACCGACCTCGACGAGGTCGAGCGGGACCCGCGGGTCAGCAGCGTCGACTTCTTCCGCCGGATGCCGAAAAGCCGCGTGGACTCCCGCATCGGACCCACGCTGACGCCGAACTTCTACTACCGCATCTCCACGACCCGGCTCACGATGCTCGCGCCGACCAAGGCGATCCGGGCCCGCCTGCCCCGGGAGCTGGACCCGCTGGAGATCGCCCCGGGGCTCGGGATCGTCTCCGTGATGGCCTTTCGGTACGACGTGTGCGACATCGACTTCTATACCGAGGCCGCGGTCGGCATCGCCGTGAAGCCCGCGCGGCACGGCGGGCTGGGCCTGCTCGACCTGGTCACCGGGCTCAAGAACGACTCCCTGCACTCCTACGTCCTCTCGCTCCCGGTCAACACCGAGATCGCGCAGGTGCGCGGCCACGACGGCTATGGGTTCCCCAAGTGGGTCACCGAGCTCGACGTCGACATCGACACCGCGCGCACCTCCACCAGGGTCGCCAACGACCAGGGCGGCCTTGACCTCGCCCTGTCGGCGCCCACCCCGAAGCAGACCGCCCGGCCCACCGGCGAACACGTCTCGACTCTCACCTCCTACACCACCATCGACGGTGCCTGGCACTCCACGACCAGCCAGATCAACATGCTCTCCTCGGGAACCACACGGTTCCCCCGCCGCTTGGACCTGCAGCTCGGCAAGGGCCGGATGAGCGACGACCTGCGCTCACTGAAGCCGGTCCGCACGATCCAGCTCGACGTCACGACCGAGGGCCAGCTGGCGCTGCACATGCCCGTGCCCACCGCCATCCAGGACCGGAGCTGAGACCACGATGACCACCACCGACACCGCCCCCGCCGAGGCCGCCCTCCCGGCATGGCTGACACCGTCCCGGGTCGCCCGCCTGGCCACCCTGGTGGCCGCCGGTGCCCGCGCCCAGCGGGTCGCCACTACCTCGCCGTACACCGGCGCACCGCTCGCGGACCTGCCGGTCTCCACCCCCGACGACGTCGAGGATGCCTTCGCCCGGGCACGCGCTGCCCAGACCGGCTGGGCGGCCACCCCCGTGGCCGACCGCAAGCGCATCATGCTGCGCTTCCACGACCTCGTCCTCCAGCGGCAGGAAGAAGCCCTCGACCTGATGCAGGCCGAGAGCGGCAAGACCCGTCGCGACGCGTTCCTCGAGGTCAGCGACATCGCGATCACCGCCCGCTATTACGCGCGCAGCGCACAGCGGCTGCTCTCACCGAAGCGCCGCAAAGGCGCGATCCCGGTGCTGACCCACACCACCGAACTGCACCACCCCAAGGGCGTCGTCACCGTCATCTCGCCCTGGAACTACCCGCTCAGCATGGCCGCCGGCGACGCCATCCCTGCCCTGATGGCCGGCAACGCCGTCGTACAGAAGCCCGACACCCAGACCGCCCTGACCGCGCTGTGGGCGCTGGCCCTGATGCGCGAGGCCGGCCTGCCGGCCGACGTCTGGCAGATGGTGGTCGGCCGTGGCAGCTCCATCGGAGACGCGCTCATGGAAGGCGGGGACTACATGATGTTCACCGGTTCCACTGCCAGCGGGCGCCGGATCGCGCGCGACGCGGGTGAGCGGCTGATCGGCGCGTCCCTGGAGCTCGGCGGCAAGAACGCCATGGTCGTCCTCGCCGATGCCGACATCGAGAAGGCCGCCGCCGGTGCGGTCGCCGCCTGTTTCCCCTCGGCCGGGCAGCTGTGCGTGTCCATCGAGCGGCTCTACGTCGCCGATGAGATCCACGACGCGTTCGTCACCGCGTTCGTCGAACGCGCCCGTGCCATGCGCCTGGGCGCGGCCTACGACTTCTCGGTGGACATGGGCTCGCTGACCACCCCCTCGCAGCTCGAGACCGTCAGCTCGCACGTCGACGACGCGGTGTCGAAAGGCGCGACCGTGCTGGCCGGAGGCAAGGCCAGGCCCGACCTCGGGCCACTGTTCTACGAGCCGACGATCCTGGCCGATGTGACCCCTGAGATGACGCTGTTCGACCACGAGACGTTCGGCCCCGTGGTGTCGGTCTACCGCTACCGGTCGGTCGACGAGGCGGTGGCGATGGCCAACGCCACGCCGTACGGCCTCAACGCGAGCGTCTGGGGCCGCAACGGCACCGAGGCCCGCAAGGTCGCGGGACGGCTCCACGCCGGCACCGTCAACGTCAACGAGGCGTTCGCCGCCGCCTGGGGCAGCATCGACGCCCCCATGGGCGGCATGGGCGACTCGGGCCTCGGCCGCCGTCACGGCGCCGACGGGCTGCTCAAGTACACCGAAGCCCAGACCGTCGCCCACCAGCGCCTCCAGGGCTTCACCCCGCCCCGCGGAGTCGAGCACGAGCAGTGGGCGCGGATCCTGACCCGGGCATTCAAGACGCTGCGTGCCCTGGGCGTCCGCTGACCGACCACCAGCCACGACGGCCGGCCGCCTCGCCATCCCGGGCCGTATGAAGGAAGATCAACCATGACCAAGCGCGTCCTCAACGTCGTCACCAACGTCGGCCACTACGACGACCCTTCCCACACCACTGGCCTGTGGCTCTCCGAGCTCACGCACGCCTGGCACGTCTTCGAGGAACACGGCTACGAGCAGACGCTCGTCAGCCCGGCCGGCGGCGCGGTGCCCCTCGAGCCGCGTGCGCTGAAGTTCCCGAACTACGACAAGACCGCCAAGGCCTGGCGCGCCGACCCCGAGAAGATGGCCATGCTCGAGAACACGGCGAGCCCGGACCAGATCGACTCATCAGAGTACGACGCGATCTACTTCACCGGCGGTCACGCGGTGATGTACGACTTCCCCGACAGCGAGGGCCTACAGCGCATCACCCGCGAGATCTACGAGCGCGGCGACATCGTCTCCTCGGTCTGCCATGGCTACTGCGGCCTGCTCAACACCCGGCTCTCCGACGACTCCTACCTCATCGCCGGCCGCAAGATGACGGGATTCGCCTGGACCGAGGAGGTCCTCGCCCGCGTCGACAAGCTGGTCCCCTACAACGCCGAGGAGAAGGCCAAGCAGCGCGGCGCGCTCTACCGGAAGGCGACACTGCCGTTCGTCTCCTACGTCGTCACCGACGGCAATCTCGTCACCGGTCAGAACCCGGGTTCGGCCAAGGCCACGGCGAAGAAGGTCGTCGAGGCCATCGAGGGCAACGCGTCGAAGGAGCGAGGCTGAGCCGAGACGCGGTCCTTCCGTGACGGAAGGTCCCCGGATCGATGTCGTCGAAGACCGCGCTCCACGTCAGCGACGGGACAGTGGACGTCGGCAAGGCTCAACGAGCACGCGAACTCGGGGCCCGAGTCGTGCATCCGCACGACTTCCGCATTCTCCTTGACCACCTCCGCCCAGTGCGGGCCCTCAGAGCGGCCGGTTCGTGGCGTGTCGGGCCTGGCCGCCGGGAGGAGACTCAAAGGAGCGGGACGGCTGAAGGAGGCGCCATGACCACCACCGCGCATACCCCGCACGCCGACCACTCCCATCGGCACGGCAGTGGCTGCGGCCATGTGGAGGTACCGCACGCCGACCATGTCGACTACGTCCACGACGGGCACCTTCACCGCGTGCACGGGGACCACACCGACGAATGCGAGACCGCAGGGCACACCGCCCACGAGCAGCACACACACGAGCACCAGACCGGTTGCGGCCACGTCGCGGTGCCCCACGGCGACCACGTCGACTACGTCCACGACGGGCACCGGCATGCCGCACACGACGGGCACTGGGACGACCACTGAAAACCGCCCGAGGGCCCATGAGCGAGGCAAGAGGTGAGCCGGACACCAAGAGCCGGCGCGCCAGCTCACCGGCCTCGGGCTGGTCTGGGCATAGACATCGCCGAGTACTGAGATCCGTGGTTCACAGTGCTCGGACACAGCGGGAGGCGCAGCAGCGGGTCGGGCGGATGCTTCCGCTCGTCGTCGAGGAAAGCCGTGAGCGCCCGGTGGTCGGGATACGGGTCGATGGCTTCGAGGACCAGGCGCTGCAGTTCGTTGGGGTCCAGGGCTTGTCAGTCGACCGCGGCGTGCGGTGAGGCGGCGTCGGGTGTGTGGAGGGCGTAGGTGATGGCGGTGTCGGTGTCGTAGCCGGCGCGGAACGCGGTCTCGTAGGCGGCGTCGCCGATGAGGTGGCGGGCCTGTTTCTCGCACGCCTGGCGGGCGGCGATGAGTTGGGGCGAGCCCATCTGTGGGGTGCCGAGGGTGTGCCAGGTCTGCTCGGCGAGGCAGAAGTCCAGTACGGCCCGCAGGTTGGCGTACTCGGCCCGCGTCCGCTCGTACCAGGCGATCTGGCCGGGTCCGATCCAGGCGGCATCCGCCCGCTGGGCCAGGGCCAGGTAGTAGTCCCGGTGACAGCGGCGCAGCACGCGCTCCTCGCCCAGTCGGTGCAGCCAGCCGGCGCCGAACTCGCGGATGGTGTCCAGCATCCGGTAGCGCTCGCCACCACCGGTGGGCTACCAGGTCAGGATCGACTAGTCGGCCAGCGCGGCGAGCAGGTCCGGGATCTGCTCGGCCGGGAGGTGTTCGTCGACGCAGACCTGGCGGGCCGCCTCGGCGTCGAAGCCGTCGGCGAAGGCCGACAGCCGGGCCCACAGCAGGCGGGCGGAAGGGCGGCACAGCTGGTGGCTCCAGCCGATCGCGGTCCGCAGGGCCTGGTGCCAGGGAGGCTCGGCCCGCCGCCCGACCAGCGCCCTCGCCTCCGCGGGCGGGCGCCCCGCATGGCGCCTCTGTCTGGTCACGATCGCCTCTGCCCCGGTAACCGGGAGCGGGCGGCAGTCTACCGACGCCCACCGCACTGAGCATCGATTGCAGAGAAAGTGACCGTCTGCGACAACAGCAGACCACGACCGTGCAGGAGTAGCGCGATCGATGAACGGCAGCACTCGCCCACAGGCCGATCGATCAGGCAGCCGTCGGCCAAGATCAAAGAGAGCAGGCCGGGACGCAACCGCACACGGTTCCCGGACACGGTTCCCGGACACGCCCTAGCGCACTGATCCACTCCGCTGCTGAGATCCGCCAGAAGGCCTCCGGGCCTGCTCCGGGGCCTGGTTACGGTCCGGCTCGTGCCGGTGGCGATCTGGTTCGCGCGGGCGGACGGGAGCATCCTTGGGGCAAGAGCGTCGACGCATGGGGGCTGGGTGGGTTGCGATGAGTGGCGTGACGAGACGTCGTCAGATGCGGACCGTGATGCGGGCGGTGGGCCGGCGTACCGCGTTGCGGTACGTATACGCCGGTATCGGAGCCTGGGCTCTTGCCGCGTGCGGCAACGGTTCCGGTGCCGGGGGAAGCACCGGCCTTGCCGGGCAGACAGTCAGCGCCTTCGTGAAGGGCAGGCGTCGCCTACCGGTTCGACCCCGGCGCACTGTGCCTGGAACTGCTCACCACCGGCGGCCCCGGCCCCTACCGCCGGTACGAGGCCCTGCACGAGCCCGCCGACCTGGCCGCCTGGGCGGACCGGTCGCGGCTGACCCCGACGCCCGCGCTGGAGATCTCGGCGGAGGAGGTGGCCGGCGCGCGACGACTGCGCGACGCGCTGTTCCGCGTCGTCCTCGCCCACACGCGCGGCGAGCTGCACCCGCCCGGCGACCTGGAGCCCCTCAACGAGGCCGCCGCCCGGCCGGCCCTCGCCCCCGCCATCGCCCCGGACGGGACGCGGCAGTGGACCGGGAACCTCAGCGGCACGCACCTGACGGCCACCGTCGCGCGGGACGCCGTCGAGTTGCTGACCGGCCCCTTCGCGCACCGCATCCGCACCTGCGCCGCCGAGGACTGCCACCTCGTCTACGTCGACACTTCACGCCCCGGCCGCCGCCGATGGTGCTCCATGGAGCACTGCGGCAACCGCCACAAGGTCAGGGCGCTGCGCGCCCGCCACACCGAGGAAGGATGACCGCCATGCCCACAGGACTCACCAAGGATGCCGGCTGGCAGATCGGCGTGTCCCGCACGCTGCCCCACCCCGCGCCCCTCGTCTGGGACTTCCTCAGCAGCCCTGATGGGCTCGCCCTGTGGCTCGGCCCCGGCGCGGCCCTCACCCCCGAACGCGGCACTCCCTACCGGACGGCCGAAGGGGTGACAGGTGAGGTGCGCGGCTACCACCTCGGCAAGAAGATCCGCGTCACCCATGGCACCACCACGCTCCAGGTCGCCCTCGCCCCCGCCGCCGACGGGGCCCGGACGATGCTCCGCTTCCACCAGGAGCACCTGGCGAGCGCCGAAGAACGCCAACGGCAACGGGAGCACTGGCAGCGCGTCATGAGCCAGCTCGCCGCCGCCCTCGACCAGCGCTGATGGCGACGCGCAAACCTGGCCGGAAACGGGTCACGCGCACCGGGTGACGGCTCAGAGGGCCGCAGGGAACACCTCCACCTCACCCAGAGGAAACACCTGTCAAGCGTCTGGAGAACTGACCCACTTCGGCTCCGCCGCCCACCCGGCCGCAGCGCGAAGGTGTCGACCGGCTCGGCGGGCATCCGCACCATGACCGAGACCTACCACGCACCGGGGCAGGCCCCGCGGTGTGAACGAGTGATTCGGGGAGGTGACGGTCGTTGTGCCGGTGGCGCATTCCTCTGTGCGGGTGCGGGGAGGGTCCTGCCTGCCCGGTTAGCAGGCCCTCCCCTCTCTCTGAAGAGTCAGTGCGCGACCAGCCACGCCGCGACCACTGCCGCGGTGAGCAGCGTGAACGTGAGCAGTGTGGTGCGCAGCCGGGTTTCCCAGCGGGGAATGGGGGCGCCTCGGCCGATTTCGTCATACCTCACGACCTCCAACGAGCCGCACCGTCAGCGGTACGAGCGACGGCCAGGCCCGTTCGGAGGACCAGGACCCTTCAGTCGGCATCCCCGACGGGGATCCGGGGGTGCCGGGCTCAGCACGGCTGGCGCCCGGTACGGGCCCGCAGCAGCGCCTGGCGGCCCCGCTCGATGGGCACCCCGGCGTAGGAGACGCCCTCGCCGACCGGCTGGCGAAAGGCCCTGCTACGCGAACACGGCGACAGGCTCCGCGCCGCATTCGCGGACAGGCTTGCCGAGACCAGGGATCAGCGCGCCAACCGGCAGCGGCGTGGCAGCCGGGGCGGTCGTCCCACCGGCTTCGACCGGGCACGGTGTGTCGCAGGAACGAGGTCGAACGGACGATCAGCGCGCCCTAGGGCTCCTGAGCCGGGGCGACAGGTACGACAGGAGAGCGTACGTCTTCCACTGCACGGTCGTCCTCGCCGCGATCCGGCTATGGCTGCGTAGGTAACGCGTCAGGCAGTCTGTAGGTGACACGTCGGACAGTCTGTGGACCCTGGCCATGGTTGTGGCCGCGGGATTGGTCTCGCTCAGGCTTGTCCGGTCTCGAAACGGGAGATCTTGTCGCCGGACACGGTGAAGCGCCAGAAGGTGCGCATGGCGCCCCAGCGGTCGTTGGTGAAGTTGGCCACCAACGCGGTCCCGCCGTCTGCGATCGATTCCACGTCCATACGGCCGTCGCTGCCGAATGCCTCGCTTTGGAGCCAGCTGTCGGGATCGCGATCGACGCCGTCGTCGCTCATGGTCGCATTTGGTGTGAGCAGGCCCAAGAGTTCGTTGCTGTCGCCAGCATTGAGCGCCTCCACGAACTTCGCCACGACCGGGTCCAGCTGATCGGTTGTCATGGTTCCTCCAAGGGTGCTGAAGATGGTCACCCGCTTAACGAACGCCTGGTTGCAGGGTCACTGACGGCCGTAACGCGATCCCTCGGAAACGCCTTACGCGGTCACCCTGCCGTGAACGCGAAAGCGCCTCCCGACCACGAACTACGAGGCTTGTTGAGGGCCTCTTCCGTGCCGGTTGGAAGGCACTTTTCGCATCGGCTCGGCAGGCATCCGCACCATGCCCGAACGGTTGCCCCGCACCGTCGGCGGCCTCGCGGGGGGGGGAGAGAATGGGTGACCCGCTCCCGGAGACCAGCAGACCCCCCGCGAGGCGCCTCGGGGTCCAGGTGCGCGGCGCGGGCCGGGGGTGAGGGTGAGGGCGCGCATACGCCCGAGCTGGTAGGTACGCTGCCGCAAGCGCCGACCGAAGCGTGCGTCACCGGCGCCGGGCGTGTCGCCCGCCTGGCGGGGTCGGCGGTTTGCCTGTTCGAGGAACGGTTCTGTGCGGCCCCGGTGGGCCGGCTGTCGGCGGCGGCCCGGCCCCCGGCTGGGCGACCCGGTCGCGGCTGGGCGGCCCGGTCCCGGCTGGATGGCCTGGTTGTCGAGAACGCCGGCGCGAGGCAGAACGGCTCGGGCGGCGGGGGAACGTTCGTCACCGAGTTGAGGGCGGACCCGGGCGCGCCGGGGCGGGAGAGCCTGCGGGCGCAGGTGAACACGCTCCAGCGGGTGCGCGCGCGGAGTTGCAGCCGGAGCTGTTCGGGGACGTGCCGGAGAAGCGGGTGGCGGCCTGGCGGGCACGGGCGCCGAAGGAGTACCCGTCGGACCTGCGGGCGGCGGGCGGGCCGGTGTGCTGCACGCTGCCGGCCGCGCTGTGAGGAGACGGGAGTCAGCCGTTCCCAGCGGGCCAGTCCGCTGACCGGGGTACCGATGATGTTTGTGGAGCGACCCGAAACTTTTGTTACCCGATGCCCGTAATGTCTGCCTAGGCTCGTCCGTAGCAGGTGATCAAGCCGATCGTCGGCACGGATGCGAGGGAGTGCGGAGCATGACTGAGAACACGTTGCGGGACAAGGTCGCCGTCGTCGGCGGTGGCGAGAAGAACCTGGGCGGGCTGATCAGCAGGACGTTCGCAGAGGCCGGGGCAAAGGTGGTCGTGCACTACCACAGCTCCGAGAGCGACGCCGAGCAGACGGTGCAGGCGATCCAGGAGGCCGGAGGGCAGGCCGTCCCCGTCCAGGGGGACCTGACGAAGGTCGCCGACGTACGGCGGCTCTTCGACACGGCGGTGGACACCTACGGTGGCGCCGACATCGCGGTCAACACCACCGGGATGGTGCTGCGCAAGCCGATCCTGGAGACCACCGAGGAAGAGTACGACCGCATGTTCGGCATCAACGCCAAGGCGGCGTACTTCTTCATCCAGGAGGCCGGGCGCCGGCTGAACGACCACGGCAAGATCATCAGCCTGGGCACGTCCCTGCTGGCCGCCTTCACCGACGGCTACTCCACCTACGCCGGAGGCAAGGCGCCGCTGGAGCACTTCACCCGGGCGGCGGCCAAGGAGTTCGCGGACCGCGGGATCTCCGTGAACACGGTGGCTCCGGGGCCGATGGACACGCCGTTCTTCTACGGTCAGGAGACCCCGGAGCGGGTGGAGTTCCACAAGTCGCAGGCGATGGGCAACCAGCTCACCCACATCGAGGACATCGTCCCGATCATCAGGTTCCTGGCCACCGAAGGCTGGTGGTTCACCGGTCAGACGATGTTCCCCAACGGCGGCTACACCACCCGCTGACCCCGTGCCCTCCCGGCGCGCCTTCCCGGCGTACCCTCCCGGCGCGCCTTCCCGGCCGACTCCCGGCACGGGCGGGTTCCGCCGGCGGGGCGCCCCGGCGTGCCCTCCCGGTGGGGCGCCCCGACCGGCTACCGGCCGGGAGCCGCCGGCGTCGGCGCCCTGCACGCAACACCAGGAGGTAGTGGTGGGCGCACATCCGAGTGACCCACGGTGCCCGCTGTCCGACCACGCTGCGCACCGCCTTGGTCCGGGGCTATGGCCACTACGTGGTCTTCGCCGCGCTGGCCGCGACCGGCGCGGGCCTGGAGACGGCTCCGGACGCCGCCGAACACCACGGACACCTCTCCACCCGAGGTGCCGGACCGGCGGCCGCCGCCCCGTGGTGACCGCGGTCCCGATGCTGGGGACACTGCAGCGGGCCCCGTACCGGAGCGGTGGACACACCCCGCCGGCAGCCGCCGGTGCACTCGTGGGCCGGCTCCGGCTTCAGCGCACCCGCCCTGGGGGGAACGAAGCGGCGTGGTCGCCCTGAAAATCGGCGGCGCCGCCCCGGGAATCGGCGGCACCCGCCCTGGGCATGGGCCTGGCGGGGCCGCCACACTGGCAGCCGACCTCTTCACCGTCCACCATCGAGCCGAGAGGCGTTGAGGTGCGCCTGGACCTGAACAAACTCGACCACCTGATCGCCGTCGCGGAGGAAGGCAGCCTCACCCGCGCCGCCGCCCGGCTTCACCTGTCCCAGCAGGCCCTGTCCACCTCCATCCGGGTCCTCGAACGCGAAGTCGGGGTTCCGCTGCTGGAGCGCGGCAGCGCGGGCGTCACCGTACTGCCCGCCGGAGCCGCCCTGCTCGAGGACGCCCGCGTCCTCAACGGCATGGCCCGCGCCGCCCTGCACCGCGCCCGGCACATCGGCCGCGGCGAGACCCAGACGCTCCGCATCGGCTACACCCCCGCCGTCACCGGCGACGAACTCGTGACCCTCCTCGCACCGGTGACCGAAGCCCACCCCGACCTCACTCCCGAGATCCACCAGCGCTATCCCTCCGAGCTGACCGCCGCCCTCCTCGCCGGCGACCTCGACATCGGCCTGTGCCGCGGAATGACGCCCGCCCACGGCCTGACCCGCACCACCCTTGGCCACCAGCGCCTGCACATCGCCGTCGCCCACGACCACCCCCTGGCCGCCCGCACATCCGTGGCCCTGCCCGAACTCGCCCACGAGTCCTTCCTGGTCTGGGGCACCCCCGGCCGCTCCGGCTACACCGACCTCCTCATCGACCACTGCCGCAACGCCGGTTTCGAACCGAACACCGAACGCACCACCC
>NZ_PQSQ01000116.1 GCF_002920575.1 Streptomyces sp. Ru73 | reverse complement strand
GTTTGGTCCGGGTGCAGGGGCCGGTGCGGGGTCGTCCCGTTCTGCGTCTGGTCCGGGCGCGGGGGCCGGTGCGGGGTCGTCCCGTTCTGCGTCTGGTCCGGGCGCGGAGGCCGGTGCGGAGGTATCCCGTTCCGCGTCGGGGCCGGGCGGTCCGGGTGCGGGGGCCGGCGCGGAATCGTTCGGCGCGGAGACGTCCGGTGCCGCGCTGCTCGGGCACCTCGAATCGGCGCTGGTGCGGCACTGTGCCGCGCACCGGGAGGCGGCGACCGTGGCCGCCACCGTCGACGCCGCGTACGTGCTGCTGCCCGCCACCGGGGCCGCGGCGGCCCGGCGGTTCGCCGACGCGGCGCTGGCCGTCGTCCGCCCGGCGGTCGGCGACGGCGTACGCGCGGCCGTCACCCGGCCGTGCACCGCTCTGCAGCTCGCCGCGCTGCGCCGCGAGGCGGACGACGTCCTGCGCGCAACGGCCGGGGACGGGCCCGGCCGCCCGGCGGCCACGGCCGAGGACGTCCGGCACCGGATCCTGCTCGACCGGCTCGGCGACGAACTGGACCGCGCCCCCTGGCTACGGCTGCCCGGCGTCGCAGCCCTCCTGGCCCACGACCACGAGCACGGCACGGCGTACGCGGCAACGCTCACGGCCTGGCTCGACGAGGTCGGCGACGTGGCCTCGGCCGCCGCCCGCCTGACGGTCCATCCGAACACCCTCCGGCACCGGCTGCGGCGCATCCGCGAGCTGTTCCCGCTGGACCTGGACGACCCGGACGTACGGCTCGCGGTCTGGCTGGACCTGCGCCGGGAGGTGCCGGGGCGGGACGCCGGCCTCAGCTGTCGAAGTCGACCGTCAGGGTGTCCGAGGCCGGGAAGGTCTGGCAGGTGAGGACGTAGCCGGCCTCGACCTCGGAGGTCTCCAGGGCGAAGTTGCGGCGCATGTCCGCCTCGCCGTCGCGGATCAGGGCGCGGCAGGTGCCGCAGACGCCGCCCTTGCAGGCGAACGGGACGTCGGGGCGGGCCTGCTGGGCGCCGTCCAGTATGGCCCGGTCGCGGGGGAGCGGCGAGGTGGTCGTGCGGCCGTCGAGGGTGATGGTGACCTCGCTGACCGGCCCGTCGGCCGCGGTCTCCTCGTGCCGCGCCTCCCGCACCGGCTCGTCGTCCGCGTAGAACAGCTCCTGGTGTACGCGGTCCTCGGGCACGCCGAGGCCGGACAGCACCGCCTGCGCGTCGCGGACCATGCCGTGCGGGCCGCAGAGCCACCAGTGGTCGGCATCGGCCACGTCGACCAGCGAACCGATGAGGGCCGCGAGCCGGTCGGCGTCGAGGCGGCCGGAGAACAGCTCCGCCTCGCGGGGCTCGCGGGAGAGCACGTGGCCCAGCTGGAAACGGGTGGGGAAACGGTCCTTCAGGTCGGCCAGCTCGTCCGCGAACATGACGGTGGCGGTACGGCGGTTGCCGTAGAAGAGCGTGACGCGCGAGGTGTCGTCGGCGGCCAGCACGGACGCGGCGATGGAGAGCATCGGGGTGATCCCCGAGCCGGCCGCGATCAGTACGTGGTGGCCGGGGACGGTGAGATCCGGGGTGAAGAAGCCGGTCGGCGCCATCACCTCGACCGTGTCGCCCGGGCGTACGTCGTTGACCAGCCAGGACGAGAACAGCCCGCCGGGCACGACGCGTACGCCGATGCGCGGGGCCGCGCCGGCCGGGGCGCAGATGCTGTACGAGCGACGCTCGTCCCGGCCGTCGATCCGCCGGCGCAGTGTCAGCGACTGGCCCGGCGCGAACGCGAACTCCTCGGCCAGCTCCTCGGGAACGTCGAACGAGACGGCGGCGGAGTCCTCGGTCAGCGGCTCGACGGCGGCGACGCGGAGGGAGTGGAACGCCGGACGCCGGCGGGCCGGGGCCGCCGCGGCGGCGGGGGAGGCGGGCGCGGTGGGGGCGGTCATCAGATCTCCTTGACGTGCTCGAACGGTTCCCGGCAGCTGCGGCAGCGGCGCAGCGCCCGGCAGGAGGTGGCGCCGAAGCGGGAGAGCTCCTCGGTGTCGGCGGAGCCGCAGCGCGGGCAGGGGACGGCCCGCCGGGTCGGCGAGAGGTCCAGCAGTACCGGTCCTTCGGTGCGGCGCGGCGCGGGGCCTGGCGGGGCGATGCCGTGCTCGGCGAGCTTGCGGCGGCCCTCGTCGGATATCCAGTCCGTCGTCCACGGCGGGTCCAGCACCGTCTCGATACGGACGTCTGCGTATCCCGCTGCGCGCAGCCGCGCCGCGAGCGAGGCCCGCATCTCGGCCATGGCGGGGCAGCCCGAGTAGGTCGGGGTGAGGGTGGCGGTGACCGAGCCGTCCCCGGCCACCTCGACCCCGCGCAGCACGCCCAGCTCGGCGAGGGTGAGCATGGGCAGCTCGGGATCGACCACCTCGGAGGCGATCCGCTCGGCACGCGTCGCACCGGCCTCGGGCGCCACACGGAGCACGGGCCGACGCGCGTCGCCGGTGCGTTGCGGTGCCGCGCCGCCCGCGTGCGGTGCCGTGTCCTCCGCCCTGTGCGGTGTCGCGCCGGCCGTCTCGTGCGAGCCGGTGCTGCCCGCCGCCGCGTGCGGTACCGCGCCGGTCGCCGTATGCGGTGCCGTGTCGCCCGTCCCGTGCGAGGCCGTGCTGGCCGTCTCGTGCGGTGCCGTGCCGTCGTCCGGCGCGTGCGATGCCGTGCCGTCCGTCTCCTGCGAGGCCCGGCCGTCCGCCGCGTGCGAGGCGGGGCGGCCCGCTGCCGCGTCGTACGCTGCCGTGTCCTGCGGCGCGTTGGCGTGCGCGGTCGTGCCCTGTGGCGCGTTGGCGTGTGTGATCGTGCCCTGTGGCGCGTTGGCGTGTGTGATCGTGCCGCGCGCGGTCGTGTCCTGTGGCGCGTTGGCGTGCGTCGTCGTGCAGTGCGAGGTCGTGTCCTGCGGTGCCGACGCCGGGCCGGCCGCCGGTATCTCGCGCGCCGTCGTCCCCCGCGCCGCGGTACCGCGCGCCGACACCGCGCGTGCCGCCCTCTCGTACGGTGCCGTGGTGCTCATCGTCACCACGCGGCTTCCGGGTGGGCGCGGGCGACCTCCTGCAACTCCGCGAGCAGCGGCGCCAGGTGCTCGGTGTGGTCACCGGACCGGCCGGAACCCGGCTCCGGGGCGGCCTCGGGAGCGGTCAGCCCGGCCGCCGCCTGTACCTGGCCGAGCACCGCACGGGTCGCCCCGGCCGCCTCCGCCGCCGGAGCGCCGAAGTCCTCGCAGGTCCGGTCGGTGTACAGCTCCTCCAGCCAGGGGGCCAGCTCCGTCCAGGCCGCCTGCATCCGGCGGTGCGACTCCGCCGTGCCGTCGCCGAGCCGGACGACCCACTCCGCGGCGTACTGCCGGTGGTACGTCAGCTCCTTGACGCCCTTGGCGGCCACCGCCGCCAGCACGGGGTCGGGGCTGTCGGCCAACCGCTCGAACAGGGCCAGCCGCCACGCGGAGAGGACGAGCAACCGCCCGACGCAGAACGCGAAGTCGCCGCGGGGCAGCTCGGCCAGGCGTACGTTGCGGAAGTCCGCCGCGTCGCGGAAGTAGGCGTACGCGTCCTCGTCCCGGCCCGTGCCGTCGGCCTGCCCGGCGCGGGCGTAGAGCAGCCGGGCCTGGCCGAGGAGGTCCAGGCCGATGTTGGCCAGTGCCATCTCCTCCTCCAGCTCGGGGGCGCGGGTGCACCACTCCGCGAGCCGCTGCGCGCTGACCAGCGCGTCGTCCCCGAGGGCCGTGCAGACGGCGGCCAGCGCCGCGCCGTCCACGCCCTCGGGCAGCGCCGTCGGGACCCCGTGCAGCGGGTCGGCGAAGCCCGTGCCGAAGGCCCAGCGGGCGTCGCCGTCGTCGCCCTCGGTGAGGGAGAGGTACACGTGCTCGTCGGCCGCGTCGCGCGTTTCGCTCATGTCGGCTGCCATGTCTCAGCTGCTCCTGCTCGGACTAGATGTGCGGGACATCCGCCGGGATGTCGTAGAAGGTCGGGTGGCGGTAGACCTTGTCGCCGCTGGGCGCGAAGAACGGGTCCTTCTCATCTGGCGTGGATGCCGCGATGTCCTCGCTGCGCACCGCCCAGATGGACACGCCTTCGTTCCGCCGGGTGTAGAGGTCCCGGGCGTGGGTGAGCGCCATCCGGTCGTCGGCGGCGCGCAGCGACCCGACGTGCACGTGGTTCAGCCCGCGCTTGCTCCGTACGAAGATCTCGTAAAGCGGCCACTGGCCCTTGGTGCCGTCCTGCGTCCCCTGCGTCCCCTGCGTCTCGCTCATGCGGCGTGCTCCTTCTCTTCCCCGCGGGCCCGCTCGCCCGCCTGTGCACGGCGGGCCTGCTTGGCGGCGTACGCCGCGGCTGCTTCGCGCACCCAGGCGCCTTCCTCGTGGGCGCTGCGCCGCCGCTCCATCCGCTCGGCGTTGCACGGCCCGTCGCCCTTGATGACCCGCATCAGCTCGTCGAAGTCCGGCGTACCGAAGTCGTGGTGGCCCCGCTCCTCGTTCCACCGCAGCTCGGGGTCCGGGAGGGTGACGCCGAGCTTCTCGGCCTGCGGCACGGTCATGTCCACGAACTTCTGCCGCAGCTCGTCATTGGAGTGCCGCTTGATGCGCCAGGCCATCGACCGCTCGGAGTTGGGGGAGTTGTCGTCCGGCGGGCCGAACATCATCAGCGACGGCCACCACCAGCGGTTCACCGCGTCCTGGACCATCTCGCGCTGCTCCGGGGTGCCCTGCATCATCGTGCGCAGCAGCTCGTACCCCTGGCGCTGGTGGAAGGACTCCTCCTTGCACACCCGCACCATGGCCCGCGCGTACGGCCCGTAGGAACTGCGGCACAGCGGGACCTGGTTGCAGATCGCGGCGCCGTCCACGAACCAGCCGATGACGCCGACGTCGGCGAAGGTCGGGGTCGGGTAGTTGAAGATCGAGGAGTACTTCTGTCGGCCCTCCAGCAGGCGCTGGGTGAGGTCGTCGCGGTCGGCGCCGAGCGTCTCCGCCGCCGAGTACAGGTACAGCCCGTGGCCCGCCTCGTCCTGGACCTTCGCGAACAGGATCGCCTTGCGGCGCAGCGAGGGGGCGCGGGTGATCCACGCGCCTTCCGGCTGCATGCCGATGATCTCGGAGTGGGCGTGCTGCGCGATCTGCCGGACCAGGGTCTTGCGGTAGCCCTCGGGCATCCAGTCCCGCGGCTCGACGCGCTGGTCGCGGGCGATGGTGCGGTCGAAGTGCGCCTGGAGGTCCTGCTCCGGGGGCGGCGCCGCGGTGTCGCCCGGCGACGAGGAGGCAGAGCTTGGCATGTCCATCCTTCCCAACCGACCGTTCGTTCGGTTACTTAGTCTCGTGTATGGCGGCGTGTATGGCAAGAGGCAGTCGTGAATCTGTACGACCGGCGGGGCCCGCCTGCGGATGCCGGGCGGGCCCGCGCTCAGCGCCCTTCGAAGACGGGCCGCTCGCGGTCCAGGAAGGACCGGACGGCAGCACGGTGGTCGCGGGTCGCGCCGAGGGCGGTCTGCGCCGCGGCCTCCCGAGCCAGCACCTCCCGCAGGTCCGCGCAGGGAGCACCCCGCAGCAGCCGCTTGACCTCGGCGTACGCCAGGGTCGGGCCCTCCGCGAGCCGCCCGGCCAGTGCCAGGCCCTCGGTGGCCGCCGTGCCGTCGGGGACCACGCGGTGGGCGAGCCCCCAGTCCCGTGCCTCCTCGCTGCCGAACCGGTCGCCCAGCAGGAACAGGCCGGCGGCCCGGGACGGCCCGACGGCCTCGGCCAGCGACGCGCTCAGCCCCGTGTCGGCGGCCAGCCCGATGCCGGTGAAGGCGGTGGCGAACCGGGCCCCGGCCGCCACCACCCGTATGTCGGCACAGAGCGCGAGGCCCAGCCCCGCGCCCACGCACGCGCCCTCGACGGCCGCCACGACCGGCGGGGCGAGCGCGCGCAGCGCCAGGACGACCGGGTTGTACTCCTCGGTGACCGTGGCGAACGCCGCCTCGGCGCCGTCCTCCAGCGCCCGCGCGTGCTCCTTGAGGTCCTGGCCCACGCAGAACGCCTTGCCGCGGGCGGTGAGCAGTACGGCCCGTACGGTGCCGCCCTCGTCGGCGGCCCGGCGGACCGCGCCGAGCAGCTGCTGCTTCATGGCCGTGTCCAGGGCGTTCCCGGCGTCCGGGCGGTCCAGCTCGATGACCGCCACACCGTCCTCACGGCGGTACGTCACGCCGTGGCCCGCCGGCGCGGCGCCGGCGGGCTGCGCGGGGCTCACTCCCATGTGTAGAACCCCTGTCCGGTCTTGCGGCCCAGCTCGCCGCGCGCCACCTTCTCACGCAGCAGCGCGGGCGGCGCGAAGCGCTCGCCCAGCGTGGACTGCAGGTACTCCGCGATCGCCAGGCGCACGTCCAGGCCGACCAGGTCGGTGAGCCGCAGCGGGCCCATGGGGTGCTTGTAGCCCAGGCTCATCGCGGCGTCGATCGCGGCGGGCTCGGCCACGCCCTCCTCGACCATCCGCACCGCCTCCAGGCCGAGCGCGAGGCCCAGCCGGCTGCTGGCGAAGCCGGGGGAGTCCTTGACCACCACATCGGTCTTGCCGAGCGCACGCGTCCAGGCGAGCGCCGACTCCAGGGTGGTGTCCGCGGTGTCCGGCGCGACGACCAGCTCGATCAGCGCGGAGGCGGGCACCGGGTTGAAGAAGTGCATGCCGAGGAAGCGCGCCGGCCGCCGCAGCGCCGTGCTCAGCTCCGTGACCGACAGCGAGCTGGTGTTGGTGGCCAGGACCGCGTCGTCGGACACCGCCCCCTCCGCCGCCGCCAGCACCTTCGCCTTCAGCGCCGCGTCCTCCGGCACCGCCTCGACGACCAGCCGGACGTCGCCGGGCAGCTCCTCGGGGGAGCCGACCGTGCTCACCCGGGCCAGCACCGCTTCCGCCGGCTCGGCGAGCCTGCCGCGCTCGGCGGCCCGGGCCAGCCCGCCGGCCACCCGGTCCAGCGCCGCGGCCGCGGCCTCGGCACCGCTCTCGACGACCGTGACCCGCGAACCGGCCGCCGCGAACGACTGCGCGATCCCCGCGCCCATCCGGCCGCCGCCGATCACACCTACCGCCTCCGGTGCCGTGCCCGCACCGGTTTCCTTCGCTGCCGTGCTCACGACCGCTCTCCCTTCTCCGCCCGGCCCCGCTTCCCCGAGCCCCTCTTTTCCAAGCCCCTCTGCTCCAAGCTCGCATGCAGCCCGGAGCCCGCATACGGCCCGGAGCCCGCGTGCGGCCTGGTGTCCGCGTGCGGCCTGGCGCCTGCGTGCAGCCCGGAGCCCGCGTATGGTCCGGCGCCCGCGTGCGGCCTGGTGTCCGCGTACGGTCCGGAGCCCGCGTACGGTCCGGCGTCCGCGTACGGTCCGGCGCCCGCATGCAGCCCGGCATCCGCCTGCGGCGCGTCCGCCGGCGTGCAGGGCAGCGGCGCCGTGCCGTCGGGCCGGGTCGTCGTCGGGCCGCTCATATTCGCTCCACCAGCATCGCGACGCCCTGGCCGACGCCGACGCACAGCGTGGCCAGGCCCCTGCGGGCGTCCTCGCGCTCCAGTCGGCCCAGCAGTGTCAGCAGGATGCGGGCGCCGGAGCAGCCCAGGGGGTGGCCGAGCGCGATGGCGCCGCCGTCGGCGTTGACCTTGTCCTCGTCCAGGCCGAGCCGGCGCATCACGGCCAGGGACTGCGCGGCGAACGCCTCGTTCAGCTCGATCGCGTCCAGGTCGGAGATCTTCCAGTCGGCACGGGCGAGTGCCTTCTCCGTGGCCGGGACGGGGCCCAGGCCCATCAGGTTCGGCTGGAGGCCCGCCGAGGCCGAGGTGACGACGCGGGCCCGGGGCGTCAGCCCGTACCGGCGGACCGCCTCGCCGCTCGCGACCAGCAGCGCGGCGGCGCCGTCGGACAGTGGCGAGGAGGAGCCGGCCGTCACGATGCCGCTCTGGCGGAAGATCGTGCGCAGGGTGCCGAGCTTGTCCAGCGTGGTGCCGGGGCGCGGGCCCTCGTCCCGCGTCACCTCGGTGTCCGTACCGGGCTTGCGGCCCTTGACCGGGACCGGAACGATCTCCCGGTCGAAGTGGCCGGCCTCCTGCGCGGCGACCGCCCGCTGGTGGCTGCGGAGCGCGAAGGCGTCGGACTCGGCGCGCGTGATGCCGTCGAGCGCCGCCACCTCCTCGGCGGTCTCGCCCATGGAGAGCGTCGTCTTGGGCGTCTCGGGCCCGGACCCGGCGGTCCCGCGGTCCGCGGCGGCGAACTTCGGGTTGGTGAACCGCCAGCCCAGCGACGTGTCGTGCACCTGGCCCGGCTTGGCCCAGGGCGTGCCGGGCTTCTCCATCACCCACGGCGCGCGGGTCATCGACTCCACGCCGCCCGCCACCACCAGGTCCGCCTCGCCCGCCCTGATGGCCTGCGCGGCCGAGGCGACGGCGGTCAGGCCGGAAGCGCACAGGCGGTTGACGGTGTAACCGGGCACGGTGTGCGGCAGGCCGGCCAGCAGGACGGCCATCCGCGCCACGTCGCGGTTGTCCTCGCCGGCCTGGTTGGCCGCGCCGAGTATGACCTCGTCGACCGCCTCGGCGGGGGCACCGGCGCGGCGTACGGCCTCGCCGACCACCAGCGCCGCCAGGTCGTCGGGGCGCACGGAGGCGAGCGCTCCGCCGTACCGGCCCTGCGGCGTACGGGCGCCGTCGACCAGGAAGACCTCGTCGGACATGTCAGCCCTCCTCGGTGGCGGCCGCGCCGGGGGCGACGTGGCGGCGGGACTGGAGCACGTCGAAGCGGCCGGTGATGAAGGCGGAGTCGGTGAGCGTGGCGGAGGCGGCGGGGTTCGCCGCGCTGCCGTGGAAGTCGCTGAACGCGGCGGTCTGGTTGGGGAAGACCGCACCCGTGAGGTTCTCCGAGAGGTGGACGCCCGCCTCGAAGGCGGCGGCGCGGGCGGCTGCCAGGACGTCCTCGCCGGTGGTGTGCACGGTGGCGGTGAGGGCGCCGTGCTCCCGGACCGTCTCGGTGAAGACCCGCAGGCTGTGCTCGGTGGAGTCGGTGGCGATCACGAAGGAGACCGGCCCGAACCACTCCCGGGTGTACGTCCCGGCGTCGTCGGCCGCGTCCAGCAGCGCGACGTGCGGCGTGCTCAGCGTGGCGCCGTCGTACTCGGGGTGCGCCAGCGTCTCCGAGGGGTGCACGGCCCGGCCCACGGACGCCGCCTCCGAAAGCCGCTTCCGCACGCTGTCGTTGACGATCGCGCCGAGCGTGCCGGCCGCCCGCTGCGGGTCGCCGAGCAGCTTGTCCAGCGCGCCCGCCAGGTCCTCGGCGAACTCGGCGGCGGTACGGGTGCCCGCGTCCGTACGGATGCCGTCGCGCGGCACCAGGAGGTTCTGCGGGGTGGTGCACATCTGGCCGCTGTAGAGCGACAGCGAGAAGGCGAGGTTGCGCAGCAGGCCCTTGTAGTCGTCGGTGGAGTCCAGCACGACGGTGTTCAGGCCGGCCTTCTCCGTGTACACGACGGCCTGGCGGGCGTGCTCCTCCAGCCAGTTGCCGAACTCCTTGGAGCCGGTGAAGTCCACGACCCGGACGTCCGGGTGCAGCGCCAGCTCGGCGGCGGTGCGCTGGTCGGCGGTCTCGGCGGCGAGCAGCACCACGTCCGGGTCGAAACCGGCCTCGGCCAGCACCTCGCGGGCGATGCGGACCGTGATGGCCAGCGGGAGGACCGCGCCCGCGTGCGGCTTGACGATCACGGGGTTGCCCGTGACCAGGCCGGCGAAGAGGCCCGGGTAGCCGTTCCACGTGGGGAAGGTGTTGCACGCGATCAGCAGGTTCACCCCGCGGCCCACGGGGGTGAAGGTCTTCTCCATGACCAGCGGCTCGCCCTTGCGCTGCGGCTTGGTCCAGCGGGTCACGGCCGGCAGCTTCTTCTGCTCGGCCCAGGCGTACGCCACCGCCTCCAGGCCGCGGTCCTGGGCATGCGGCCCGCCCGCCTGGAACGCCATCACGAAGGGCTGGCCCGTCGTGTGGTGCACCGCGTGCGCGATCTCGAAGCTCGCCGCGTTCAGCCGGGAGAGGATCTCGGCCGCTACACCCGCGCGAACGTCCGGCGTGGCCGCGCGCCAGGCCGGGGCCGCCGCCTTCGCCGCCGCCACCGCCTCCTCGGGCGTGACCCGCGGGTAGTCGACGTCGAGCGCGAGGCCGTACGGAGAGCGTTCGGCGACGGCGACCGTGCCGCTCTGCGGGTGGCCGGGGAGTT
The DNA here is from genome assembly GCF_002920575.1 of Streptomyces sp. Ru73. Taxonomy (GTDB): domain Bacteria; phylum Actinomycetota; class Actinomycetes; order Streptomycetales; family Streptomycetaceae; genus Streptomyces. The sequence continues at coordinate 12,348 of NZ_PQSQ01000116.1, read as the reverse complement.
TGAAGGCCGTGCCCAGGTGGGCGCGGAAGGCGGCCTCGCCCGCGGGTGCCGCCTCCTCGCCGTACACCTTGGGGCTCGGCGACTCCGGATGCGGCGACCAGTGGTCGCGGTCGCCGGCCGCTGCGACGGCTTGCCGCAGCAGGTCCGCGTGGCGGGCGAAGAAGTCGGGACGGTCAGTGGCGCGACCGGAGGAAAGGTCGTCGGCTCGGTCAGTGACGCTCTCGGACAAGGCAGTCCACCTCTTGACAGGCACTTCAGATGCTGATTGTTTAACCGCGTCGTCACGCTAACCGAATGTTCGGTCGGGCAGCAAGGGTGGTTGATGTGCCTGTGGAAAACTCCGGACCGGCTCAGCGGATGTTCGCCGCGGACCAGGCGTCGCAGCGGCTCGGCATCGAACTGCTGGAGGCCGGCGAGGGCTCGGCGCTGCTCCGTATGACCGTGGGAGAGACCATGGTCAACGGGCACGGCATCGCTCACGGCGGCTATCTCTTCCTGCTCGCCGACACCGCCTTCGCCTGCGCCTGCAACAGCCACGGCCCGGTGACCGTGGCCGCCGGCGCCGACGTGACCTTCGTGGCGCCGGCCGGGCGGGGCGACGTCCTGCTCGCCAGGGCCGAGGAACGGGCACGGTACGGACGCAGCGGGATATACGACGTGACGGTCCGGCGGGGCGAGGAAGTCATCGCGGAGTTCCGGGGGCGAAGCCGTGTGATCCGAGGTGTGGAGGAATGAGCAGCATGGGCAGCAACCTGACGGCCGCGGCAGGCGGAGCGCGCAAGACCGGCGCCCCGCTCCCCGCCGAACTGCTGGACGCGGGCGAGCGGATGAGCCTCGACGAGCTCCGGGCGCAGCAGCTCGCGCACCTCCGGGCCACGCTGCGGCACGCCTACGAGAACGTGGAGCTGTACCGCAAGAAGTTCGACGCGGCCGGCGTCCGCCCCGAGGACTGCCGCACCCTCGCCGACCTCGCGCGCTTCCCCTTCACCACCAAGGCCGACCTGCGCGACACCTACCCCTTCGGGATGTTCGCCGTCCCCATGGCGGACGTCCGGCGACTGCACGCCTCCAGTGGTACGACGGGCCGCCCCACCGTCGTCGGGTACACCGACGCCGACCTGGACATGTGGGCCGACGTGTTCGCCCGCTCCATCCGCGCCGCGGGCGGCCGGCCCGGCCACAAGGTGCACAACTCCTACGGGTACGGGCTGTTCACCGGCGGCCTCGGCGCGCACTACGGCGCCGAGCGCGCGGGCTGCACGGTGATCCCCGCCTCCGGTGGCATGACCGCCCGTCAGGTGCAGATCATCCAGGACTTCCGGCCCGAGATCATCCTGGTCACGCCCTCGTACATGCTCACCCTCCTCGACGAGTTCGAGCGCCAGGGCATCGATCCGCGCACGTCCTCCCTGCAGATCGGCATCTTCGGGGCCGAGCCCTGGACCGAGGAGATGCGCCGCGAGATCGAGGAGCGGATGGACATCCACGCGGTGGACATCTACGGCCTCTCCGAGGTCATCGGACCCGGCGTCGCCCAGGAGTGTGTGGACACCAAGGACGGGCTGCACATCTGGGAGGACCACTTCTTCCCCGAGGTCGTCGACCCGGTCACCGGCGAGGTGCTGCCCGAGGGTGAGGAGGGAGAGCTGACCTTCACCTCGCTGACCAAGGAGGCGCTGCCGATCATCCGGTACCGCACCCGCGACCTGACCCGGCTGCTGCCCGGCACGGCCCGGCCGAACTTCCGCCGGATGGCCAAGGTGACGGGGCGCTGCGACGACATGATCATCCTGCGCGGGGTGAACCTCTTCCCGTCCCAGATCGAGGAGATCGTGCTGCGCACCCCCGCGGTCGCCCCGCACTTCCAGCTGGAGCTCTCCCGGCGCGGCCGGATGGACCACCTGACCGTACGGGTCGAGGCGCGCGCCGACGCGGCCACCGAGGCCCGCACGGCGGCCGCCGCGGCGATCGCCAAGGACGTCAAGGACGGCGTGGGCGTCACGGTGAGCGTGGACGTCGTCGACCCCGAGACGCTGGAGCGCTCGGTCGGCAAGATCAAGCGCATCAGGGACCTCCGGGACAAGGGCTGAGCCCCCGGGGCGCCGAGCCGGAACGGCCGGCCCGCCCCGGGGCCGGGCGCCCGCCGTGTCAGAGTGAGGGCATGATCAGACCACCCGACCGGAAGCCGGGGGCACGGCAGGGCCGGACCACCTACGACCGCGACTCCCTCGTGGAGGTCGCGGTCGCGGTGTTCAACGAGCGCGGCTACGACGGCACCGGCATGGAGGAGCTGGCCCGCCGCCTGGGCATCAGCAAGTCCTCGATCTACCACCATGTGTCCGGCAAGGAGGAGCTGCTCGACCTGGCCGTGAACCGGGCGCTGGACGCGCTCTTCGCGGTGCTGGACGAGCCGTGCGGCGCGCACGCGGACGCCACGGCCCGGCTGGAGCACACCGTACGGCGCAGCGTCGAGACGCTGGCCGCCGAGCTGCCCTACGTCACGCTGCTGCTGCGCGTGCACGGGAACAGCGACGCGGAGCAGCGGGCCCTGGAGCGGCGGCGTGAGTTCGATCACCGGGTCGCGGAGCTGGTACGGCGCGCTGCGGCCGAGGGCGGGCTGCGCGGCGACATCGAACCGGGGCTGACCAGCCGGCTGCTGTTCGGCACGGTCAATTCCCTGATCGAGTGGTATCGCCCGGACGGCGGACTGACCGTGGAAGCGATGGCCGACGCGCTGACCAGCATGGTTTTCGACGGGTTGCGGGCACGGCAGTCCTGACCGCCGTGCCCGCCGCCGGGCGCCGCGGGGCGGTGCGGGAGGGGGCAGCGCGCCCGGATTCCGGTGCTTACCGGATTCGGGGGAATTCGTATGTCTAGGACGGCGCTGTGTGGGCAGGGGTGCCGGACGGCCGCGTGGCGCGGGTCGCGGAGTGGGACATCCGGTACAACCTGGTGCAATATGCCTCTCCGCGTCTCGTTGACGCGGCTGTACACCGACGACCGGACCGGAAGCAGGGAAAGTACATGAGCACGGTAGAGCTCACCAAGGAAAACTTCGACGAGATCGTCTCCGGGAACGACTTCGTCCTCATCGACTTCTGGGCCGAGTGGTGCGGTCCTTGCAAGCAGTTCTCGCCGGTTTTCGAGAAGTCCTCCGACAAGCACGAGGACCTGGTCTTCGCCAAGGTCGACACCGAGGCGCAGCCGGAGCTGGCCGCGGCCTTCCAGATCCAGTCGATCCCCACGGTGATGATCGTCCGGGAGAACATCGCGGTCTTCTCGCAGCCCGGCGCGCTCCCCGAGGAGGCCCTGGAGGACGTCATCGGCCAGGCCCGCAACCTGGACATGGACGAGGTCCGCGCCTCCGTCGAGGAGGCCCAGAAGGAGCAGCAGGGCGGCAGTGAGTGAGCTGCTGCTGATCCGGCACGGTGAGACGGAGTGGAGCCGTTCGGGACAGCACACCAGCTGGACCGACCTCCCCCTCACCGGACGAGGTGAGGAGCAGGCCCGGGAACTGGGCCCGCTGCTCGCCGGCCGGAAGGTGGGGCTGACGCTGGTCAGTCCCATGGCGCGGGCGCGCAGGACCGCCGAGCTGGCCGGTCTCACCCGTTTCGAGGTCGAGCCCGACCTCATGGAGTGGGACTACGGCGCCTATGAAGGCGTCTGCACGGTGGACATCCACCGCACCCGCCCCGAGTGGTTCCTGTTCACCGACGGCGTCCCGCCGGGCCCCGAGGGGCATCCGGGCGAGTCGCCCGAGGAGGTGGGCGCCCGTGCCGACCGCGTACTGGCCCGGCTGGCACCGCGGCTGGCGGCGGACGGCGACGGCGATGTCGCGCTGGTGGGGCACGCGCACTTCCTGCGGGTGCTGACGGCGCGGCGGCTCGGCCTGCCCGCGTCGGCCGGTGCGCTGTTCACCTTCGAGACCGGCGCGGTCGGCGTACTCGGTACGGAGCACGACCGCCCGGCGGTGGTGGCCTGGAACACGCGGACGCCGTAGACGACGGTCCGGACGCGCTGCGGCGCTCGCGGGCGGTGCTCAGCCGTCCGTACGGAGGCGAGGCCGCGCCGCCTCTACGGGTGCGTCCGCGCTGTGCTTCTTGTGTGCGGGGCGCGCGTCACATACGGGTGCGTCCTGCGCAGCCCCTCATCCACGCGCGGCCCGCGTCATACGTACGGAGCCCGCGAGCCGCCCGGCTCGTGGGCTCCGCCGTGTTCATGGGAGCGCGGTGTCAGGGGGTCAGTGGGGCCAGCTCCAGTGGGGAGACATGGCCCTCGATCATCGCGGCCAGGCCCTGTACGGCACAGGTGTCCGGGCGCTCGGCGACCTGTACGGGCATCAGCGTGCCCTGCCGGATCATCGGCTCCAGGCCCGGTACCAGCGCGCTGCCGCCGGCCAGCATGATGCCGCGCTCGGCGAGGTCGGCGACCAGGTCGGGCGGGCAGCGCCGCAGTACGTCGCTGATGGCGTCGAGGATGCCCGTGAGCCGGGCGGAGATGGCGCGGCGCACCCGGTCGGGCTCCACCCGGACGCAGCGGGCCTCGCCGCTCACCACGTCCCGGCCGTGCACCTCCGTGTGGCCGGGCCCGGAGTCGCCGGTGCCGGCGAGCATCAGGTGCAGCGGACGGACGTTCTGACTGGCGACCATCACCTCGTGGTGCAGCCGCAGATGCTGGACGACGGCGTGGTCGATGGCGTCGCCGCCTACGGGCACGGTCTCCGAGGCCACGATGGAGCCCAGGGACAGGACCGCCACCTGCGTCGTCCCGGCCCCGCAGACCACGATCATCGTGGCCTCCGGCTGCTCGACCGGCAGGCCGCAGCCCACGGCCGCCGCCACCATCGTGTCGACCAGTTCCACCCGCCGGGCGCCGATCCCGGTGAGCGTCTCCACGGCGGCCCGCTGGGTCAGCGGCTCGCTCCCGGAGGGCAGGCAGACCGCTGCCCGCATGGTGGGTTTGCGCCGCCACGCGCGGCGCAGTTTGTCGCCCACGAGCTGCCGCAGCAGCCGCTGGGCCATCTCGATGTCCACGATCGTGCCGTGGGAGACCGGCCGGACCACCCGGATGTGGTCCGGGGTGCGGCCCGACATGTACTCGGCGCGGGCGCCGACGGCTATGAGCGCGCCGGTGCGGCTGTTGACGGCCGTGACGGTCGGTTCGTCGACGATCAGGCCGTGGTTCTTCACGTACACCCGGGTGCGCGCCGCGCCGAGGTCGACGGCGACCGAGCAACGACGCAGCTGCGCAACGCTGGTGGTCATGGGGTTCCTCCGCGGGTGGGCCGGTTGGGGCAGGAGCGGCAGCACACCTCTCGACCGTCATCCTTCTGCCGTACGCGCCCGGCTGCCCGCTGAGCGGGGCCGTGTGAGGGACCCGCGGGCCCGCCACGGGCCTATTCCACGAGGCGCTGCAGCAGGCCCCAGGTGAACTCCGCGATCAGCCGTACGGGGCGCCCGGACGGGCCCGGAGCAGCGAATCCGAGCCGCCACCGGGTGGGTGCCGAGCCCTCCATCGGACGCGCCGGCGGGAACGCGCGTGCGACCTCATCGACGGTGCAGCACCACGGCTCCAGGTCCTCGGCCGTTCGGAGTACGGGGCCCGGCGCACCCGGGGCGCGCACCAGCCACTCGTTCCACACGGCGCCTCCGGGCGCGGTCAGCACCTCGAAGCGCAGCTCGGGCCAGAGCGGCACCGGCCAGGTCAGCGCCCGGCAGGCCAGGTCGCCGACCCGGCGCTCGGTGTCGGTCTCCGGGGGACCGAGGACCGAGCGGTACCGCTGGAGCGTGCCGCGCGACTTCGGGGAGCGGCTCATCGCCTGCCAGCGGCGGTTGGCCTCGCGCATCTCGGGTCGGGTCGCACCCAGCGTGCGCAGCGCGTCCTCCACCAGCCCCGGCTGGTGGTCGGCCATCCGGCGCAGCAGGACGAGCTGGAAGCCGAGCCGGCCCGGCACGCCCAGCGGCCCCTGGGGAGGCCGCTCGGGCTCGCGCAGCCGGCTCCGCGGCGCGGGGGACGTCCGGGGTCCGCCGGGGCCGTCAGCGTCCGCCCCGGGCCCCTCCGTGCCGGGAACGTCGGGGCCGGGGACATCGGGACCGGGGTCATCCGTAGGGCTCATGCCGCACATCGTCGCGCAGTACGGCGCGGGTGGCGGCGGGGTTCGTACGGTACGCGGGGTCGCCGGGCCCGTGGCCGCGCGGCAGGAAGAGCACGGAGTTGACGTACCTGCGGTGCGGTACGAGCGTGCGGCGCACCAGCCCGTGCTCCGCCACGTAGGACGTGCGGGCCTGGTGCCCCGGAAGGTCGAAGGCGGCCAGCGGCAGCCAGCGGTCGCCGGGCAGCACCCAGCCCCGGTAGTCGCGCTCCGTGATCCACTCCAGGACCGGCCCGAGCGGCTGGATGCGCGTCTCCAGCTCCACGAAGAGCGCCGGGCGGTCCCGCTCGACGGTGCGCTCGGCGCCGCGCAGCACGGCCGGTTCGCCGCCGTCCACGTCGATCTTGATGAGCGTGACGTCGGTCAGCTCCAGCTCGTCCAGCGCCACGCAGCGGACCTCCAGGGCGCTGCGATGCAGCCGGCGCCGGACCAGGGAGGAGACGCCGCGGTCGCCGCGTCCCCCCGGGGGCAGCCACAGCGTCGCGGTCCCCGAACGGTCGCCGGCCGCGGCCGTCACCACCTCGACGTTGTCGGGCGCCACGGCCATCAGCAGCCGCGCCAGGTGCGGCACCGGCTCCAGGGTGACGACCCGGTCGGCGCGGCGCGCCAGGTGCCGTGCCCACGGCCCGTACCAGCCGCCGACGTCCACGGCCGTGCCCCCGGGGCGGCAGAAGTCGGAGAGCCGCCGCAGCTCGGGTTCGAAGCGCGGGTAGAGCAGCGTCGCGGCGGCGGAGACCAGCCGGGGCGGCAGGTGCGGGGCGAGCCGGGCGGCGAGCGTCACGGCCGGCCCTCGCCTTCGGGGGAGCCCGCCGCACCGGAGGCGCCGCCGGCCGTGACCATACGGGCCAGCAGTTGCTCGTGCTCTTCGGGGGAGACCTGCTCGCCCGAGGAGGGCAGTAACTGCGGTATGCCGTCCACGATGGGGTAGCGGCGTCGCAGCCGGGGGTTGTAGAGCGCGTCGTCCGCGGTGATGAGGGTCAGCGGCCCCTTGTCGAGGGGGCAGGCGAGTATCCGCAGCAGCGGGTCGTCCGGCTTCATGCGTCAGCTCCCTAGTACGAGTCCGGTGGCGGGACGGCATCGGCCGTACGCCGGCGGGTGACGGAGACGGTACGCCCGGACACCACAGCGGGCGCCGGTGCGGACGGCGCGGGCGCGGGCGTAGCCGGCGGCGCGCCCCGGTCCATGGCGAGCAGGGCGCCCAGCGCCAGCGCCGTACCGCCCAGCCGCAGCACCAGCCGCACCGGATCGCCGGGCAGCGGCTCGCCGAACGCGACCGTGCCGCACACGACGGCGAAGACCCCGCTCACGGCCGTGCACACGGGGACGAGCAGGGACGCCCGGCAGCGCTGCAGCGCCGCCTGCGACAGCACGAGACCCGCCGCACCCGTGCACAGCAGCAGATACGGGTACGGCGTGGCCCACAGGGCGGGGAAGGCGGCGAGCAGCGCATGGAGGTCCGGCGGCCGGCCCCCTCCGGTGGCGAACGCGCCCGCGGCCTCCGGCAGCCCGGCCAGCCCCTTGATGGCCAGCGAACTCACCCCGTACAGCAGCCCGATCGCCACCCCGTAGGACACGCCAGAACCCGCCGCCCTGTGGCGCCGCCGGGCCCGGCGCCCGGCCGCCGCGTACAGCCACGGCCCCGCGACGAGTGCGGGCAGCGCGCAGGCCAGCAGCGTGCCGGTCCGCGCCGTACGGCCCACCTCCGCCGCGTCCGGGCCGCGCAGCGAGACGGCCACCATCACCAGCGCGGCCGCCACCGCCACCGTCGCCAGCCGCTCGCGGCCCGTCGTCCGCTCCCCGAGCGCCACCGAGGACAGCAGCAGGACCAGCACCAGACCGGCCGCGAACAGGCCCTGGGCGGCCGCCACGGGCAGCGTGCGGTAGACCACCAGCTGCGCCGCGAACCCGGCCGCCAGCGCCAGCGAGCCGGCCAGCCAGAGCGGACTGCCGAGCAGCCGCCGCACGACCCGGACCGGCCGCCGGACGCGCAACGGGGGCAGCCGGCCCAGCGCCCGCTTCTCCAGGACGAAGCCGCAGCTGTACAGGACGTTCGCCAGCAGCGCCGCCGCCACGCCCCACCCCGCCACGGTCACCGCTCCGCCCGGCGGGCGTGCACCAGCAGGATCGACGCCAGCGACGGCACCCGGCAGGCCGCCCGGTCCAACGGGCGCAGCGGACGCGGCACATCGTGGTACGGCGCGCCCGCCATCCGTACGACCTCGAACCCGGCAGCGGTCAGGAAGCCGCGCAGCGCACGGGCCGTGTACAGCCGCAGGTGGCCGACGACCTGGCTGCCGGGACGGCCATGAATGCCGCGCAGGCTCACCTCCGAGAACACCGGCTGCACACCGGCCAGCAGGAGGCCGCGGTTGTACCAGGCGGCGAGGTTGGGCGTGGAGAGCAGCAGATGGCCGCCCGGGCGCAGGACGCGCCGCAGTTCGTCCAGGGCCGCGTCGGGGTCCACCAGGTGCTCGACGACCTCGCTGAACAGCACCGCGTCGGCCGCTCCATCGGCGAACGGGAGCCCGGGGCCGGTCAGTTCGCCGCGCACCACGTGCGGGATGCGGTCCGCCGCACGGCGCAGCGCGTCCTGCGACCAGTCGACGCCGATGAGGCGGTGGCCGGCGAGGTACGGCAGGGCGGTGGCCGCGGCGGTGCCGTCCCCGCAGCCGACGTCCAGGACGACGGCCGGGTCCCGGCCGGGCCCGGCGGGGCCGAGCGCGCGGGCCAGCATCACCGCCTGCCGCCGCCCCCGCTCGGCCCCCGAGGCGACGGGCACCAACGGGTTCTCGTAGAAGTCGCGCAGGCCACCGGGGCCGTGCCGCGCACCGGTCGTCGTCATGCGCCCCTCCAGGAGGTCGCCGCGAGAGCTTCTTCGAAGAGCGTGCAGAGCGCGGCCCCCGCCGCGTCGTCGAGCAGCGCCCGGGACCAGCGCAGCGCCAGTTGTATCCGGCCGCCGGCCGAGAGCGTGCTGAGGGACAGCCCGCGTGGCATACGGGCCGGTGCGGAGAACCACACCCGGGTGGCCCGGCCGCTCCCGGTGCCGAAGTCGAACGGATAGGGCAGCCGGCCGATGTTGGACAGCAGGGCCGTGGAGGTCCAGGGCGCGGCCACGGCCCGCGCGCCGCGGGTCAGGGCGGCCCGTACTCCGACCGGCAGCACCGGCACGGTCAGGAGAGCCCCTGCGCGCCCCAGTTGGGGTCCCGAGGCCGCCTTCAGAGCGCCGGTGCGGGCCGCCGTCCGGTGCAGCAGCCGGGCGACCACCACCGGGTCCGGCGGCCAGGAGCCACCCGGCAGTCTCGTGTCCCGCAGGTCCGCTGGTCCGAAGGCCACCGTGGCCAGCCGTGTCCCGTTGCCGAGCGGCATACCGGTACCGCGCGGCCGGTCGTCTACGGGCATCGTCAGGACCACGGGCGCGGCGCGCGCACCGTGCAGCCGGTTCCAGCGCGTCACCGCCAGGCAGGCGGCCACCAGGAGCTGGTCGTTGACGGTGTGCGGGGGCCGCGCCCCCTGAGCGCGCGGCGGCCGGTCCGGTACGGGCAGTTCGGTGAGGAGCATGCCGTTGCCGGGCGCGGTGCGGCCGCGGTCGGCGGCCACGCGGGCCGGACGGCGCCATCCGCCGCGCGGCGCCGCGGTCCCGCGCCGAGTGCCCCGTACGGCTGCCTCGGGGGCGCGTACGGGCGGCGGCGCGGGGGAGTTGGCGGCGCCGCCGTACAGTTCGGCGGTGGTCGCCAGCAGGCGCAGGCAGGACGGGGCGTCCAGCGCGGTGTGCGGCACGGTGAGGAGCAGCACGGTGCCTCGCGCCTCCTGAGGGATCACCTCCAGCCGCACGGGCGGCGCGGCGTCCAAGGGCGGGCACTGGGCGAGTGCCCGCTCCCGGGCGCGGCGCAGTGCCTCGGGGCCCGGCTCGGGAAAGGACACGGGGTCCCCTTCCGGCGCGGCGGCCGGCTGCCACATGTAGTGCCGGTGCCACCAGCGCACGGGAGCCTGCCGCAACAGTGCCCTCGGGTGCCGCGCCAGCGCCTGCCCGAAGGCGGCCCGCAGGCGCGCGTCGTCCACAGGTCCCGGCAGATGCACCTCCACGTGTACGGTCTCCGGCTCGGCCTCCTGGGCGCAGTGCCGCGCGACCTCGTCCACGAGGGGGAAGGGGACCGGCCGGGCGGCGTGCGCGGTGGGCCCCGGTGCGTGGACCGGAGGAGGCGCGGTCACGGCGTGGGCTCCTCTCCCTCGGGAGGTTCGCTCGTGCGCTTCTTCCGGCGGCGCGGCAGCGGGGGCCGTTGGCGCTGCTCCTCGGTGGCGCGTTCCTCGCCGGTGGGTTCGTCCGCGGACGGTTTCCCGGCCGAGGGCTCTTCGGCCGACGGCTCCTTGGCCGGGACGGGCGGCAGGACGGCCGTGTCGTCCTCGGAACCGGGCGGGGCCGCACCGCCGGGCGGCGACGGCTCCTCCTCGCCCTCGACGGCCGGCAGCGGCTTCGTGGCCTCTTCCCCGGCCACCGCTGTCCCCTCGCCGGCCGGGAGCTGCTCGGTGGGGCCTTCCTCGGCAGCGCCCGCCGCGGGGGCCCGCCGCTTCCGGCGGCCCGGTGTCAGCGCCGCGGGCCACAGCCGGCCCGGCGGTACCGTCACCAGCGCAGCGGCCAGCGCGAGCAGCGCGAGGGCCTGGGCCGGGGCACTGAACGGGCCGCGGCCGAGCGCGGCCGGGAGACCGGGCGCGAAGGACGCGACGACGCCGGCCGCCGCCATCGCCAGGAAGGCCAGCGGCGCGAGCAGTACGGGACGGGCGCGGGCGAGCAGCGCGAGCACCGGCACGACCGCCGCGAACGGCCCGGCCACCAGCGCCAGTACGGCGCTGAGCGCGAGCACGCCGAGCACCCACGAGGGCGCGGGCGGCGGCAGCAGTGCCTCTGTCGGGCGCTGCCGCCGCCGTATCAGGGCGCATGCCGCGACCAGCAGGACACCGAGGCCACCGGCGACCAGCGCCGTCCGGTATTGCGCGGCCGGCGCGTAGTACAGGTGCACCGTGCCGCCTCCGCCGGCCGGCACCAGGAACGCCTGCTGCCAGCCGTCCACCCGCAGCGGGGTCAGCTCGCGGCCGTTCAGGGTCGCGTGCCAGCCGTCGTTGGCGTTCTCGTACGTCTGCAGGTACACCGCGCGCCCGGGGCCGATGTACGCGTCGCGGCTGTCGCCCGACCAGCCGGCACCGGCGATGACCCGGCGCGGGGCGGCGGCCGTCGGCGCCGGGGTGCCGCGCCGGAGCGTGACGTCGGTGAGCGCGAGCGGCCCGCGGTCACCGGCCTCCACCCGGTGCCGCCCCGAAGGCAGCGCGATCCGGCCGCCCTTGGAGCGGCACAGCTCGACCTTGACGGGGCGGCGCTGCACGAGATCGCGGACTTCCCCCGCGGCCTTCGTGGCGTACGGGACGCCGTCCACGGTGAGTTCGGGGCCCTTGCCGCAGGGCAGGGAGAAGCGCGCGTGCTTCTTGGGCGGCGGGGTGCGGTACTTCTTCAGGGCCGGGATGTAGACCTCACTGAGGCCGACCGGGAGCTGGAGCGGGCGGCCCGCCACCGGGTTGTGGATGGTCAGCGGCTTGACCCGGGAGACGGTGATGTCGAGACGGTCGGTGGTGATCGGATCGAAGCGGGCCATGCCGTTCTCGTCGACGCCGGCGGTCGCCGCTCCGTAGGGCGAGTTGATCAGGATCTGTTCGGGGCGGGTGGAGATGCCGCCCGCCGCGGGCAGCACGATCGTGTCGATCTTCTTCTTGCCGGGCCAGCGCAGGTGCACGGTGGGCTTGTCCCCGGCGACCCAGGCGGTGGTCAGATCGCCGTCCACGAGGTTGCGCGGGCTGAGGGACTGTCCGGTGCGGCTGGTGGAGTCGGCGGTGACGGTGATCCGGTCGCGCTGTTCGGGCGCCACCTTCATGAGCAGCGCATCCAGGGCACGCCCCGGTACGGCCAGCGCCTCGGCGGACACCGTGTAGGCGCCGTCGGCCCCGGTGCGGAACTGGCGGTGCAGCCCGGTCTCGGCGGACACCGGGGACAGGCCGCCGGGGTCGCTGCCCCGGTGCAGCGCGTACGTGGTGGCCGGCGCGTCCGTGTACTCCGAGTCCGCCGGCACCTGGAGGAGCCGGGTGACGCGTACACCGGGGATGGCGATCTCCGAGATGCCGGCCCCGGAGAGGCCCGGCCGGGGCAGCTGGGA
>NZ_PQSQ01000115.1 GCF_002920575.1 Streptomyces sp. Ru73 | reverse complement strand
ACGGGCCTCGCCGGTTGCGCCGTACGCCTCAGGGGTGTCTGCCGTACTCCCCGAGAGCCGCTGCCGCACTCCTCACGAGTGGCCCCGCGCGCCTCAGGAGTGCTGCCGTACCCAGACCTCGATGCGGCGGCCGCGGGTCTCGGTGCTGCTGACGCGGGTGAAGTCCGCCGCCAGCACCCGCTTCTTCATCGCCTCGCGCGCCGGCACCGGCCGGGAAGCGGGCGGCGCGGCATCCGTGACCACCACGAGCCGGCGGTGCGCGCGCATCCCGGCCCTGATGCGTGCGGGCGTGTGCTCGACGCCCTTGAGCGTGCCGCCGGCCACCGGCCCCTCCCGCAGCGCGAGGTCGTCGAGCCCTTCGAAGGCGGCCGGGCTCACCAGCTTCGTGTCGCGCCGGGCCGCCGGCACGAAGAGCACCCCGTCCCCGGCGTGCGCCCGCGCGGCGACCGCCCCGGCAGGCCGCAGGACGTCGTCCGCCCGGCTCTGCGCCGTCCGCAGCCCCGTCTCCACCGGCAGCAGCGCCACGAACCCGAGGGCCGTCACCCCGGCCAGCAGCGCCCCGGCGCGCAGCCGGGGCCGGCGCGCGGCGGCGGCCCGTACGGCCGTCGCGACGGCCAGGCCGGCCGGCAGCGCGAACCCGATGTTGGTGAAGAGCACATAGCGGTCCAGGTAGAGCGGCCGTACCAGGGAGGCGAGCAGCAGGGTGGCCTGCGGCGCGACGAGCAGCGGCAGCCCGGCCGACGCGACGGACAGCGCGGCCGGCCGCTTCCCGGGCGCGCCCGCGTGCCGTTCCCCGTACCCCACCGGGCTTCCGTGGCCGCGCCCGTACGGCACCCGCGCGCACACGAAGCCGACGGCCACCAGTGCGGCGATGCCGAGGAGCGTGGTCCAGGCGACCGGCTTGATCCAGGAGACCTGCTGGGCCTGTGAGCGGCTGGCCAGCACCAGGGGCAGCGCCCCGGCCACCGCGAGCGCGGCGGCGGCGGACCAGCGCGCGAGGACGCCGCGCAGGCCGCGGCGGCGGGCGAGCAGCACGGTCACCGCGTGCCCGGCGAGCGCCGCCAGCGAGAACCAGTTCAGCAGGGCGGCGCCGAGCATGGCGGCGGCGTACCCGGCCCACCAGCCCCGGCCGCGGGGGCGCCGACCCGTCAGCGCCGCCTCCCGGACCGCGCCCGCGCCGCCGGCCAGGCACCAGGTGGCGACCGCGACCGCGGCGGTCACCAGGGCGTAGGCGCGGCCCTCCTGCGCGTAGTGCTGGATGTTGGGGACCAGCGCGAGGACGAGGCCGGCGGCGAGCCCGGTCCACGGTCCGGCCAGCCGCCGTCCGGTGGCCGCCGTCGCCGCCGCCGCGACCGCCACGGCCAGGACCGACGGCAGCCGCAGGGCCACCAGGCCGGGGCCGCCCAGCGCGAAGACGCCGTGCATCAGCAGGTAGTAGAGGCCGTGCACGACGTCGACGTGGCCCAGCAGGTGCCAGATCCCGGGCACCGAGCGCCGGGCCGCCTGCCAGGTCGCCGCCTCGTCCCGCCACATGCTGTGCTCGCGGGTGAGGCCCCAGCAGCCCAGCGCGAGCGCGAGCAGCGCGGGGAGCAGGGGGACCAGCGCCGCCCTGACCGCGGAACCGCTGCCCGCCGAGGCCGCCGGGCGCTGCCTCGGCCGCTGCGCCTGCCGCGCCGGTGAGTGGTCGGCGGGGGCCGTGGCGCGGGCCGGGCGGGTCGGTATCGGGGCGAGATCAGCGGACATGCGCGGCACTCTACACTCCACGTATACACATCGCGTATACGCATCAGGCATAGCTCTTTGCGGGGCTGCCGCCGACCGCGTCGAGGAGAGGGAGCCGACCGAATGAGGGAAAGCCGGTGAGGGGAAACCGGGGCCCGCTGGCCGCCGTGCTCTGCGCCTGGGTGCTCACCCGCCTGTGGCTCGTGCCCGCCGCGCTGAAGCTCGGCCCGTTCCGCGGCGACGGCGGCCTCGACCCGTCCGTGGACCGCGTCTACCGCTCCTGGTACGCGGTGCTGACCTCCGGCACCTTCCCGGCACACGACGTCAGCTGGCAGTACCCGCCGGGCGCCGCCCTCCCCCTGCTCTCCCCCGCCCTCGCGCCCCGCCTCGACTACGGGCACGCCTTCGTCCTCGGCGCGGCCCTGTGCGACGCGGCGGCCTTCGCGCTGCTGCTGCGCACCGCCGTACGCCGCGGGCGCGGGTCCGGCCCGGCGCCCGCCGGGCGGCTCGCCGGACGCGGTTCCGGCCGGGCGTCGGCCACCCCGTTCGCCGGGCCCTGGATGTGGACCGCGGGCACGGCACTGCTCGGCACCGTGCCATGGAACCGCTTCGACCTGCACGTCACCGCGGTCGCCATGGCCGCGCTGGTGATCGCGTCGTCCCGGCCCTCCGCGCGCGCCTGGGCGGACCGCGCGTTCGGGGCGCTGACCGCGCTCGGCGCCCTGATCAAGGTGTGGCCCGTGCTGCTGCTCCTCGGTACGCGGCGGGGCCGCCGCACCCGTACCGCCTGGGTGACGGCCGCCGCCGGCGCGGCCCTGCTCGCCGTAGCCTCCACCCTGGCGATGCCGCACGCCTTCGCGTTCCTGTCGGCGCAGACCGCGCGCGGCATCCAGATCGAGTCGGTCGGAGCCCTGCCCTTCCACGTCGCCCGGCACTTCGGCTGGCGCGGCACCTGGGCCGCCAAGGACGGCTCCCACGAGTTCGTCGGCCCGTACGTCCCCGAAGTCACCGTCGCCATGCAGGCGCTGACCGTACTGAGCCTGGCGTGGCTGCTGTGGTGGCGGCACCGGCGGACGGCGGACGGCGCCCCGTGGGTGCTGCCGGACGCGGCGCTCACCGCGACGCTCCTCTTCGTGGTCACCAGCCGGGTGATCAGCCCGCAGTACATGATCTGGCTGGTCGGGCTGACGGCCGTCTGCCTGCTGCACCCGGACACCACGCAACGGCCGGTCGCCTGGCTACTGCTGGCCGCCTGTGTGTGCACGACGCTGGACTTCCCGCTCCTCTACCGCGAACTGCGGGACGACGCCGACTGGTTGGCCCTCGCCAACCTCGCGGCACGCAACCTGCTGCTGCTCACCGCGGCCGGCCTGTCGGCGGTACGGCTCCATCGGCACACCACCGGCGACGGGCAGCGAAGTGACCGACTCCGCCCGATCTACCCCACCCTTCCCCTGTCCACGGCAAAAATGTGATCATGGCACCATGAGCAGCGATATGAGGATGCCCGCAGACTTCGGAGCCGCAGCGCCGGAACCGGCCGGCACGGACCCGGGCGTCGAGACCGGCACCGCGCCCGTGGCGGGCGGCGAGCTGTACTACGAGGCGGCCGGCTCGGGCCCGGTACTGGTACTGCTGCACGAGGGCATGCTCGATCTGACCATGTGGGACGAGCAGTTCCACTGGCTGGCGCGCGCGGGCTACCGGGTGGTCCGGTACGACGCGCGGGGCCACGGCCGCTCCTCGCTGGTCGACGGGGAGTACGCGCACCACGAGGACCTCCGGGCGCTGCTCGCCCATCTCGGCGTCGCCCGCGCGACGTTGATCGGCCACTCGCACGGCGCGCGCGTCGCGCTGGACTGCGCACTGGCGTACCCGGACGCCGTGGCCGCGCTCGTCCTGGCCGCGCCCGGCATCAGCGGCCGGTCGTTCTCCGACCCGTTCCTGCTGGAGCACATCCGGGAGCAGGTGGCGGCGGTGAGCCTGCCGGGCGGCGTGAAGCTCTTCATCGAGCACTTCCTGCGGATGTGGGTGGACGGGCCGCACCGCGACCCGGCCGCGGTCGACCCGGCCCTGCGGGAACGGATCCGGGCGACGGCGCTGGCCACCGTGACCGCGCACGCCGAGGGGATGGGGCGCGGCGCGGCGTTCGAGGTCGGCGCTGCCGACCGGCTGGCGGAGATCCGGGTGCCGACCCTCGTGATGGACGGCGACCTGGACAGCACCGACATCTCGGCCAACGCGCATGCCGTGGCACTCGCGGTGCCGGGTGCCCGGCGGGCCCGCATCCCCGCCGCCGGCCACATGGTGAATTTGGAGAACGCCGCGGAGTTCGACCGCGAACTGGCCGAATTCCTGCGGACCGCCGCGTACTGACAGGGCGGGCCGGCACGGGTGCCGGTGCCGGAGCCTCCGGTCCCCGCGGGCGGGTGGCGCGTCCGCGGGGACCGGCGTACGGGGTACCGGCGTCACCGGCGTCACTAGCCGGAGGACGCGCCGACCGGCGTACCGGGTGCCGGCGGTCCGGATTCCGGCGTGCCGGGTGCCGGCGTACCGGATGCCAGTGTCAGTAGCCGGAGGACGCGTCGTCCACCAGCCCGGCCAGCTCGAACGGCTCGCTGAGCGCGGCCAGTTTGAGCAGCCGGATCACGACGGGCCGGAGGTTCAGCAGCACCAGGCGGCCGCCTCGCGCCGCCACCTTGTCCCGCAGCCGGCAGAGCAGGTCCAGGCCGCTGCAGTCCATGAACGTGACGTGGCGCAGATCGATCAGCATGGTCTTCTCGTGCGGCACGGCGGCCGTCCCGCCGCCGGTCCCGGACCCCAGCAGCCCGTCGGGCAGCTCGTCCGGCCGCTCGGCCGAGGCGGCTCCGGAAAACGCCGCGGGATACGCCGTCGGCAGCGGCACCACTTCGGCCGGCGCTCCGGGGCGCACCTCGGGCAGTGCGTTCACCACCGGGACGGTCTTCGGAATCCCTCTCGGCGCCGTACGCGGCCGGGGCGCGGGAATCACCACGGTCCGGCGCAGCGCATACAGCACGTTCAGTGCCAGCAGGAGGTCGGTTTCGATGCGTAGTGCCATGGCCAGGTCGAGTTCGCCATTGAGCGCCAGGACGACCGTGTCGCCACCCTGGCGAACGGTTACCTGCACGTCGGCGTCGCTTCCCCCCACGTCACCCCCAGTTGTGCTTAAGGCCGTATCGAACACGGCGATGGGCCGATGCGCACCAGGGTCTGGGATGCACAGGCACCGTAACCGGGCAACGCGAAGCAGAATCGATCAGCCGGGAAAGAACGCCTCTGTCGGGTGAATTTTCGCCAGGCAGCTTGACGGCACCCCAAAGGCCCGCGGTGACCGAATGACCTCGGATAATTCCACGGGAACTCCGGAACTCTGCATTTATGCAAGAGATTTCCGCCGCGGAAAAGAATAGGGGGTGACGGCGACCGGTCAAGCATTCCGCGGCCGTGTCGCCGCGGGTTTCAGCCCTCCGCGACCAGGTCCCTGACGACCGGCTCCGCCGCCATGCCGCGCGCCGCGACGGGCAGCGGGACGACGGACCCCGCACCGTCCGGCTCCGGCCCGGCCCCCGCGCGCTCGGGAGCGGCCGCCGTGCGGTCGGGAGCCGCCGCCGACGCCAGCTCGCCGACCACCGGGAAGGGGCGGCGAAAGGTCACGGCGAGCGTGCCGTCCGTACGGCGCTGCACCCGCAGCCGTCCGCCGGCGCCCGCGTCCCCGGGGGCCGGGACGGGCTCCTCGCCGGCCGGCTCCTCGGCCGCCCGGCACGCGTCCCGGCCGTCGGCGTCCCGGTCGTCCACCCGTACCGCGCACTGCCCGCCGTCGACCTCGATGGTGAGGCGGTACCCGTCGGCGCTGCCGTGCGCCAGCACGTAGGCCGTCGCCCTGGCCAGGTCCGCGACCACGGACGCGGCCCCCTCCCCCGCGGCGCCGAGCGCGTCCAGCACCGCACCGGCAAGGACGGTGGCCTCCTTGTCACTTCCGGGCCGCCGCCGCGCGCTGAGCGCCCAGCGGAACGCGGGGGCGCGGCCGGCGACCGGGGACATCGGGGAGACGGCCGTACTCTGCTCCATGGCCGGACCCTGCTCTCCTTCGGAAGCGGACTTCTCTGCCGGTCTGCCGTGCGCGCCGGAAGCGCGAAACGGCAGGTGACCGGGGTCCGGGGCCACTGGGGCTCACCATAGAACTCACGATCGACGGGGAAGCCGCCAATTCCGGCCACTTGCTCCCTTGCCGATCACTTCCGTCCCGTACGCCCTCCGCATGCCACGCCCGCCCCTCGCGTCACGGCTCCGGCGCAGGAAGTCACCACGGCTGCATAACCGACAGATGGGGCGGCACACGGCCGCTGCGCCGGCCGGCTCGGCTAGCCGAGCCGGCCGGGGCGGATCGTGTGGCTGGGGCGGAAGACCTGGTCCGGGTCGTACTGCGCCTTCACCGCCGCGAGCCGCTCGTGGTTGTCCGCGCCGACCCCGGCGACCACGCGCTCGCCGCCCTCGTCCCCGATGAAGTTGAGGTACACCGCCCCCGTCGACCACGGCCGTACGTCGTCGCGCAGGCCGCGTGCCCAGCGCCGGGCGCGCTCGTCGTCGGCGGGGTCCTCCCACAGGCCCAGCGGGTGCACCGCCCACGGCGCCGTCCGCCAGGGCACCGGGTAGCCGGCGTCGCCCCGCGCGACCGCGCCGCCCTGCGGCAGCAGCAGGTGCTGGGACGGCGAGGGCACGACCATGTCGCCGGCGCGCGCGCAGAAGGCGTCGACGGCCGGTCCCGGCAGCTCGGCCAGGTACTCGGCCGACCAGTAGTTCCGGTAGCCGGGCGGATCGTCGAGCAGGCACTGGAACTCGGCGTACGGCATGTCCGCGATCAGCTCGCCCTCGTGCTTCAGGTCCAGCATCGGCGCGATGACCTCCCGGGCCTCCGCCAGTGGCCCGGCGTACGTGAGCAGGCACGCGCACGTCAGACGCCCCGTCAGACGGTCCGGCACGAAGGGCTCGTCGGGGCCGGTGAGATACAGCAGCCCGCCGCCGACCTCGTCCGGCGCCGTCGCCATGAAGTCGCGGTAGGCGCGCATGACCTCGGGCCCGGCCTCCGGGCGCCACAGCAGCAGCGCGAAGCTGAACGCGGGCAGCTCGTGCAGCCGCAGCGTGAACGAGGTGGCGACGCCGAAGTTGCCGCCGCCCCCGTGCAGCGCCCAGAACAGCTCGGGGTGCTCCTTCTCGTCGGCCCGCACGACCTCACCGGCCGCCGTCACCAGCTCGACCTCCTGGAGGTTGTCGCAGGTCAGGCCGTACTTCCGCTCCAGCCAGCCGGAACCGCCGCCGAGCGTGTAGCCGCCGACGCCGGTGGTGGACACCCGCCCGCCGGTCGTCGCCAGGCCGTACGCGGCGGCCGCCCGGTCCAGGTCCGCCATCGTCGCGCCGCCGCCGACGCGTACCGTGCGGCTCCCGGGGTCGGCCACCGCGCCGTTCATCCGCCGCAGGTCGACGACGAGGCCGCCGTCGTTGACCGCCTTGCCGGCGACGCCGTGGCCGCCGCCGCGCACCGTGATCTCCAGGCCCTGCTCACGCGCGAAGCGCACGGCCCGGACGACGTCCTCGACGCCGGCACACCCGGCGATGACCGCGGGCCGCCGGTCGATCATCGCGTTGAACACGCCCCGCGCGGCGTCGTACGCCGGATCCCCCGGCGTGATCACCTCACCCGCGAACCCGGCCCGCAGACCGTCCAGCGCCGCTTCGTTCATCTCACGGGATGCCATCAGATACCCCCCTGGTATCCGCCCGGTCCGTCCCCCGTCGCTGGGAGCGTAGCGCCGCAGACACGCCCCGCCAGCCCGTCCGGCAGGGGTACTTGCCGATGGTGCGGGGGGGGCCGGCGTCCGCCGGGGCCGCCGTGCGGACCAGCGGCCGCGCCGGGAATCAGCGGCCCCGCTCGGGGCCGACGGCCTCGCCCGGGTCCCATGGCTCTGCCCGGGATCAGCGGCCGCGCCCGGGGCCGGGCGGGAACTCGGTGTCGACGACCTCGCGGAGCGTGCGGTAGCAGCCGCACGCGCGGGACTCCAGCCGCTCGCGGTCCAGCACGGTGATCACGCCGCGGCGGTAGCTGATGCAGCCCTCGTCGGCCAGGGCGCCGGCGACCTCGCTGACCGAGGAGCGGCGCACCGCGAGCATCTGCGCGAGGAACTTCTGCGTGAGCTCGAACTGGTTGCTGTGCATCCGGTCGGCCGTCATCAGCAGCCAGCGGGCGCACCGCTCGCGGGTGCGGTGGCTGCGGTTGCAGGCGGCGTTCCGCGCGAGCTGGGTGAACATCGTCTGGGTGTAGCGCTGCATGGTCTGCTGGAGCACGCCGTCGACGACGGCGAGCGCGTCACGGAAGCGGTCCGCGTCCATCCGCAGGCCCCACCCGGCGACCTGGCAGACCGACCGCTCCGTCGGGATGCCGACGCCGAGGAAGACGGGGAGCCCGACCATGCCCTCGTCGCCGACGGTGGCGACCTCCACGCCCGGCCCCTCCGCCTCGGCCAGCTCGGCCACGATCGAGCAGACGCCAAGCACGGGGAACCACACGGACTCGATCCGCTTGCCGGGCTCGTACAGCGGCTGGGACAGGCTCAGGTCAACCCGCTCCAGATCGGGCCGCAGCCGTTCCCGCTCCGGTTCCGGCAGGGCGGCCAGGATGCGGTTGCGCGTGAGGTCTTCGGAGCCGGCTGCGCTGCCCGTCATGGCGTGCTCGCCTCGCCTTTCGTCCAGTCGTCAGCCGGCGGCGGCCGTCGGCGGGATCACCGTTGCCCAGGGCGGCAACGACACCCTCATCAGCCCCGCGGCGCCCGGCACCATCACCAGGCTGACCAGCGCATGGGCCAGCACCGGCAGGGGCAGTACGAAGTCTACGCAGCCGGTCGCGATCGCGGCGCGAGGCATGCCGAACGCCTCCGAGGTGGCGAGGTCCTGGGCGAGCACCCGCCCGCCGGCCCCTCGCACGTGCCGCACCCCGAGCGCCCCGTCGTCCATCCGCCCGGTGAGCACAGCGGCCAGCAGCCGGGGCCCGAACGCGGCAGCGGCCGAGGCGAACACCTGGTCCGCCTCGTCGTGGCCCGTCACGGGGTACAGCGCGGCCTTCCCCTCGGACGTGAAGGACGCCGCATGCCCGGCCGGTACGACGTACACCACGCCGCCCGTCAGCCGGTCACCGTCCTCCAGGGTCCGCACCGGCAGCGCCGAGCGGTACCCCAGCACTCTCGCGAGCGAATCCCGCTCCCGCACCGGCCGGTGCTGCACCAGCACCACGGCCGCCGGGAACGTGTCGGGCAACGCCGCCAGGATCTCCAGGTAGGCACTGACCCCGCCGAGCGAAGCAGCAAGACACACCACATCGAAGGCGGCAGCACCCCCCGCCTTCTGCACGGTACCGAACACAACCCCCACTGTAATGCCCGCCACCGAACACAGTCACGCCCCCGCCAAAGCCACCATGCCGCGCGCCGTCGACGTCGGACCGGAACGACGAAGACCCCCCGTCAAGATCGACGAGGGGTCTTCGCGCTGGTGGGCACAACAGGATTTGAACCTGTGACATCTGCTTTGTAAGTTCACCCAGCCATCTGCCGGGGCCTGTGTGACGCACCGCTCCGGGACCGCATCGGCCCGCTCGCGTCTCCCGTCGTCCGCCGATGTTGATGTCAGCCGTAGATGTCAGCGGCCTTCTCTGACCGGCTCGATGACATCGGCCCACACACGCGTTTCCCAAGGGTTGCCGACCACTCCGAGCCGTGCGGCCACCACGTCATCAAGGAAGCGTGCGGTGGTGATCTCCAGAGCCTCGTGTGGCCACCAAAGGGAGTCACACTCAGTGCACAGTGCGAAGGTGGTCTCGTCGTTTTTGAAGCGGTACGGATGGACCCAGTCCTGATCGCATCGCGGGCACTGTCGCAACGAGGAGCACATGCAGCACACGCTACGTGTGCCCCTCGTTGCGAACTACCGGCAGTGAGGTTGCTGGGATCTGCTGAGCAGGTCAGCCAGTTGCCGTCGGGCGCTGAGCGCCATGGGTGGTCGCGCTGGTTGCTGTACTCCTGTGCTGCACAGCAACCGAGCACCGGCTTAAGGAGCGAGGTTGGGGTGATCATCGGCCTGCCCTTGGGGTGCAAGGCGCCGTACGTACTATCGACTGGCGCCAACCAGCACCACCCGAGCAGCCTCCTGGAACAGGTGACTGGCTTCGACGAAGTTGTCCCAGGCTTCATCCATTCGGTCCACCTCATCCTGCGTGGTCATGGAGGGGTGGTGACGTATGTCCCGCAACCGACTTTCGAGCATCCTGGCAGTGCGGAAGACTTGTCCTGCAGCTCTGATCATGCCGTCCGGCCCGAGCACGGATACTTGACTGCTCACGTCGTTCAGGTCTTCGAGAGCTTGGCTATACGTCGCAACTCTGGCCTGCCACTGAGGGTCCGGGTCCTCGAAGCGGCTTTGCAGAACTGCGTCTGCTGCTCGTTCAGCCTTTTGAACCGCTGCGATGTGCGCGCTGTAGGCAGCCTGGCGTTGCTGGCGCAACCAGTGCCCGTGCTCAGCTGCGGACTGATCCAAGACTTGCTGCCGTGTCGCTTCGGCGGTTCTTTCCGCTCCAACTCTGGCACCCTTCACGGCGCCAATTGCTCCCGCTATCGCACCACCAAGAGCGCCCACCATGCCCGCCACGCCAGCAACCAGCGCCGCTATCCCCTCATCCATGTGATCAAGGATGCATTACTCGCTACCTCAGTCCTCCCCGACGTGGTCACGGGAGCGGAGCGCCCACCCAGCTTCCCTGGTTGCCATCCCGTCTGCCGTCGTCCCACACACCGTGGAGCGGGCTTGGCCCCTGGTGTCCAGGTGGAGCGCGCCACTGTACGAACGACCTGGACGCCAGGGGCCAAGTCTGCTCGGCTCTGCCTGGGATGACGGCAGACGGGATGGCAGCTCCCCACCTGCACCCCATTCGACCCGCACCCGCCTGCCGGCCCCCTGCCATCCTGGAGCCTGAGGCCCCCGCCGGAGGCACCTCTTTGACCCGCACCCTCCCAACACCTCCCCCACCCCTCCCGCCCCCTTCTCGCCGCTCTTCGGGGCTCCCCAATGGGTACGCCCTGAGCCAAGGGGCTCGGTGGGCTGCTTCGCCGTCCTGGTGGTGGGCTTCCGGCCGGTCCTGGTGCGGCTGGGCGGTGGTGTCGGCCGGTGGGGAATGCTGCTCGTTCCGGCGCTGCTTTGGGCGGGACAAAGCGTGAAGCGAATCACCCCGCGGCTACTTCCGGTGGCGCGGGGCCGGGGGCCGGGCGGAGCGGGCCGAAGGCAGGAGCGGCGCCCGAGCCCCGTGCCCGCGCCGGCCCGCAGTGCGGGCCGGTGGGGTGTGATTCGTAGCGGCGGCTGGACAAGCCGTTGGCCTGCGCGCCGGATGCCGAAGGCAAGAGCCCCCGCCGGGCCAGAACCTACGCCGGGCCGCTTCATGGGCCTGGTCGGATTGCCCGGCCTCCATGAAAGGTGACTGCTGGCCTCAACCGAACGCCCATGGGCCTCAACGGCGAGTTCCAGCGAACGGCGCCAGGTGGGCCCGGCAGGGAACGGCACCCCTCAGCGAGAGACCCAGGAGTGATCCCCCCACCCCCTCCCCGGCCGAAGGCCGGGGCTTGATGAGGTAGAGAAACCTGTAACAGCTCTCCTCCCCCACCGCTCAATGCCGTCTTGCCGTGGCGACGTACGCATGCTGCCCTGAACTGCCGTAACTGATCAGCAGGAAGGCAGGGATGATGCACGAAGATCTGGCCTTGAATAAGCCGGGTGCCGCCGTGCGCCAGAAGATCCTGGAACTGGAGCCCAACGGCCTGAGACGGATGGTCGCCCGACTGTCGCCAAAGTCTGAGATCCGCTCCTGGACAGACGGACTGATCGGAGAGCGGGCCACAGCACGACGGCTCAACAAGTTACGTTCGCGCGAGTGGCATGTCCTGCACGCCATCCAGTGGGCGAGCGGAACTGACGTAGATCACTTGGCCATCGGCCCTGCCGGCGTCTTCACGATCAACTCAAAGCGGCACAAGGGCAAGACGGTCTGGTACGGCGATCACGCCATCACCGTGAACCGTGCCCCCACTCGGCACATCGCGATCAGCCAGCACGAGGCACAGCGCGTGGAGAAGATCCTCAGTCGGCATTGCGCTGTGCCTGTACCCGTCCGGCCTGTCATCTCGGTCGTGGACGCCGCCAAAGTCAGCGTGAAGAACTCGGCTCCGCCCGTACTCGTCGTCGACGTTGCCAACCTGGACCGCCTGCTGTCCGGAATGACGCCCGTACTGCCCCCGCAGACCGTTGCGCGCATCTTCGAGGTGGCGCGTCAGCCCGACACCTGGTCGTCGCAGTGATCGGCTACGCGTCGAAGTCGTACTCAAGCACGTAGGAAGCGGAGTCAAGGGTCATCTCATTGACCTCGACAGGGCGGCCTCCGTCGGCGAATGCGGTCCGGCAGATGAGCATCACCGGCGTGCCCATGGAGAGGTTGAGCCGCTTCGCTTCGTCCTGGGAGGGCATGCGGGACCGTACCTCTTCGCGGAAGTGGACCGGCTTGGCTCCGAGTTCCGCAAGGCGGGCGTACGTACCGCCCGGCCCCGTGTCCTCCTGGGTAATGGCCGAGCCCGCGACGAGCTCTGCAGGCAGGTAGCTCGTGGCCAGCAGGACCGGCTTCCCGTCGAGGACGAATCGCCGGTTGCGCACGCAGACGGCCGACTCCGGGGAGATATCCAGGACGCTCGCGATCCGCTCGGGAGTCCGCTCCTCAGTGACGGTGACCTGATCCACGGTGAGCTGTCGGCCCTCGGTGTCGGCCGACCAGATCGAGCGGCCCGAGCCCCACTGCTCTTGGGAGAGGCGCTGGATGCCGCGCCGCCGCAGCGGCCGGAAGGCCCGAACGAATACGCCGGCACCCTTGCGTGACTCCGCGAGCCCCTCGTTCTGCAGGACCCCAAGAGCCTGTCGGGCCGTCATCCGGGCCACGTCGTACTTCGCCATGAGGTCGTTCTCGCCTGGCAAGCGGTCACCAGGGCCGTACTCACCTGCCTTGATTGCCTCCCGAAGCGCGTCAGCAATGCGCTGATACTTCGGCTGTCGGGCACCGTCATTCGCGGTCATTGCGTCTCCCTCCTTCCTTCTTCTCTAGACAGCCTAGGACATACGTCCGTCGCTGCATCCGGGCCTGGTGCCCCATCCCGCCACGCGCGAACCTCTCTATACATCTCCATTGACATCTCTAGAGACGTGCGCTTCACTCGTAGATGTCTAGAGAGGTCGCCAGCAGGGGCGGCTTCCCAGCAACAAGGGGTGTTCCATGCCTTCGTTCAAGATCGACACGTCGACCGCCGTGGTGTTCGTCGCGACCGCGCCGACCCCGAAGCTCGTGAACAAGCAGACCGGCGAGCGGGCCGTGGATCGGGAGACCGGCGCGGGCCTGTCCACGGTGGGCCTGCTGATCTCCGATGAGGGGGAGGGCAACCTGTACCAGGTGACCGTCCCGGAGACCGGCCTCCCGGAGGGGCTGACCCCGGGCACGCCGGTCTCCGTGGTCGGGCTGAAGGCGCGGGACTGGGAGAACGAGTTCAACGGCCAGAAGCGGCACGGCATCTCGTTCCGCGCGACGTCGGTTGTGGCGGCGGTCTGATCATGACGGACCTGACCACGGTGCTGGAGGCCACCGGTGCTCTCGCCGGTGTCGGTGGCCTCGGCTACGCCAAGGGCCACGCTCCGCGCGTGTACTGGTCGCTGGTGGGGCTGCCGGTCACGGTGGGCCGGTTCACCTGGACGTATGGCACCACGATGGACGTGTGCGGGCTGACGGTGCAGCCGTCGAAGCTGCGGGCGTTCATGGTCCGCAACGTCGCCCGCCGCGAGGTCCAGCCGGTCCCGCCCAAGGTCCGCCGGGTGCGAGGCACCTCCACCGGCCTCATCGCCACGCTGCGGCTCCCGGCCGGGCTGGAGACCTCCGACATCGCGGCGGCCACCGAACGGCTGCGGCACGCCTGGGGCGTTCACTCCGTGACCGTCGCCGAGACCAAGCCCGGCGTGGTGGAACTGCGGATGACCGGCTACGACGTGCTGCGCCGGGTGAAGATGCCGCGCCGGCGGACGGCCTCGGGCCCGATGGTGGTGCCGGTGGCGCTGCGGGAGGACGGGTCGGTGTTCGTGCGCGACTACCGGCAGGTTCCCCACAGTCTGACCCTGGGCGCCACGCTGTCGGGCAAGTCCATGTACCAGCGCAACCTGGTCTGCGAGCTGGCCAAGCTGGACGTGGGGCTGGTCGGGATCGACTGCAAGCGCGGGGTGGAGCACAGCACCTACGCCCCGCGCCTCTCCGCCCTGGCCACCACCCCCGAAGAGGCCTCACAGGTCCTGGATGCGCTGGTGGAGGAGATGGAAAGGCGCTTCGACCTCCTCAGCGCCTATGGCGTCTCGGACCTGTGGGCCCTGCCCGAGGACGTCCGCCCGGTCCCGCTGGTGCTGCTGGTGGACGAGGTGGCGGAGCTGTTCTTGACCACCGCGAGAAAGGAGGAGGAACGCCGGGACCGGATGGTCATGCAGATGGTGCGGCTGGGCCAGCTCGCCCGCGCGATCGGCATCTACCTGGAGGTCTGCGGCCAGCGCTTCGGCTCGGAACTGGGCAAGGGCGCCACCACGCTCCGCGCCCAGCTCACCGGCCGCGTCGTCCACCGCGTGAACGACAAGCAGACCGCCGAAATGGGCCTGAACGACATCTCGCCTGAGGCGGTGGCCGCCGCCACCTCCATCGCCGCCAACCGGCCCGGCGTCGCGGTGGCCGGGGACTCCTCCGGCGGCTGGTCCCGCATCCGCACCGCCGAGACCACCCCCGCCCAGGCCGCAGCCGTCTGCCGGGAGTACGCCCACCTGGTCCCGGACCTGCCCTTCCTGGCCCCGTTCCGCCCGCACGTGCCGGCCGAACCAGCCGCCGATGACGCGCCCTCGTTGATCAAGCCCCAGCCCGTCACCGAGTAACCCCCACCTCCACCCCCGGTTGGCGTGACCGTCTCGCGCCAGGTCCCTACCCCTCCCATGCCAAAAACCTGACCTTGGAAGGAGGACACGATGACCAAGCCACAGGCCGAACGCACCGCGATCCTCGTCGCCGGGGCCGTGATCATGATTCTCACGATCGCCGCGTTCTGGCTCTCCTACGCCCACCTCGCCTCGGTCGCCCAGTCCCACGGCCTCGGCTCCTCCCCGGTACGCCGGTGGGCCTGGCCGGGCACCATCGACCTGTTCATCCTGGCCGGTGAGGTCCTGATGTTCCGCGCCGCGCTCCGCCACGTGACCGACTGGTGGGCCATCGGCCTCACCGTCGCCGGGTCCCTCGGCAGCATCGGCCTCAACGTCGCAGGCGTCGGCACCCACGCCCCGCTCCTGGACTACGTGGTCGCCGCCGTGCCGCCGTCCGCCGCGCTGCTGGCCTTCGGCGCCCTCATGCGACAGGTCCACACCCTCGTCATCGAACCGACACCGGAGACCGAACCCGTCCCCGAGCCGGTCACCGTCGAGCGCGCCCCGGAGCCGCCCCCGGTCGAACTGCCCGCGCCGGAAACGGGGCCCGAAGAAGCGCCGGAGGCAGCAGAAGAGCCGTCGCCGGAGCCCGTAGCGGTCGCGCCTTCGCCCCGGCCTGCCCCGTCGGCGCCCGCGGTCCCGCCGGCACTGCTGGACCACGCCCGCAAGGTCGCCGACACCCACCAGGCCGCCACCGGCACCCCGATCGACGCGGACACCCTCCGCGCCCGGCTCGGCGTCCCGCCGGTCCTCGCCGAAGCCATCTCCGCCCAACTCCCCTGAAAGGACACCTGACATGCCCCGTCCGAACCGCTTCTTCGACTTACGGCGCATCGGCCCCGTCCAGGTCGGCTCCTACCACGACGGCCGTGGACGCACCAAGCACACCGCGTCCTGCACCGCGCCCGGTTGCGGCTTCTCGGTCGAGAAGTGGGACCGCTCCGCCGCCGACCTCGCCGCCCGCACCCACCGCTGCAACCCCTGACGCCGAAGAGGAGGGAAGCGTCATGCGTCACCCGGACGCCCAGCTCCGCGCCAACCACCGACCGGCCGACCTGATTCCGCCCGGCATCCACCCCGGTGACGTCGTCGTCATCCAGGCCCCGCCCCGCTCCTACGCCGGACCGATCCTGCTGACCATCACGATCGCCGTCGGAGCGTCCCTGGTCCTGATCGTCCTCGCCGTGACGTTCCAGATCGCGGCCGCGGCTGCCGCAGCCGCCGTCCCCACCGTGGGCGGCGCCGGCATCAGCCTCAAGCTCGCCCGCAAGCGCTAAGCGGCCCCCGGGGCGGCCTCAACCGCCAAGTTTCCGCCGCCCCGGGCGCCTGACCCCTTCCAGATCCGCAGACCCGAAAGGGAGTCCTCATCATGCCCGAGACCCGCCCCGCCGGCACCCGGCTCTGCCCCGACTGCGACGGCTTCCCCACCGTCGCCATCACCACCGGCCAGCGCCGCCCCGACGGCTCCCGCCAGACCCTCACCGTCACCTGCCGCACATGCGAAGGCACCGGCACCGTGACCCGCCGTGCAGCTCGCGAGGTGGCCGCGTGAGTGACGCCGCCACCCTGGCGGGCCTGGACCCGACCACCCTGAGGGACCTCCTCCGGGTGGCCGGGTCCCCCGGCTTCGACCGCTGGCAGGACCAGATCCGCCGCACCGGAGGCTGCTCCGACCCGATCCACCTCACCGGCGCCACCAAGACCGTCGATCGGGCCACCGGCACCGTTCTGCATGCCTACTCCACCGACGCCGAACCTGGCGGGCGGCTCCGGGTGGCCTGCGGCAACCGCCGCGCCTCGCGCTGCCCCTCCTGCGCCTGGACCTACGCGGGGGACACCTACCACCTCATCCGCGCCGGGCTCACCGGCGACGAAGCCAAGGGCACGCCGGAGACCGTCCGCGACCACCCGCGCGTCTTCGCCACCTTCACCGCGCCGTCCTTCGGCCCGGTGCACAACCGTCCCGACAAGGGCCACCGTCCCTGCCGCTGCGGCGTCCACCACCAGGAGGACGCGCCCGAACTCGGGACCGCGCTGGATCCGGAGAGCTATGACTACGCGGGGGCGGTGCTGTGGAACAACCACGCCGGACACCTGTGGCGGTACGTCACCATCTATCTCCCCCGCGAACTGGCCAAGCGCGCCGGCATCACGCAGAAGGCGCTCAAGGAGCAGCTGCGGGTCTCCTACGGCAAGGTCGCCGAGTACCAAAAGCGGGGGGCCATCCACTTCCACGCCGTCATCCGCTTCGACGGACCCGACGGCCCCGACACCGCCCCTCCGGCCTGGGCCACCCACGATCTGCTCACCGACGCCCTGCGGGCCGCGGCTGCCCGCGCGGAGATCGAGGTGCCCTCGGCAGGTGACCAGCCTGCCCGCACCCTGCGCTGGGGCACCCAGCTCGATGTCCGGCCCATCGGCGCCTTCGGCGCGGGCGAAGATCTGACCGAGCAGGCCGTGGCCTCCTACGTGGCCAAGTACGCCACCAAGGCCGCCGAGACCACCGGCACCGTCGACCGCCGCATCGGCGAACTGCGCGAGCTGGACAAGCTCCCCGACCTGCCAGACCACACCCGCCGCCTGATCCGCGCCTGCCGCGACCTGGACAAGCTGTACCCGGACCGGAAGCTGTGGCAGTGGGCCCACATGCTTGGCTTCCGCGGCCACTTCTCCACCAAGTCCCGCCGCTACTCCACCACCCTCGGCGCCCTTCGCCAGGTCCGCGCCGACTACCGCGCCGCCCAGCAACGCGCCGCCCTCGGCCTCCCCGACCCCGACGACCACCCCGAAGCCACCACCCGCGTCCTCGCCCACTGGGCCTACGCCGGACACGGCCACACCCCCGGCGAATCCTGGCTCGCCGCCAACATCGCCCGCGAGATCCAAGCCAACCGCGACCTCGCCAAGGAAGTACGCGCCGAACTCGACACCGAAGGAGACGACTGGTCATGACTGCCGCCACTGACGAGCTGCTGACGGTGCCGGAGGTCATGACCCGGCTCAAGCTCGGCCGCTCCACCATCTACGACCTGATCCGCTCGCGGCGCCTGGTCTCCATCAAGGTCGGACGCGCCCGCCGTATCCCCCTCTCCTCTCTCCGCGACTTCATCGCCGACCAGATTGCCGAGGCCGCCTGATGACACAGCAACGCAAGCGCAACCCCAACGGCGCCGGCACCATCACCAAGCGCAAGGACGGCCGCTACCAGGCCGCCGTCTACGTCCTCCAGCCCGATGGCACGCGAGCCCGGAAGTTCGCCTACGGCAAGACGTGGGCCGAGTGTGACGCCAAGCGTCGTGACCTGCTGGCCAAGGTGGATAACGGTGTGCCGGTGCCCACGCGGTCGGCGAAGCTCGCTGAGTGGCTGCCGTACTGGCTGGAGAACATCATCAAGCCGCGTCGGAAGCGCACGACGTACGCGAAGTACGAGGTACACGTGCGGCTCTACCTGGTGCCCATGCTCGGCACCAAGCGGCTCGAATCGCTGAGCGTCGGGGACGTGCGGCGCTTCCTGGGCCAGGTCGAGCGGAAGAAGTCGGCTGCCACTGCCAAGGAGTCGCACCGGGTGCTGCGTACCGCGCTGATGGCGGCCTGCCGTGAGGAGCTGATCACGCGGAACGTCGCCACGCTCGTTGAGCCGCCGTCGCCGGAGTCCCGGGACCTCTCCCCCTGGTCGCTGGACGAGACCCTGGCGTTCCTGTCGGCGTCCCGGGGCGACTCCCTCTACGCGGCCTTCGTGCTGGCCATCGCGCTCGGCTTCCGGCGGGGTGAGATCGTCGGACTTCGGTGGTCGGACGTCGACCTGGACAAGCGGGAGATCCGGGTTCGGAAGCAGCGGCAGCGGGTCCGTGGTGAGGCGTACGACGATGATCCGAAGGGGCGCCGTCGTCGGCAGACTTTGCCCCTGCCGGCCATGTGCCTCGCGCCTCTCCGGTGGCAGCGGATGCGGCAGGCCGCCATGCGGGAGCGGGCCGGGAAGGACTGGGAAGAGACGGACTACGTGTTCACGACTCGGACCGGGAAGCCGATCGAGCCCCGGAACCTGTACCGGTCGTTCACCCGGGTTGCGAAGAATGCCGACCTTCGGGTGATCCGGCTGCACGATGCCCGGCACGGGTGCGCGACGCTGCTGACCGCCGCCGGCGTCGCCCCGCGTGTCGTGATGGAGATTCTGGGGCACAGCCAGATCGCGATCACGATGAACACGTACACGCACGTCGTGCAGGACACGCAGCGTGAGGCCGTGAGTCACATGGACCGGCTGCTGCTCCGGAGGCGTCCTGAAAGTCGCTGATCAGCGGCGTTGATGTCGAATCTGGATGTCAAAGGCCCCCAGCCTTGATCGGCTGGGGGCCTTCGCGCTGGTGGGCACAACAGGATTTGAACCTGTGACATCTGCTTTGTAAGAGCAGCGCTCTACCGCTGAGCTATGCGCCCGGATGAACCGACAGACTACCTTGCCTGCGGGGATGGTTCGCAAACCCGGTCGGGGCGGCGTCCGGATGGTGAACCGACCGGCCGGTGTGTTCGTCCGTACCGGGTGGGAGAATGGCTTCGGGCCTGGGGCGACGCGATCGGGAGAGGGTTGTGACGGCGACATACACGCGGCCGTACGAGCAGCGAGCACGTCGTCGGTCCGTGGAGCGCGCCCCGGTGCGTCGGCGTGGTCGGGCGGGTGCGGCGGTGCGGGACGTGGTGGCGTGGGTGCTGCTGCCGGTTCCGGTGCTGGCCGTGGCGGCGGTCGGTGGGGGGATGATGGCGTTCGCCGGGGGCGGGACACGACGGTGGTTCGGGCGCGGGGAGAGCCAGCGCGCCGAGGCGCAGGCGGCGAAGGACGCCGCGGCCGCCGCGTTCTACGAGCTGGACACCGCGCAGCGGGACCTGCGGATCTCGATCGAGACGATCACGGCGGTGGACGATTCCGCCGGGGCGCGGCGGGCCGCCGAGGGGTACGCGGAGCTGAGCCGGCGGATCGACGAGGTGAGCCGTACCTATATCGCGGCCGTGGACGCCCATGACCTGGATCGTGATGATCTCGACGGTGGCGCTGCCTCGCGGGCGCGCACCGACCTGACCCGGGCGAAGGACGAGCTGACGGCGGTCGGCAAGGACCTGGAGCGGTTCGCGCAGGGGCTCGGGCCGCTGCTGCAGGCCGCCGAGACGCAGCTCGCGCGGCTGGCGCCCGCGGTGGAGCGGGCGCGGCAGGCGCTGCTCGCGGCGACGCAGGCGCTGGACGCGGTCAGAGCGAGCGGCCTGAGAGCCGACGACCTCGCGGCGCGGCTGGCGGCGCTGTCGCCGGAGCTGACCAAGCTGAACCAGGGCGCCGGGCAGCACGGCGTGCAGGAGACGATCCGGCGCGCCGACGACGTGCTGCGGCGGGCCGAGGCGGTGCGTACGGAGGCGGAGCGGCTGCCGGAGAAGGCCGCTGAGATCGACAAGCGGCTGGTGTCGCTGCGGACCCGGGCGCAGGCGATCACGACGCGGGCGGGCGGCGTCGACCCCGTACTGAGCGAGCTGCGGCGGCGGTACAGCGCGGCGTGCTGGCAGGACCTGCAGCAGGTGCCGCAGCAGGCGGCGGACGCCGTGCGGCAGGCGGAAGTGAAGCTGCGCGAGGCGCAGGCCGCGCGGGACGAGCAGCGGTGGGCGGACGCGACGAGCCTGCTGGCGACCGTACGGGCGCTGCTGAACACCACGGACGAGGCGGTCTCGGCCGCCGGTGACCGGCTGCGGCGGCTGGACGAGGTCTCCTTCGACCGGCAGAAGGAGGTCGAGCGGACACGGTTCGCGATCCGGGACGCGCAGCGGCTGGCGATGGCGGGCCGCAGTACGCCGGACCCGCGGCACGCGCGCCCGCTGGACGAGGCGGTGGCGCGGCTGGAGCGCGCCGAGGCCGGGCTCGAGGGCAGCCGGCACCCGGACTGGTGGCACTTCCTGACCGAGACGGAGGCGGTCAGGGAGACCGCGGCCCGGGTGGTCCGGGCGATCCGCGAGGAGCGCGGCGGCACGGCCGGCTGAGCTGGCAGGCCCCCCTGCCTCGGGCCGCCACGCCCGCAGGCCCCGCACCGGCCCTGCTCCCACTCACAGGCCCCGCACCGGCCCCCGCTCCCGCTCCCACTCGCAGGTCCCGCACCGGTCCCGCTCCCGCTCGCAGGCCCCGCACCGGCCCCCGCAGGCCCCGCACCGGCCCCGTTCGCTCCCGCAGGCCCCCGCTCCCTCCGCGTCGTCCTGCGATGGCGTCTCCGTCTCCTTCGGCGGAAGCTGGACAGGAGTGCGGTTTCGGGAGCCGCCCGTCCGTCTGTGCAAAGGAGACCGGTCATGGCTGTCGGCCATGCTCTTCGCGGGCCTTTCCACCGTCCCCGGCGGCGGCGCATCACGCTCGACGAGCACCTGCCCGTCGACCACCGGCTGAGCCGGGTCTACCGGTTCGGCGCCGGGCTCATGGGCCTGGTGCTCGTCGCCTTCGGCATTCTCGGCCTGATCGACCGGATCGGCTTCTTCGACACCGGCGGCGACACGGTCGCGGGCCTGAACACCAACGGCGCGCTGAGCGTGCTCTCCATCGTCATCGGGCTGCTGCTCTTCGCGGGAATGGTCATCGGCGGGAACGTCGCCTCCACCCTGAACGCCGTACTCGGCGTCGCCTTCCTGCTGAGCGGCTTCGCCAACCTGGCCGTACTGGAGACCGGCTTCAACTTCCTCGCCTTCCGCCTCCAGAACGTCCTCTTCAGCTTCGTCGTCGGACTGATGCTGCTGGTCTTCGGCATGTACGGCCGGGTCAGCGGCGGCCTGCCGCACGACAACCCGTACTGGCGCGCCCGCCACCCGGACCAGGTGCCGCGCTCCGCCCGGCTGAACCCGCAGCAGGCAGCGCTGCTGCGGAAGGCCCGGCGGGAGGGCACGCTGCCGCGCGCCGGTACGCGGCGGGGCGGTACGCGGCACGGGCAAGGGGCATGACGCAATCATGGACTTGGTCATGGGCTTCGGCGCAGCGCTCCGGGCCGGGCGACTCGTCGCCGTCATCCGCGGCAAGGACCCGGAGGCGTCCTTCCGTACGGTCATGGCCCTGGCCGAGGAGGGGGTGCGGCTGATCGAGGTCTCGCTCAGCGGCGCTGACGCGCTCGGTGTCATCCGGCGGGCGCGGCAGGAGCTGGGCCCGGACGCGTGGCTGGGTGCCGGCACGGTCACCACCGCCGAGGACGTCGTACGGGCCGCCGGGGCCGGCGCGAACCTCGCGGTCACGCCGGGGCTGGGCGCGGGCGTCGACGAGTGCGTGCGGCGGGAGCTGCCAGTGGTGGCCGGGGTGCTGACGCCGACCGAGGTGATCGCGGCGCGGGCGGCCGGCGCGACGGCCCTGAAGCTCTTCCCCGCCTCCCTCGGCGGCCCCGCGTACCTGAAGACGCTGCGGGCGCCCTTCCCCGAGCTGCCGTTCGTGCCGGTGGGCGGGGTGGACGCGGCGGCGGCCCGCGCGTACCTGGCGGCCGGCGCGGTGGCGGTGGGCGTCGGCTCGCCGCTGATCGGGGACGCGGCGGACGGCGGCGACCTGGACGGACTGCGCCGCCGCGCGGCCGACTTCCTCACGGTGTGCGCGGAGGGCGCGGAAGGGCTGGCGTGAGCGGGACGGGAACGGAAGCGGGACGGGAACGGAAGCGGGACGGGAGCGGGACGGGAACGGAAGCGGGACGGCTTCCGGAACGGCAGGCGCGCCCGGCGCGGCCCCACCCGGACGGCCCCGCCGTGCCGACCGGCCCCATCCGACGGCCACACCGTGCCGACGGGCCTCGCCCGACAGCCCCACCGGGCAGCTCCACCCTGCCGACCGCCCCACCCGGCACCCCCGCACGTGCCCGAAGGCCCCACCCGGGCACCCCC
>NZ_PQSQ01000114.1 GCF_002920575.1 Streptomyces sp. Ru73 | reverse complement strand
ACGGCGAGGCAGCCGATCATCGCGACGAGCAGCGCGGCGGAGCAGCCCAGCAGCGTGGGCGTGTAACTGCCCGTCAGGTCGTGCAGGACGCCGGGGAGTAGGAGCCGAGAGAGGAGCCGACCTGGTGCGCCATCGACAGCAGCCCGAAGATCAGCCCCAGTGACCCGACCGGAAAGTGCCGGGTGGCGATCAGGTGCGTGGGCGCCACGGTGGCGAAGTCGACGAGGCCGAAGGCGACGCTGAGGACGACGAGCCACACGCCGTACGGGGCGAGGGCCAGCAGGATCAGTACCAGGGCACGCGTCCCGTAGAGGAGGGCGAGGATGCGCGCGCAGCTGTAGCGGTCGCTGAGCGGGCCGGAGAGTACGGTGCCGGCGATGTTGGCGGCGGCCAGCAGGCCGACCGCCGTGCTGGTCAGGGCCGTCGAAGCGCCGTGGTCGTGTGCGAGGGAGACCAGGTGCGTGTCCATCAGCCCCGTGGTCGTGACCCCGCACACGAAGAACGGTGCGAGCAGCCCCCACATCAGCGGCGATGCCAGCACCTCCCGGACGCGGACGCCCGTCTTGCCCGGAGCCGTCTCTGCCGAGTCCGCCGGGTCGGGGCCGCCGTACGGGCCGGGCCCGCCGTTGCCGGGCGCCGAGCGCAGCAGCAGCGCGACCAACGGCCCCACCACCGCCACCAGCAGGACGCCCTCGACGACGAGCGTGGTGCGCCATCCGTACGCCTCGATCAGGAACAGGGACAGCGGGGTGAAGACGAACTGGCCTGCCCCGAAGCCCGATTCGACCAGCCCGAAGGCCAGTCCGCGGCGCTCGGTGAACCAGTGCCGGACCACCAGGCCGGCCGTCACGCCGGAGGCCGCGCTGAACCCGAGCGTGGCCAGGATGCCGTACAGACCCAGCAGGCCCGGTACGGAGGACGCGGCGGACGACAGCAACAGGCCCGCGCCCGCGAGGAAGACGCCGCCGGACAGTACCGTCCGGGGCCCGAAGCGCCCGGCCAGCTGGCCGACCAGTGGCTGGGTGAAGCCGTAGACGAGGTAACTCACCAGACTGATCAGGCTGATGGTGCCGAGGTCGGCGTGCAGTTCCCCGCGCCAGGCGGGGACGAAGGCGCCGAAGGCGATCCGTGTTCCCTGCGCGGCCAGCAGCCCGAGGAGGACCAGGGCGAGCATGCCCCAGGCGGGGTGGACGCGCGGGGCGGTCCGCTTCCTCACCGTTCTCCCTTCGCTATGACGCGCAGTCCTGCGTACAGGCGTTCCGCCTCGTCGGCCGGGAAGGAGCGCAGGATCTCTTCGTTGAGGTCGGCGACCGTGCGCTGGACCTCATCGCGCAGCGCGACGCCTGCCGCGGTGAGCCGCAGCCGCACCAGACGCCGGTCCTTCTCGTCGGGCGCCCGGGTGACCAGGCCGGCCCGCTCCAGCCGGTCGAGGACGCCCGTGATGGTCGCGCTGTCCATGACGAGGCGCTCGCACAACTGACCGGCGGTGCGGCCGTCCCGCTCCCACAGTCCGGCCAGGACGGAATACTGCGGGACGGTCAGACCGAGCGCCTTGAGCCGGCGCTTCAACTCCCCGTGGACCTGCTGGTAGGCCTTGCCGAGGGTGAAGACGATGCACTCATCGATCCCCACGGGCACCTCCTTCGCGATCGCTCGTACACAAGAAACTAGTACACGAGGGGACTTCACTCCTCCTTCGCGACGGCTTGTCTCGCCTCGTGGGACACGGGGTGTGGAGGGTCGGCTGCCTGCCCACCTGTCGGCCGGCGCGGGGCGGCAGTGCGCTGCGTTTCCGGGCAGCAGCAGCGGCGGCGTTTGCTACCTCTGCTTCCCGATCCACCCCGCGGGCCCCGGCGGTGAACCCTCTGTGAGCTGGGGAGCTGCGCGCCTGTTCGTCAAGGTCACGGCGAGATCGCCTGTGGTGAGCAGGAGATCGACCGGACGTGCCGGGCACGATGGGCGGTGACGGTGCGTGCCTGCGCGTCTGATCGGCGGGGCGGTCGGGTCTGTGGCCTCGGGGCGACGCGCCGGGTGGTTCAGCTTTTGGGGGGCGGGGTGTCTGCTGCCAGGCGGCGGGCTCGGTGTCTGGCTACGTTGAGGCGGTTGCCGCAGAGGTCGGGCATGCAGTAGCGGCGGCGGCCCGCCTTGCTCGTGTCGACGAACATCCCGTCGCAGACGGGGGAGGCGCAGTGCCGGATGCGCTGGTGGCTCAGGGTGCGCAGGACGCCCAGCAGGCCCGTGCCGATCACGGCGGCGAGTTGGTCGGCGAGGGAGGCGTCGGGCCGCGTGGTGACGTACCACTGCCAGCGGCCGTCCTCGTCCCGCGCGAGTGACGGGCCCGTGCCCGCGCGGCCGAGCAGGGCGTTCGCGCCTTCGGCGACCGTGTCTTCGTCGTCCGACTCCAGCAGGGTGCGCAACTCCTCGCGCAGTGCGAGTACTTGGGTCAGGTCCTGCTCGGTCGGCCGATGGGTGGTGGCCGCGTTGGTCGCGGTGTTCGCAGGGAGGAGGCCGTGGTCGTCGAGGAAGCGGCCCAGCGCGGCCGGGCCCGCCAGTACCTCTCCGGTGCTTCTGCGGACGAGTGCGGAGGTGTTGACCAGGTCGGTCGCGACACCCGCCCCCAGCGCGTAATCGGAAAAGGGAATCTTCACGCCTCACTCCACGCTACGGTAATTGGAGAACGTCGAATGTACCCCTTAGATCGCTGCGGGATGGGCGTGCGTATGCCCGGCAACGGCTCGACCGGGCGCCACCGCCACGATCGCATGGCCTGTCGACGGCGCCGGGGCGGATCCGCGGGCCCGGCTCCTCGCGGTCCGCCGACCCCGCACCCGCTGGACGGCTTCTGGACCGGTCCCCGGACGAGGTGAAGATGGGAGAGGGGGGGAGGGGAAGGGCTGCTGGTGGCCGCGGCCCGGTCAGCGCCTGTCGGTTCACGCCTGTCGGGTCGCGTGCCCGCCCGGCTGCCGGGTGTCAGTGCCCGTCGGCCTCCGCTTCCGCAGCCCCCCGGGGCCTCAGTCCCGGCCCGCTCCCGCGCTCGTCAGCTCTCGGGCCTCTGCTTCGGTTTCCACTGCGGGGGCCGAGCCGGGGAGGGGGCGGCCGGCGGATTCCGCGGCGAACCAGCAGGCGACGGCGCCGATCGCGCCGGCCGCCATCAGGTAGTAGCCGGGCACGTTGACGTCACCGGTGGCCTGTACCAGCAGGGCATTGAAGAACGCCGTCGTGCCGCCGAAGAGCGAGACGGAGAGGTTGAAGGCGATCGACAGGCCGCCGTAGCGGACCTCGGTGGGGAAGAGCGCCGGCAGCGTGGACGGCACCGTGCTGTTGAAGCAGAGCAGCATCAGCGACATCAGCCCGAGGCCGAGGAAGACGGTCAGCAGGGTGTTCTGCTGGATCAGCAGCACCGAGGGCACACCGAGTACGACGAGCATGGCGCAGCCGAAGTACAGCACCGGCTTGCGGCCGATGCGGTCCGAGAGGCGGCCGACGAAGGTGATGAGCACCATGCCCAGCGCCAGGACGGCGATCTCCAGGAGCTGTGCCCAGGTGGCGCTCACCGAGGGCGCGAACTTGCCGATGTACTCCAGCATGTACGTGGTGAGCATGTAGTTGGTGACGTTGAAGACCAGGACCAGGCCCATGCAGATCAGCATCGGGCGCCAGTACGTGACGAAGATCTTGCGGATCTCCTTGAGGGTCTGGTTGCCCTCGCGGCCCTCGGATTCCGCGACGACGGCCTGGAACGCGGGGGTGTCCTCCAGCTTCAGGCGCAGGTAGAGGCCGATGATGCCGATCGGCCCGGATATCAGGAACGGGATGCGCCAGCCCCAGGAGAGCAGGTCGTCGTGGGACATCACGCCGGGCAGCTGGATGACCAGGCCGGCGACGCCGCCGAGCAGGTAACCGGTCAGCGTGCCGAACTCCAGCCAGCTGCCGAGGAACCCGCGCTTCTTGTCGGGCGCGTACTCCGCGATGAAGGTCATCGCGCCGCCGTACTCGCCGCCGGTGGAGAAGCCCTGGACGAGCCGGGCGAGCAGCATCAGCAGGGGCGCGGCCGGGCCCCAGGTCTCGTAGCCGGGGATGAAGGCGATGGCGAACGTGCCGATGGCCATCAGGATGACGGTGAGGGAGAGGACCTTGGTACGGCCGATGCGGTCGCCCAGCGGACCGAAGAACATGCCGCCGATCGGCCGCACCAGGAAGGCGACCGCGAACAGGCCCAGGGTGCCGATCGTGCCGACGGTCTCGCTCGCGCCGGTGAAGAACACCGCGGTGAGGACCGGCGTCAGATTGGCGAAGACGCCGAAGTCGAACCACTCGG
Source organism: Streptomyces sp. Ru73 (assembly GCF_002920575.1). Classification (GTDB taxonomy): domain Bacteria; phylum Actinomycetota; class Actinomycetes; order Streptomycetales; family Streptomycetaceae; genus Streptomyces. The sequence continues at coordinate 18,849 of NZ_PQSQ01000114.1, read as the reverse complement.
TGATGTTGCCGATGGCCGCCGCGCCGATCGCCCGTCTCGTCACCCCGGGATCGGTGACCGTGACCCCCTCGGCCTTGCCCGGCCCCCGGTTCGCGTCTTCGGTCTCGGCATTCGCAGCCGGCACAAACAACTCCCTCGAACATCGCTCCCGGCGGAGACCGCCGGGAGCGCACTTCCGTGCCGGCGCTGGCGTGCAAGAGCACGGGCCGGCACTGCGTACGTCGCACGGCCCGTGGGCCGGCATGTCATCGGACGCGGTCTCCGACAGCCCTCTCCGTCGCGTGACGACGGTCAGGCGGAGACGTCGTCGCGGAAAGGCTTCACAGCAATGTAGGTGATCGTTCTCTTCGGGTCACGGGCGGTGCGGTCGACTTCTGCGACCGCCGCACTGGTCAGGAGAGTGAGGACGGCCGCGGCCGAGGTCACCAAGGACACCGCGGCGGCCAGCGGGAGCGGGACGGCCAGCAGCCCGACGGCGACGGCCGGGAGCCCGGAGCCCAGATAGCACGAGACGTAGAAGGCGCTGGTGACGGCGGAGCGGTCCGCGCCGGGGGCGCGGGCGTCGACCGCGGCGGCGGCCCCGGCGTGCGCGAGGCCGTGCCCGGCACCCGCCACCGCGGCCGCGGCCAGGGTGAGGGCGAGGGACCGGCCGGCGGTGAGTGACAGCACCGACAGGCCCGTCAGCAGTCCGGCGAGCCCGACGAGCTGCGCACCGCGGGCGCCGAGCCGCCCCACCAGGGGCTGGGTGAGCGCGGAGCAGACCAGTACGGCGGCCAGGACGCAGCCGGTGACCGCCGGGTGGTACCGGCCGGACCGCGCGAGCAGCGCCGGGATGACGGTGAGGAACAGGCCGGCCGTCGTCCAGGCGAGGAACCCGACGGCGGAGGCGGTGGCGAACAGCGCCCGCATCCCGCGGGGGATGCGCGGGAGCACCGGCCGCGGGAGCACCCGCCGTGGGAGCACCGGTCGCGGGAGGCGCGCGGAGGCGGCGGCCGTGCCCGGTCCGTGCACGGTGCCCGGTCCGTCCGCGGTGCCCGGTCCGTCCACGGCGGCCGGGGCGGTCGGGTCGGCGCGAGACGGCAGGGCGCCGGCCCAGTACCAGGCGACCGCCAGCAGCACCAGGTGCAGCATGAACGGCAGCACGTAGGGCGCCGGCGCGTACTGGGCGAGGAAGCCGCCCGCAGCGGCGCCGGCCGCGGTACCCGCCACGAACGCGGTCCCGGCGAGCACGGCACCGCGCCGGCCGCCGGGACCCGCGGTCTCCTCGCTCACCAGCGCGGCGGCGGCGCCAGTGGTCGCGCCCAGGGCCAGCCCCTGCGCGGCGTGCCCGGCGATCAGCCACCCGACCCCCGTGGCGAGCGCGAAGCAGGCCGAGCCCAGCGCGGCCAGCGCGATGCCGGCGCGCAGGACGGGGCGCGCCCCGAAGGTGTCGGGTACGGGGCCGAGCAGCACCAGTGCGCCCGCGCCGACCAGCGCGAAGACCCCGTGGACCAGGGTCATGGTCAGGTCGTCGGCGCGGAAGGCGTGCTGATACCCGGGGTAGAGCGCGCTGGGCAGGTAGGCACCCGCGGTGAGTACGAGCAGCACGAAGAGTCCCGTCGCCGCCGCCCGGCGGTCACGCGACGGGCACTGCCCTGCGACGGCACCCCCGTGACGTCGGTCGAGAGAACTTCTGTACTTCACGTCGCGCAGCGTGACATTTTCCGACCGGTCGACACAATCGCACGCAGTTGCAGGTGACCGTGCAAAATATTTGCATGATCGATCCCAAGCTCAAGGTGCTGCAGATGGTCGACCGCTACGGAGGCGTGACGGCGGCCGCCGAGGCCATGCGGTACACCCCGTCCGCCGTCTCCTACCAGCTGCGTCAGCTGGCCGAGCAGCTCGGCGTGCAGCTGATCGAGCCGTCGGGCCGGGGCATCCAGCTCACCGCTGCGGCCCGCATCCTGCTGCGGCACACCGCCGTCCTGCAGGCCCAGTGGGAGCAGGCGCGCAGCGAGCTGGCCGCGAATGCGGAGGAACCGTCGGGCTCGTTCACGCTCTGTGGTTTCTCGACGGCCGCGACGCACCTGCTGCCGCCCGCGGCGGCGGCGCTGCGCGACCACAATCCCCGGCTCGGCATCCGTCTGATCGAGGCCGAGCCGGTCCGCTGCTTCGAGCTGCTCCTGGCGGGCGAGGCGGACCTCGGGCTCGTCGTGGTGACGCCCGACTCACCGCCCCTGAACGATGCCCGGTTCGACCAGCAGCCGCTCCTGGACGACCCGTTGGACCTGGTCGTGCAGGCCGACCACCCGCTGACGGCACGGCGTCGGGTCTCCCTCGCGGACGCGGCGCGCGAACCGTGGATCCTCGGCACCCCGGGCAGCACGTACCACCAGCTGGTGATCACGGCGTGCATGGCGGCGGGCTTCACGCCGGACATGGCGCACCAGGCCGACGAGTGGGAGACCGGGCAGGCGATGGTGGCCCAGGGGCTCGGCGTGATCCTGGTGCCGCGCCTGGCCCGCATCGACACGGAGTGGCCGGTGACCCGGATCCGGCTGTCGGGCGAGCCGGCGCCCGCCCGCCGGATCCTCGTGGCCACCCGGAAGGGCGCGGCGCAGCACCCGGTCGTCGCCCAGGCCCTCGGCTTCCTCCGCACCACGGCGGCGGAACTGCTGCCGGCCGGGCACCCGTAGCGGAGCCGGGCACGGCAGTTCCGGCCCTCAAGTGGGCCTGTTTACAAGCCAGTTGGGCCCGTGGGTCAGTCGGTGATCTTCGCGAGGCGGAACGGGCCGGCGGCGCCGGGGCCGTACATGGCGGGGAGGTCCTGACCGCGCGGGACGACGACGAGCGGCTCGTCGCGGTACTCCTTGAGGAACCGCTCCAGGGGTTCCCAGATGAGGCTCTGGTAGCCGCTCTCGGTTCGCTGGCGTTCGAAGGACAGGGTGAGCGCAGAGTCCATGACGGTGACGCTCACGCAGTTCACCTCGAGCCATGCACCCCCGATCCAGGCTTCAAGCCGCACGTAGGACATGGCGTAAGCCTGCCCTGTCCCACGGGCCGTTCGCAATCAGCCACGGCCGCGGCTTCCGTGCCGGTCGTGGCGGTACGCACGTTGACCGACTGGTGTGCGACGGGTGACCCCTGAAACGCAGTGCATCCTTGGGTGCGGTTCGTGCGTCTGAAGAGTGAGCGGCACTCTCATGTGACCGCACGGCAGGGTAATGGAGTACTCGATTTGAAAAACGGCATCCACGGCACGCGCCGGGCGTCCGCGGTCCTCGTGACCGCGGGCGCGGTCCTCACCGCCGGGGCGTTCGCCGCCCCGGCGCAGGCCGCCACCCCCAAGGCGCCCACGATCACCGCCAAGGGCGGTTACGTGATGAACAACGGCACGGCGAAGACCCTCTTCACCAAGGCCGCTGACACCCGGCTGTCCACCGGGTCCACCACCAAGATCATGACCGCCCGGGTGGTGCTCGCGCAGCCCAACCTCAACCTGGATTCCAAGGTCACGATCCAGAAGGCGTACAGCGACTACATCGTCGACAACAACTGGGCCTCCTCGGCCAAGCTGATCGTCGGCGACAAGGTCACCGTCCGCCAGCTGCTGTACGGGCTGATGCTCCCCTCCGGCTGCGACGCCGCCTACGCGCTCGCCGACAAGTTCGGCACCGGGTCCACCCGGGCCGCGCGGGTGAAGTCGTTCATCGGCAAGATGAACACCACGGCCAAGAGCCTCGGGCTGAAGAACACCCACTTCGACTCGTTCGACGGCATCGGGCGCGGCGCGAACTACTCGACCGCGCGCGACCTGACGAAGCTCGCCAGCAGCGCGATGAAGTACTCCACGTTCCGCACGGTCGTGAAGACGAAGTCCACCAAGCAGAAGGTCACGACGAAGAGCGGCGGCTACCGCTACATGTCGTGGACCAACACCAACAACCTGCTGGGCAGTTACTCGGGCACCATCGGCGTCAAGACCGGGTCGGGCCCCGAGGCCAAGTACTGCCTGGTCTTCGCGGCCACCCGCAGCGGCAAGACGGTCATCGGCACCGTCCTCGCCTCCTCCTCGGTGGCGAACCGCACGGCGGACGCCAAGAAGCTGATGGACTACGGCTTCAAGAAGTAGCGGGATCGGAGCGGAGCGGGGCCGGGCCGGCCGGGAGGCGAAGTCTCCCGCGCCGGTCCGGCCCCGTCGTCCTACCGGGTCAGGCCGCGGCCGCGCCGGGCACCGGGACGTGGCCCAGCGAGCGGCCGCGCAGCCGCGCGTAACCGGGCCGGATCACCTCGTTGATGAGGGCGGTGCGCGCGTCGAAGGGCAGGAAGGCCGCCTTGGCCGCGTTGACGGTGAACTCCTCCAGCTCCGCGGGGCCGTAGCCGAAAGCGGTGGCCAGGTGCTGGAACTCCTGCGTCATCGTGGTGCCGCTGACCAGGCGGTTGTCGGTGTTGAGGCAGACCCGGAAGCCGAGCCGGCGCAGCAGGTCGATCGGGTGGCCGTGGTAGCTGGTCGCGGCGCCGGTCTGGAGGTTGGAGGTCGGGCACACCTCCAGGGCGATCCGCATGTCGCGTACGTACGAGGCGAGGCGGCCCAGGCGTACCGAACCGTCCTCGGCGACCTCGATGTCGTCGGTGATGCGCACGCCGTGGCCGATGCGGTGGGCGCCGCAGCGCAGCACCGCCTCCCGGATCGACTCCATGCCGACGGCTTCCCCGGCGTGCACGGTCACCCGGGCGCCCTCGCTGCGGAGGTGGTCGAAGGCTTCGGCGTGCCGGCTCGCCGGGTTGCCGATCTCGCCGCCCGCGATGTCGAAGCCGGCCACGCCGCGGTCGCGGTGGGCGACGGCGAGCCGGGCGATCTCCAGCGCGCGGTCGGCGTGCCGCATCGCGCACAGCAGCGTGCCGACGCGGATGCTGCGCCCGGCGGCCGCGGCCCGGCGCTCGCCCTCGCGGAAGCCGGCGTTCACCGCGTCGACGACCTCGTCCAGGGTGAGTCCAGCGGCGAGGTGCTGCTCGGGCGCGAAGCGCACCTCGGCGTAGACCACGCCGTCGGCGGCCAGGTCCTCGGCGCACTCGGCGGCGATGCGGAAGAGCGCGGGCGCGGTCTGCATCACGGCGCAGGTGTGCGCGAACGTCTCCAAATAGCGCTCCAGCGAGCCGGAGTCGGCGGCGTCGCGGAACCACTCGCCCAGCGCGGCCGGGTCGGTGGTGGGCAGCGCGTCGTACCCGGCCTCCGCGGCCAGTTCCACGACGGTCAGCGGACGCAGCCCGCCGTCGAGGTGGTCGTGGAGCAGCACCTTGGGCGCCTGGCGGACCAGGTCCTCGGGCAGGGCGGGAGCGGTGGGGACGGGAGCCTCGGGAGTGAACTTGTCAGACAACGTCATGGGGCCGGAGTATGACACGGGTCGCCGGGTGCGGGCGACCGCGTCTCACCGGCGGCCGCCGCGCACCCGGTACCGGCGCGCCTCGTCCCGCGTACGGCGGGCCCGTCGTCAGCGCGCCTGCCACACGGGCAGCGCCGGCGCGCCCGGCGGGAGCATGTGCTTGGCCGCGAGCAGCGGGGTGCGCTCCAGCCGGACGACCTGGGTGACCAGGACGGCGGGCGAGTCGGCGGGGCGGCCGAGCTGTTCGCCGCGCTGCCGGCCGAGCGTGGTCGCCACGATGGCGCTGCTGCCCGCGAGCGGCAGCTCGCGCCCGGCCTCCAGCAGCAGCCGCAGCATGGACGACTTCTCGGCGGCGGGCCCGTCGAAGGCGGCCGCCGCGTCCGGCAGCAGCTCGGCCAGCGTCTCGTCGGGGGCCGCCCACTCCTGCGTCAGACAGGCCGGCAGCCCGCCGACCTCGATCAGGCTCTCCCAGAAGCGCACCCGGCCGGCGCCCGGCAGCAGCAGGTGCTGGGTGGAGAAGTCGGTCGGCTCCTCGTAGGTGCGGGCCAGTGCCGAGGTCAGCACCTGCCGGCCCTCGCTGAGCAGTTGTTCCACCGGCTTGAGGTACTCGAAGCCGCGCGGCGGGAGGTGCGGGCTGACCGTACGGCCCACCCCGCGCCGCACGGTGATCGCGCCGTCCTCCTGGAGCAGGATCAGCGCCTCGCGCAGCGCGGGGCGGCTGACGCCCAGCTCGGCGGCGAGCCGTGGCTCGGTGGGCAGCGTGGAGCCCGGCGGGTAGGTGCCGTCCCTGATGGCCTCGATCATCCGCTCGTACAGCACGACGACCGGCCGTCGTCGCTGCGGTGCGGGCTGTCTGCCGGCCATGTTCATCTCCCTGGGGCCGCGGTCCGACGTCTTCCCCGCGAAGGGGTGGCTGCCGCGCGCTCACGGCAGCGCGCGGCCCCCAGTTTCGCACCGCGGGAAGCGGGTGCTTCGCACCGGCGGAGACGGCCGTACGCAGGGCGAAGGGCGGGGGTCGCGGAAGCCGTACCGGCCGGCGGCGATCTTCCGGGGAGATCTTGACACCCCGTGAGCGGCGCGATAGACCAGACCGCACGACGCGTTCCTGTCTGACAAGTGATCCCGAACGAGTGTCGCCGACGCCTTGTGACGCCGAGCGTGTCACCGGCGCCCCCGTGCGTGACCCGCGCCCCGTGCGGCGAGCCGTGACCCGGCCGCGCCGCTGCCGCCGTGTCCGCCCGCCGCCTCCCCCTCAGCACCAGGAGCCGTCATGCCCCTCAGGAGTACTGAGCGCACCCCCGCCGCGCCGCCCGCCATCCCGCGCTTCCTGCTGCCCGCGCTGGTGCTGGCCGTCCTCGGGTACCAGATCAACGCCACGATGCTCAGCCCCGCGCTGCCCGACATCGCCCGGCGGCTGGACACCAGCAGCAGTCTGGTCGGCCTGTCGCAGACGCTGTTCTTCCTGATGGCCGCCGTCGGGCAGGTCACCATGGCGCGGCTCAGCGACTACCGCGGCCGCAAGCCGGTGATGCTGCTGTGCGGCGCGCTGCTCATCCTCGGCAACCTCGCCTGCGCCCTGGCGCCCGGCATCTCCGTCTACCTCGCCGGGCGCGTCCTCCAGGGCGTGTCGGCCGCGATGTTCTCGCTGGCCTTCCTCACCCTCAACGACCTGCTGCCGCCCGCCGCCTTCGGGCGCGCCGCCGGCATCATCAGCGCCGTCAACGGCGGGTTCGCCGGAGTGGACGCCATCCTCGGCGGCCGGCTCGCCGACACCGTCGGCTTCCGCGCCATCTTCGTCGGCGGTCTGCTGCTGTCGGTCGTCGGCACGGCGGCCGTGGCCCGCTGCGTGCCGGCCGTGGCGCCGAAGGCCGAGGGCGCCATGGACTGGCTGGGCGCCACGCTCCTCGCCCTCGGCCTGTCCGGCGTGCTCATCGGCCTGGCCCAGGGCGCCGGCTGGGGCTGGACCTCGGTGGCCACGCTCGGCTGCGTACTCGGCGGCCTGGCCGCGCTGACGGCCTTCGTCCTCGTCCAGCGCGCCCGCTCGGGTACCGCCCGTACCGCTGCCGACGGCGACGGCGCACGGACCGACGCGGAGCGGGCAGACGGGGAGTGGACCGACGGCGCGCAGGCCGGCGGCGAGGGCCGGCCGGGCAGCCCCGGTCCGCGCACCACCCCCGTCATCGACATCCGGCTGCTCGCCTCGCGCCGGGCCTGGCCGCTGCTGCTGACCGTGACCCTCACGCTGGCCGGTGCGTTCGGCGCGCTCGCCCTGACGGTCCCGCTCTTCACCCAGGACCCGCACGCCGGTTACGGGCTGAGCGCGACCCGCGCCGCGCTGCTGTACGCCACGCCCGCCGCGGCGATCGGCGTGGTCGGCGCCCCGCTCGCGGGCTACTTCGGGCCGCGCGTCGGCTGGCGCCGCGTCGCCCTCGTCGGCTCGGCCGGCTCGCTGCTGGCCTTCGCGGTCGCCGTGCTGTTCCGTGACGAGCCCTGGGTGCTCTTCGCCGCCCTCGCCGTCCTGGGCCTCACGTACAACGGCATCAGCATCACCGCGCTCAACGGGCTCGCCGTCGTCTCCGCACCCAAGGACCAGCAGGGCGCGCTCACCGGGCTGACCGGCGCCTGCTTCGGCGTCGGCGCCTCCCTCGGCACCGCCCTCGCCTCCGGCCTGATCACCGCGGCCGGCACCGGCGGGGCGACCGGGGCCGCCGCCTACACCGGCGCGTTCGAGGCGGCCCTCGTGCTGCTGGTGCTCGCCATGGCCACCGCCCTCGTCATCAGGTCGGTACCGGCGGACGAAAGCACCCACGAGGCCCGGCGGACACCCGCCGCGCATCTCTGACGGCCCCGGCCCCCGGAGCCGGTGCCGGGCCCCGCTTCTGGGAACGTGTGCGCATGGTTCCTCACGCAGTGATCGGTGTCGACATCGGCACCTCCAGCAGCAAGGGCGTCCTGGTCGGGCCCGACGGCGCACTGCTCCGCTCGGCCGTCCGCGAGCACACCGTGGACCGGCCGGCACCGGGGCACGTCGAGATGGACGCCCGCGTCTGGTGGGAGGAGTTCGTCTCGCTCGCCCGCGAACTGACCGCGGACGGCGGGCCGCCGGTCGGCGCCGTCGGCGTCAGCGGCATGGGCCCCTGCGTCCTGCTCACCGACGCCGACGACGAGCCGCTGCGGCCCGCGATCCTCTACGGCGTCGACACCCGCGCCACCGCGCAGATCGCCCGGCTCGAACAGCGGCTGGGCGCCGAGGAGATCACGGCCCGCTGCGGCTCGGGGCTCAGCAGCCAGGCGGCCGGCGCGAAGATCGCCTGGGTCGCCGACGAGGAGCCGGAGGTGTACGCGCGCGCCCGCCGCCTCTACATGCCCAGCTCCTGGCTGGTCCGCAAGCTCACCGGCGCGTACGTCCTGGACCACCACTCCGCGAGCCAGACCACCCCGCTCTACGACACCGTCGCGCGCGACTGGTACGCCCCGTGGGCCGGCCTGATCGCGCCCGGCCTCGACCTGCCGCCGCTGCGCTGGTCCGGCGAGGCCGCCGGCACGGTCACCGCCGAGGCCGCCCGGCTCACCGGACTGCCGGCCGGCATCCCCGTCATCACCGGCACGGTCGACGCCTGGGCCGAGGCGCTGAGCGTCGGCGCGCACTCCGTCGGCGACCTGATGCTGATGTACGGCACGACGATGTTCCTCGTGCACACCGTGCCCGGCCTGCTCCGGGCGCCCGCCCTGTGGAGCACCGTCGGCGCGCTGCCCGGCACCCGCAACCTCGCCGGCGGCATGGCCACCTCCGGCGCCGTCACCGCCTGGCTGCGCGAGCTGACCGGCGCACCCGACTACACCGCGCTGCTCAAGGAGGCCGAGGCGTCCGGCACCGGCGCCAACGGCCTGCTGATGCTTCCGTACTTCGCGGGCGAACGCACCCCCGTCATGGACCCCGAAGCGCGCGGCGTCATCGCGGGCCTCACCCTCTCCCACACCCGCGGCGACCTCTACCGCGCGGCGCTGGAGGCCACCGCGTACGGCGTGCGGCACAACATCGAGGCCATCGAGGCGGTCGGCGGCGACATCGGGCGGGTGGTCGCGGTGGGCGGCGGCACCCAGGGCCGGCTCTGGACGCAGATCGTCTCCGACGTCACGGGCCGGGCGCAGGAGGTGCGCACCACCTCCATCGGCGCGAGCTACGGCGGCGCGCTGCTCGCCGCCCGGCTCCTCGGCGACGTCTCGGCCGACGACTGGAACCCGGTACGGGAGACCGTCGTTCCGGACCCCGCGGCGGCCGAGCGGTACGCGGAGCTGTACGGGCTCTACCGCGACCTCTACCCGGCCACGGCGGACGTCGTGCACGCGCTCGCCGCCCGCCAGAGCCGCTGACCACAGCCCCGGCGGCCCCCGGCCGCCGCCCGGATCAGCGGACGCACCGGAAGCTGCCGGCCCGGTCCGGATCGCCGCCGGTGTACCGGGGCCAGGCCGGGTACGCGCACAGGGGACGCGTACGGCCGTGCCCGGCGGGGGAGTTGTCGGTGACCACCGGGTGCGCGGGCGCGGTGCCCCGCTCCACCCACGTGTCGAGGGCGCCGAGCGAGTCCCAGCCCGCGGCGAACGCGGCCTCGACGTTGGCGTGGTTGGCGCCGGGCACCAGGTAGAAGCGCGCGAACCGGTCCACCGCCCGGTGCCCCACGACCTTCCGCATCCGCTCCGCGTACGCCACGGTCGACCGGTGGCTGACCAGTTCGTCCGCGGTGCCGTGCAGGAGCAGCAGCCGCCCGCCGGCCGCGGCGAACGGCCGCAGGTCCGGGTCGTTGACGTCCTGCAAGGCCGACAGCGCGCTGATCCGCTCCCGCCACGGGCCGGGGCGGCGCGGGTCGAGTGACAGCGCCGCGTGCTCCGGGTCGCGGGTGACGAAGTGCTTCACCCACTGGTCCCAGAACCGCACGCCGTACCCGCTGGTCTCCGGCATCGGGTCGGCCGGCGCCGTGCTCCCCATGCCCAGCCGCGGCGTCGTCATGTCCGCACCGGAGAGGAAGGGGAAGCCCGGATAGCCGGTCTCGCCGCTCGCGAGCCGGTACGGCCAGGTGAACCGCGAGGACAGCGCGCGCACGGCCCGGATCTGCCGGTCGGAGAGGCAGTCGTCACCGCGGTCGGCGCGGCCCCGGCAGCGCAGCACGCGGGGATCGAACCGGCAGCCCGCCTCGTCGGAGATCACCCCGTCCCGCAGCCCGTCGTCTCCGTCGCAGGCCGCCACCACCCGGTCGTACAGCAGCCGTTGCTCGGCCCGGTTCAGGAACGCGCCGGGGCGCGCGAGCACCTGGGCCTCGTACCCGAAGAACAGGTCCAGGCTCGCGGCGTTCCAGGCGGGGTAAGCGGAGATCACGCCGTCGAAGTCGCGCGGCCAGCGCTGCGCGACGGCCAGGGCCTCGCGGCCGCCCGTCGATCCGCCGGCGAAGTAGGCCCGCGCCGGCGGCCCGCCGTACCGCTTCCCGATCACGTACAGCGCCGCGTCCCGGGTCTTCTTCAGCGCGTCGCCCGCGAAGTTGCGCAGCGCCTCGTCGTTGCGCGCGAACGAGCCGTCCAGCGAGGGGTCGGCGGCGGCCGAGCGGTGCCCCGAGTCGCTCGCGAAGGTCGCGTATCCGCGCGCCAGCGGCGTGCCGCCGCCCGCCGGGCCGAACGGCACGTTGCCCGCGACGTCCGGCACCGCCCCGTCGTAGCCCCCGCCGCCGAACATCACCGCCTTGCGGTTCCACTCCGCCGGCAGCCCGATCCGTACGGTGATGTCCGGCGCCGCCGGGTCCACCGGGCGCACCGCCAGCTCGACCCGGCAGTACGCGCCGAGGGCCGCGGTGCCGGGCACGTCCACCGCACCGGTCACCTCGCCGCCCCGGGTGGGCAGTCCGATCGCGGGGGCCGGCACGGCCGTGCCCCGCAGCCCGGCGCAGCCGGCCGGCGCCGCACCCTGCGCCGGAGGCGCCGCCACGGTGCCGAGCAGCAGGAACAGCCCCGCCGCCACGCGAGGAAGTGCGTGTCTCATGCGTACCTCCGGGAACCCGTCGACGACCACCGCACCGGATCCTGCGCGCGGGCGCGGCACGCGGCAATGTGAACGGGCACCACGGCCGGATGCCGGATCCTGTGCTCAACGGCGGTTCCGTGCAGGGTCCGGGCCGGGCAGTGACCGGACCGGGAAGAGGAGGTTCCGTGCGCCTGTGCCACACCCGTCCCACCGACCGGGGATACACCCGCCGCCGCCACGGCCGCGGCTTCCGCTACCTCGACGCGAACGGGCGGCCGCTGCGCGACCCGGCGGCGCTGGAGCGCATCAAAGCCCTGGTCATCCCGCCGGCCTGGCGCGACGTATGGATCTGCGCCCGCCCCAACGGCCATCTGCAGGCCGTCGGCACGGACGCGGCCGGCCGCCGCCAGTACCTGTACCACCCGCAGTTCCGCGCCGAGCAGGAGGCGAGCAAGCACGAGCACGTCCTCGACGTGGCGGCCGCCCTGCCCCGGGTGCGCGAGACCGCCGAGGCCGGCCTGAGCGGCCGCGGACTCACCCGCGACCGGGTGCTGGCCGCCGCCGTGCGCCTGCTCGACCTCGGCTTCTTCCGCGTCGGCAGCGAGCGCTACGCCGACCTCCACCACACCTACGGACTGACCACCCTGCTCCGCGAGCACGCCCGCTGCCGCGGCGGCGAGATCGTCTTCGGCTTCCCCGGCAAGCACGGCAAGGAGCAGGTGCGGGCCGTCGCCGACCCCGCGACGTGCCGCTGCGTCACCGCGCTGCTGGCCCGGCGCGGCGGCGGCGACCGGCTGCTCGCGTACTGGCAGCGCCCCGACTGGCACGACGTCACCAGCGCCGACGTCAACGGCTATCTGAAGGACGCTGCCGGGCTGGAGATCACCGCCAAGGACTTCCGCACCTGGCACGCCACGGTCATGGCCGCCGTCGCGCTGGCCGTGTCGCAGGGCGCGGCGCGCGGCGAGACCGCCCGCCGCCGCGCCATCGCGCGCGCCGTCCGCGAGGTGGCCGACCACCTGGGCAACACGCCCGCCGTGTGCCGCGCTTCGTACATCAACCCCCGGGTCGTCGAGCTGTACGAGGAGGGCATCACGGTGGCCCCGGCCCTGGACCGCCTCGGGGAGGGCGGTGCCCGCGGCGTCCCGGCGACCCAGGGCGCCGTCGAACAGGCGGTCCTCCGGATGCTCCGCACGGGCCGCCCGCCGGCCGGCGGCTGAGCCGCACCGGCCCGGAGACACGGGGGACAGGGGCATGCGGAAGCGCGTGCCGGGTTACCCGGGGGCCATGGCCGCCCGCCCGGACGGCGGTACGCGGTTCCGCCGCCCGGAGGGTCGGCGCGCAGAGGGCGCGCGGTGCCCGGCCGCCGCGGCGCCGCCGTGGTAGATGTTGCTTGCCCCGCGCCGTGGACAGGAGAGGCGATGACCGAGCAGAACCCGGACCCGGACCCGCGGCGAACCCCGGGGCTGGAGCCCGGCGGCGGTGTGCCGCCGGGCGAGACGCCGCCCGCCGAGGGCAGTACGCCCTGGGCCGGGCCGCAGGAGACCTACAACCCGCCCAAGGGGTGGGGCAAGGGACCGCTGATCGCCATCGGCATCGTGGTCGTGCTCATCGCGGTCTTCTTCATCGGTTACGCGATCATGCTGTGAGCCCCCGCGGGCGCGGGGACGCCCCCGGCCGGCTCAGGGGTAGGAGACCACCGTCGACGGCACCGTGTCCGTGCCCGAGGTGGCGGCCCCGGTGTCGTTGATGACGTGCTCGAACTGGCCGTGGCCGCTGAGCGAGACCACGAGCAGGTCGTGGAAGTTCACGCCGGACCTGCGGGGCGCGGCGAAGGCGTGGTCCTGGCGGATCGTCGGGTCGACGTTGTAGTAGCAGTAGCTGCCCAGGCCCCAGCCCTCGTGCGTGGTGACCGCGTCGGCGACCTTGTACGCCGCGTAGCCCTTCGTGCCGCCGTCCTGAACGGCCGCCTGGTTCGGCGCGTCGTACGCCTTCTCGTTCTGGAAGAAGATCGTCCGGCCGCGTTCGCCGCGCCACTCCACGTCGTACTTGTTGAAGTGCTCGACGAAGAGGCCGGTGGCGAGGACGTCGTTGCCATTGACCCGGACGCCGTAGTCGGCGCGGTTGGTCTCCCAGCCCACGCCGTCGCCGTGGTCGGCGCGCCAGACCCAGGTGTGGTCGATGATCGTGTGGTTGCTGTTGACGACCATGCTGACCGTGGCCTTGCCGGGGCCCGCGCCGCCGATCCTGAGGAACACGTCCTGGACGGTGGTCGGGTCGGCGGAGTGGTTCGCCGAGGCGCCCTCGGGGCCGACCTCCAGCAGGGTGGGGGAGTTGACCGGGCCCGCGTCGATGAGGAAGCCGGCCAGCCGTACGCCGTCCACGTCGGCGACCTTCAGGGCGGTCACGCCGTTGTCCGGGATGAGTGTCGCGTAGCCGAGGCCCAGGACGACCGTGTGGGCGCGCTTGACCTCGACGGCCCGGTCGAGGTGGTAGATGCCGGGCGTGAGCAGCAGGTGCAGGCCCTGGTCGAGGGCGGCGTTGAGGGTGGCGGCGGTGACGCCGGGCCTGGCCACGTAGAACTGGCTCAGCGGCAGGGACGTGCCGCGCGGGGTGCCGCTGCCCCAGGTGGTGCCGCGCGCACCGGTGCGCTTCTCGGGCAGGAAGACCCGGTACGCGTCGCCGTCCAGGTACAGGAACGGCTTCTCGCGGGAGACCGGGGTGGTGTCCAGGGTGGTGTACGGCGGGTTCGGGAAGCTCTGGGCCGGGGCGCCCTCGACGCCGGAGAAGACCATGTTCCAGACGGCGTTGGTCCAGCCGCCGACCGCGCTGTCACGGGTGTACCACTGCTGCTGCGAGTACGGGCCGACGGTGCCGTCGATGCGGCTGTCGGCGATGTAGCCGCCGCTGGCCCAGCCGTAGCCGTCGGGCGCGAGGTTGAGCCCGCCGCGTACGTGCATCCGGCGGAACGGCGCGGCCTGCGCGACCGCCCAGCGGTTGGTGCCGCTGACCGGGATGAGCGCGAGGTTCTCCGCGGAGCGCCAGAAGTTCTGCGTGGCGTTGCCGTCGAACCAGCCGGCGTCGACGGTCACGTCGCCGTTGATGACGGTGTCGTCGGGGGAGAGGCCGAGCCCGGCGATGGAGGTGTAGAAGCCGAGCTGGGCGTTGAGGCCGTGGTAGGTACCGGGCTTGAAGAGCAGCGCGTACCGGCCGGTGCCGAACTGGGCTCTCTCCTGCTGCCGGAAGATCTCGTCCAGCTTGCCCTGGATGTCGGGCGTGCCGGGGTCGAAGACGAGGACGTTGGGGCCGAGGTCGCCGCCGCCGGGCAGCGCGCCCGCGGTGGGTGCGGCGGGGGCCGAGGGCGACGCGGAGGCGGGGCCGGCGAGGGCCGGGAGGCCGGCGGCGGGGAGTGCGGCGGCCATGGCGGCCAGGACGGAGCGGCGTGCGGGCATGGCGTCTCTCCTGAGTTCAGGAAATGAAGAGTGGGGTTTCCTGGGAGCGCTCTCTTGCCCGACGCATGTTCATTGCTTGAGCATTCACCGTCAAGAGGTCCGGACCAAACCCGCCTCGATTGCCCGCTGTTGACGCCGGCGCACACGAGGGAGCCGGCCGCTGTGCGCGACCGGCTCCCTCGTGTGTTCCGCGCCGGGGGTTACTCCTTGCCCACCTCCCTGTTCACCGCGGCGGGCGAGTCGTACTCCGACTCCGGCAGCTTCTTCAGCGCGCCCATGATGTCCTTGCTGGCGCCGTGCTGTTCCGCCTGCTTGACGATCTCTTCCTTGGAGGCCGGGTAGCTGACGCCGCCCAGGCACTTCTGCATTTCGATGGGGTTCACGTTCTTGTCCATGTGCTCGGGGTACCCCGGCGGCCCGGCGTCCACAGCGCGCCCCGGCGCCTACCGCCCCGATGGAGCAAGGACGCGGTCCGCCGTTCAGCGGCGCGGCGGCAGCCGGTGCAGTGCCACGTCGCGCAGCTCGCCGTCCGCCGCCGTCAGCGTGAGGTACGTGCAGTACGGCTGGCGGCGCCGGTCCGTGGGCGAGCCGGGGTTCAGCAGCCGCAGGCCGCCCGGCGCCACGGTGTCCCAGGGGATGTGGCTGTGTCCGAAGACCAGCACGTCCAGGTCGGGGAAGCGCTCGGCGCAGCGGCGCTCGCGGCCCTGCGCCGCGCCCGTCTCGTGCACCACGCCGAAGCGCAGCCCGCCCAGCTCGGCGCGCGCCACCTCCGGCAGCCGGGCGCGCAGCTCGGGCCCGTCGTTGTTGCCGTACACCCCGATGACCCGGCGGGCCCGCGCCTCCAGCAGGTCCAGCGTCGCGGCGTCCACCCAGTCACCGGCGTGCAGCACGGCGTCGGCGCGCTCGGTCTCCGCGAGGAGCTGGTCCGGCAGGACCTTGGCGCGCTTGGGCAGATGGGTGTCGGCGGTCAGCAGCAGACGCACCGGGCGGCCTCCCTGGCGTACGGGCTCGTCACGGTACACGGGGTACCCGCGGCGGCACGGTCGCATAGGCTCACCGGGCGATGAAGAACACTCAGGTGCCGCCGGCGGCGAAGGCGGACAGGTCCACCGTACGGCGGCACAACCTCAGTCTGGTGCTGCGGGTGGTGCACGACGAGGGCGAGGTCACCCGCGCGGCGGTGGCGGCGCGCGTGGGACTGACCCGCGCCGCGGTGTCCTCGCTGGTGGAGCAGTTGCTGGCGGGCGGCTTCCTGGTCGAGTCGGGCAAGACGTTCAGCGGCCAGGCGGGCCGCCCGGGCACCGTGCTGAAGGTCGCGGGCACCGGTCCGGCCGGACTCGGCGTCGAGATCAACATCGACTACGTCTCGGTGTGCGTGGTGGACCTCGCGGGCACCGACCGGGTCCGGCTGACCACCCACCTGGACAACCGGGGCGCGGCGCCCGAGGAGGTACTGGACCGGGCGGCCCGGATCGCCGCGCGCACCCTGGAGTCGGCGGCGGAGCAGGAGCTGCGCCCCGCGGGAGTACGGCTCGCGGTGCCCGGCCTGATCTCCGGCGGCACGGTGCGCCAGGCCCCCAACCTCGGCTGGAACGGGGTGGCGGCCGAGGAGGTCTTCGCCCGTGCGCTGTCCCGGCTGCGGCCCGGCGGGCGTCCGCTGCCGGTCGGTTCGGACAACGAGGCGAACAGCGCGGCCCTGGCCGAGCTGTGGTTCGGCGGCCTGGACCGGGTGCGCAGCTTCCTGTACCTGACCGGGGAGACCGGCGTCGGCGGTGCGCTCGTGCTGGACGGCGAACTGCTGCGCGGCGCGCACGGCTTCGCGGGCGAGATCGGGCACGTGGTGGTGGACCCGGACGGGCCGGAGTGCCGCTGCGGCGCGCGTGGCTGCCTGGAGCAGTACGCGGGCCAGGCGGCCCTGCTGCGCAACGCCGGGCTGGAGCCGGGTACGGCCGGGACGCCGGCCGTGAGCGAGCTGGAGCGCCGGGCCCGGCAGGGCGAGCCGCGCGCGCTGGCGGCGATCGAGCAGGCCGGGCGGCAGCTGGGGCTGGTGCTCTCCGGCGCGGTGAACCTCTTCGACCCGGACGCCGTGGTGCTCGGCGGCAGCTACCGGCTGCTGATGCCGTGGCTGGCGCCCGCCACCCACGCGGAGCTGGCCCGGCGGGTGGTGTCGGGCCTGTGGAGCGCGGACGGCGGGCGGCTGCGCGCCTCGTCCTCCTCGGGCGACGCCGCGCGGGGCGCCGCCGCGCAGGTCGTACGGGAGGTGCTGGCCGACCCGGTGGCGTACACGGAGGAGCAGCCGGGCTGAGTCCCGGCCGCCCCTCCGCGCGAGGCCGTCAGCGGACCGCGAGCAGGTGCTCCATCGCGAGCTGGTCGAGCCGCTCGAAGGCCATCGAGCGGCCGGCGGCCGCCGCCACGTCGAAGTCCTCGTACGCGGACCGGTCGGCACGCAGCGCGGCCAGACCGTCCGCGGCCGTGGGCTGCGCGAGCTCGTCCAGCCGGGAGTCGCGCAGCGCCTGCTGGACCTCGGGGTCGGCGCGGAAGGCGGCGGCCCGCTCGCGCAGGATGAGGTAGTTGCGCATGCAGTTCTTCGCGGACTCCCACACGCCGTCGTAGCCGTCGGTGCGCACCGGCTTGAAGTCGAAGTGCCGGGGACCGCTGTACCCGGCGGTCTCCAGGAGGTCCACCAGCCAGAACGCCTGCCGCAGGTCGCCGGCGCCGAAGCGCAGGTCCTGGTCGTACTTGATGCCGTTCTGGCCGTTGAGGTCGAGGTGGAAGAGCTTGCCGGCCCACAGGGCCTGCGCGATGCCGTGCGGGAAGTTCAGCCCGGCCATCTGCTCGTGGCCGACCTCGGGGTTCACGCCGAACAGCTCGGGCTTCTCCAGCCGCTCGATGAAGGCCAGCGCGTGGCCGACGGTGGGCAGCAGGATGTCGCCGCGCGGCTCGTTGGGCTTCGGCTCGATGGCGAAGCGCAGCCCGTAGCCCTGCTCGGTGACGTACTCGGCGAGCAGGTCGAAGGCTTCCTTCATGCGGTCCAGGGCGCAGCGCACGTCCTTGGCGCCGCCGGACTCGGCGCCCTCCCGGCCGCCCCACGCCACGTACGTCTCGGCGCCCAGCTCGGCGGCGAGGTCGATGTTGCGCATGGTCTTGCGGAGCGCGTAGCGGCGGACGTCGCGGTCGTTGGCGGTGAAGCCGCCGTCCTTGAAGACCGGCTGGGTGAAGAGGTTGGTGGTGGCCATCGGCACCTTCATGCCGGTGGCCTCCAGGGCCGCGCGGAACCGCTTGACGATCGCGTCGCGCTCGGCGCCGTCGGTGCCGAAGGGGATCAGGTCGTCGTCGTGGAAGGTGACGCCGTACGCGCCCAGCTCGGCCAGCCGCTCGACCGACTCGACCGGGTCCAGCGGGGCACGGGTGGCCACGCCGAAGGGGTCGGTGCCGGTCCAGCCGACGGTCCACAGGCCGAAGGTGAACCGGTCCTCGGGGGTGGGGGTGTAGCTCATGGGGCACCTCTCTTGCGTCGCACCTATTAGTAAAGGCAGAAAACAAATTAGTATGCGGCGCAGTCGCGGGGAAGCCCCCACGGCGGCCCGACCGGAAAATCCGTCAAGGAGGAAACGTGCGCGGACAGCAGCGCCTGGTCATCGGCGTGGACAGCTCGACCCAGGCCACCAAGGCCGTCGTCGTCGACATCGACACCGGCCGCATACGGGGTCAGGGGCGGGCCCCGCACACCGTCACCGGCAGCGACGGCGCCCGGGAGAGCGACCCGCAGGCGTGGTGGGCCGCGCTCGGCGAGGCCGTCGCCGCCGGGCTGAAGGACGCGGCCGCCGACCCCGCGGCCGTCGCCGGCATCGCCGTCGCGGGCCAGCAGCACGGCCTGGTCGTCCTGGACGCGGCCGGGCGCCCGCTGCGCCCCGCGCTGCTGTGGAACGACACCCGCTCGGCGCCGCAGGCCGCGGCCCTCACCGACGCGCTCGGCGGCCCCGCCGCCTGGCTCGCCCGCACCGGCTCGGAGCCGGTCGCC
>NZ_PQSQ01000113.1 GCF_002920575.1 Streptomyces sp. Ru73 | reverse complement strand
GGGCTGCCGCTGTGCACGCAGAGCGAGACGATCGCCGCGTACGGTGGCGGCATCGTCCGGGACTACGACCGGTACACCGCGGGGACCGCGATGCTGGAGACGGCGGAGCGGTTCACCGACCACGAGGGCGAGCCGGCGGTCCAGCAGTACCTCCTCCTCGTGGGCGGGCTGCGGACGCTCGCCAACGGGGAGCACCTCCCGCACCTCGTGCTGGACGCCTTCCTGCTGCGGTCGCTCGCGGTGAACGGCTACGCACCGAGCTTCGACGACTGCGCACGGTGCGGAATGCCCGGTCCGAACCGGTTCTTCTCGGTCGGCGCGGGCGGAGTGATATGCGGGGAGTGCCGAGTGCCCGGCAGCGTCGTACCCTCCTCTGAGTCGATCGCGCTGCTCAGCGCGTTGCTGACGGGGGACTGGCGGACGGCGGACGCGGCCGAGGCCAGGCACGTCCGGGAGGGCAGCGGGCTGGTCGCGGCGTATCTGCAGTGGCATCTGGAGCGGGGACTGCGCTCGCTCCGCTACGTAGAGAAGTAACCACCGAAGCTCCACCCAAGAGCTGACCTCTAGAGCTAGGAGACGTGGCACGCATGGCACGACGTGGGATTCTGGGCCGTTCGCGGCGGGAGTACCAGGCGCCGGAGCCGCACCCGTCCGGTGCGCGGCCGCCGAAGATCCCCGGTGAGCTGGTCCCCGAGCACGTGGCCATCGTGATGGACGGCAACGGGCGCTGGGCCAAGGAGCGCGGGCTGCCCCGCACCGAGGGGCACAAGGTCGGCGCCGAGCAGGTGCTGGACGTGCTGCAGGGCGCGATCGAGATGGGCGTGCAGGCCGTCTCGCTGTACGCCTTCTCCACCGAGAACTGGAAGCGGTCGCCGGACGAGGTGCGCTTCCTGATGAACTTCAACCGGGACTTCATCCGCAAGTCCCGCGACCAGCTCGACGCGCTCGGCATCCGGGTCCGCTGGGTGGGCCGGATGCCCAAGCTGTGGCGGTCCGTGGCCAAGGAGCTGCAGGTCGCGCAGGAGCAGACCAAGGACAACGACAAGCTGACGCTGTACTTCTGCATGAACTACGGCGGCCGCGCGGAGATCGCGGACGCGGCACAGGCGCTGGCCGAGGACGTGAAGGCGGGCCGGCTGGACCCGTCGAAGGTCAGCGAGAAGACCTTCGCGAAGTACCTGTACTACCCGGACATGCCGGACGTGGACATGTTCCTGCGGCCCTCGGGCGAGCAGCGCACGTCGAACTACCTGATCTGGCAGAGCGCGTACGCGGAGATGGTCTTCCAGGACGTGCTGTGGCCGGACTTCGACCGGCGGAACCTGTGGGACGCGTGCATGGAGTACGCCAAGCGGGACCGGCGCTTCGGCGGCGCCATGCCGAACGAGGTCACCGCGCCCGCGCAGGGTGACGCGCAGCAGCAGGACGCCGCGCAGCAGGGCTGAGCGGACGCAGAAGGGCCCGGGAACCGCCGCTGCGGCTTCCCGGGCCCTTCGCGTCTTCCGGCGCCTCTCAGGACGCTCCCGCGGCCTTCGCGCAGTCGCCGCACGTGCCGAAGATCTCGATCGTGTGCGCGACGTCGCTGAAGCCGTGCTCCGCCGCGATCTGATCGGCCCACTTCTCCACCGCAGGGCCGTCGACCTCGACCGCCTTGCCGCAGGACCGGCACACCAGGTGGTGGTGGTGCTCGTCCGTGCTGCACCGGCGGTAGACGGCCTCGCCCTCGCTGGTGCGCAGCACGTCCACCTCGCCGGCGTCGGCCAGCGACTGGAGCGTGCGGTAGACCGTGGTGAGCCCCACCGAGTCGCCCCGGTGCTTGAGCATGTCGTGCAGTTCCTGCGCGCTGCGGAACTCGTCGACCTCGTCGAGAGCCGCGGCCACGGCGGCCCGCTGCCGCGTCGACCGGCCGCGCACCGGAGATCCCGCGCTCGTCGCCACCGTTGCCTCCCTTAGGCGTAGAACATCCCCCTGCGGAACGTCCGGCCATTGTGCCAGGTGATGACCGGAAGCCGGGTGGGACGCTTACACCGTCCCGCGACTACACCCGCACGCCGACGTCGTCGGCGGGAGGCCGCGCACCTGGTACCTCCAGGGTGCACCCCTGCTCGTCCCGTACGGCAGCCCGCGCGCGCCTTTTCGCCAGTGGCGCGGCGACCAGCGAGAAGACCGCGAACACCGCGATGGCCAGCAGCACGATGCTCGCACCCGGCGGCACGTCCACGTAGAACGACACGGCCGTACCGGACAGCGTGACGAGCACGCCGATCGCCACCGCGATGGCGAGGGTCGCCGCGAAGCCGCGGGTGGCCTGCTGGGCTGCCGCGACCGGCACCACCAGCAGCGCGCTGACCAGCAGCAGGCCGACGGCGCGCATGGCGACGGTGACGGTGACCGCGGCGGTGACCGCGAGCAGGAGGTTCAGTACGCGTACGGGCAGGCCGGTGACGCGCGCGAACTCCTCGTCCTGGCAGATCGCGAAGAGCTGGCGGCGCAGCCCCAGCGTGATCACCAGGACGAAGGCCGCGAGGATCGCGGTGACCGTGACGTCCTCGGGGGAGACGCTGGTGATCGAGCCGAAGAGGTAGCTGGTCAGGTTCGCGGTCGAGCCGCCCGGCGCGAGGTTGATGATCAGTACGCCGCCGGCCATGCCGCCGTAGAAGAGCATGGCGAGCGCGATGTCGCCGCGGGTCTTGCCGTACGACCGGACCAGCTCCATGATCACCGCGCCGACCGTGGCGACCAGCACGGCCATCCACACCGGCGAGGTGTGGAGCAGGACGCCGAGCGCGACGCCGGTCAGCGCGACGTGGCCGATGCCGTCGCCCATGATCGCCTGGCGGCGCTGTACGAGATAGATGCCGACGGCGGGCGCGGTGATGCCGACCAGAGCCGCGGCGATCAGCGCCCGCTGCATGAAGGCGTAGGTGAGGATGTCCATCTCAGGTCAGCAGTCCTGTCCGGGCGGGCTCGTGCGCCGCGTCCGCGTGCGGGTGTACATGATCGTGGCCGGGCAGCGCGTGCTGGCCCACGGCCTCCGGGGGCGGGCCGTCGTGGACGACGCAGCCGTCCCGCAGCACCACGGCGCGGTCGATGAGCGGCTCCAGGGGGCCCAGCTCGTGCAGGACGAGCAGGACCGTGGCGCCGGCCTCGACCTGCGCGCGCAGCGTCTGCGCCAGCACCTCCTGGCTGGCGAGGTCCACGCCCGCCATCGGCTCGTCCATGATCAGCAGCTCGGGCTCGGAGACCAGCGCGCGGGCGATCAGCACGCGCTGGTGCTGGCCGCCGGAGAGCGCGCCGACCGAGTCCTTCGCGCGGTCGGCCATCCCGACCTGCTCCAGCGCCGCCATGACGGCCGCGCGGTCGGCCTTGCCCGGCCACTTCAGCTTCGTACGGGCCAGCCGGCCGGCCGCCACGACCTCGCGGACCGTTGCGGGCACCCCGCCGGCCGCGGTGGTGCGCTGCGGTACGTAACCGATCCGCGCCCAGTCCTTGAAGCGGCGCGCGGGCGTGCCGAACAGCTCCAGCTCGCCGGTGCTGAGCGGGACCTGGCCGACCACGGCGCGGACGGCGGTGGACTTGCCGGAGCCGTTGGCGCCGAGCAGCGCGACGACCTCGCCGCGGCGCACGGTCAGGTCGATGCCGCGCAGCACGGGGCGGGCCCCCAGCGCGGCGTGCGCGCCGCGCAGCGAGACGACGGCCGGTGGCTCGTCCGTACCGCTCATGGCAGCTCCTTCGGTGGATCGGCCGGTCACTTGGCGCCCAGTGCCTTCTGGAGCGCCTTGAGGTTGGACTCCATGACCGAGAGGTAGTCGTCGCCCCGCGACTTCTTCGTGATGCCCTCGATGGGGTCGAGCACGTCCGTCTTGGCGTGCACGTCCTTGGCCAGCGTCTTCGCCATGTCGGGGCTGGTCAGCGTCTCGAAGAAGACGGTGTGCACGTCGTGCTTCTTCGCCAGCGCCTGGAGCTCCTTCACGCGGCTGCCGCTGACGTCGGTGGCCTCCGGGTCCAGGCCGCTGATGGCCTCCTCGGTGAGGCCGTAGCGCTCGGCGAGGTAGCCGAAGGCGGCGTGGGTGGTGATGAAGGTGTCCGACTTCCGGTTCTTCAGGCCGTCCTTGTACTCCTGGTCCAGCTCGTCCAGCTGCTTCACCAGGGCCGCGGTGTTCTTCTCGTAGTCGGCCTTGTGCGCGGGGTCGGCGGCGGCGAAGGTCTTGCCGACGCCCTTGGCGGCCTCGGCGTACTTCACGGGGTCCAGCCAGATGTGCGGGTCGAGGCCGGACTCGTCGCCGTGGTCGTGGCCCGCGTGGCCGTGCTCCTCATGGCCGTGGCCGCCGACCTCGGCGCCGTGGCTCTCCAGGGTGGTGAAGGAGGCGGCGTCGGCGGTGTGCTTGACCCCGGACTGCTTGACGGCCTCGTCCACGGCGGGCTGGACGCCCTTGAGGTAGACGATCGCGTCGGACTCGCCGAGCTGGGCGGTCTGCTTGGGGCTCAGCTCCAGGTCGTGCGGCTCGGTGCCCGGGGAGGTCAGGCTGGTGACCGAGACGTGCTTGCCGCCGATCTTCTCGGCGAGGAACTGCATCGGGTAGAAGGACGCCGTCACGGCGAGCTTGCCGTCCTCCTTGCCCGCGGCACCGGAGGTGGAGCAGGCGGAGACGGCGAGAAGGCCCAGGACAGCGGAGCCGGCGAGGGCCGCGGCGGATATTCGACGGCGTACGTTCATGACAGTCATTTTCAACTAGACTGGAAACGATTGTCAACAAACCAGGTGAGAGGGGGACAGCGGCGGGAACCGATTTGATCCGGGGGGCATGGCCGCCGGTAACCTGAAGCATTCGCCCGCCCGTCTCCCGACCAGCAACCCCAAGGAGGCGCCAGGGCGCCGCTCCTATTAATCGTTCGTCGTCGCAATGAAGAGAGCACCGTGGCCGCCGACAAGATCGACACCATCGTCAGCCTGAGCAAGCGCCGTGGCTTCGTCTACCCGTGCAGTGAGATCTACGGCGGTCAGCGCGCCGCCTGGGACTACGGTCCGCTCGGCGTGGAGCTCAAGGAGAACATCAAGCGTCAGTGGTGGCGCAACATGGTCACCTCCCGCGACGACGTGGTCGGTCTCGACTCGTCGGTCATCCTGGCCCCGGAGGTCTGGGTGGCGTCGGGCCACGTGGCGACCTTCACCGACCCGCTGACCGAGTGCACCTCCTGCCACAAGCGGTTCCGCGCCGACCACCTCGAAGAGGCCTACGAGGCCAAGCACGGGCACCTGCCGGCCAACGGCATGGCCGACATCAACTGCCCGCACTGTGGCAACAAGGGCGGCTTCACCGAGCCCAAGCAGTTCTCCGGCCTGCTCTCCACGCACCTCGGCCCGACCCAGGACTCCGGCTCGGTCGCGTACCTCCGCCCCGAGACCGCCCAGGGCATCTTCACCAACTTCGCGCAGGTGCAGCAGACCTCGCGCAAGAAGCCCCCGTTCGGCATCGCCCAGATGGGCAAGTCCTTCCGGAACGAGATCACGCCGGGCAACTTCATCTTCCGGACCCGCGAGTTCGAGCAGATGGAGATGGAGTTCTTCGTCAAGCCGGGCGAGGACGAGACGTGGCACGAGTACTGGATGGAGCAGCGCTGGAACTGGTACCGCGACCTGGGCCTGCGCGAGGAGAACATCCGGTGGTACGAGCACCCCAAGGAGAAGCTCTCCCACTACTCCAAGCGCACCGCTGACATCGAGTACCGCTTCCAGTTCGGCGGCTCGGAGTGGGGCGAGCTGGAGGGTGTCGCCAACCGCACCGACTACGACCTCTCCTCGCACTCCAAGGCGTCCGGCCAGGACCTGTCGTACTTCGACCAGGAGGCCGGCGAGCGCTACACCCCGTACGTCATCGAGCCCGCGGCCGGCGTCGGCCGGGCGATGCTCGCCTTCATGCTCGACGCGTACATCGAGGACGAGGCGCCCAACGCCAAGGGCAAGATGGAGAAGCGCACCGTGCTGCGCCTTGACCCGCGCCTGTCGCCGGTCAAGGTCGCCGTCCTGCCGCTGTCCCGGAACCCGCAGCTGTCCCCGAAGGCCAAGGGCCTCGCGGCGGACCTGCGCAAGCACTGGAACATCGAGTTCGACGACGCGGGCGCCATCGGCCGCCGCTACCGCCGCCAGGACGAGATCGGCACGCCGTTCTGCGTCACCGTCGACTTCGACACCCTGGACGACAACGCGGTCACCGTGCGCGAGCGCGACACGATGAAGCAGGAGCGGGTGTCCCTGGACCAGATCCAGGCCTACCTGGGCGGGCGTCTGCTGGGCTGCTGACGCAGCGGACCGATCGCACGGTTCCCCGCGCCCCCGACGGGCGCGGGGAACTCGCATGAGGGGGAGGACAATGCAGGTCGGGCCGGTCATTCACCGGTACTCCGCCACCGACGCCGACGGGCGGGCCTTCTCCGTCGAGGTGCAGCGGGACTTCCGGTACGAGCCGTTCCGGGACTTCATGCTGTGCACGCACTGCGACTGGGACGAGACGCCCCGGATGTTCCAGGGCGGCCAGGAGACGGTCCAGGCGCACCTGGCCCAGGCGCACGGCGCCGACCGGGGCTTCACCGGCAGCGCGGACGAGGGCTGGAGCCGGTCCCGGCGCATCGTCGGCCCGGTCCTCCTGCTGCTCGTCATCGTGCTGGTGGCCGTGGTGCAGATCATGCGCTGAGGACCGGGCGCCGCCGCCGTCCCGCGCGGCTCAGGCCCGCAGTCCGCGCAGGACCAGGTCGCACACCGCCGCGAACTCGTCCTCGATCGCGGGCCGTTGCCACTCCCCGGCGTGGCACGGGTCGTGGAAGCGCGCGGTGGCGTCGAAGACGGCACGTGCCGTGGTCTCCGCGTCCGGGGCGGCCGCGAACGTCCCCTGCGCGATGCCGTCCGCGACGATCCGGGTGAGCTGCCGGACCAGTACGCCGATGTGGGCGTCCACCACCCCGGCCGCCTCCGACGTCAGGACCAGGTACGTCGCGAAGAGCTCGGGGTCGTCGCCCGCCTTCCGCCGCTTCGCGGCGAAGAGCGCGTCCAGCCACCGCGTCAGCCGCTCGGCGGGCGGGACCGCGGCGTCCTGCGCGATCCCGTCGAGCTCGCCGGTCGTACGGTCCAGCCATCGGCCCGTGACCGCCTCGCGCAGCGCGGCCTTGGTGGGGAAGTGGCGGTAGACGCTGCCGTGGCTGACGCCCAGCGCCCGTGCCACGTCCACCACCGTGGCCTTGGCCTGGCCGTGCCTGCGCAGCACCTCCTCGGTGGCCAGGAGGATGCGTTCGCGGGTCAGCGGCTCAGGCGGCATGGGAGGGTCGGGCCTTCCGGGTCGGGCGACGGGCGGGGTGCCGTGCTACGGACGGTATCCGACGCGCCGGTCGCCGCCGGCAGCGGTCAGCGCTCGCTGTCCAGGTGCGCCATCTGGTTCGCCGGGTACCGGTCGCCCGCCGCGGCGCCCGGCGGCACCGCCCGCTCGATCGCTGCCAGGTCGCCGTCGTCCAGCGTGACGTCCAGTGCGCCCAGCGCCTCGGACAGCCGCTCGCGGGTGCGGGCGCCGACCAGCGGGACGATGTCCTCGCCGCGCGCGAGCACCCAGGCGATCGCGGTCTGCGCGACCGAGACGCCCTTCCGCTCCGCGATCTCCCGCAGGGCCTCGACCAGGCCGAGGTTGTGGTCGAGGTTGGCGCCCTGGAAGCGCGGGCTCATGCCGCGGAAGTCGTTCGCTGCCAGCTGCCGGTCCCGGCCGAAGTGCCCGCTGATCAGGCCGCGGGAGAGCACGCCGTACGCGGTGATCCCGATGCCCAGCTCGCGGGCCGTGGGCAGGATCTCCTCCTCGATGCCGCGCGAGATCAGGGAGTACTCGATCTGGAGGTCGGAAATCGGGGCAACGGCCGCCGCCCGGCGCAGCGTCTCCGCGCCCACCTCGGACAGGCCGATGTGGCGTACGTGTCCGGCCTCGACCAGCTCGGCGATGGCGCCGACGGTCTCCTCGACCGGTACGTCGGGGTCCAGGCGGGCGATGCGGTAGATGTCGATGTGGTCGGTGCCGAGGCGCTGGAGGGAGTACGCGGCGAAGTTCTTCACCGCGTCCGGACGGCCGTCGTAGCCGGTGAAGGCGCCTTCGACCGTGCGCAGGGCGCCGAACTTCACGCTGGTCAGGACGTTCTCGCGGGCGTGGGCCGGCGCGCTGCGCAGCGCTTCGTTGATGAGCAGTTCGTTGTGGCCCATGCCGTAGAAGTCGCCGGTGTCCAGGAGGGTGATCCCGGCGTCCAGTGCCGCGTGAATGGTGGCGATCGACTCGGTGCGGTCGGTGTCGCCGTAGAGCGCGGACATGCCCATGCAGCCGAGGCCGAGGGCGGAGGTCTGGGGGCCGGTGGTGCCGAGTGTGCGCGTCTGCATGGTGCCACCGTCGCATGACAGCTGACAGATTTCAATAGCTGTCAGCTGTCATGCGTAGGTGTGGCGCGCATCCCGGCCGCTCGCGCAGCCGCCCGGTCGCGTGGTGGGCCGGTCCCGCGGCCGGCCGCTCGCGCAGCGCCCGGCCCGTTTCGTCGTCCGGTCGTGTCGGTGCCTCAGGACAGGGCGCGGGGCAGGCGCAGCGACAGTCCCGTCATCGCCAGCAGGCCCGCGAACTGCACGGCGAGCGCGGCCAGCAGCGCGCCCCTGACACCCGCCGACGGCACGAGGCCCAGGTACACCGAGCCGATCGTCGCGACGCCGAGCGCCAGGCAGGTCTGCTGGGCCGTGACCGAGAGGCCGCTGCCCGCGCCCGCCCGCTCCGGCGGCACGGCCGCCAGCATGACCCGGAAGTACGTCGGCAGCTGGAAGCCCTGGCCCGCGCCGATGACGGCCATCGCGGGCGCCAGGGAGGCCGGGCCGAGATGCGGCCAGCGGGTGAGCACGGTCGCCGCGAGCAGCGCCAGCCCCACCGCGTGCACCAGCGCACCGGCCGTCAGCACCCGGCTGCCCAGGCGCGGCACGAGGCGCGGCCCCCACACCGACGTGCCCAGGTACGTCACGCTCATCGGCACCACAGCGGCGCCCGCCACCACCGGCGACAGCCCCACGCCCTGCTGCAGCGCCACGGCGATCACGAACATGAAGCCGCCGAATCCGGCGAACAGCGGCACCGCCACCGCGAGCCCGCGCCGCAGCCCCGGCTCGCGCAGCAGCGACGGTGGCAGCAGCGGCGCCCCGCCGGCCCGCTCGGCGCGCCGCTCGACCATGTAGAACGCCCAGGCCAGCAGGGGTGCCGCGGCCAGCAGCAGCCAGGACCACAGCGGGCCGCCGGCCGCCCGGCCCTCGGTCAGCGGCAGCAGCAGCGCGACCAGCGCGAGCGCGAAGAGCACGGTGCCCGCCCGGTCGCTCCGGGACGGGCGTGCGGCCCGGCTGTCCGGTACCGAGAACCGGCCCAGCAGCAGCACGGCCGCCACCACCGGCACGTTCACCAGGAAGATCGCGCGCCAGCCGGTGCCCAGCAGGTCGGCCGCGACCAGCACCCCGCCGAGCAGCTGCCCGGCCACCCCGGCGACGCCGCCCGTCGCGCCGTACAGGCCGAGCGCCCGGCCGCGCCGGGCACTGGACGTGGTCGCGTGGATGGTGGCCAGCACCTGCGGCAGCATCACGGCGGAGGCGGCGCCCTGCGCGGCGCGCGCGGCCACCAGCGTCCAGGCGTCCGGCGCCAGCCCGCAGGCCAGCGAGGTCAGGCCGAAGCCGGCCGCGCCCCACAGGAAGAGCCGCCGCCGGCCGTAGGTGTCGCCGAGCCGGCCGCCGAGGACGAGCAGCACGGCGTACGCCATGGCGTAGGCGGCCGCGACCATCTCCAGGACGGCGGGCCCGGCCCGCAGGTCCCGGCCGATGGACGGCAGGGCGACATTGACGATGAAGAAGTCGGTCATGGGCAGCGCGGCGCCCAGCAGCAGGGTGGCCAGGCCGAGCGCGGTGAGCCGGGCGGCGGGCTGGGCCCCGCCGGGCGCCGGGCCGCGGCCGGTGGCGGCCGGGCCCTGGGTGCCCGTCGAGGAGGTCGTCGTGCGGGTCGTCGTAGTCGTCGTCGTGGTGGTCACACTGCGACGATCCGGGAACGCTCAGCCGGGTACCAGAGTGTGCTCATCCTGGTACGGGCACCACCTGGCAACCGGCTCCGCGGTGCGCCACGCTGGGAGCATGAACGTCACCGCGACCTCAGCGCCCGCCCGCAGCGCCGCCGACGTGCGCCGGCACGAGCTGGCCGCGTTCCTGCGCAGCCGCCGCGAACGCATCCCGCCCGAGCGGGTCGGCCTGCCGCGCGGCCCCCGCCGCCGCACGCCCGGGCTGCGCCGCGAGGAGGTCGCACAGCTCGCCGCCGTCGGAGTCACCTGGTACACCTGGCTCGAACAGGCCAGGGACATCCACGTCTCGGCGCAGGTGCTGGACGCGGTCGCACGGGCGCTGCTGCTGGACGCCAGCGAGCGCGCGCACCTCTTCGCGCTCGCCGGCACCGCCGATCCGGCGCCGGGCGGCGAATGCGCGGTGGTCTCGCCGGAGCTGCGGCAGGTGCTCGCGCAGCTGGAGCCGTTCCCGGCGTGCGTGCAGAACCGCCGGTACGACATCCTCGCGTACAACCGCACGTACGGGCGGCTGCTGACCGACCTCGACGCGCTGGAGCCGCAGGACCGCAACTGCCTGTGGCTCACCTTCACGCACCCCGGGTGGCGGGCCGCCGTGCCGCACCTGGACGAGACGATGAGCCAGATGACGGCCCGCTTCCGCGCGGCGATGGCCGAGCACGTCGCGGAGCCCGCGTGGAAGGCGCTGCTCAAGCGGCTCCAGCGGGCCTCGCCGGAGTTCCGCGAGATCTGGGAGCGGCACGAGGTGCTGTGCGCCCGCGCGAAGACCAAGACCTTCGACAACGCGGACGTGGGGCTGGTGCGGGTGAGCAACACCCCGCTCTACCTCGGCGCCCGTGAGGGCTTCCGGGTGACGGTGTACACCCCGCGGGACGAGGTCTCACGGGAACGGCTGGTCCGGCTCCAGGAGCTGGCGGAGGCGGGGGAGAGCGGGGAGGCGGCCGGCGGGTAGCCGCTGGACCAGGCTTTCAGCTGCTCTGACGGCCGCCCGCCGGAGCGCGGGTCAGCCGGGGCCGCTCGGCCGGTCGGCTGCTCTGGCGGCTTCCGCTAGCCGGTCAGCTGGTCTGGCGGCTGCCCGCCGGCCGGTCGCCCACCGGGGCCGGGCCGTCGTCCAGCCGGCGGGCGGCCCGGCGGGCCGTCTCGCGGGCCCAGCGGCCGCTGGTCAGCGCGCCGACCGCGAACACCACGACACCGCAGCCGGTGATGATCCACCAGGCTGGGCGGCTGGCCTCGGCGAAGCGGTCGGTGGCGGCCGCGGCACCGGCGCCGCTCGCCAGCACCGCCCCGATCACGGCCACGCCCAGCGACTGGCCCACCTGGCGGCTGGTGGAGGCCACGGCGGCCGCGACCCCGGCCTGCGCCCGCGGCATCCCGGACACGGCGGTGTTGGTGATCGGCGCGTTGACCAGGCCGAAGCCGATGCCGAAGAGCACGTAACCGGTGAACAGCAGCGGCGTACTCGCCTCCGCCTCGAAGCCCGCGAAGAGGACGCCGCTGATCACCATCCCGGTACCGGCCAGCAGCAGCGGCAGCCGGGGCCCCCGCGCTCCCACCAGCCGCCCGGACAGCGGCGCGAAGACCAGCGTCATCGCCGCCATCGGCAGCATGTACAGGCCCGCGTGCAGCGCCGACAGGCCGCGCACGTCCTGGAGGTAGAGCGTGTTGACGAAGAGGAAGCCGCCGAGCGCGGCGAAGGCGCTCACGGCTATCACGGTCGCGCCGCTGAACGGGGCGCTGCGGAAGAAGCGCAGCTCGATCAGCGGCTCGGTGCGCCGCCGCTCGTAACCGATCAGCGCGACGAGGGACAGCACGGCAAGCGCCGTGCAGCCCAGGATCAGCGGCGAGCCCCAGCCCGCGTCGGGCGCTTCGATGATCGCGTACGTCAGCGACCCCAGCAGCACGATGACCAGCAGCTGGCCCACGGGGTCGGGGCGGCGCGGGTGGGGCGCGCGGGAGTGCGGGACGTAGCGCATGGTCAGGAAGAGCGCGAGCAGGCCGATGGGGATGTTGATCCAGAAGATCGCCCGCCAGTCGACGGCCTCCACGAGCAGCCCGCCGACCACCGGCCCGGCGGCCATGCTGAGCCCGACAACGCCGCCCCACACGCCGATCGCCCGGGCCCGCTCGCGCGGCTCGGTGAAGGTGTTGGTGATGATCGACATCGCCACGGGGTTGAGCATCGAGCCGCCCACCGCCTGCACCATCCGGAACGCCACCAGCCACGGCAGGCTCGGCGCCAGGCTGCACAGCAGCGACCCGAGGGTGAAGACGACCAGCCCGGCCTGGAAGACCCGGCGGCGGCCCAGCCGGTCCGCGGTCGAGCCGGCCAGCATCAGCAGCGACGCGAGGACGAGCGTGTAGGCGTCGATCGTCCACTGCATGCCGGAGACGGAGGCGTGCAGGTCGGCGCGGAGCGAGGGCAGGGCGACGTTCAGGACGGTGTTGTCCAGGCTGACGATCAGCAGGCTCATGCAGCAGATCGCCAGCACCAGCATCCGCCGCCGGTGGGGGAGCTCGGGCATGCTTGAACGTTACAACGATTCCCTGTGCGCGGCCGGACGGCTGCGAGCGGCGGCCCGCCGCAGCCGTTGCCGCCGTTGCCGACCGCGCGCCGTCGTGGCTGGTCGCGCGGTTCCCCGCGCCCCCGGCGGGGCGCGGTCGGCCGCCGGGCCGACCCGCTCGCGGGGTGCGCGACAATGGGAGACCGCACTC
The DNA here is from genome assembly GCF_002920575.1 of Streptomyces sp. Ru73. GTDB lineage: Bacteria > Actinomycetota > Actinomycetes > Streptomycetales > Streptomycetaceae > Streptomyces. Next base: position 10,424 of record NZ_PQSQ01000113.1, on the reverse strand, counting down.
GTCCGCGTAACCGTCGAAGGAATCCGCTCACATGTCCTCGCTGCAGATCGGCCCGCACAGCGTGCAGCCCCCGGTGGTCCTCGCGCCGATGGCCGGGATCACCAACGCCCCCTTCCGGACCCTGTGCCGGGAGTTCTCGGGCGGCAAGGGCCTCTTCGTCAGCGAGATGATCACCACGCGGGCGCTGGTCGAGCGCAACGAGAAGACCATGCAGCTGATCCACTTCGACGCGAGCGAGAAGCCCCGCTCGATCCAGCTGTACGGCGTCGACCCGGACACCGTCGGCAAGGCCGTCCGCATGATCGCGGACGAGGACCTGGCCGACCACATCGACCTGAACTTCGGCTGCCCGGTCCCGAAGGTGACCCGCAAGGGCGGCGGCTCGGCCCTCCCGTACAAGCGCAACCTGCTCCGCTCGATCCTCCGCGAGGCGGTCGGCAACGCCGGATCGCTGCCGGTCACGATCAAGATGCGCAAGGGCATCGACGACGACCACATCACCTACCTCGACGCGGGCCGGATCGCCGTCGAGGAGGGCGTGACGGCGGTCGCGCTGCACGGCCGCACCGCCGCCCAGCACTACGGCGGCACCGCCGACTGGGACGCCATCGCGCGCCTGAAGGAGCACGTCGGCGCGGTCAGCGACATCCCCGTGCTCGGCAACGGCGACATCTGGTCCGCCGACGACGCGGTACGGATGATGCGCGAGACCGGCTGCGACGGCGTCGTCGTGGGCCGCGGCTGCCTCGGCCGCCCGTGGCTCTTCGGCGACCTGGTGGCCGCCTTCGAGGGCCGCCCCGAGGACTACGCCCGGCCCACCATGAAGGAGGTCGCGGACGTCATGCTCCGGCACGCCACCCTCCTCGGCGAGTGGCTGGGCGACGAGGCCCGCGGCGTGATCGACTTCCGCAAGCACGTGGCCTGGTACACCAAGGGCTTCTCGGTCGGCTCCGAGATGCGCCGCAAGCTCGCCGTCTCCTCCTCGCTGGAAGAGCTCTCCGAGCACCTCTCCGCGCTCGACCTCGACCAGCCCTGGCCGGCCGGCGCCGACGGTCCCCGCGGCCGCACCTCGGGCCGCAACAAGGTCGTCCTCCCGGACGGCTGGCTGGACGATCCGTACGACTGCGCGGGCGTCACCGCGGACGCGGAACTGGACACGTCGGGCGGCTGACCGGCCCGGCCGCACCGCCGTGCCCACCGCCGCCGCGCCTGCCGCTGCTGCGCCTACCGCCGCCCCAGCGGGATCTGCTGCAGGTCCTCGCCCGCGATCACCCGGCCGGAGAAGCCCTTGCCCGCGCGGCGGCGCCACTCCGCCGAGGAGACGTCCCTGGGGTCGGAGGGGCAGATGTGGCTGAGGACCAGGGTGTCCACGCCCGCGGCCTCGGCGAGCGGGCCGACCTCCGTGACGTCGGTGTGCGACTGCAGCATGTGGTCCAGGTACGCGGGCGGCAGCCCGGCCGCGCGGTAGAAGTCCGCGTCCATCACCTCGTGCACCAGGAGGTCGGCGCCGCGGGCGAGGCGTACGACGTTGTCGTGCCGCACCGTGTCGCCGGAGAACACCACCGACCCGTGCGCCGTGTCGAAGCGGAACGCGTACGACGGGAACACCGGCCCGTGGTCCACCAGGATCGCCGTCACCCGCACCGTTCCGTCGTCCGTCACCTCGAAGGGCTCCATCGGCGGCGCGGTCGGGCCGAGCGGATGCGCGCCCGTACCCTCCGGCAGCTCGATCTCATGGGTGCGGATCAGCGTGCGGGGATCGGCGATGCCGGAGTCCCGGATGAAGACATTGGTGCTGTACGCGAACGCCTCGATCTGCTTCTCCGTCAGCCGCTTCAGGCCGGGCGTGGGGTGGTGCGGGGCGACGACCGGCGGGTCGTCGTTGTCGAAGGCGGGCGGCAAGGCACCGGCCGGACCCGGCCCGTACACGTCCACCGGCTTCGTGATCAGGTCGTCCTCGTCGTTGGAGAGCTGCGCGCCGAGCAGGAAGAAGTTGTAGTAGTCGGCGATGTGGTCCGCGTGCAGATGGGTCAGGAAGATCGACTTCAGGACGGCCAGCTTCAGCCCGGCCAGCCCGTACTGCGTCACGGCCGAACGCCCGCAGTCGATCACGTACGTACGGCCGTCCACGACGAGCGCGCTGGCGATGCCGCGCCGGGACGCCTCCGGGGGCGGGCCCGCCGACGTACCGAGCAGGACGAGGCGGGGGCCGTCGAGCGGGCGCACGCGGGGCGCGGCGGAAGCGGCGGGCGCCGCTCCCAGGGCCGCGGTGCCGCCGGCGAGCGTGGCGGCGCCGGTGGCGGCGAGCAGACGGCGGCGGGAGACGGGCTGTTCGGGCATGGCGGCTCCTCGGGACGGGGGCGGGGCGGTGCGGTGACCGGGGATCAGGGGGCGTCGTCGGTCGCGCAGGTGCCGATGGCGGCGTACGCGGCGGGGCGGGCGACGCGCAGGAAGCAGGCCCAGGCGAGGCCCAGGACGGCGGCGGCCAGGACCAGGCAGGGCAGGATCCAGCGCAGCGGATTGCCGGGGCCGACGCCCAGCTGGACGCTGAAGTTGGTGAGCGCGAGGTAGAAGATCACCGCGAGGGCCACGGCGGAGAGTGCGGGCGCGACCAGCCGCTGCCACAGTCCCTCGCCCGTGCTGCTGCCGGCGCGGCGCGCGAAGTAGCAGATCACCGCCACCGACGTGACGAGCAGCAGCAGGATGACGCCCAGCGCGCCGAGGTTGGTGAGCCAGGTGAAGACGTCGTCCACCGGGTCGCGCCCGGCCAGCGCGAAGAGGACGGTCACGGCGACCGTCACCGCGGTCTGTACGAGCGAGCCGCGCGCGGGGGAGGCGTACCGGGGATGCAGTGCGCCGAGCCCGTGCGGCAGTACGCCCTCCCGGCCGAGGGAACGCACGTAGCGGGCCACCGCGTTGTGGAAGGAGAGCAGCGCGGCGAGCAGGGAGGTGATCAGGAAGAGTTGCGCGAGGTCGGAGAAGAGCGGACCGAGGCTGACCGTGCCCAGCGCGAACATCATCTCCGGGCCGTGCGCGGCGGCGTACCGCACCGCGCGCCCGTTCCCGGCGCCGCTGATCATCGCCCAGGCGGTGACGGCGTAGAAGAGGCCGATGAGCGCGACCGCGGTATAGGTCGCGCGCCCGACGGTCCGCCGCGGGTCCTTGCACTCCTCGCCGTACAGCGCCGCCGACTCGAAGCCCATGAAGGCGGCGAAGATGCAGCAGAGCGCGACGCCGAGCGCGCCGTCGGTGGCGGCGTGCCAGCTCAGCGGGGTGAGCGAGACGCCCTGCGGCGCGTGGCCGAAGGCGGCGACGTCGAAGACCACTACGGTGCCGGACTCGATGACGATGAGGACGGCGAGTACCTTGGCGCCCACGTCGATCCGCCGGTAGCCCAGCGCGCCGACCACGGCCGCAGCGGCCAGCACCAGCACCCACCAGGGGATGTCCAGGCCGGTGCGGGCCTCGAGGAAGTCGGCGGTGGTGGCGCCGAAGAGTCCGGCGATGCCGACCTGCATGGCGTTGTAGGAGACCAGTGCGACGAAGGCGGCGCCGACGCCCGCGGTGCGGCCGATGCCGTGCGCGGCGTAGGCGTAGAAGGCGCCGGCGCCGGTGATGTGCCGGCTCATCGCCGCGTAGCCCGCGCTGAAGACCGCCAGCAGCAGCGCGATGAGCAGGTAGAGCAGCGGGATGCCGAGGACGCCGGTGACGCCGAGGGACTGCGGGATGCCGCCGGCCGCGACGGTGAGCGGCGCGGAGGCGGCGATGATGAAGAAGACGATGCCGGGGACGCCGATGCGGGGCTGCGGGGGCGCGGGCGGTGCCGTGCCCGTCGGCTGGGCGGCGGGAGCGCGTGGGTCGATGGCCATGCCGGGCTCCTGGGGCGGGGATGATGGGACGCGTGCGTACGGCGCAGGCGTGCGGGCGTACGGGCGAGAGCGGATCTGGGGAGTCCGCGGGGTCGCGGATACGGCGGAAGTCCGCGGGTCGCGGATACCGCGATATCGTTTGAGCCCGTACGAATAGCGGGGTGCGCAGATCGTACGACCGCAAACGAAGCCCGGCAAGGGTGTGCACGGGTCCGGCGAGGGGCGCGGCGCCCGGCCGGGGTCCAGGAGGGTTCGGAGGAGATGCTGTGGTGACCGGTCACCGTTCCATCAGGGAGACGGAGAAGGCGGTACAGGCCAAGCTCGGCGACACGCCCATCCGGCACGCGCAGATGGCCGCGGTGGGCAACATCTACCGGGCAGCGGCGGCGGTCCGGCAGCACTTCGAGAACTCCGTGCTGCGCGGCGCCGAGCTGACCTGGACGTCGTTCGTGGTCCTGTGGGTGGTGTGGATCTGGGGGCGAGATGGAGACCCCGGCGGGTCGCCGAGGAGGCCGGCATCTCCAAGGGCACGCTCACGGGGGTCGCCCGTACGCTCCAGGGGCGCGGCCTGATGGAGCGCAGCGGGCACCCGACGGACGGCCGGCTCGCGCTGCTCTCCCTGACCCCGGCGGGCGAGGAGCTGATGGCGGAGATCTTCCCGCAGTTCAACGCGGAGGAGGCGTTCGTCACCGACGACCTGAGCGACGACGAGGCCCGCCAACTGGCCGACCTGCTCCGCCGGATCGTCGTCCGCGTCGAGACCGACGGCGAACAACGCCGCCTGGACCTCCTCAACGGCGCAGACCCCCACCCCCGCCGAAGCGGCAGACGAGCCAGGGGCTAGCGCCGCACCCTCGGGGGCCGTCACACGGGGCTGGCGCCGCACCCTCGGGGGCCGTCACACGGGGCTGGCGCCGCACACCTCGGGGGCCGCCACACGGGGCTGACCTCAAACCCCTCCGGGGGCCCCCCTCCCCCCGGAGTAGTCATTTCGGCGCGTGGCGTTGCAATGGCCCTGCGTCGCGTCGCCAGGCCCTCTGCGTCGCCAAGGCTCCCTGCAGTGGGCCCTGCGGCGACTCGTGGCGACTCCGCGTGACTACGTTTCGAGATTAGGGCGGTGCGCCTCATGCTCGCCAGACCTGTGGATAACTCGCCTGTGACACCAGCGCGTCGAACAGTCCCTGTTGGGGCGGGTCCTTGGGGGCCGTGTCCTCCGGGTGCCATTGGACTGCGGTGAACCAGGCGCGGGCATCGGGGAGTTCGAGGGCTTCTATCGTGCCGTCGGCTGCCCGGCCCGTGATCACCAGGCCGTCGCCCAGGCGGTCCACGCACTGGTGGTGGTAGCAGGACGCGTCCACCCGCTCGGTGCCCGTCGCGCGGGCCACGGCCGAGCCGGGGGTCAGCCGTACGGGGTGGACGACGTGCCGGTGCTCACGGTCCGGGCCGCCCATGTCCTGGCGCAGCGTGCCGCCCAGGGCCACGTTGACGACCTGCAGCCCGCGGCACACGGCGAGGGTGGGCAGCCCCCGCGCGAGGGCGTGCCGGGCCACCGCCAGGTCGAACGCGTCCTGCTCGGCGTCCACGTCGTACACGCTCTCGTGCACCGCCGCACCCGCCCCCTCGTACAGCCGCGGCGTCAGGTCCCCGCCGCCGGGCAGCAGCACCCCGTCGCAGCGCGCCAGCCGGGCCGCCACCTCCGCCTCGTCCACCTGCCCCTCGGGCGCGTGCGGGTGCATCATGAACGGCTCGCCGCCGGCCCGCAGTACCGCGTCGGCCAGCGCCCGCGCGGTGACGACGGCCTCGTACCGGAGCGCCGAGGTGGTGGCGGAGAAGCGCTGGGGGAGGGCGATCAGCGGCCGGGCGGCAGTTCGCGCATCGGTACTCACAGCTGGATCCAGGTGGTCTTGAGTTCGGTGTACTTCTCCAGCGCGTGCGCGGACTTGTCGCGGCCGTTGCCGGACTGCTTGTAGCCCCCGAAGGGGACGGTGAGGTCGCCCTCCTCGTAGCAGTTGACCCAGACCGTGCCGGCGCGCAGGGCGCGTGAGACGGTGTGCGCGGTGCTGAGGTCGCCGGTCCACAGGCCCGCCGCCAGGCCGTACGCGGTGTCGTTGGCCAGCGCCACCGCCTCCTCGACGGTGTCGAAGGTCAGTACGGAGAGCACCGGGCCGAAGATCTCCTCGCGGGCGAGCGCCATGTCCGGCGCGACCCGGTCGAAGACGGTCGGCCGGAAGTACGTACCGCCGGGCACCGGCGCCGGGTCGAGCGGCGTGCCGCCGGTACGGAGCCGGGCCCCGGCCGCACGCCCGGCCTCGACATGCCCGAGCACGGCGTCCAGCCGGGCCGCGCCCGCCAGCGCGCCCATCTCCGTCGCCGGGTCCAGCGGATCGCCGACCCGCAGCGCCTCGGCCCGCGCGACGACTGCGTCGGTGACCCGCTCCGCGACCGAGGAGTGCACGAGGAGCCGGGAGGGCGCGGTGCACATCTCGCCCTGGTTGAAGAAGATGCCCCAGGCGGCGGTGGCGGCAGCGGCGTCCAGGTCCGGCGCGTCGGGCAGCACGATGTTGGGCGACTTGCCGCCCAGCTCCAGCCAGACCCGCTTGAGGTTGGAGTCGGCGGCGTACCGCAGGTAGTGGCGGCCCACGGCGGTGGACCCGGTGAACGCGAGTACGTCGACGTCCGGGTGCAGGCCGAGCGCGCGGCCCGCGGTAGGCCCACCGCCCGCGACGACGTTGAGCACGCCGGGCGGCACGCCCGCTTCGGCGAGCGCCTCGTCCACGAGCCGGCCCAGGAGCAGCGCCGACAGGGGCGTCAGCTCGGACGGCTTGAGCACGGCGGTGCAGCCGGCGGCCAGCGCCGGGGCGATCTTCCAGGCGGCCAGCGTGAGCGGGAAGTTCCACGGTACGACGGCGCCGACCACGCCGGCCGGCTCGCGCGTGACCAGCGCCAGCGCGCTCGGATCGGTGTGCGGCACCTCGTCGTGCAGCTTGTTGGCGAGCTGCCCGTACCAGCGGAACGTCCCTGCCAGGGCACGCAGTTCGACGCCGTAGGACTCGGCGACGGGTTTGCCGTTCTCCAGTGTGATCAGTGCCGCGATCCCGGAGCGGTGCTCTTCGACCAGATCGGCGATCCGCAGCAGGACGCGGCCCCGGTCGGCCGGTGCGAGCCGCGGCCACGGCCCGGAGTCGAACGCCCGCCGCGCCGCCGCGACCGCGAGGTCCACCTCCTTCTCACCCGCGTCGGCGACGGTGGCGAGCGTCGTACCGTCCCGCGGTGAGACGACGTCGAACACCGCCCCCGACCCGTCCTCCTCCCGGCCCCCGATCCGGTGCCGCACGGGAAGCACGAGCCTCCCGGCGGCACGCACCCAGTCCGCGTGACTGCTGTCGAGCGTGACGACGGGCGTCTGCCCCATCACGGCCTCCTTGTCGTCTGCTGGTGTTGCTGTCTGCCGGTGCTGCCGCGGCGCGGTCAGCGAGTGGTGTGGACGATCTCCCCGTCGAAGACGGTCATGGTGACGGGGAGGGCGGGGATGTCCTCCGCGGGCGTGCGGAGGAGGTCGCCGTCGAGGACGCAGAGGTCGGCGGCCTTGCCGGGTTCGAGGGAGCCCTTCCAGGTCTCGGCGAAGTCCTGGCGGGCCGCGTGCGTGGTGTAAGCGCGCAGGGCCGTACGGAGGTCGACGCACTGGTCGGGGCCGCTGGGCCGGCCGGTGGCCTTGGAGCGGCGGAGCAGCATCGAGGAGACGCCGGCGCGCCAGTCGGGGTAGGTGATCGGCGCGTCGGAGCTGGCGGTGACCGGTATGCCGGCGTCCACGGCGCTGCGTACGGGCCACTGGTACGCCGAGCGTTCCGGGCCGACGATGCCGTCCATCAGGTCGGCGATGGTGTCCTTGACGCCGGGGTTCATGTTGGCGCCCCAGCCGTGCCGGGCGAGTGTCGCGAGCGCGCGGGGCGAGGCGAAGTCGCCGTGGATGATGTAGTGGCGGGCGTCCGGGCGCGGATGGTCGAGCTGGGCGGCGGCGAAGGCGTCCACGACCGCGTCGATGCCGGCGTCGCCGGTGATGTGGACGCCGAGCTGGTGCCCCATGCGGTGTGCCTGCCGCACGATCGACGCCAGTTCCTCGACGCGTTGGCCGTCGGTGTGGCCGTGCAGGCAGAGGGCGCCGCGGCCGCCGCCGTTCGCGTACTCCTCGCTCATCCAGGCCGTACGGCTGGGCGGCACCCCGTCGGCGAAGAGCTTGACGCCGAGTACGGAGAGGAGCCGCGGGTCGGCGCCGTCGCAGAGTCCTTCGAGTGCCGCGAGGCGGTCGGCGAGGCCGGCGGCCGCGCCGCCCATTTCGAGGGGGAGGAGCAGGACGCTGACGCGGGCGCGGAGTTCGCCCTCGCGTGCCATCCGCGCGTACACCTTCAGCGTGGCGGTGTCGGCGGAGCCGAGGAAGAGGCTCTTGCCGCCGGGCCCGAGCCCCGGCTCGGTGAAGCTGGTGATGCCCTGCGCGTGGCAGACGTCGACGGCGGCCCGGATCGCGGCCTCGCGCGCCGCGTCGGTCATGGCCGGGATGACGGTGTTGACCAGCTCCTGGGCGCTCTCGCGGAGGATGCCGGTGAGCGCGCCGTCGGCCCGCCGCTCGATGACGCCGCCGGGCGGCGGTTCGGTGTCCGGCGTGATGCCCGCCGCCTCCAGGGCGCGGGAGTTGAGCCAGGCGGTGTGCCCGGAGAACTCGTACAGGAGCACCGGGTGGTCGGGGGAGACCTCGTCCAGGTCCCAGCGGGTGGGCGTGCGGGTGGCATCGGCGCGGCATTCGTCGAGGTAGCCGACGTCCCAGCCGTTGCCGAAGATCCAGCTGCCGGGCGGCTGCCGGTCCGCCTGGGCTCGTACGGCCTCCCGGATGTCCGCGAGCGAGGAGACGGCGGCGGCCGAGACGTCCACGGCGAGCGGCGGGCGGGTGGCGCCGAACGCGCAGCCGTGCAGGTGCGAGTCGTTGATGCCGGGGAGGACGGTGGCGCCGCGCAGGTCGACGACCTCCGTGCGCGGGCCGATCAGCGGGCGCAGCTCGGCGGTGGTCCCGGTGGCGGCGATGACGCCGTCGCGCACGGCGACCGCCTCGGCCGTGCGGAAGGCGGCGTCCAGGGTGAGGACGTGGCCGTCGAGGAGGACGAGGTCGGCGGGTCTGGGGGCGGGAGACGCGGGACGTACGGGGGACACGGGAGGCACGGGAAGCCCTTCCGTCGGGGTGCGTTGGGGATGCGTTCCGGGTGCGTACGGGGTCGGTCCGGGCCCGGACCGCGGCAAGTCGTTTGGGGTCAAACTTAATCCGCGGCAGGGGGTGCGGCGCAAGGGGGCGCGGGGGATTCCGTCACCCGGGCGCGGTGTCGTACGCTCCCGCGGGCGTACCCGTGACCGGTGGTGCGGAAGGGGGCCGGCCCAGCCCTGCGGACCGGCCCGGTCCGCCTGTGGAAGAGGTCCTGTGCCGCCCGGCGGAAGTGGTCCCGTCCGGCCCGTACCGCACTGGGGTCCCAGCATCTAGAGTGCTTAATCGTGGAACTCAGGCACCTCGAACACTTCGTCGCCGTGTCGGAGGAGCAGCACTTCACGCGCGCCGCCGAACGCCTGCACATCGCCCAGTCCGGGCTGTCCGCTTCCGTGCGCGCCCTGGAGCGGGAGCTCGGCGCCGACCTCTTCACGCGCACCACCCGCCGCGTCCAGCTCACCGCCGCCGGCCGCGCCTTCCTCGTGGAGGCGCGCCGCACGCTGGCCGGGGCAGCGGCGGCGCGGGAGGCGGTCGCGGCCGTACGCGGCCTGTTCACCGGCACCCTCGCCGTCGGCACCGAGCAGTGCATGGGCATCGTCGACCCGGTCTCTCTCCTCGCCGACCTGCGCGGACGCCACCCCGGCGTCGAGGTCCACATGGTGCAGTCCGGCTCGGCCCACCTGCTGGAGGAGGTCCGCGGCGGCACCCTGGACCTGGCCTTCGTGGTGTACGAGGGGCACGAGGAGGGCGTACGCATCCGGCCCCTGGCGACCGAGCCGATGATGCTGCTGTGCCGCCCGGACCACCCGCTGGTCTTCAGCGGCGAGCCGCTCGCCACGTACGGCGGCGAACCGCTGTCCGCGCAGGCGCTGGCCGGTGAGGTCTTCGTCGACCTGCACCGCGACTGGGGCGCGCGGCGCGCCGCCGACGCGCTGTTCGCCGCCGCCGGCACCCGCCGCACGGTGGCCATGGAGGTCAACGACGTCTACACGCTGCTCGACCTGGTCGCGCGGGGCATGGGCGTCGCGGTCGTACCCCGCCCGGTCACCCACAAGGACCAGGCGCGAGGGCTCGCCGCTGTGCCGCTCGACGCCGACACGGTGTGGAACGTGGGCATCGCCGTGCCCCGCAGCGGCCGCCTCTCGCCCGCTGCCCAGGCCCTCCTGGAGAGCCCGGCCATCATTGAGCACCAGCGCTGATGAATCCGATCAGTACTGGATGTTGGACGCGGTAGGGACAAAACGCCAGGGTGGACGCGGGGCGGGCAGGACAGGACCCCGCCCCGCGAACCGAGATGGCGAAAGGCTGCT
>NZ_PQSQ01000112.1 GCF_002920575.1 Streptomyces sp. Ru73 | reverse complement strand
GGCGGCCGCCCACCCCGGCCTCCACGTGCTGGCCACCAGCCGCACCCCGATGCCCACCGCCGGCCACTATCCGCTGCGGCCGCTGCCGCTGGACGACGCGGCCCGCCTGTTCATGGCGAGCGTCCGGCGGCGCGGGTCCGTCGCCGTGCCGTCGCCCGACACGGCCCGGCGGATCTGCGCCTACCTGGACGGTCTGCCGCTCGCGGTGCGCATCGCGGCCGACCAGCTCGCCGGCCACTCCCCCGACGAGGTGCTCTCCCTGGTGTCCCGGCCGGAGACCCTGCTGGACCTGGCCGCACCCGAACTGCCCGCGCGCCAGCGCACACTGCGCGACTCACTGCTGCGGACCCATCGGTTGTGCACATGGGAGGAGCGGCTGCTCTGGGCGCGCTGCACCGTCTTCCCCGGCTCCTTCGGGCCGGCGGACGCGCTGGAGGTGTGTGCCGACGAGCGGCTGCCCGGCGGGGTGCTGGCCGCGGCGTTCGACGGGCTGGTCCGGCACGCGCTGATCCTGCCGCCGGAAGCACACGGCACCGCGTTCCGCATGCCAGGGGCCACGCGGGCGCTCGGGCGGCAGTGGCTGGACCGGCTCGGTGAGGAACGGGAGTTCCTGCGGCGCTGCCTGGCGTGGTCGCTGCGCGAGCCGTGACGCCACTGCCCGGTACGCGCTCCGAGTCCTTGTCCGCCCTCCGGGCCCGCCCGCGCATGTCCGTTACCCAGCCGCCGCTCGGCCCATGCGTCCTCGGGCCCGCTCGGTCGGATATCCGCCGAAGTGCCCCTCGCCCGCGTAGCGTAGGGGCTTACACTCGGGCGCACAGCAGGCGGGGTACGCACCATGGTGCTGGAGTATGTCAGGGAGCAGGCCGGCGGGCTGCCGGTCGAGGTCACGGGCTTCATCGGGCGTGCTGAGGAACTGCGGGAGATCGCCGGTCTCCTGGGCCGGGCCCGGCTGATCTCGCTCACCGGGCCCGGCGGCGTGGGGAAGACCCGGCTCGCGCTGCGTACCGCCCGTACGGCCCAGCCGCAGTTCCCCGGCGGCACCTGCTTCGTCGAGCTGTCGTCACTGCACGATCCGGTGCTGCTGCCGCACACGGTGGCGGCGGCGCTCGGCCTCTCCGAGCAGGGCGACCGCGACCCGGTGGGCCTCCTCGTCGGGTACCTCGCGGCCAAGCGGCTGCTGCTCGTCCTGGACACCTGCGAACACCTGCTGGACGCCTGCGCGATGCTCACCGATCTGCTGCTGCGGATGGCGCCCGGGGTCACGGTGCTGGCCACCAGCCGCCAACCGCTGGACGTGCCGGGCGAGTTCGTCCGTCCGATCACCCCGCTGCCCACCGACGGGGAGGCGGTGCAGCTGTTCGCCGAGCGGGCCGCCGCCGTCGTGCCCGGTTTCGCCGTGACGGAGGCGAACCGCACCGACGTGGCCGCCGTCTGCCGCCGGCTGGACGGGATGCCGCTGGCCATCGAACTGGCCGTGGTACGGCTGCGGGTGCTGCCGCTGCGCGAGCTGGCCGCCCGGCTGGAGCACCGCTTCCAGGCGCTGACCGGCGGCCGGCGCGGCGCGGTGCCGCGGCACCGGACGCTGCGGGACGCCATCGACTGGAGCCACGACCTGTGCACCCCGTGGGAGCAGGTGCTGTGGCGCCGGCTGTCGGTGTTCGCGGGGGACTTCGACGCCGAGGCCGCCGAGGCGGTGTGCGCCGGCGGCGAACTGCCGGTCGAGGAGGTGCTGGAGCAGCTCATCGGGCTGGTCGACAAGTCGGTGGTGCTGCGCACCGGCACGGAGCACGCGTCCTACCGGCTGCTGGACACACTGCGCGAGTACGGTGCCGAACGGCTGGCCGCGAGCGGCGAGGAGGCGGAGTACCGCCGGGCCCACTTCGGGTATTTCGCGGAGTTCGCCGAGCGCGCCGACCGGCCCTTCCACAGCGACCGGCAGCCGGAGCGCCTGGCGGCCAACGCCGGCCGGCTGCAGAACTTCCGGGTGGCACTGGAGTACGGGACCGGCGCCGAGGACCCCGAACTGGCCGTGCGCGGACTGGACCTGGCCGCGCGGCTGTGGACGCACTGGATCACGACGGGCCGGCTGCGGGAGGGGGCTCGCTGGCTCGAACGGGGCCTGGCCGGGGTGGCGCACGACTGTCCGGAGCGGGTGGAGGCGCTGCACCGGCTGGCCTGGGTCCGGTCGGTGCTGGGCCGGCCCGACGAGGCCGAGCCGTGCGTCGTGGAGTCGCGGGCGATGGCCGAGCGGATCGGTGACCGGCGCGGTGCGCTGTACGCGGCCGAGTTCCAGGGCTGCCTGGCGATGATCCAAGGGCGGCTGGAGGAGGCGCACCGGGAATTCGACGCGGCCCGCCGCGGCTTCCGCGAGCTGGGCGACCACGACGGGCTGGCCATCACCTGCTTCATCCAGACGTTCGGCGCTGCGCTCGTCGGCGACGTCGAGCACGCGTGGGAGGTGTCCGGTGAGGGGCTGCGGGCGCTGGAGGCGGCCCCCGGCGAGTGCTGGACGCGCAGTTACTGCCTGCTGTACCGGCAGTTGGCGCTGTGGATGGCGCACGACGACTCCCGGGCGGCGGAGCGCGACCGGCTGGGCCGCGAGGCGCTGGCCCTGAAGCTGGCCGTGCACGACCGGCTCGGGGCCGCCATCGCCATGGAGCTGCTGGCCTGGTCGGCGGCGCGCGCCGAGCGCTTCGAGCGGGCGGCGTGGCTGCTCGGCGCCGCGCACGCCACCTGGGACCGGATCGGCGGCGCACGGCTGTTCGACGTGGCGCCGTTGCTGGCGGAGCAGGCGACGGCGATCGAGCGGGCGCGCGGGGCGCTGGGCCGTGCGGCGTACGAGGACCATCACGCGCGCGGGGCGGTGCTGGACCTCGCGGAGGTGGTGGCGCACGTGACGCAGGAGACGGACGTGCTGCCCGGTGCCCCGGCCGGTACGGCGGTGGAGCCGCGCCCGGCGGTGGCCTCGCCGGACGGTGCGGTGCCACGGGGCCGGGACCGCGCGGCGGCCAGGACGGGCGGGCTCACGCAGCGGGAGCGGCAGGTGGCCGCGCTCGTCGTGGAGGGGCTGACCAACCGGGAGATCGCGGAACGGCTGGTGGTCTCCAAGCGGACGGCGGACGCGCATGTGGAGCACATCCTGAACAAGCTGGGCCTCACCTCGCGGACCCAGATCACCGGACTGGAGTGAACCGCGTGGCCGCCCGGCGGGCGGGTCAGGGCGTCCGGTCCGTGGTCAGGTGCTGCGCCATGACGTCGAGCGCGTGGTCCGTCGGCTCCTCGGTGCCGGGCCGGGTGAGGAAGCCGTGCAGGGTGCCCCGTACGAGCACCTGGGTGACGTCGGTGCCGGCCACGGCCAGTGCGGCCGTGAAGGCCTCGCCAGAGGGCCGCAGGTCGTCGTACTCCGCGTTCAGGACGGTGGTGGGCGGAAATCCGCTGAGGTCCGCGAGGGCCGGGGCCGCGTATCCGTCGGCGGTGTCCGGCGGGCCGCCGAGGTACTGCGCGAAGACGCGCGGGTAGTCGTCGACGAGCCTCGCGGCCCTCGGTATGCCGGCCATCATGCCGCTGAGCCGTGCGGAGGGCGCCGGCAGGACCGCGTGCAGGGCCGGATAGACGAGGACCACGTGGGCGGGGGTCCACCCCGTTGCGTCCCGCAGCCGGAGCACGGCGCCCGCGGCCAGGTTCGCTCCGGCGCTGGCGCCGCCGACGGAGAGCGGCCCCTCCCCCGTCCCGGTTCCACCGCCGGTCTCGCGGCGGTGGTCGCGTATCCAGGCGAGCGCGTCGGCGACGTCGTCGAGCGGTACGGGGTGGGCGACGCCGTCGACGGCCTTGCGGTAGTCGATGCTCACCACGGTGGCGCCGCTGCGTGCGGCGATCTCGCGGGCCGTCCGGTCGGCCTCCGGCATGTCGAGGTCGCCGGTCACCCAGCCGCCGCCGTGCACCCAGACGAAGCAGCGGCCGGTGGCGGGCTCGGGGCCTGGGCGTGAGTAGACCCGCGCCGGTATGGCACCGTGCCGTCCGGGGAGGGTGAGGGGCACCGCGTCCGCCGCGGGCGGCGGGCCGCCGGGTGTGTCGAGGAACCGTTCCAGCCGCGCCTGCTGCGCCGGGGTCAGCGGTCCGTCGAGCGGTCCCGGCAGACCCTCCAGCAGGTGGAGCTTCGCGGCGATCGCTGGGTGCAGCGGCATCACGGGCCCTTCCCGTCGGGGCCGGGGGCGCGCCGGGCTCCCCCGGTCTCACGTGTTACCGGAGGTAAAGCATACGGTGACCTGTCCGTTGCCGCGCCGTGAGCTGCCGCGGCGGTGATCGAGGGGCAACATGGGACTGGTGAGGGAGTTCGGAGTCTGGTCGCGCATGCGTCGGTGGATCCCCGCCGTGGTGATCATCCTCGCCGCGGTGTTCGATCTGCTGACGCCGCCTTCCGTGTCGTCCGCTCCCCTGCTGGCCGTCGCCCCGGTCGCGGCGGTCACCCTGCTCAGGCCCCGGGGCATCGTGCTCACCGGCCTGGTGGCGATGGCCGTGCACGCGGCACTGGCGTGGGAGAACGGCACCTTCGGCTGGCAGCGCGGCGTCGCCAACCAGGTCACCCTGGCGGCCGTCACCGCACTGGCCGTCGGGCTGAACCGTTCGCTGCACTCCCAGCACGTCAGCGCCAGCCGGGCGCGGTACGCCGCCGAGGTGGCGCAGCGGGCCGTGCTGCCCCGGCCCCCGAGCCGGCTGGGCGACCTGCGGATCGCCGCCCGCTACGTACCGGCCGAGGACATGGCGCTGATCGGCGGCGATCTGTTCGTCGTGCAGGACACGCCGTTCGGGGTCCGTGCGATGGTCGGCGACGTACGGGGCAAGGGGCTCTCCGCCATCGCCGCCGTCAGCATCGACATCGGCGCCTTCCGCTACGCCGCCGACCACACGGCCGACCTGCCGGGGCTGGTGGCGTGCATGGAGGAGGCGCTGCAGCGCGAGGGGCACCGCCGGGAGGGGCTGGACGAGACGGAGGGCTTCACCACCGCCCTCATCGTCCAGTTCTCGGCGGGGCTGGACCGCGTGCAGCTGGTCAATCGCGGCCATCCCGCTCCCCTGCTGCTGCACGCGGACGGGGAGGCGCGCGTACTGGAGCCGGAGGAGGAGGCGCCGCCCCTGGGCATCACCGCGCTGGGGGACTGGAAATCCCCGGTGGAGTCGTACGACTTTCCGCCGGGCGCGATGCTGCTCTGCTTCACGGACGGCGTCACCGAGGCCCGCGACCGGACGGGCGTCTTCTACGACCCGGCGCAGCGCGTGCCGGACATGGTGCGGACGTACCTCCGGCGGACCGGATATCCCCCCGACCCTTCGGCCGTGCTGGACTTCCTGGCCCGTGACGTCGGCCGGCACAGCGCGAGCGCCCCGCAGGACGACCAGGCCCTGCTGGTCCTGCACCGCCCGCTGCGCCAGGAGGACCTGCTCGCCGGCGCGCCCGCCGAGCCCCAGTGAGCCGCCGCGAGCCGCGGTGAGCAATTCCCTGTCGATCACCTCGGTAAATTCTGCATGTGCGGCGTAATATATCCTGCGTAAGCGGCGATTCGACTCCCCGGAGAATCCGAGAAATCACCTCGCGCACATTGCATGAAACCCTCGGCAAATTTTACATTCTCTGCACCGGGAATCCCGTAATGTTTTCCGCGTCGAAAGCGAATAGCGCTCACGACAGCGGGAAAACCGCGAATTCCAGCCGCAGAAGGAGAACGCCACCGGCCGGGAGATCGAGGACGCGGCGCGGGCGGCGGCGGCGCACGACTTCATCACCGCGCTGCCGGAGGGGTACGACACCGTCATCGCCCCCGGCACGGCGGCGCTCTCCGGCGGTCGGCTCCAGCGCGTCGCGCTCGCCCGCGCGATGCTCCGCCGGGCTCCGGTTCCCCCCCCGGCCGCCCGCCCCGGCGTTCCCGCGCCGACCGCCCGCTCACCGGCGTTTTCCGCGGCGGCACCCGGGCACCCGACCGCCGCACCGCAAGCGCGCGGAAACCGTGGCGGCACGGACGCCGCCCGGGTGGGGAACGGAGGCGGAGATGACGGAAGTGGCGGACGGTGTCGTGCGGGTCGTGGGTCCCCCGGCCCCGTCCTTCGGCAGGCGGCTGGTCCGGCTGACCCGGACCACCGACCACAAGGTGATCGGGAACCTCTATCTGACCACCTCGTTCTGCTTCTTCCTGTTCGCCGGCGTGCTCGCGATGCTGATGCGGGCCGAACTCGCCCGCCCCGGGCTGCAGATCGTCGACGAGCAGACCTACAACCAGCTGTTCACGATCCACGGCACGGTGATGATGCTGCTCTTCGCCACCCCGCTCTTCGCGGGGTTCGCGAACGCCGTGATGCCGCTGCAGATCGGGGCGCCCGACGTGGCCTTCCCCCGGCTGAACGCGCTGTCGTACTGGATGTACCTCTTCGGCGGCCTGATGGTGGTGAGCGGCTTCCTGACGCCCGGCGGCGCGGCGGCCTTCGGCTGGTTCGCGTACGCGCCGCTCAACTCCGCCGTCCGCTCGCCGGGCGCCGGCGGCGACCTGTGGACGATGGGCCTGGTCGTGACGGGCGTGTCCACCACGCTCGGGGCCGTCAACTTCATCACCACCATCATGTGCCTGCGCGCGCCCGGCATGACGATGTTCCGGATGCCGATCTTCACCTGGAACGTGCTCTTCACCTCGGTCCTCGTGCTGCCCGCCTTCCCCGTGCTCACGGCGGCGCTGCTGGCGCTGGAGGCGGACCGGAAGTTCGGGGCGCACGTCTTCGACGCGGCGAACGGCGGGGCGATCCTCTGGCAGCACCTGTTCTGGTTCTTCGGTCATCCCGAGGTCTACATCGTGGCGCTGCCGTTCTTCGGGATCGTGACGGAGATCCTGCCGGTCTTCTCGCGCCGGCCGGTCTTCGGGTATCTGGGGCTGATCGGCGCGACCATCGCGATCACGATGCTGTCGGCGACGGTGTGGGCGCACCACATGTTCGCCACCGGCGCGGTGCTGCTGCCGTTCTTCTCGCTGATGTCGTTCCTGATCGCGGTGCCGACGGGGGTGAAGTTCTTCAACTGGATCGGCACGATGTGGCGGGGCTCGCTGTCGTTCGAGCCGCCGATGCTCTGGGCGACCGGCTTCCTGGTGACCTTCCTGCTCGGCGGGCTGAGCGGGGTGCTGATCGCCTCGCCGCCGCTGGACTTCCACCTCACCGACTCGTACTTCATCGTGGCGCATCTGCACTACGTCCTGTTCGGGACGGTGGTGTTCGCGATGTTCGGCGGCTTCTACTTCTGGTGGCCCAAGCTGACGGGCCGGATGCTCGACGAGCGACTGGGGAAGATCCACTTCTGGACGCTGTTCGTGGGTTTCCAGACCACCTTCCTCGTGCAGCACTGGCTCGGCGAGAACGGCATGCCCCGGCGGTACGCCGACTATCTCGCCGCCGACGGCTTCACGCTGCTGAACACCGTCTCCTCCATCGGCGCGTTCCTCCTCGGCCTGTCCACGCTGCCGTTCCTCTACAACGTCTGGAAGACGATGAAGTACGCCCCGAAGGTGACGGTGGACGATCCGTGGGGCTACGGGCGGTCCCTGGAGTGGGCCACCTCCTGCCCGCCGCCCCGGCACAACTTCCACGCACTGCCCCGCATCCGCTCCGAGTCCCCGGCGTTCGACCTGCACCACCCGGAGAAGGAGTGGCAGTCATGAAGACGGAAGCGGTGCTCTTCGCGGGGGTGGCGGCCTTCTTCGCCGTCACCGCCGCGGTCTACGGCAAGTACAGCCACGACCCGGCCGGCACCAGCGTGCTGATCGTGGCCTTCCTGATGGCCGGTGTGGTGGCCTTCTTCCTGGCTGTGCAGTACCGGCGGCGCGGGCGGCGGGCACAGGACCGGCGGGACGCCGAGGTCGTCGAGACGGCCGGGCCGCTGGACTTCTTCCCGCCCGCCGGTCCCTGGCCGATCGTGATCGGCGCGGGAGCCACCGTCCTCGCCCTCGGCGTCGTCTTCGGGCTGTGGCTGGCCCTCCTGGGCATCGGCGTACTGGCCTTCGGCGTCTTCGAGCTGCTCTTCGAACACGTCGGCCGTCATGACTCCGGGGAGCCGCCGGCCGGCCGCTCGGGCCGCTGACCCGTGGGCAGTTCGCGTACGCCCTGGCCGGCGTCCGCCGCGAACCAGTGGCTGAGCGCCGACCGCACCCGCCGCGTCCGCCGGTCCCCGTCCGCCGGCAGCGGCGGGGCGGCGGGCAGGCTGCCGTGCAGCACCCGGTAGCGCTCCTCGGCGTCGACCGGCCGGTGGTCGTCCTCGAAGCCGCCCGCGATCGTCTGCCGCACCCGGCCGCTCTCCTCGCCCTCGGCCAGCCGCTCCAGCTCGGCCTCGCGCAGGGCCAGGCAGACCCGCTTGGTGACCATGAAGACGACGACCGGCAGCACCACCAGCGCGGTCCGCAGCACCCAGGTCAGCGCGTTGAGGGAGATCGCGAAGGTGTCGGCGACCACGTCGTTGCCGCCGGCCAGCAGCAGGACCGCGTAGGCGGTGACGGCCGCGGCGCCGAGGCCGGTACGGACGGGCCGGTCGCGGGGCCGGTCGCAGAGGTGGTGCTCGCGCCGGTCGCCGGTCACCCACGCCTGGGCGAACGGGTACGCGTACAGCAGGGCGAACAGCGCGAGCGGCAGCACCACGGCGGGCAGCAGCACGTTCCACATCAGGGTGTGCCCGGCGACCGTCGTCTCCCACGGCGGGACGAGCCGCAGCGCGCCCTCCAGGAAGCCCACGTACCAGTCGGGCTGCGAGCCGGTGGACGCCTGGTCGGGCCGGTACGGGCCGTACACCCAGACCGGGTTGATCTGGGCCAGCCCGCCGAGCGCCGCGAGCACGCCGAAGACCATCATGAACAGGCCGCCGGAGGTGGCCGCGAAGTGCGGGACGAGCGGCTTGCCGACGACGTTGCGGTTGGTGTGTCCGCGCGCCGCCCACTGGGTGTGCTTGAGGTAGAAGACCAGGATCAGGTGGACGGTGAGCAGCGCCAGGATCAGGCCGGGCAGCAGCAGGATGTGCATCCCGTACAGCCGGGAGATGAAGTCGTGGCCGGGGTACTCCGAGCCGAACGCGAACATGCTCACGTAGGACCCGACGAGCGGGATCGACAGCATGATGCCCTGGGCGATCCGCAGCCCGGTGCCCGACAGCAGGTCGTCCGGGAGCGAGTAGCCCGCGAACCCCTCGGCCAGCACCAGCAGGAACAGCGTCACCCCGATCATCCAGTTCACCTCGCGGGGCTTGCGGAAGGCCCCGGTGAAGAAGACCCGCAGCAGGTGGACGCCGATCGCCGCGAGGAAGACGACGGCGGCCCAGTGGTGCATCTGCCGGATCAGCAGGCCGCCGCGCACGTCGAAGCTGATGTGCAGGGTGGAGTCGAACGCCTCCGAGACACGGACCCCGGAGAGCGGGGTGTACGCGCCGCGGTACACCACCTCCTGCATGTCCGGCTTGAAGAACAGGGTCAGGTACACGCCCGTCAGGAGCAGTACGACGAGGCTGTAGAGGGCCAGTTCGCCCAGGAGGAACGACCAGTGCTCGGGGAACGGCTTGCGCAGCAGCCCTGCCCCCTCGGTGACCGGCAGCCGGGCGTCGAGCGCCGAGAGCGCCCGCCCGGCGGCCCCGCCCTGCTGCTCGGTGTCCGCCGCTCCCTGCGCTCCGTCGGCCTGTGTGCGGTCGGTTCCCCGTACGTCATCCACGTCTTCGGCCATGCCGGTGTCCCCTCGCCGTCAGCGACTGTGCGGCAGACGCGTTGCCCGCTGGCCGCCGGGCAAACAGCACAGTCACGACGGGCTCAGCGCGGGACCGCGCGGCCCAGCGTGCTCTCCCGCTCGATCAGCCGGTAGTCCGCCCAGATGCGCCGGGGCTCCGGTGCCGCGCCGCCCAGCCGCGCGAGGACCGACTCCACCGCCAGCCGGGCGATGGCCTCCTTGTCCGGCGAGACGGAGGTGAGGGTGACGGTGCCGAACCGGCCCTCCACCACGTCGTCGAAGCCGACCACGGCGACGTCCTCGGGCACCCGCAGGCCGTGCTCGGACAGTACGCGCATCGCGCCGATCGCCACGGGGTCGTTGTACGCGAAGACGGCGTCGGGCCGCCGCCCGGTCGCCAGGATGCGGCGCATGGCGGCGGCCCCGTCCGCGTGGCCCCAGCCGTCGGTGGTGGCGACCAGGCCGTCGTCGCAGGAGAGACCGGCCGCCGACAGTTCCTCGCGCCAGCCCCGTACGCGGAGTTCGGCGGGCCGGCTGTTGCCCCGGCGGGCGCCGATGAAGGCCACCTCGCGCCGGCCCAGCCCGGTCAGGTGGCGGACGGCGAGCCGCGCCGCCGCGACGTTGTCGATGGCGATGTGGTCGTACGGCAGGTCGTAGTGGCGCTCGCCGAGGAGCACCAGCGGGACGTTCTCCGTCCGGTCCCGCAGGTCCTCCGCCTCCAGCTCGATCGGGCTGAGGATCAGGCCGTCGATCACCCGGGCCCGGAACCCCTGGCTGACCAGGACCTCCTGTGCGCGCCGGCCGCCGGTGTGGTCCAGCAGGACGATGTAGTCGTGTGCGGCGGCGGCGTCGATGACCGCGGCGGCGAGCTCGGCGAAGTAGGGGTTGCCCAGTTCGGGCAGGGCGAGGGCGATCATGCCCGTACGCCCCTTGCGCAGGTGCCGTGCGGTCAGGTTGGGCCGGTAGCCCAGCTCGTCGATGGCGCGCTGCACGCGGTCGCGCATCTCGGGCGTGACGTGCCGGTAGTTGTTCACCACGTTGGAGACGGTCTTGATCGACACGCCCGCGTGCGCGGCGACGTCCTTGAGGCTGACCCGCACGGCGCTCCTTCCGGCGACAGATGACAGGGGGCGGCCCGGGGCTCCGGCCCGCCCCCGATTCTGCTGTACGGGGGACGGGCCGGAGCACACCGGGCCGCCGGTCACCGTGCGGCTCCCGGACCGGTCAGGAGGCCGCGCAGCCCGCCGGAACGGCCCGCGAGGCGTCGCGGATCAGCGCCTCGTGGGCCGCCTTGAGCCGCTTCACGTCGGGCTTGACCACCTTGCGGTCGTACGTCAGCAGGCCGTTGAGCTCGCCCTCGACGTCCGAGATCTGCGTGTAGACGGCGCCGTTGCCGCCCTTGCAGGCCAGCTTGTGCACCTCGTCGAGCTTGGTGAGGTAGTCGTCCGTGTACGTCGTGGGGTCGACGTCGACGTAGGACTGCTGGACCGACCAGGCGTGGCCAGGCACCGCGAGGCCGAGGCCGCCGTACTCGCCGCTGACCAGGGCACGTTCGCCGTCGGGGTGCGGCGGCAGGGCCGGGCTCGGGTAACCGTGCTCGTCCATGATGTCGCCGGCGCCGCCGTCGGCACCGAGGTTGAGCCCCGACTGGTTGTTCACCAGCCGCGTCGGGTCCCACTCCTTGGCCTGCCGGGCGACCCGGCCGATGTCGTACTGGCCCCAGCCCTCGTTGAAGGTGACCCACATGACGACCGAGGGGCTGCTGATGTGCTCGTCGATCATCTCCTTCATCTCGCGCTCGTACTCGGCGCGCGACGCGGCGTCCGGGTCCTTCCCCGCGGTCATGGCGGGCATGTCCTGCCAGACCATCAGGCCCAGCCTGTCCGCCCAGTAGAACCAGCGGTCGGGCTCGACCTTGATGTGCTTGCGCACCGAGTTGAAGCCCATCGCCTTGTGCATCTTCAGGTCGTAGGCGAGCGCTTCGTCGGTGGGGGCCGTGTGCAGGCCGTCGGGCCAGAAGCCCTGGTCCAGCGTGGCCATCAGGAAGACCGGCTTGCCGTTGAGCACGGTGCGCGGGGTGCCGCCGATCTTCTCGACGCCAATGGAACGCATGCCGAAGTAGCTGCCCACCCGGTCGCTGCCGGCCTTCACCTCGAGGTCGTAGAGGAACGGGTCGTCGGGCGACCACAGCCGCGGCTTCGCGATCTTCAGGGTGAGCGGCGCACCGGTGCGCCCGGTGGCCTCCGCGACCTTCTTCTTCCCCGCGTACGCGGTGGCCGTGACCGGTACGCCGTCGCGCACGCCGCGCGGTTCGACGGTCACCCGCTCGTTCTTGACGTCCGGGGTGATCTTGAGGGAGTCCACGTGGTCGGCCGCGACCGGCTCCATCCACACCGTCTGCCAGATGCCTGAGGACGGGGTGTACCAGATGCCGCTGGGGTCCAGCCGCTGCTTGCCGAGCGGCGGGTTCTCGCCGTCCTTGGCGTCGGTCGGGTCGTAGACGCCGACGATCAGCTCCTGGGTGCGGCCGGGCTTCAGCGCGTCGGTGACGTCGGCGCTGAACTTGTCGTAACCGCCCTTGTGCGCGGCGACCTTCGTGCCGTTGACGTACACCTCGGACTGCCAGTCCACGGCGCCGAAGTTCAGGCGCAGCCGCTTGCCGTCACCGACGTGCCAGCCCTTGGGGACGGTGAAGGTCCGGCGGTACCACATGCGGTCCTCGTGGCGCTCGATGCCGGAGAGCTGGGACTCCACCGGGTACGGCACCAGGATCTTCTCGCCGAGCCGCTTGCCGACCGGCGGCTTCTCCCCCGCCTCGGCAGCAGCGAACTGCCACTCGCCGTTGAGGTTCTGCCACTTGTCGCGGGTCAGCTGGGGGCGCGGGTACTCGGGGTGGGCGTTGCGGGGCCCGACCTCATCGGCCCACTTGGTGCGCAGCTCGTACTCGGAGTGGTTCGGTCCGCTGGCCCAGAACGCGCCGACGGCCTTGCCGTCGGCGCTGCTCAGGCCGCCCTTGCCGTCGTAGCGGACGTCGGCGAGGCCGCGCGCGCCGCCGCCCTTCTTGCCGACGACCGGCTCCTTGAGCCCGACCAGCAGCGCCTTCGGGTCGGCGGGGTCGGTCCTGACCGTGCCCAGCGGCCACTCGGCACCGCCGATGACGGTCCGCAGGTGACGGGCGAGGCCGGCCGGGGGCGCGGCGAGCGGCTGGGCGAAGTCGAGCTTGAGGGTGCGGCCGTCCTTGAGGACGGTGGCGGCCAGCGCCCCGTCGTAGTCGTAGCCGTCCGGCAGCCGGAACGCCGAGGAGGGGATGGCCTCCTTGGCCCGGCCGGGCTCGGTCCAGCGCAGGTGGAGGTTGGAGCCGCCGTAGTGCTCGAAGTACTCGACCTTGATGTCGTAGGGCTTGCCCGCGGTCAGGTCGACCGGCTGAGAGGTCTGTTCCTTGTCCCAGTCGTCGGTCCAGTGGTCGATGGCGAGCTTGCCGTCCACCCAGAGCCGGAAGCCGTTGTCCCCGGTGATCGAGAAGGTGGTGGGGCCCGACTCCTCCGGGACGACCTTGCCGGTCCAGCGGACGCTGACGTCGTCGGACTGCCCGGTGGCCGACCGCAGCCGGGGCTCCAGGTCGTCGAAGTCGAGGGCGGGGTCGAAGGCGGTCGCCTTGAGCTCGTGGAAGTCGAAGGCGCCGGGTGCGGACTGGGTGTAGTACTCGCCTTTGAGGCCGTGGGGTTCGACGGTGTCAGCGGCGGCTGAAGCGGACGGTGCCAGGGTGAGTGCGGTGGCGCCGACTGCCGCGGTGAGCAGTAACGCCAGGTGTCTGCCGAGGCGTCTGGTGCGCATGGTTCCTCCTCTGCCGAGAACGGGGCAGCTCGTCGCCGAGCCGTGTACAACGTTGGAAGGAAGGGCCGTCGGCATGAGAGCACAGCCTTCCGAGGGGTGTCCAGGGTGGGTGCGGAACAACGTCCGGCGGCTGTCCGGCCCCTGAAAGGGCGTCAGCGAGCGAGTCGCGCCCGCCCGGCCGGGTGGGACGGGGGCGCCGCGCGGTCCGCGGTATTGACATCGACCAGGGGCATGACAACGCTGTAAACGCTCCTGACAACGTTGTCCGCCCTCGCTCGGAGGCTGCTGGTGATACGTGGGAAGCGCGTCCGTCGCCTCGCCGGACCGGCCGTCGCGGTGCTCTGCGCGGGGCTCGTGGGCGCATCGCCGCCCGCCACCGCAGCCGCGCCGCCCGGCGGTTCCGGCGATCTCACCGGCCTGGTCAACCCGTTCATCGGCACCCGCAACGAGGGCAACACCTTCCCCGGCGCCGCCGTCCCCTTCGGCATGGTCCAGCTCTCGCCCGACACCGGGCACAGCACGGGCTACGACTGGGACCGGAAGAGCATCCGCGGCTTCTCCGCCGTGCACCTCTCCGGCGTCGGCTGCGGGCTGGGCGGCGACCTGCCGGTCCTGCCGGCCACCGGCGACCTCACCAGCACCGACAACGCCGTGTACGCGGCGCCCTTCAGCCACGACGACGAGCACGCGAGCCCGGGCTCGTACCGAGTCACGCTCGGCGGTGCCGGCCGGATCGGCACCGAGCTGACGGCCACCCGGCACACCGGGAAGCAGCGCTACACCTTCCCCGCCACCGACAAGGCCAACGTCCTGCTGAACACCGGGCAGGCGCTGCACAAGGTGACCCGCAGCAGCGTGCGCATCCTCGACGACCGGACCGTCGCGGCCACCATCACCGGCCGCGGCTTCTGCCAGGACACCGTGGAGTACACGCTGCACACCGTCACCCGCTTCGACCGGCCGTTCGCGTCGGCCGGCACCTGGAGCGGCGACGAGGTGACCGCCGGCAGCCGGTCCTCGGCGGGCGGCGGGCGGCGCGGCGCCTACGTCCGCTTCGACACCCGCGGCGGCGACCGGGACGTCGAGGCCACCACGGCCGTCTCCTACGTCGACGGGCGGGGCGCGGCGCGCAACCTCGCCGCCGAGGGCCACCGCTCCTTCGACGCCACCCGCGACGCGGCACGCCGGGCCTGGCAGGAGCGGCTGGCGAAGGTGCGGGTGAGCGGCGGCAGCGAGGAACGGCGCCGGGTCTTCTACTCCTCGCTGTACCGGGCGCTGCTGCACCCGAACACCGGCCAGGACGTGGACGGCCGCTACACCGGCTGGGACCAGAAGGTGCACCGTGCCCGGGACCACACGTACTACCAGAACTGGTCGCTGTGGGACACCTACCGCACCCAGGCCCAGCTGCTCGCGCTGGTGGCGCCGCGCGAGTCCCGGGACATGGCGCTGTCGCTGCTGGACGTGGACGCGCAGGGCGGCTGGCTGCCCAAGTGGGGCTACGGCACGGTCGAGACGAACATCATGACCGGCGACCCGGTCACCCCGTTCCTCACCAACACCTACCGGCAGGGCCTGCTGAAGGGCCACGAGGAGGCGGCGTACCGGGCGCTGAAGAAGAACGCGGACGGGGTGCCGCCCGCCGCTTCCCCGTACTCGGGCCGGATGGGCAACGCCGAGTACCTGAAGAACGGCTTCGTGCCGTATCAGCCGGACCACGCCAAGAAGCCCGGCGACTCCGACTTCGAGCACGGCGCCTCGGCCACGCTGGAGTACGCGCTCGCCGACGCGGCGCTGGCGGGGATGGCCGAGGACCTCGGGCACACGGCGGACGCGGCACGCTACGCGCAGCGGGCGCAGCACTACCGCGACGTCTTCGACCCGGACACCGGCTTCTTCCGGGCCCGGGACGCGGCGGGGAGGTTCACCGGGCCCGCCGACCCGGCCAAGAGCGTGGGCTTCCACGAGGGCACGGCCTGGCAGTACATGTGGCTGGTGCCGCAGGACCTGCCGGGCATGATGTCGCTGACCGGCGGGCGGGCCGCGACCGAAAAGCGGCTGGACGCCTTCTTCGCCTACGACCGGCTGCTGCAGGACCCGGCGGGGACGGCCCGCGAGGTGTGGGTCAACGGCCCGTACGACTACTACAACGCGGACAAGTACAACCCGCAGAACGAGCCCGACCTGATAGCGCCGTACACCTACCTGTCCACCGGCACGCCGTGGAAGACCACCGACGTGGTGCACGCGGCGCTCGGGCTGTTCACCGACGGGCCCGACGGCGTCACCGGCAACGACGACCTCGGCACCATGTCCTCGTGGATGGTGCTGTCATCCATCGGCGTGTTCCCGGTCTTCCCGGGGACCGACACCTGGGGCCTGTCCACGCCGGTCTTCGACAGGGTGGAGCTGACCCTGGACCGGGCGTACTACCCGAAGGGCCGCTTCACGGTGACGGCGGCGGGGACCGGCGACACCGACCGCTACGTCCGGTCGGCGTCCCTGGACGGCGCCGGGCTGTCCCGGACGTGGCTCACCACGGACGACATCCGCCGCAGTACCGCGCTGTCGTTCACGGT
Source organism: Streptomyces sp. Ru73 (assembly GCF_002920575.1). Classification (GTDB taxonomy): domain Bacteria; phylum Actinomycetota; class Actinomycetes; order Streptomycetales; family Streptomycetaceae; genus Streptomyces. The sequence goes on along the minus strand of NZ_PQSQ01000112.1, from coordinate 7,763 downwards.
CGGCTCCCGGCCGGGCGACTGGGGGACGGGGGCGGGCGACGCGCCGCCGCCCGCGACCCCGTCGTCGGGTCAGTGATCGGAGTAGCTGAAGTCACCCACGGTCCAGGCGCTGACGTCCTGGATGGCGACGCGGTACATCCCGCCCGTCTCGGGGATGCCGACGCTGCCCTGCAGGATGCGGGCGAGGTGGAAGTGGAGGTGGGTGGGTGCCGCGTCGCCGTCGGGCGCGGCACCGCGCCCGCTGTCCGAGCTGAACAGGGCGGCGAAGCTCCCCAGCCGCTCGGACCCCTCCAGTACCTCGGCCACGCGCTGGCGCCACATCTTCTCCGGCGCCAGCCGTCCGGTGAGGACGGCGCCGGGGACGACCACGGTGAGGGACATCTGATTGCTCTGCTCCGACTCCACCCTGGCGGCGATGTCGACGAGCAGCTCATCGGGGATCGACATGACCAAAGATCCTACTAGGGCCGACCCCTGGTCCGCCTCGCTCCGGCGGGCCCGGCCGGCACCGGCACGTACGGATCCCCCGCATCTTCGACACCTTCCGTTCCGTTTGCCCGGTGGGAATGTGCGCACTCGTGGGGAGCCGCCGCCCCCTGCGTCCTGGTGGGGCGGCGTGGTGCGTCCGGTGCGAGGTACGGCGGGAAGAGGTGCGGTCGACGGTGTGGGAGCGGATCACTGCGGGCTGGCGATGGCTGGGGTGGGAGGCGTCGGCGGTCGGGCGCACCGTCCGGTACGCGGTGCTGCGGACGGGGCCGGAGCGCGACACGATGGTGCAGGCGCTGAAGATGGCGGCCGCCGCGATCGCCGCGTGGGCGCTGGCCGGCTGGTGGCTGAAGGCGCCGCTGGCGCTGATGGCGCCGTGGACGGCGCTCGCGCTGGTCGACGCCACGGTCTACCGCTCGCTCCGCTGTGGCCTGCAGCAGATCTGCGTGATCGTCGTCGGCGCGGTGGGAGCCTCGCTGGCGATGTACCTGACGGACGGCAGCACGCTGGGCGCCATGGCCATCGCCCTGCCGGTGCTGGCGCTGGTGGGCACGTACCGCCGCTTCGGCGCCCAGGGTGTCTACGGGGCGACGACGGCGCTGTTCGTCATCACGTACGGCGCGTACTCGCTCAACCAGGTGGGCCACCGGCTGCTGGAGACCTGCATCGGCGCGGTCATCGGCATCGCCGTCAACGCGTTCGTCTTCCCGCCCGTCCATCTGCGCAACGTGCGGGACCAGTTGCAGCGCCTGCCGCGCGACAGTGCCGGGCTGCTGCGCCAGATGGCCGAGGGGCTGCCCGGGGAGTGGGGGTCGGCCGAGGCGGAGGAGTGGCGGGACCGCGCCCGGCGGCTTCAGCCGGTCCTGCGTTCGCTGGCCGACGCGCGGCAGTGGACCAACGAGAGCCTGCGGCTGAACCCCGCGTGGAACCTGCGTCGGAAGCGCCCGCACCCCCCGCAGGAGTCGGAGGACACCCGCTGGCACGGTTTCGTCGAGCATCTGACGGTGATCACCCGGACGCTGGCCAGGTCGGCGGACGAGGAGAACGAGCTGGCCCGGCCGGCGCAGGACTTCCTGGCGGAGTACGCGGAGCTGGCCGCGCGTACGGCGGAGGCGTGTGCGGCCGAGGCCGATCTGCTCGCCGAGACCGGGGACGCGACGGCGGCCAGGGAGCGGCAGCAGGAGGCCGCGCGGGAGGCCTGGCGCCACTACGACAGCCTGGCCGGCACGTTCGGCAGCCAGACCGGGCCGGCGGCGGCGGTGAGCGGCGAGCTGCTGGTCGAGACCCGGCAGATGCTCTCCATGCTGGCCGCCCCCGACGGCCGCACCCCGCAGCAGCAGAAGCAGGGCGTGCGGGACGGGGTCCGGTGAGGGCGGGGACGGGGCCGCGCGCGGGCCGGCGGTTCAGCGGGGGCGCGCCGGGAGGCGGAGGGTGAACCAGATGGTCTTCCCCTCGTCGGTGGGGCGGGTGCCCCAGCTGTCGGCGATCGTGTCGACGAGGAAGAGGCCGCGCCCGGACTCCGCGTCGGAGCCGACCAGGCAGAGCTGGGGCCGGCGGGCGCTCCGGTCGGTGACCTCGGCGGTCAGCTCGGTGCGGCTCATCCGCAGGCGCAGGTGGAGCGGGCCCGCCGCGTGCCGGATCGCGTTGGTGAGTATTTCGGAGACGAGCAGGCATGCCTCGTCGGCCGCCTCGGGGCAGCCCCAGCGGCGCAGCGCGGCGGCGAGGAAGGCCCGGCCGTCGGAGACCGCGGCGGCGGTGGCGGGCAGTTCGGTGGATGCGCTGGCCAGCGGGGCGACGGGGATCTTGAGCAGGAGCAGGGTCACATCGTCGTCGTCCGGTTCGGCGTCCGGCAGCAGCGCGCGCAGCAGCTGGTCGGCGGCGGCCTCCATGTCCGGGGCCGTGGTGTAGGCCGCCGCGAACTCCTCGTGCAGCGCCGCCAGCCGGTCCTCGATGTCGCTGCCCGGTGCCTCGATCAGGCCGTCGGTGTAGAGGGTGAGGACGGAGCCGGGCGGGACGTCGAACCGGGCCTGCCGGTGCGGGATGCCGCCGACGCCGAGCGGCACGCTGACCGGGGCCGGCAGGGCGCGTACGCCCTCCCCCGGCGAGGCCAGCAGGACGGGCAGGTGGCCGGCCGAGCAGATCGTCAGCTCCCCGGCGTCCGGCCTGATCACCAGGTAGCAGCAGGTGACCAGCTGGCCCTCGAGGTCGGCCACGACCGTGTCCAGCACCTGCATCAGCTGCTCGGGCGGCATGCCGGTCCTGGCCAGCGCGTTCGCCGCCGACCGCAGGCGGCCCATGACGGCCGCCGCCTCCAGTCCGCGGCCCATCACGTCCCCGATGAGCACCCCGACCTGTCCGGCGCCCAGCGGTACGAGGTCGAACCAGTCGCCGCCCACGCCCGCCCCCTGCGAGGCGGGCAGGTAGCGGCTCGCGGTGTGCAGCCCCGGCACGTCGGGCGGGGTGCCCATGAGGCTGTGCTGGAGCGTGAGGGCGATGTCGCGCTGCTGCTCGTAAAGCCGGGTGAGCTCGGCCTCGGTCCGCTTGCGGTCGCTGATGTCCCGGGCGATGGCGCAGGCGCCGTTGACCGTGCCGTCGGCGGCGCGGGTCGGCCAGATGGTGACGTCCACGTCGAGCAGCCGCCCGCTCTTGGTGACCCGGATGGTCTCGAAGTGCTCGATCCTCTCGCCGCGGCGCAGCCGGTCCATGATCTGCGTGATCTCGCCCTTGCGGTCCTCCGCGGCGAGCAGGGAGACGTGCCGGCCGACGACCTCCTCGGCGGTGTAGCCGTAGAGGCGCTGGGCCGCCGCGTTCCAGTAGGTGATCCGGCCGTCGGCGGTCTTGGCGAGGATCGCGTCGTGCGAGGACTCGACGAGGTCGGCGAGTCCGTTGAGCCGTGCCTCGGCCGCCTTGCGTTCGCTGACGTCGCGGACGGTGGCGGAGACGAGCAGGCCGTTGGCGGTCTCCAGCGGGCTGAGGCTGACCTCGACGGGGAAGCGGCTGCCGTCCTTGCGCCGCCCGTACACCTCCAGGCCGTTGCCCATGGCGCGGGGCTCCCGGCGGTGCGCGTACCCGCGGCGGTGCCGCGCGTGCCGGCCGCGGAACCCGTCCGGTACGAGGACCTCGACGGGGCGCCCGAGCAGTTCCGCGCGGCGGTACCCGAAGAGCGTCTCGATCCGGGCGCTCACCAGCTGGATGGTGCCCGAGTCGTCCACGATCACCATCGCGTCGGGCGCCGCCTCCAGCAGCCCGCGGAACAGTCCCTGTCCGCCCACGGCGGTCCCCACCGCCCCATCCGGCATCGTCGTCACCTCGGATCGACTGCTGCGTGGGCAGCATCGCAGCACAACCGGTCCGGCGGACTCAGGGATTGTCGTTACTTGGCGCCTACTGACAGAACGACACCCGCTCCGGACCGGTGCCGTCTCTCCTCCCACCGGGTCCGCCGCCGCCCCTCCTGGTCCGCTACTCCCCCGCGGCCGGCGGGTCGCCCCAGGGCGCTTCCAGGGCCGCGCGGAGGGCTTCGGCCGTCTCCCGGCCGATGCGTGCGGCGAGCCGGTCCTCCAGGTGCGCGAGGACGCGTTCCGCCCGCTGGTGCGCGTGCGCGCCCGCCGCGGTGCGGCGGATCAGCCGCTGCCGCGCCGAAGTGGGGTGGGGCGCCTGCTCCAGCAGCCCGGCGTCGACCAGCCCGTGCACGGCCTGGTGGGCGGTCTGCCGGGTGACGCCCATCCGGCGGGCCAGTTCGGAGACCGTGGTGCCCGCCTCGTCCAGTACGGCGAAGAGCTGGAGCTGGGGCAGCGAGACGGGCGTCGCGCCGTCCGCCGCCATGGCGGCGAGCAGCCCCTCGTCGAACCAGCGCCGGGCGTCGCCGAGCAGCTGCGGAAGGCTGCGGTGCGCATCCGCCGTCATGTCCGCCCCTTTCTCCCCGCCCCGTACGGGCCGTCGGCCCACCGCTTGCCATGGCCGGGCCCTCCATGTCAGCCTACCTGACATTCGCGTTGTCAGCCTGCCTGACATCGCGTGCCGACCTGCCCTGCACTCCCCCGCCGCCGTCGAAGGAGAGACGATGACCATCGAATACGCCACCCGCTACCGACGCGCCTCCCGCATCCCCGCCGAGCCCGGGAAGCCGTACTTCATCGAGAAGGGCGAGGGCGACCGGGCACACCTCTTCGGCGACCTGATCACCATCTACGCGGGCGGCGAGCAGACCGAGAACACCTTCAACTTCTTCACCGTCGAGGGCCCCAAGGGCGATCTCATACCGGCCCACGTGCACGCCGACACGCACGAGGTCTTCTACGTCACCCAGGGCGCGGTCCGGCTCTTCGTCGAGGACACCGAGGGCGACCAGCAGGAGAAGCTGCTCACCCCCGGCGACTTCGGCTTCGTCCCGAAGAACTGCCGGCACGCCTACCGCATGGAGCGCCACCACAGCCAGGTCGTCGGCGTCGCCGCCGGGCCCGGCGGCACCTTCGAGCGGTTCTTCGAGACCCTCGGTGAGCCCGCAGAGCAGCTCGGCCTGCCGCACGAGCCGGTCGTGCCGGCACCGGAGAAGTTCGCGACCGTACCCCGCGAGTACGACGTGCGGTTCCTCCCCGACCACCAGTGGCGGACCCGGTGACGGGCGCGGCGCCGACGGTCCGGGACCTGATCGCCGCACCGCACCCGGACGTCGCTCCGCTGCCCCCGGCGGCCCGCCACGCGTCCGGCGTACGCGTCCTGCGCGGCGTGCCGTACGGCGAGGTCGAGGGCGGCCGTCCGCCGGAACTCGATCTCTGGCTGCCCGAGGAGAGCGGCCCTGGGCCCGTGCCGCTGGTGCTGTTCGTGCACGGCGGTGCCTGGCGGCGCGGCCGGCGCGACGACATGGGCCTGCGCACCCGGGACTGGGAGCCGGGGCCGTTCGCGCGCATCGCGGCGGCGGGCCTCGCGGTGGCCAGTGCCGACTACCGGCTCAGCGGCGAAGCCGTCTTCCCCGCCCCGCTGGACGATCTCCGTACCGCGCTGCGGTGGCTCACCCTGCGCTCCGCCGAACTGGGCGTCGACACCGCCCGCACGGTGGTGTGGGGCGAGTCGGCCGGCGGCCATCTCGCCGCCCTGCTGGCCCTGGACCCCGGCCCCGCCGCGCCGGCCCCCGCCGGCGCGGTCATCTGGTACGGGCCCAGCGATCTGACAGCCCCGCGCGGGCCGTTCACGCCGGAGGACCCCCGTACGCCCGAGGCCCTGCTGCTGGGCGCGGCGCCTGCCGACTGCCCGGAACGGGCCCGCGACGCCAGCCCGGTGGCCCGTGCGCACGGCGGCGCACCGCCCTTCCTCCTGGTGCACGGCGACGCGGACACCATGGTGGCCCGTACGCACAGCGAAGCCCTCGCCGCCGCCCTGCGGGCCGCCGGCGCACAGGCCGAACTGCGGCTGGTGCCGGGCGCCGACCACGGCTGGCACGGCGCGCCCGACGCCGAGGTGGCGGACGTCTTCGCGCACTCCCTGCGCTTCGCTGCGGCGAAGGCCGCGGCGGCCACCACGGCGGACTGACGTACGGCCATGGCCACGCTGCTGTACTCCGCGAGCATGTCGCTGGACGGCTTCATCGCCGGGCCCGGCGGGGACATGTCCTGGCTCACCCCCTATCTCGGCCCCGACCCGGCCGTCGAACGGCTCGTCCCGCAGGTGGGTGCGCTGCTCATCGGCAACCGCACCTTCCGCGGCGACGATCCGAACAAGGGCACCGAGGCGGAGGGCAAGGCGTTCGGCGGCGGCTGGGACGGGCCGCAGTTCGTCGTCACCCACCACCCGCCGCGCGCTGCCGTACCGGGCGTCACCTTCGTCGGCGACCTCGGCAGCGGCCTCGCGGCGGCGCGGAAGGCGGCGGGCGCGAAGTACGTCAACGTGCTCGGCGCCGGCCTCGCCCGGCAGTGCCTGGCCGCGGGTGCGCTCGACGAGGTGCTGGTGTTCGTCGTGCCGGTCCTGCTCGGCGACGGCGTACGGCTCTTCGCGCAGCCGGGCGGCGCGCGCGTCGCGCTGGAACGCCTCGCCGTGCACGAGGGACCGCGGGCGACCACCATCCGGTACCGCGTCGTCCGCCGATCCCCCTCAGGGGCCCGTCCGGCAGCCCGCTGACGGGCCCGGACGGCTACCGGGCCGCTGTCGGCTCCTCCGCGCGGTCCACCAGCCGGGCCAGCTCCAGGCGGGACCGCACGCCCAGCACCGCGAAGGCGTTGCGCAGATGGTGGTCGACGGTGCGGGGGCTCACGGACAGCCGACGGGCAATCTCACGGTTGGTGGCGCCCTCCGCCACACAGCGGGCGATCCGCAGCTGCTGCGGGGTGAGGCCCGCGAGCGGCCCCGGCCGTCCGGGCGCCGGTGCCTTCCCCGCGCCGGGCGCGTCGCCGGTGGCGCGCAGTTCGGCCCGGGTCTGTTCGGTCCAGGCGCGGGCGCCGCAGCCCTCGAAGGCGACGAGCGCGTCCCGCAGCAGTCCTCTGGCGGGGCCGGGACGGCGGCGGCGCCGGCACCACTTGCCGTGCAGGAGCAGGGTCCGGGCGCGTTCGAAGTCGTTGACGGTGTCCTCGTGGCGCGCGCGGGCCTCCTCGAAGTACGCGTCGGCCGCGGCGGCCCGGCCGCCGGCCGCGGCCAGCAGCGCCCGGCAGCGGGCCAGCTGGGCGGGGGCCGCCGGGTCGGCGCCGAGGTCGGCCCAGACGGCGAACTCCTCGACCGCGGCGCGCGCCGCGTCCGCCGCTCCCGCCTGCACCGCCGCCTCGGCGTAACAGGGCACGGCCAGCATGCGTACGGCGAAGTGGCCCTGCCGGGGTCCCGGCCGCACCAGGGGGCCGAGCCGGGCCGCCGCCTCGTCGGCACGGCCGGCGGCCAGGCCGGCGCGGGCCAGCGCCCAGCCGGTGAGGGTGGCGACCTGGACCAGCCCGTGCGGGCCCGCGACGGCGGTGGCGGCCGCCGCGTGGGCGGCCGGTGCGTCGGCGCCGCCCTCCACGGACGCGACGAGCGCCAGGATCGCGTGCTGGTGGGCCGCGAGGTTGCGCTGTCCCGTGCGGTGCGCGAGCCGCAGCCCTTCCTCGGCGTGGACCCGGGCCCGCTGGTGCCGGCCGGCGCGCAGTTCGCCGTAGGCCAGGTACTCCAGGGCCTGCGGTACGAGCGTGGTGCGACCCAGTGCGCGGGCCGCCGCGAGGGCCCGCGCGGTGACCCGGCAGGCCGCCGTGAGGTCGCCGACGACCAGGGCGGCGACGCCTGCCCGCAGCAGCACTTCGGGGTCCGCTGCTGCCGAGGACCGC
>NZ_PQSQ01000111.1 GCF_002920575.1 Streptomyces sp. Ru73 | reverse complement strand
TTCGGCTCCAAGCCGCGGCTGATGCTGCCGGCGTACCCGCTGCTGCTGCCGCCGGCCGCCGCGCTGGCCCGGTGGCGGCCCCGGTACGCCGCGGCGGTCCTCGGCGTCCTCGCGGCCGGCTCCGCGCTCTACGGCGCGTTCTGGCTGAACGGCTCGGGCCCGCCGTGATCCGCCACTCCATCGGGTGACCGCGGCACTCCCGAGGGTGACCGCGGTGCACGGGCAAACGTTGCGTGACGCTCGGGGAAATCCGCGATAAACGCCGCCGCGGAGAATTGCATTAACCCGCTGGACACGCCGTCACACGGATGCCCCGGACGGGAAAGAGCGATTTAGTGAATTCCCTTGGCAGGGCCCTGCCGAATGGCTTGTTTGAGACGCATTCCACATCACATCGTCATTACAAAGCCGACGGTTTGACCAGACGCCTACATCACACGCGGTAACGTCGATTGAGTGCGTACCGATGAGAAGCCCGACCAGAGGGAAGGGCACCCGAGCGAGCGCGCCCGGCCGTATATGACACGAACACGCCACTGGCTGTTCGGCGGCACCGTGGCGGTCTACGCGTTGATCGTGCTCGGCGTGCTGACCACTTCTTCGCTGGTCACCCTGGACTGGCAGGTCATGCTGTTCAGGCCGTACAAGCAATGGCCCGACATCCATGCCTTCCTCGACTACTTCGTGGTGCTGGGCCAGCGCGGCCCCACCGCGGTCGCGGTGGCCGCGTGGCTGGGCTGGCGCTGCTGGCGGCAGCGGAACCTCCACCCGCTCCTGGTGCTGGGCGTCGCCCTGCTGATGCTCAACGTCACCGTGGGCGCCGCGAAGATCGGCATGGGCCGGCTCGGGCCGCACTACGCGACCACCATCGGGACCAACGAGATGTGGCTCGGCGGGGATATATTTCCGAGCGGTCACACCGCGAACGCCGTGGTCACCTGGGGTGTGCTGGCCTACCTCGCGACCACACCGCTGCGCCGCAGGATCCTTTCGGTGGTCGCCGCGCTCGGCGCGCTCGGCGTGGGCATGACCACCGTCTACCTGGGCACCCACTGGGTCAGCGACGTGCTGCTGGGCTGGGCCGCCGGCCTCCTGGTGATGCTGGCGCTCCCCTGGTGCGAGCCGGGCATGGCCTGGGCCGAGGCCCGGCTGATGGCGGTCTTCTGGCGGCTCCGCGCCCAGCTGGGCGGCGCCCCGCGGCCGGTCCCGGTGCCCGCGAGCCCGGCCGGCGTCACCGCCGGCGTCTCCCGCCAGCGCGCGGTCGGCGAGGACGGCGTCCTGGTCCGCGAGGCCGCCGCGGCCTCCGGCCGGCAGGGCCGTGCCCCCGAGACCTGGCCGCACCACCCCGCGCGGCCGCACACCGCCCGCTCGGAGCGCACTCCGGTCACCCCGTCGGGCAGCCGAAGACCGCCGCACGCGGACCGTGCCCCGCGCACCGCACCGGTCACCACGACCGTACGCGGCCGCTCGCAGGGCAGCTGACGCGACAGCCGTGCGGGGAGCCGGTACGCACCGCCCGCACGCACCACGGCCCCGGCGGCTCCCTTCCGAGGAGCCGGCCGGGGCCGTCGTCGTGCGGGGTGTTCGCGGGCCTCGGGGCCCACCGGTCAGCCCTTCCAGGACCGGTGCACGACGCCGTCCTTGACCTCGAAGTTCAGCCGGCCGGCCAGGAACTCCATGGTGAGGACCGCGCCCGGGGGCACCGAGCGCACGGTGCTCCAGCCCCGTTCGCGGGCCCGCTCCTCGGCCCGCTGCCGGTCCAGGCCGACATAGGTCTCCAGGTCGTCGTCCGGGTCTTGCGGAAGGTTCGGTACAGGCGCCATGGCGCAACCGTATGCCCCTGCGGCGGCGCGCGGAAGGGCGGCCGGGACACACCGAGGTGTTCCCGGCGTCCGGCATTGGTCACACTTCTGTCACAGCCCGCCGGGGCCGGTTTACCGCCACTTCCGTCACCCGAACGAGCCGTCGCGGTATCACTTCGGCAACGGAAAAAACCGGCCCGATTTCCGCTTGATCGGATTTCGTTGACGGGCCCGTCCGGCGCCCTTCGCGGCCCGGAAATCAATCGGTCCGGGCCCGCGCATTCCCCTCTACCCGATAGACATTATCGAGCGTCCCGTAATCTTCCGACGCCGCACACTCCGCTCACATATCCCGCACAACCTCCGGGCGGCGCGCGGGTGTACGACGGGCCCGCCGGGGTACGGCAGCACGGCCCGCCGTGCGGTGGCGCGAACATCCGACGCCCCCTCGCGCAAAGGGCGTTGCGCCGCGCATGATGTGGCCAGCCCCCGTACGTCCCGCCGTGGTGGCGCCCGCCGCCGACGGCAGCGGGCTCCGGTACGTCCTCACGACGAACGAGGTGGCACGGATGGGAACAGTGGCACCGGCGGCGGCCACCGGGACGGTCGCGGTCCGCCGGCCGGGCAGGGTCGTGGTCGACTGGCTGACGACGACGGACCACAAGAAGATCGGGCATCTCTACCTGATCACCTCGTTCGGCTTCTTCCTGACCGGCGGGGTGCTGGCGCTGCTGATGCGCGCGGAGCTGGCCAGGCCGGGGCTGCAGCTGCTGACGAACGAGGAGTTCAACCAGGCGTTCACGCTGCACGGCACGATCATGCTGCTGCTCTTCGCGACCCCGGCGTTCGCGGGGTTCGCCAACGAGATCATGCCGCTGCAGATCGGCTCGCCGGACGTGGCGTTCCCCCGGCTCAACATGCTCTCGTACTGGTTCTTCCTCTTCGGCGGCCTGATCGTGGTGGGCTCGCTGGCCACCCCGACGGGCGGCGCCGCCTTCGGCTGGACCGCGTACGCGCCGCTGAACTCGATGGTCCGCTCCCCCGGCATCGGCGCCGACATGTGGATCATGGGGCTGGCGCTGTCCGGCTTCGGCACGATCCTGGGCGCGGTGAACTTCCTGGCCACGATCATCGGGATGCGGGCGCCGGGCATGACGATGTTCCGGCTGCCGGTCTTCACCTGGAACGTGCTCTTCACCTCGATCCTCGTCCTGGTCGCCTTCCCGGTGCTCGCGGCGTCCCTGCTGGTGCTGGAGGCGGACCGGCGGTTCGGTTCGGTGGTGTTCGAGGCGGAGTGGGGCGGGACGCTGCTGTGGCAGCACCTCTTCTGGTTCTTCGGCCATCCCGAGGTCTACATCATCGCGCTGCCGTTCTTCGGCATCATCACCGAGATCATCCCGGTCTTCTCGCGCAAGCCGATCTTCGGGTACACCATGCTGGTCGCGGCGACCATGGCGATCACGGCGCTGTCGCTGATGGTCTGGGCGCACCACATGTTCGCCACCGGGGCCGTGCTGCTGCCGTTCTTCTCGCTGCTGTCCTTCATGATCGCCGTGCCGACGGGGGTGAAGTTCTTCAACTGGATCGGCACGATGTGGCACGGCTCGCTGTCCTTCGAGACGCCGATGCTGTGGGCGGTCGGCTTCCTGGTGAGCTTCCTGTTCGGCGGGCTGACCGGGGTGATCCTGGCGTCCCCGCCGCTGGACTTCCACGTCACCGACACCTACTTCGTCGTGGCCCACTTCCACTACGTCGTCTTCGGCACGGTGGTCTTCGCGACCTTCGCCGGCTTCTACTTCTGGTGGCCGAAGTTCACGGGGAAGCTGCTGGACGAGCGGCTGGGGAAGATCCACTTCTGGACGCTCTTCGTGGGCTTCCACACCACGTTCCTGGTCCAGCACTGGCTGGGCGTGGAGGGCATGCCCCGGCGGTACGCCGACTACCTGGCGGCCGACGGCTTCACCGCGCTCAACACCGTCTCCTCCATCGGCGCCTTCCTGCTGGGCGCCTCCACGCTGCCGTTCCTCTACAACGTCTGGAAGACCGCCAAGTACGCGCCGAGGACCGGCCTGGACGACCCCTGGGGCTACGGCCGTTCCCTGGAGTGGGCCACCTCCTCGCCCCCGCCGCGGCACAACTTCCTCACCATGCCCCGGATACGGTCCGAGTCCCCGGCCTTCGACCTGCACCACCCGCGGACGGTGCGGAGCGCGGAGGAGGACGCGCGGCTCAGGCCGACGCCCGGGACAGACGCCGGCTGATCTCCCGTATCCGGTCCTTGAGTCCATCCGGCTCGCGGACCTCGAACTCGAAGCCGGTCATCGCCAGCAGCACCACCAGCGCTTCCAGGGTCTGCGCACCGGTCCGCAGCAGGCAGCGGTCCGCTCCCGCCTCCTCCAGCGTGCCGACCGTCGGCGGGACGCGCTGTGCGGCCTCGGCGAGCGGCACGTGCAGCAGTACGGTCGCGGAGACCGGGTACACGGCGGTGGAGACGCCCTCGGAGACGTAGGCCGCCAGGTCCTCGGCGGGCGGGGTGCGGGGCGCGACGCGCGGCCCGTGCGGCGGCGTGGGGGTGATCCGGTCGGCGCGGAAGGTCCGCCAGTCCTCGCGGCCGGTGTCCCAGGCGACGAGGTACCAGCGGCGCTGGGCGCTGACCAGGCGGTGCGGCTCGACGGTGCGCCGGCTGACGGTGCCGTCGTGCGCCGCGTACGCGAAGCGCAGCTGCCGGCTGTCGCGGCAGGCGGCGGCCAGCTCGGTGAGCACGGCGGCGTCCACCCGCGGACCGGCGCCGCTCACCAGGGGGACGGTGAAGGCGTTCAGGGCGCTGACGCGGTGCCGCAGCCGGGCCGGGAGCACCTGCTCCAGCTTGGCGAGCGCCCGCACGGAGGTCTCCTCGATGCCGGCGACGCCGCCGGCGGCCGCGGTGCGCAGCCCGACCGCCACCGCGACGGCCTCCTCGTCGTCCAGCAGAAGCGGCGGGAGCTCGGCGCCCGCACCCAGTTGGTAGCCCCCGGCGGTGCCGGGGGCCGAGTGCACGGGGTAGCCGAGCTCCCGCAGCCGTTCGATGTCACGGCGGACCGTGCGCGGCGTCACGCCCAGCCGCTCGGCGAGGTCCGCACCGGACCACTCGCGGTGGGCCTGCAGCAGCGACAGCAGGCGGAGCAGGCGTGCCGAAGTCTCCAACATGCACCAGAGTCTGGCAGCGGTTGCGGACAGTTCTTGTCCGCAACCGCGTTTCCGCCCGCTCCGCCACCGGTCGTGTCGGCACCGCTACCAGCGGTACCAGCGCGCCCGTCCGCCACCTGTTCCGGTCGACCGGAACAGGAAGCCGAGGAGCCACACGACCAGTACCGCCACCGCGACCCACCACAGCGCCTTGAGCGCGAATCCGGCACCGAACAGGATCAGCGCGAGCAGAAGGACCAACAGGACAGGAACCATGATTTTGCACCTCCGCACTCCGAGTGCCCCATTGGCCGCGAGTCAATCGGAGGCATGTGAGGTACGGGTGGCAGGGTCGCCGCGGGGTGGTCAGGACGGGTCCTGGGGCCCCACCACCTGGACGGAGAGGTCGTTGTCGGCCGTGAAGTACGGGCCGACGCGTACCTGCCCGCCCGGCGCGCCGACCGGCATCGACGGGTAGGTGAAGATCTGCTTCTTGTCCGGCACGTCGTCCAGGATGCGCGAGATGCGCACCGGCTCGGCCTCCTCGCCGGTCCGCACCCACAGGTCCCAGCGCTCGGTGCCGGACCGCCAGTGGCCGGCCAGCGGGCCGAGCGGCAGGACGAACGCGAAGTCCGGCCCGTCCCCCCGCAGCGGGATCGTGACCGTGTGCCCGTCGTGCCGGGCCCGGGCCTCGGCCGCCGCGCCGGGTGCCAGCGCGGCACCGTAGAGCCGGCCCTCGACGGTGATGCCGTCGGGGGCGACCACGATCTCGCCGGCCTCCGCGTGCGGGCCGCGCAGCCAGCTGCGCAGCGCGAGGTTGCCGTACTTGGTGGCGTACGGGATCCGGACGCCGAGCCGGCCGATGGCGGCCAGCGGGCGCCGGTCCACCAGCGACCGCAGGTCGTTCAGGCCGGGCAGCAGCCGCTGCGGGTCCTCGGCGTCCCCGAGGTCGGCGTAGACGTTCCACCGTCCCTCGGGCAGCGCGACCGTGCTGGGCAGCACGGCACGCAGCCGGCCCGAGCCGTTCGGCCCGAGCGGCAGCCGGATCTCGTCCGCCGGGGCCTCGCCGCCGCGGAGCCGGAGCACCAGGGCGGCGCTCCAGACCGTGCCGGCGTCCTCGCCGGCCGTCTCCGGTACGGCGATGTCGAAGGTGAGACCGCCCGCGGAGTCCGCGATGCAGTCGGCGCGCAGGGCGGTCCGCTCCGGCGAACGGGTCTCGGACCCGGTGCCGGTGGCGGGCAGTTGCATCGACGCGCTCATGCCGTCCGCACTCCTCTCAGTGCGGCGTGCGCCGCGTCCTTGGTGGCGTAGGCGCCGCTCAACAGAGCTCCTCTGGTGCGGTGGACCGTGGCGCGCAGCGCACCCCGGCCGCCGCCGGTGGTCAGGTCGCCGAAGAGCGATTCGTACCGTCCCGCGATGCGCGCGGGATCGAAACGGGCGGATCGCGCGAGGGCGGCCCGGCCCATGCGCTGCCGGCGCTCGTCGTCGTTGATCAGCTCCAGCAGCGCGCCCGCGACGGCGTGCTTCTTGCCGACCGGTACCAGCCGGCCGTCCACGCCGTCCTCGATGATCTCGCCGGGGCCGTGCGGGCAGTCGGTGGAGACCACCGGCAACCCGCACCGCATCGCCTCCACAATCGTCATCCCGAAGGACTCCAGGCTGGAAGTGACGGCCGCGATGGACCCCTTGGCCCACTCCGGGTCCAGCGGGTTCGCCGGGCCCATCAGGTAGACGTGGTTGTACAGGCCCAGTTCGTCGATCAGGGCACGCAGCGCGGGCTTCTCCGCGCCGCCGCCGTAGATCCGCAGCCGCCAGTCCGGGCGCTGTTCGACGACCGTGGCGAAGGCCCGGATCAGCAGGTCGTACCGCTTGACCCTGGCCAGCCGACCGGCCGCTACGACCCATTTGCCGGTGCCGTCGGCGGGCTCGATGCCGGGCGCGGGGACGCTGTTGGGCACCGCCTCGATGCGTACGCCGGGCAGCCGCAGCCGCTTGCGGTAGGACCGCGCGTCCGCCTCGGTCACCGTCGTCACCGCGTCCAGCCGCGGGTAGACCGCGCGCAACTGGCGGGTGAGCGCCCGGCCGTGCGTGTCGAGGGTGAGGTGCTCCTGTCCGACGCGTGCCACGCCCCGCCTGGCCTGCCGGGCGATGTGGACGTTCAGTCCTGGCCGGGTCCCCACCACGACGTCGGCCTCCAGGGACCGCAGATGGGCCGCGATGCGCCGGTCGGTGAGTTCGCTGTACTGCCGGAAGCGGCCCTCGGCCGACGGGAAGACCCGGGCCTCCCGCAGGAAGGCCGGGTCCTGGCCGTCGTACTCCGGGCTGTCCTTGCGGAGGTCCACCAGATGCCGCAGCCTGACCCGCGCTCCGGGATCGAAGACCGGCACGTCACGGTGGCGGAAGACAGACACGACCTCGACGTCGTGGTGCTCCGACAGCGTGCGGGCGAGGTTGTACGTCGTCCGGATCGTGCCGCCGATGCCGTATGCGTTGTGAATCAGGAATGAGATATGCATCCGTCCCCGTATCCCATGGTTTTTGCGCGAACGTAGCCAGGCGTCCGCCTACCAAACGGTTAGACCGAGGCTGGAGGTTTCGGGTTGACTCCTCTCGCTATTTTGTTCCGGAAACGTGAGCAAATCGGTAGCTCCGGGCGGGAACCCCGGAGCGATGGTCCGCATCCGGGCGGGAGAGGAGTGCCGGTCCCGCGGGGCCGGTGCCGGGCCCGTACGCGACGGCCTCCCCCGCCCGCAGCCCGTAACGCCGCGCGCAGGCCGGCCAGGCGCCCCAGCCCTGCTGCTCCTGCACCCGCTCGGCGACCTGGATCTGCTCCTCGCGGGTGGCCAGGTCCGGCCGGGAGGCGAAGTTCAGCCCGCCGGCCGCCTCCCACGTGGCCTGCGTGAACTGCAGCCCGCCGTACAGGCCGTTGCCGGTGCGGGCGCCCCAGTCGCCGCCGCTCTCGCACTCGGCGAGGCATCCCCCAGGGCCAGTCCTTCTGAGAGCAGTGGGCGGTGGCCTGCGCGGCGTGCGCCGCCGTGCGGAGCGGTCCCGCCGGTCCGGCGGGCGCGGTGCCGGCCGCACCGTCGGCGGCGGCGCAGACGCCGGTGCCGGCCGCGAGCAGGGCCGCCAGGGCCGTGAGCGCGAGGACGGGCCGGCGGGCGGTACGGACAGCGGTGCGCGTGCGGCGGGCCGCACGGGGCGGCCGCGGGCGGGCCGTCGCACGAAGGTACGGGAAGAACTCCGACAGTTCGAGCATCGCCGCAGGCTAGCGGCGGTCCGGCGGACCGGGGCCGCGGCACGCGCCCGAACGGTGCGTGCCCCACCCGGTCGGGTGACCGGGCGGGGCACGCCGCGACCGCCGCGCCGCGGGGTCCGGGGGACGCCGGCGGTGGGGGCGACGGGGTCAGACCGCGAGGTGCTGACCGGGCTTGATCATGTGCGGATCGCCCCCGATGACCGACCTGTTGGCCGCGTACAGCGTCCGCCAGTCCGTTCCGCGTGCCGCGGCGATCGAGCCGAGCGTGTCGCCCTGACGGACCGTGTACGAGCCGTCCTGGCCGCCCCGGGAGCGGCCCCGGTCGGCGTGTGCGCGAGCCGCCCGCTGCTCGCTCGCGCGGGAGGCCGAGACCTCCCCGCCGGCCGATGGCGCGCGGCCCGAGGCGTTCGCCCGGACCGAGCAGACCGGCCAGGCCCCCCAGCCCTGGGCCGCCTGCACCTTGGCAGCGACCGCGATCTGCTCGGCACGGCCCGCCTGGTGGGCGCTGGGGGCGTACTCGTGGCCGCCGAAGGCGCGCCAGGTGGAGGCGGTGAACTGCAGTCCGCCGTAGAAGCCGTTGCCGGTGTTGATGTGCCAGTTCCCGCCGCTTTCGCAGGCCGCGATGCGATCCCAGACCCCGCCGTCGGCGGCGCTCGCCTCGGGGGCGGTGGCGGCCAGCAGAGCGAGCGGAGCCACCAGGGCCGCCCCGGCGAGGGCGACGGTTTCGCGACGCATGGAGCCCATTCGAAAAGGCATGGATGTCCTCTCGGAAAACCCGGGTCCTCCCCCGGACGGCGCGCCGCCGGGCGCTCAGGACGCCCGTCCGCCGCGCCGCCCCGCCCGCCGCGGGACCTGCGCCGCGCCGCTCCGCGCGTCTCGTGGGGCGCGGCGCTGCGCTGGTCGTGCTGTCGTGCTGCGTGCGGTACTGCCGTGCTGCCGGCGTACGGACGGCGGGCGTCCCCGGGCGGTGCTCGGTGCACACGGCCGGAGAATGTAGGGAGCCGCGCGGCGGGGCTTCAACCGATCCGCTGTCGGGGCAGGCCAGTCCCTCGTTACTAGAGGTACCGACGAGTTCCGGTCACCCCATAGACAGCGGTATTTCGGGATATGTCGACCTGTCGATCTCGGGGCCTGTGAGCCACCTCACCCCGTTCGAAATCGTGGCTCGCACAACGGGTGGCAGGGAGTGACCGGTTCCGGGGCCGGTGTTCACTCTGTGCGCCGATCGGTTCGATTCCGTTCACGCCCGCGCGTGACTCCTGCCACAGATCGCCCGTTGTCTTTTTACACGCCGGGAACCGCCCGGCAGCCGCACACAGATCGAGGAGTCAGCCGTGCCCCGCATGCTCGACGTCAGTGACGACGTCCGCGCCGAGATCGGCGACGAGGAGGCCGACCGCCTGCTGGCCGGCGACAACGCCCCCGGCGCTTACGACTGCACCTCCTGCCGCACCCCGGGCGACAGCGAACAGGAGCGCACCAGCACCGTCCTGTTCATCGGCGAGGAGACCGCCGTCCTGGCGTTCGCGCACGCCACCTGCATCCCCTCCCAGGTCGTCACGGTGGCCGAGGAGCAGCTCAAGGGCGCCGTGCGCTCCATCACCGGCGAGCCCGCCGAGGACCGGCCCGCCGCCCCGCCGGCGCCGCGCAGCGGCGGCGCGCCCGCCCCGGCGCCCCGTCAGGCGACCCTGGGCGTGACGTGCGGCCTGGTCCTGGTCGAGGACGACCTGCGTCCGGCCCTGGTGGTGGAGCCCAGCGGACCGATCGCCCGCCCCGGCTCGGTCGGCCTCGACGACGACTTCCTGCCGCTCCTGATGGAGCAGGGCTTCCGCCCGGTGACGGACATGACCGTGCTGCCGGCCGGCGGCACCGGCTGGTCCGTGCTGCTCGCCATGGGCCAGCTGCACGCCGTGCTCCAGGACAGCGGCGACACCGGCGGTCAGAACGCCTGGTGGAAGGCGCACCAGCCGCTCCCGGTCTCCGACGGCTGGCGCGCCGCTGTGAACAAGACCCGGACGGTGCTGGTGTACGCCGCGCCGCACGGCTCGATCGGCCAGCAGCCGCGCGAGGATCTGATGCGCGACGCGCTGGAGCGGGCCGCCGCGCAGGGGCAGCTGGTCGCCATGGCGATGCCGCTCGCCGGCACCTGAGCGTCCCGCTCCGGCCCGCCACGGGACGGCCGCCGCCCGGTCCGTGGCGGCCGTCCGGGCGACGGCGTACGGATGTCCGAGGCGTCACGCGCAGGCGCCGGAGGCCGTGCGCCATCGGCATTCCCGGGCACTCCGCACTTCCGCGTATGCCCCACGATCAGCCAATTCGCCCGCAAAGCCGCATCCAGCGGGCCTCCGGGTCGTTGGCTCAGACGTGCACCCATACGACCCGTCCCCCCGCGCCCCGTTCCATTCCATCCCCGGCATGCGCCCGTCGTACGAGCCCGCCGCGCACCACCTCGACCGTGGCTCGGCCACGCCGATCTACGACGCGCTCTACGCCGAGTACCGCCGCTCCTTCCGGGCCCTGCCCGGGGACCGTACGGGCGAGGACGACCTGAGTCCGGAGGTGCTGCGGCGGATCTGGCGGCGCAGCACTCCCGCAGCGGGCCGCCGGGAGGTGCCGCTGCCGCCGCAGCACTCCCGGAGCCACGTCCCGGCCGCGCTGCCGCCCGCGCCCCGCGACAACCGCCCGTACCACCACTGAGCCGCTGCTGAACCGCTTCTTCCGTACCGCCCCGCCGGGCCCTCCGGGTCCGGAAGGCCCCGGAAGAGCACGGAGCCCCGCCCCGGACCCCGGCGGGGGTCCGGGGCGGGGCTCCGGGAGCGGCGGCCGTCGCGGCCCGGCGTCCCGGCCGCGCGGCTACTTCTTCTTGCTGCGCTTCTCGCGGACCCGCACCGAGATGTGGATCGGGGTCCCGTCGAAGCCGAACTCCTCGCGCAGCCGCCGCTCGATGAAGCGGCGGTAGCCGGCCTCCAGGAAGCCGGAGGCGAAGAGCACGAAGCGCGGGGGCTTGGTGCCCGCCTGCGTGCCGAAGAGGATGCGGGGCTGCTTGCCGCCGCGCACCGGGTGCGGGTGGGACGCCACGATCTCGCCGAGGAAGGCGTTCAGCCGCCCGGTCGGCACCCGGGTCTCCCAGCCGGCGAGCGCCGTCTCGATGGCCGGCACCAGCTTCTCCATGTGCCGTCCGGTGCGTGCCGAGACGTTGACCCGCATCGCCCACGGGATCTGCACCAGGTCCCGCTCGATCTCCCGCTCCAGGTAGAAGCGGCGCTCCTCGTCGAGGGTGTCCCACTTGTTGTACGCGATGACCAGCGCGCGGCCCGCCTCGACGGCCATGGTGATGATCCGCTGGTCCTGCACGCTGATCGACTCGCTCGCGTCGATCAGGACGACCGCGACCTCGGCCTTCTCCACGGCGGCCGCCGTACGCAGCGAGGCGTAGTAGTCGGCGCCCTCCTGGAGGTGGACGCGCTTGCGGATGCCCGCGGTGTCCACGAACTTCCAGGTCTTGCCGCCCAGCGTGATCAGCTCGTCGACCGGGTCACGGGTGGTGCCGGCCATCTCGTTGACGACCACCCGCTCCTCGCCCGCGACCTTGTTCAGCAGGGAGGACTTGCCGACGTTGGGCCGGCCGATGAGGGCCACCCGGCGCGGGCCGCCGACGGCCGTGCCGAAGGTCTGCTGCGGCGCCTCGGGGAGCGCGTCCAGCGCGGCGTCCAGCAGGTCGCCCGTGCCGCGGCCGTGCAGGGCCGAGACCGGGTACGGCTCGCCGAGCCCGAGCGACCACAGCATGGCGGCGTCCGCCTCGCCGGAGGGGCCGTCGACCTTGTTGGCGCACAGCACGACCGGCTTGCCGGCCCGGCGCAGCAGCTTGACGACGGCCTCGTCGGTGTCGGTCGCGCCGACCTTGGCGTCCACGACGAAGACCACCGCGTCGGCGGCCTCGATCGCGAACTCGGCCTGGGCGGCGACGGACGCGTCGATGCCGAGCACGTCCTGCTCCCAGCCGCCGGTGTCGACGACCTTGAAGCGGCGGCCGTTCCAGTCCGCCTCGTACGTGACGCGGTCACGGGTGACGCCCGGCTTGTCCTCCACGACGGCCTCACGGCGGCCGATGATGCGGTTGACGAGCGTCGACTTGCCGACATTGGGGCGGCCGACGACGGCGAGGACGGGCAGCGGGCCGTGGCCGGCCGCCGCGATGTCGCCCTCGACCTCGTCCAGGTCGAAGCCCTCCTGCGCGGCGAGCTCCATGAACTCCGCGTACTCGGCGTCGCCCAGCGCGCCGTGCTCGACGTGCTCGTCGCCGGTGGGGATCTGGTCGTTCATGAAGTCCGTTCCTCGTTCTGCGTGGTCGGTGGGGCGCGCCGGAGGCGGCACCGGCGGTTCGTACGGCCGGTACGGCTCAGCGGCCGGTCAGGCGCCTGGCGTCGGTCAGGTGGGCGGTCAGGCGCTCCTGGATGCGTACGGTCGCCTCGTCCAGCGCCTTACGGGTACGCCGCCCGGATCCGTCCCCCGCCTCGAAGGCGTCGCCGAAGACGACGTCGACGCGGCCGCGCAGCGGCGGCAGCGCCGGTATCACCCGGCTGCGGCGCTCCGCGCTGCCCAGGACCGCGACCGGCACGATCGGCGCTCCCGAGCGTACGGCGAAGTACGCGAGACCGGCGCGCAGCGACGCGAAGTCGCCCTCGCCGCGGGTGCCCTCGGGGAAGATCCCGAGGACCCCGCCGCGCTCCAGGATGCCCAGCGCGTGCGTCACGGCGGTCCGGTCGGTGCTCGTGCGGTCGACCTTGACCTGCCCGATGCCGCGCAGGAAGGGGTCCAGCGGTCCGGCGAAGGCTTCCTTCTTGATCAGGAAGTGCACCGGGCGCGGCGCCGTGCCCATGAGCATGGGCCCGTCGACGTTGTGCGAGTGGTTGACCGCGAATATCACCGGGCCGGCCGGCGGCACCCGCCAGGAGCCCAGCACCCGCGGCCGCCACAGGCCGTTCATCAGGCCGATGCCGATCCGCCGCCCGACCGCGGCGCCGCCGGCGCTCGGGAGTTGAGCGGAGTCGGTCACCGGGCGACCTGCCCCGCCTCCGCCGCGGGACCGGCCTTCTCCGCGATCTTGGCTTCGATGAGGGTGACGACGCACTCGATGACCTGCTCAAGGGTCAGCTCGGTGGTGTCCACCTCGACCGCGTCGTCGGCCTTGGCCAGCGGCGAGGTCTTGCGGGAGGAGTCGGCGGCGTCGCGCTTGATCAGCGCCTCGCGGGTGGCGGCCAGGTCGGTGGCCTCCTTGCCCTTGAGCTCGCCGCTGCGCCGGGCGGCACGCGCCTCGGGCGAGGCGGTGAGGAAGATCTTCAGGTCGGCGTCGGGCAGGACGGTGGTGCCGATGTCCCGGCCCTCGACGACGATGCCGCGCTCGGCGGAGCCGGCGATGGTCCGCTGCAGGTCCGTGATCAGGCTGCGCACCTCGGGGACGGCGCTGACGGCGCTGACCGCCGAGGTGACCTCCTTCGTGCGGATCGGGCCGGAGGCGTCCTGGCCGTCGACCGTGATCGTCGGCGCGGCCGGGTCGGTGCCGGAGACGATCACGGGCTTGGCGGCGGCCGTGGCGATCGCGGCGGGGTCCTGGATGTCGATGCCGTTGTTCAGCATCCACCAGGTGATCGCGCGGTACTGGGCACCGGTGTCCAGGTAGCTGAGCGCCAGCTTGGCGGCGACCGCCTTGGAGGTGCTGGACTTGCCCGTGCCGGAGGGGCCGTCGATGGCGACAATCACTGCTGCCGGGGCGGTCCGGGCGGCGGTTTCCACGGTGACGAACACCTTTCCTTGTGCACGGGGCGGGGATCCTGGGGCCCGATGGGCCTCGGTCAAGGTTACCGGGTACACGCAGGCGTGTTTTCCCCGCCGGGGCGTGCGGGGTTTGTGACGCTTCCGGCCGCACCCGCCGACGACGGACCGGCCGCTACTGGCGGATGGACCAGCCGCGCTCGCGCAGCGCCGCGGTCAACACCGGCACCGCGGACGGCTCGACCGTGAGCTGGATGAAGCCCGCCTGCTGGCCGGTGGCGTGCTCGATGCGGACGTCCTCGATGTTGACGCCCGCCTGCCCGGCGTCGGCGAAGATCCGCGCCAGCTCGCCCGGCTGGTCACCGATGTGCACGGCGACGATCTCGTACGCGGCGGGAGCGGCGCCGTGCTTGCCCGGCACCCGCTCGCGGCCCGCGTTGCCGCGCCGCAGCACGTCCTCGATGCCGCCCGCGCCCGCGCCGCGCTTGTCCTCGTCGGCGGACTGCAGGGCGCGCAGCGCCTGCACCGTCTCGTCCAGGTCGGCGGCGATCTCCGAGAGCACGTCGGCGACCGGCCCGGGGTTCGCCGAGAGGATGTCGATCCACATGCCGGGGTCGGAGGCGGCGATCCGGGTCACGTCGCGGATGCCCTGGCCGCACAGGCGTACGGCGGTCTCGTCGGCCCCCTGGAGGCGCGCGGCGACCAGGCTGGAGACCAGCTGGGGGGTGTGGCTGACCAGGGCGACCGCGCGGTCGTGCGCGTCGGCGTCCATGACGACCGGGACGGCCCGGCAGAGCGCCACCAGCTCCAGCGCGAGGTTGAGCACCTCGGTGTCGCCGTCCCGGGCGGGGGTGAGCACCCACGGCCGGCCCTCGAAGAGGTCGGCGGTGGCGGCCAGCGGCCCGGACCGCTCCTTGCCGGACATCGGGTGCGTGCCGATGTAGGGCGTGAGGTCCAGGCCGAGCGCCTCCAGCTCGCGCCGCGGCCCGCCCTTGACGCTGGCCACGTCCAGGTAGGCGCGGGCCGCCTTGCGCCGCATCGCGTCGGCCAGCGCGGCCGCGACGTGCGCGGGCGGCACCGCCACGATCGCGAGGTCGACCGGGCCCTCGGGCTCCTCCACGGTGCCCGCGCCGAGCGCCGCCGCCGTACGGGCCTGCGCCGCGTCGTGGTCGGCGAGGTGCACCCGTACGCCGCGGGCGCTCAGCGCCAGCGCGGCCGACGTGCCGATCAGGCCCGTCCCGATGACGATCGCGGTCCTCACTGGGCGATGTCCTTCCGCAGCGCGCCGGCGGCGCCGAGGTAGACGTGCGCGATCTCCGCCTTGGTGAGGTCGCTCTCCACGTGCGCCAGGATGCGCACCACGCGCGGCATGGCGCCGGCGATGTCCAGCTCCTGCGCGCAGATCAGCGGGACGTCGGTGATGCCCAGCTTGCGCGCCGCGACGGCCGGGAAGTCGCTGTGCAGGTCGGGCGTGGCCGTGAACCAGACGCTGATCAGGTCGTCCGGCACCAGGCCGTTGCGCTCCAGGATGGCGGTCAGCAGCTCGGAGACCTGCTCATGCATGTGCTCCGCGTCGTCCCGCTCCAGCTGGACGGCCCCTCGGACCGCACGTACCGCCACGACTCTGCTCCCTCTGCTTCCGACACCTACCGGATCTTCGTCGGCGTGCCGACGAACCCGTGGTTCAGCGTATCGACCGCCGGGCACGGCCGCCGCGCGCGCCCGCCCTGCGAGACGGCCGTCTCAGTCCCAGAGCCGGCCGAAGGAGAGGAGTTCGTCGCGGTGCTCGATGCGGTCCACCCAGTCCGCGGGCCAGGCGCCGGCGCCGAGGTGAGCGCCGGCGAAGGCGCCGGCCAGGCAGGCGATGGAGTCGGAGTCACCGGCGGTGACGGCGCCGCGGCGCAGGGCCGTGACGGGCTCCTCGGGGAAGAGGAGGAAGCAGAGGAGGGCGGTGGCCAGGGCCTCCTCGGCGATCCAGCCCTCGCCGGTGGCCAGGCAGGGGTCGGTCTCCGGGTCGGGGTCGCGCAGGGCCGCGTCGAGGCGGTCGAGGACCCCGAGGCAGTCGTCCCAGCCGCGGGCGATGAAGGATTCGGGCGACGGGTCCTGAGCGTGCTTCCAGAGGTCGCCGAGCCAGTCGGTGCGGTAGACCGTGCGCTGGTCGTGGGCGTACGCGCGGAGGAGGGCCGGGAGCTCGGCGGGGCCGGCGCCCTGGGCCAGGGCATGGACCGCGTATGCCGTGAGGTCGCTGGCGGCCAGGCCGGTGGGGTGGCCGTGGGTGAGGGCGGACTGGAGCTGGGCGGCGCCGGCGCGCTGGTCAGCGGTGAGGCCGGGGACGAGGCCGATCGGCGCGACGCGCATGTTGGCGCCGCAGCCCTTGGAGCCGATCTGGCTCGCCTCCGTCCACGGGAGGCCCGGCTCGCTCAGGAGGCGGCAGGCGGTCAGGCAGGTGTTGCCGGGGGCGCGGTTGTTCTCCGGGGAGCGCCACCAGGCGACGTACTCGCCGCGTACGGGCGGTTCGAGTGCGGCCGCGTCGAGGGGGCCGCGTTCCATGGCCGTACGGAGGCCGCGGGCGAACGCCAGCGTCATCTGGGTGTCGTCGGTGATGTACGCGGGCGTGGGCAGGTCGAGCCCGCGCCATGGGCCGTACGCGGCCTCGATCGCCGGCACGCTCCTGAACTCGGTCGGATACCCGAGCGCGTCACCGAGTGCGAGGCCGATGAGCGAGCCGGTCGCGGCCGTGGACACCACGGATGCCATAGAAGAACCACCCCTTAATCGTCACGATGACATTAAGGGGTGGTGGGGCGCGGCCGCAAGCGGCGTCCTTACAGGTCGACCTCGCGCATCAGCATGCCGACCTCGGTGTTGGTCAGCCGGCGCAGCCAGCCGGACTTCTGGTCGCCCAGCGAGATCGGCCCGAAGGCGGTCCGCACGAGCTTGTCCACCGGGAAGCCGGCCTCGGCGAGCATCCGGCGCACGATGTGCTTGCGGCCCTCGTGCAGCGTGACCTCGACCAGGTAGTTCTTGCCGGTCTGCTGCACCACGCGGAAGTGGTCGGCGCGGGCGTAGCCGTCCTCCAGCTGGATGCCGTCCTTGAGCTTCTTGCCGATCTCGCGCGGCAGCGGGCCCTGGATGGCGGCGAGGTAGGTCTTCTGCACGCCGTACCGCGGGTGGGTCAGGCGGTGCGCCAGCTCCCCGTGGTTGGTGAGCAGGATGATGCCCTCGGTCTCGGTGTCCAGCCGGCCGACGTGGAAGAGCCGGGTCTCGCGGTTGGTGACGTAGTCGCCCAGGCACTGGCGGCCGTCGGGGTCCTCCATGGTGGAGACGACGCCGGCCGGCTTGTTCAGCGCGAAGAAGAGGTAGGACTGGGTGGCGACGGTCAGGCCGTCCACCTTGATCTCGTCCTTCTCCGGGTCGACGCGGACGCCCTGCTCGGTGACGATCCTGCCGTTCACCTCGACGCGGGCCTCGTCGATCAGCTCCTCGCAGGCGCGCCGCGAGCCCATGCCGGCCCGCGCGAGCACCTTCTGCAGCCGCTCGCCCTCCTGGTCCCCGAAGGTCTTGGGGGTCTTGACCGCGGGCTTGTCGTACCGGGCGCGGTTGCGCTCCTCGATCTTCGCGTCGTACTCGCGGGGGCGGGCCGGCGCCGAGCCGCGGCCGCGGGAGCCCTTGGCACCCCGGCCGTCCTGGCTGCGGGGGCCGCCGCCCTTCGCGCCGGTCTTGGGACCGCCCTTGGCGCCGCCGCGGGCCGCCGCGCCGCGTCCCTTGCGGGGCCCGTCACCGGGGCCGTCCGGGCCGGAGCCGCCGACGTCGTAGCGGCGCTCCTCGGGACGGGGGCGGCGCGCGCGCTGCTGCTTCTCGTCGCGCTTGTTGCCCGCGCCCCGGTAGTTGCCCCTACCGCTGCTGTTCCTGCCGCTGCTTCGCATCAACTATCCGTCTAGTTCGTCTGACCCGTGTGGGAGTCGCCGCTGTCGTCTACGTCGAACGACGGCACACCTTCCCGGGAGTCGCCCTCGACCGCGTCCGCCTCGGGGAGGAACGGGGCGAGCTCGGGGAGCTCGTCCAGGCCCCGCAGGCCCATCCGCTCCAGAAAGTAGTTCGTCGTCCTGTACAGGATCGCACCTGTTTCGCCTTCCGTGCCCGCCTCCTCGACCAGACCGCGCTGGAGGAGGGTGCGCATCACGCCGTCACAGTTGACGCCGCGTACGGCCGAGACCCGGGACCGGCTGACCGGTTGACGGTACGCGACCACGGCCAGAGTCTCCAATGCGGCCTGCGTCAGCCGGGCCTGCTGGCCGTCCAGGACGAAGGCCTCCACGGCGTCGGCGTACTCGGGACGGGTGTAGAACCGCCAGCCGCCCGCGACCAGCCGCAGGTCGAAGCCCCGGCCCTGGCGGGCGTAGTCGTCCGACAGCTCACGGAGCGCGATCGCCACGTCACGGCGGCGGCGCTGCAGCACCTTGGCGAGGTGCTCCTCGGTGGCGGGCTCGTCGACGACCATGAGGACGGCCTCGAGCGCCGGCTTCAGGTCGAGCGCCGCGACCCCGAGGGCGCCGGCCGGCGCTTCGGGGGCCTCGGGGGCCTGTGCCTCGGGGAGGTCGTACGTCTCGTCGGGACCCGCCGTCTCGTCGGGGCCGGCTGTCTCCTCGGGACCGGTTGTCTCTTCGGGACCGGCTGTCTCTTCGGGGCCGACGGCGGGGCCGGTCCGCTCCGTGCTGTGGGCGCTCATGCCGTCTCCTTCTGGCTCTTCTCGTCGGTCCGCTGCTCCGCCGGGCGGTCGAACTCGTCCGTGACGACCGGCTCGCTGCCGTCCTCCGTACCGGCCCAGCGGACCGTCAGCTCGCCCAGCGCCTCGGGCTGGTCCAGGACGACCGCGCGCTCGCGGTACAGCTCCAGGAGCGCGAGGAAGCGGGCCACGACGGTGAGCGTGTCCGGCGCGTCCTCGGTCAGCTCCTGGAAGGACGCTTCGCCCGCCGCGCGCAGCCGCGCCACCATCACCTCGGCCTGTTCCCGCACGCTGACCAGCGGGGCGTGGATGTGGTCGACGTACACCTGCGGCTTGGCCTTGGGCTGCATCGCCTTCACGGCCAGCTTGGCGAAGCCCTCGGCGCCGATGCTGATGACGACCTCGGGCAGCAGCTCGGCGTGGTGCGGCTCCAGGCCGACGGTACGCGGGTAGCGGCGCGCCTCGTCCGCCAGGCGGCGGCTGAAGACGTCGGCGACCTCCTTGTACGCGCGGTACTGCAGCAGCCGCGCGAAGAGCAGGTCGCGCGCTTCGAGGAGGGCGAGGTCCGCCTCGTCCTCGACCTCGGCGGCGGGCAGCAGCCGCGCGGCCTTGAGGTCCAGCAGGGTCGCCGCGACGACCAGGAACTCCGTCGTCTGGTCCAGGTCCCAGTCCGGGCCCATGGCCCGGATGTGGGCCATGAACTCGTCGGTGACCTTCGAGAGCGCGATCTCGGTGACGTCCAGCTTGTGCTTGGAGATCAGCTGCAGGAGCAGGTCGAAGGGGCCTTCGAAGTTCTCCAGGTGGAGGGTGAACTTCCCGTCCCCGGTGACGGTGGCGTCAGCCGGCTCGGCGGGCACCTCCCGCCCGGCCCCGCCCTCGGGCGCGTCCTCGGCCCCGGCCCCGGACTCGCCTTCGGCCCCCGCTCCGGACCCGGCCGGCTCCGGCCCGGTCTCAGTCGGCTCCGGCCCGGATTCGGCCGGCTCCAGTTCGGTCTCAGTCGGCTCCAGCTCGGCGGGCCCGGCCGTGGCGTCCTCCGGCCCGGCCGTGGCCGGCTCCGGTGCGGCCGTGGCCTCCGCCGGCTCCCCCGCCTCCGGGGGCGCGGTGGTCTCCGGCGCCGGCCCGGAGTCCGGGGGCGGGGTCGCGCCCGGGCCGCGGCCGAGTGAGCGGCGCGGGGTGCGCGGGGCGGGCGCTGAGGGGTCGTGGGTCGTCGGCATCGTGGTCCATACGCTGCGGTCCCGTGCCGTACGCGGCGCCGGGCTGGTCACCGGCGGAGTGGACCCGCCGGTGTCCGAAGGCTAACCCGGCACCCGCCGCCCGGCGGGGACCCGGCCGCCCGGGCGGCCGGAGTTCCGCAGCATGGCCCCCAGGAGCCGCTCAGCGGCCCCTCAGGCGCCGCACGAGGATGCTGGCGTCCCCGCGGGACTCCAGGTCCGCGAGGACGACCGCGACGGCCTCCCGGACGATCCGGCCGCGGTCCACCGCGAGGCCGTGTTCGCCGCGCAGGACCAGCCGCGCGTGCTCCAGGTCCATCAGTTCCTCGGCGGAGACGTACACGGTGATCTTCTCGTCGTGCCGTTCCCGGCCGCTGGGGCGGCGGTTCGCGCCCCGGCCGCGCCGCCGGGCGGTGCCGGCGGCCGGTGCCCCCGTGCCCGCCGCTGCCGCCGCAGCCGGCTCCTGCCGGCGGCGGCCCTTGCCGGCCTCGTCGGCCGTGTCGCGTCCGCTGTGCTGCTCCGCGGGCGCCGTGGCCCCGGACGCCGCGGCAGCGGGGTCGCCCTCCGGACGGCGCTGTGCGGCTCCGCCCTGCTGCGGCGCGGCCGGGTCGGCCTCACCGCCCGGCGCGGGCACCCGAGGTGCCTCGCCGTTCGCTGGGGTGCCGTTCGCCGGCCTGCGGGGCGAGGAGGACTGCAGCGCCGTCCCCCCGGTCGTGCGGAACAGCTCATCGGCGCCGGGCAGACTCACTCGGCGTGACACCGGGCGAGCACCTCCCTGGCGAGCTGTCGGTAGGCGGCGGCACCCACGGAGTTGGAGGCGTACGTGGTGATCGGCTCGCCCGCGACCGTGGTCTCGGGGAAGCGGACCGTGCGGCCGATCACGGTGTGGTACACGTGATCGTCGAAGGCCTCCACGACGCGCGCGAGGACCTCGCGGCTGTGCACCGTGCGCGAGTCGTACATCGTCGCGAGGATGCCGTCCAGCTCCAGTTCGGGGTTGAGCCGTTCCTGGACCTTCTCGATCGTCTCGGTCAGCAGCGCGACACCGCGCAGCGCGAAGAACTCGCACTCCAGCGGGACGATGACCTTGTGAGCCGCCGTCAGCGCGTTGACCGTGAGCAGACCGAGCGAGGGCTGACAGTCGATCACGATGTAGTCGTAGTCGGCCAGCAGCGGCTTCAGGGCGCGCTGCAGGGTCGACTCACGGGCGACCTCGCTGACGAGCTGCACCTCGGCGGCTGACAAATCGATATTGCTGGGGAGCAGGTCCATGTTGGGGACCGCCGTCTTCAGCAGTACCTCGTCGGCCGACATGCCCCGCTCCATGAGCAGGTTGTAGACCGTCAGGTCCAGCTCCATGGGGTTCACGCCGAGGCCGACCGAGAGGGCGCCCTGCGGGTCGAAGTCGACCAGCAGCACGCGGCGGCCGTACTCGGCGAGCGCGGCACCCAGGTTGATGGTCGAGGTGGTCTTGCCGACCCCGCCCTTCTGGTTGCACATCGCGATGATCTTCGCCGGGCCGTGCTCGGAGAGCGGCCCGGGGATCGGGAAGTAGGGAAGGGGCCGCCCGGTCGGGCCGATGCGCTCGCGGCGCTGGCGCGCGGCGTCCGGCGCGAGCGTCGCCGCGTACTCGGGGTCCGGCTCGTACTCCGCGTCCGGGTCGTAGAAGTGCCCCTCGGGCAGGTCGTCGTAGTCGGCGAAGCGGGCCGGGTCTGTGCCGCCCTGGTCGCCGGCCATGGCGTTCACTTGATGGCCGTCCATGCTCTGGTGGGCTGTCGTCGTCATGCTCTTCTGGGCTGCGAAGGTGTGGACAGCGACGGAGCCGACAGCCTCGTGCCCCGAGGGACCCTGGCCCCGTGCAACCGCTCCTGGTCGACCACCTCCGGGAGTAAATGTCGACTCATTCACAAGTCGTCTTACCTCCTTGGATGTGACCAGGAAACTTATCGATAGGTCAGCGTGACACCAAGCCGACGGTTGGCGACTCTATGGCGTGTCGGGCGTCCGCAGCAACACAATCCACCGGACCCGGCACGATGTGTCGGCAATGGAACACCCCGATGTCAAGGGCGCGCGGCGCACATCCGTGAGGTTTCGGGGGTACGCGAAAGGGTCGAAGAGAGACGTTCGTTACGAGTTGCGGAGGGCCCGTCGGAGGCCCTCCGGGAGCGTCAGCGGAAAACTGTCGCAAACGCGACCGGCCGGGCCCGAAAGTCTCAAGGCCCGGCCGTGCGCGTGGTGTTGACGCGCCGTGTTGACGAATCAGCCCAGCAGGCTGCTCAGCTCGACGGACTCCAGGCCGTGCGCCTCGGCGACCTCGGCGTAGACGACCTTGCCGTCGTGGGTGTTGAGGCCCTTGGCCAGCGCGGGGTCACGGCGCAGCGCCTCGACCCAGCCGCGGTTGGCCAGCTCGACGATGTAGGGCAGCGTCGCGTTGGTGAGCGCGTGGGTGGAGGTGTTCGGCACCGCGCCCGGCATGTTGGCGACGCAGTAGAAGACCGAGTTGTGGACCTGGAAGGTCGGCTCGGCGTGGGTGGTCGGACGGGAGTCCTCGAAGCAGCCGCCCTGGTCGATCGCGATGTCGACAAGGACACTTCCGGGCTTCATCTTGGCGACGAGCTCGTTGGTGACCAGCTTCGGGGCCTTGGCGCCCGGGATCAGGACGGCACCGACGACGAGGTCGGCCTCGACGACGGCCTTCTCCAGCTCGAAGGCGTTGGAGACGACGGTCTGCACCTTGGTGCCGAAGATCTTGTCGGCCTCGCGGAGCTTGTTGATGTCCTTGTCGAGCAGCGTGACGTGGAAGCCGAGGCCCACGGCGATCTGCACGGCGTTCCAGCCGGAGACGCCGCCGCCGATGACGACGGCCTTGCCCGCGTGGACGCCGGGGACGCCGCCGGGCAGCACACCGCGGCCGCCGGCCTGGCGCATCAGGTGGTACGCGCCGACCTGCGGGGCGATGCGGCCCGCGACCTCGGACATCGGGGCGAGCAGCGGCAGCTGGCGGTTGGCGGTCTCGACGGTCTCGTACGCGATCGCCGTGGTGCCGGACTCCAGCAGCGCGTCCGTGCACTCCTTGGAGGCGGCCAGGTGCAGGTAGGTGAAGAGCGTCTGGTCCTTGCGGAGGCGGTGGTACTCCTCCGCGATCGGCTCCTTGACCTTCAGCAGCAGGTCGGCGGTGGCCCACACCTCGTCGGCGGTGCCGAGGATGTTCGCGCCGGCGCCGACGTACTCCTCGTTGGTGATGGAGGAGCCGAGCCCGGCGTCCTTCTCGACGAAGACCTGGTGGCCGTTGCGGACGAGCTCGTGGACACCGGCAGGCGTGATCGCCACCCGGAACTCGTTGTTCTTGACCTCGCGGGGGATGCCGACCTTCACGTCGATCACGGTCCTTGAATGAGAGCTTGCAGAGAAATATCCGCACATACAGACGAATGACGGATGTGACCGCGAGAGCCGCGGCTCTGCCAGTCTATTGAAGGAGCTCTTGTTGTCTAGCCTTGCAAAGCAATTTCTTTCGCACGAACGGCCACCGATTTCGTAGGTCAGGCGGGGTGATCTGCGAGGAGTCCCTCCCCGAGGCCCCGGTGCAGCCTTGCCGCCGCGGGGTCCCCGAGCCGTTCGAAGGTGTCCGCAATCCGCAGCTGGAGCGCCGCCTCCAGCCGCCCGTCCGCCGCCTTCCTGGCCAGCTCCAGCGCCTCGAAGCAGCTCCGCAGCGCCTGCTCGGGCCGGCCCGCGTACTCCTGCACCCGCGCCGTCTCCCCCATGGCACGCGCCACTCCCACGGCGTCGCCGGCCCTGCGGTACGCGCCGTATGAGGCACGCCACTCCCGGAGCGCCTCGGCCCACCGGCCCGCATGGGTGTGCACCGCGCCCAGCCGCCCGTGGAGCCGGGCGGCGTCGGCCGTGTGGCCGCGGGAGAGCCGCAGCTCCAGGGCCCGGCCGTACCAGTCGGCGGCCCGCTGCCAGTCGCCCAGCTCGGCGTACGTGCCGCCCAGCGACTCCAGCGCGCGCCCGGCCGCGACCGCGTCCTGCACCGCGCGGGCCGACTCCAGCGCGCCCCGGTACCGCCCGAGCGCCTTCTCCGCCCGGCCCGCCTGC
>NZ_PQSQ01000110.1 GCF_002920575.1 Streptomyces sp. Ru73 | reverse complement strand
GCTGACCGAGCTGTTCCAGATGAAGGAGCTGCTGGAGGGCGCCGCCGCCCGGCTGCTGGCCTTCCGCGGCAACGTCCCCGAGACGGAGCTGCTGGAGGCCAACATGCGGGCCGCCGACGAGGCGGTCCGGGCCGGTGACGCCGAGCGGTACGCCGCCCTCGTGCACGAGTTCCACGACCTACTGGTCCGGGGCGCGGACAACGGCAAGCTGGAGGCGCACTACCGCACCCTGATGAACCAGCTCGCCTATGCCCGTCTGGTGCGTACGTCGCTGTCCCGGCCCGGCCGCCTCAGTGAGTCCGACAACGAGCACCACCGCGTCCTCGCGCTGATCCTCGCCAAGGACGGCGACGGTGCCGAGCGCGTGATGCGCGAGCACGTCCGCTTCAGCCACCAGGCGCTGATGGCGGAGATGGACCGGGAGGGCTGAGGCCAGTCCCTTCAGGCCGCCCCGTACGCCCCGTACGTCACGGGCGGGGCCAGGGGCGGCCGCCGATGCGTTCGATGTCGGTGTTGAAGCGGCGTAGGTAGGAAGCGAAGGCGGCGATGTCCTCGTCGGGCCAGTCCACGAGGATGTCGTCGAGGATGCGGATCATTTCCTCGCGTTCCTCGTCGAGCATCTGGGCGCCCTTGTCGGTGATGCGGAACTTGCGCGCCATTCCGCCGGCCGGGTCGGGGATGCGCTCCACGAGTCCGGCACGCATCGCCGCCGCCGTCTGCCGGTTCAGGGTGGAGGCGTCGAGCCCGAAGGCGTCGCTCAGCTCGCCGATGGACATGGGCCCCTGCATGCGGATGCGGCTGAGCAGGATGTAGGCGCTGCGCTCCAGCGCGCCGTCCTTGTGGCGTCCGCCCCGCTTGTTCAGATACGTGTGCCGGCTGAGCAGCATCTGTTCGTACTCGACCTCGTGTGTCGGCCTGACCATGCGTCCCGCCGCCTCCTGCTTCCCGCTCCTTGCCGCGCCGCCGACGCCTCGCGTCTCCAGGTGGCTCCTTGCTGCCATCTTCTCACGGGGATGCATCGTGCACATCATGTGGCCCATACATGCGACGTGTACGATGCACATCCATCCGCGCAAGCCATGCTGCCGCGACCACCCCAAGGAGTCCCCTCGATGGACGTCCCCCGCTCCCCCGGCCGTGCCCACGGCGTGGTCGCCACCCTGGCGGTCGCCGGCATCACGGCCGCGACCACGCAGACGCTGGTCACCCCGCTCCTCGCGGAGCTGCCGTCGATCCTGCAAGTTCACGCTGATCTGCGGCGCTCTGGTGATCGCCGCCGGGTACGGCCTGGCCCTGGCGCTGATGGGCACCGCCTGGGGCGTGCTGGTGTTCGCCCTTGTCATCAACAGTGGCGTGGGCCTCGCGTACGGTGCCATGCCCGCGCTCATCATGGGCGCGGTCCCGGTGTCCGAGACCGCCGCCGCCAACGGCTTCAACACGCTCATGCGTTCGCTCGGCACCTCGGTCGGCGCCGCCGTGATCGGCGTGCTCCTCTCGCAGCTGACCACCGCCCAGGGCGGCCACACCTTCACCTCCGAGAGCGGCTTCCGCGCCGGCCTGCTGACCGGCTGCGGCATCGCGCTGGTCGCCGTCGCCATCGCGGCCGCCATTCCCGCGGGGCCGCGCACCACCGCCGAGGCCGACGGCGCCGGCCCCGCCGCCGGGACCGCGCCCGGACACCTCGCCTCCGCACCGCGGCAGGGCTGACCGCCCCGCTCCGCAGCACCGCTACAGAGAGGAACAGGACCGCCGATGTCCTACCCCCACAGCCCGTCCGGCCCCGCCGGCCCTCAGGAGCCCGATCTCGACCTCGAAGCGCTCAAGGCCCGCTACCGTGCCGAGCGGGACCGCCGGATCCGCCCGGAGGGCGGCCGTCAGTACCAGCCCGTCGCCGGGCGGTTCGGGTACTACGACGAGGACCCGTACGCCGAGGCCGCGCCCGACCGCGCGCGGCTGCACGACCGCGTCGACGTGGTCGTCGTCGGCGGCGGCTTCGGCGGACTGCTCGCCGGCGCCCGGCTGCGGCAGGCGGGGGTGGAGTCGATACGGGTGATCGAGAAGGGCTCGGACTTCGGCGGCACCTGGTACTGGAACCGCTACCCCGGCATCCACTGCGACATCGAGTCCTACATCTACCTGCCGCTGCTGGAGGAGGTCGGCTACGTACCGAAGTGGAAGTACGCGCCGGGCGAGGAGATCCGGCAGCACGCGAGGGCGATAGGCCGGACCTTCGACCTCTACCGCGACGCGGTGTTCCAGACGCAGGTGACCGGGCTGCGCTGGGCCGACGACACGGACGAGTGGCTGGTGAGCACCGACCGGGAGGACCGGATACGGGCCCGGTACGTCATCACGGCGAGCGGCACGCTGAGCGAGGCGAAGCTCCCCGGCATCCCCGGGATCGATACCTTCCGCGGCCACACCTTCCACACCAGCCGCTGGGACTACGCCTACACCGGCGGCGACGCCGACGGCAACCTCCACAGGCTCGCCGACAAGCGCGTCGCACTGATCGGCACCGGGGCCACCGCCGTCCAGTGCGTGCCCCATCTCGGCGCCGACGCCCAGCAGTTGTACGTCTTCCAGCGCACGCCGTCCTCGGTCGACGTACGCGGCAACCGCCCCACCGACCCCCAGTGGGCCGCGTCCCTCTCCCCCGGCTGGACGCGCCGCCGCAGGGACAACTTCCTCGCCCTCGTCACCGGCGGGCAGGTGGCCGAGGACCTGGTGGACGACGGCTGGACCAGCAGCGCGCGTCTGCACCAGAAGCTCATCCCGAGCGACAGCTACCAGGACCTGCCGCCGGAGGAGCGGGAACGCGCCTACGAGCTGGCCGACTTCCAGAAGATGAACGGGATCCGGGCCCGGGTCGACGAGCTCGTCGAGGACCCGGCGACCGCCGAGCTGCTCAAGCCGTGGTACCGCTACATGTGCAAGCGGCCCACGTTCAGCGACAGTTACCTGCAGACCTTCAACCGGCCCAACGTCACCCTGGTCGACACCGCCGACAGCCACGGCGTCGAGCGGATCACCGAGGACGCCGTGGTGGCCGGCGGCACCGCGTACGAGGTCGACTGCATCATCTTCAGCACCGGGTTCCGGGTCGGGGTCTCCGGCATCACCTCCGGCCGGCTGCCGGTGCACGGCCGCGGCGGCACCACCCTGCCGGAGGCGTGGCGGGACGGCCCGCGCACGCTGCACGGCTTCTACAGCCACGGCTTCCCCAACCTCTTCCAGCTCGGGCCACTGCAGAACGCCAGTTCCGTCAATTTCGTGCATGTCCTCGACGAGCAGGCGACCCATGTCGCCGAGGTCATCAAGGCGGCGCGCACACGGCGGGCCCGGTACGTGGAGCCGACCGCCGAGGCCGAGGCCGCCTGGGTGGCGACCATCCGCGAGAAGGCACCCGACCAGTACGCCTTCCAGGCCGAGTGCACCCCCGGCTACTACAACAACGAGGGCATGCCCAGGAAGCGCAGCGAGTCCTTCGGGGACGGCCCGGTCGCCTTCCACGCGCTGCTGCGGGAGTGGCGCGCCAACGGCGGACTGCGGGACGTCCTCGTCGACGCCGCACCGGACGAGGGCTGAGGGCGGGGCGATGACGGAACACCTCAGCCGGTACGGCCGGGACGCGCCCGGGCCGGTCCCGGGCGAACGGTGGGACGTACGACGGCTCAACCTCCCCAGCCCGCTGTGGGGTTCGAACGGGGTGGCGTTCGGGCCCGACGGGCGGCTGTACGCGGCGCAGTTCCTGGCCGGACAGATCAGTGCCGTGGACCCGGCCTCCGGTGACGTGGAGACGATCGTGCCGATGGACGGCCCGGTGCAGTCACCGGACGACCTCGCCTTCGCGGCGGACGGCTCGATGTACATCACCGACCTGGTGCCCGGCCGGGTGTGGCGCCGCAGTCCGCAGGGCGCGTACACGCTGGTCTCCGACGAGGTGAAGGTGCCCAACGGCATCACTTGCGTCGGCGACCGGCTCTTCGTCAACGAGATGCGGATGAACGGCCGGCTGCTGGAGCTGTTCCCCGGCAGCGGCGAGGCCCCGAAGGTGCTCACCGAGGGGCTGGCGCTGGGCAACGCGATGCAGCTGGGCCCGGACGGCCATCTGTACTACCCGCACATGGTGACGGGCCAGGTCTGGCGCATCCCGCCGGACGGCGGCGCGCCCGAGCTGGTCGCCGAGGACGTGCACGAACCGGTCGCGGTCCGCTTCGACCTGGGCGGCGTGCTGATGGTGCTGTCCCGCGGCCCGGCCGGCCTCGTGACCCGTATCGACCTGCACGGCACCGGCTCCCGGACCGTGGTCACCAGCGGACTCGTGGGGCTGGACAACGCGGCGTTCGACGCGGAGAACCGGATGTTCGTCTCCAGCTTCGCGACCGGCGGCATCACCGAGCTGCACCCCGACGGCCGGACGCGGGAGATCGTGCCCCGCGGCCTCGACGGGCCGTTCGGGGTGACCGTCGACCTGGGCGGCACGGTGTACGCGGCCGACCACTACCGGGTGGCCGGGCCCGAGAGCCGTGCGGCGGCGGACACCAGCGACGTGGCCACGCACGTCCTGCGGCCGTTCGCGCACGGCATCGCCGCCCATGCCGGGCTGCTGCACCTCACCTCCCAGTACGGCGAGGTCACCAGCTACGACCCGGCGGCGGGCACCACCCGGGTACGGGCCGGTGGGCTGCGCCGGCCCACGGGCATCGCCGTACGGCGGGACGGTACGCTCGTCGTGGCCGAGACGGACGCCGGGCGGATCGTCGCCATCGGCGCGGACGACACCACCTGCGCGGAGGACACCGTCGCAGCGGAGGACGCCGTCACCGTGCTCGCCGAGGGCCTGGACGGCCCCGTTGACCTGGCGTTCGACGCCGAGGAGCGCTG
Organism: Streptomyces sp. Ru73; assembly: GCF_002920575.1. Taxonomy (GTDB): domain Bacteria; phylum Actinomycetota; class Actinomycetes; order Streptomycetales; family Streptomycetaceae; genus Streptomyces. The sequence goes on along the minus strand of NZ_PQSQ01000110.1, from coordinate 19,152 downwards.
TTACGTCAGTGACGAGCGGCGCGGGGCGGTCCTGCGGATCGACGACGGACGGGCCGTCACCGTGGCGGACGGGCTCGACGCCCCGCAGGGGATCACGGTGCTGGGCGACGAACTGTTCGTCGTGGAGACCGGGGCGCGGCGGCTGCTGGCCCTGTCGCTCACCACCGGGGAGCGGCGCGTGGAGGCGGCGGACCTGCCGGTCGGGCTGCCGCCGGGCACCGGGCAGCGGACCGAGCCCGCACTGTTCACGCACGGCATGCCCGGCGTGCCGCGGCCGTTCGCCGGGCTCACCGCGGCCCCCGGCGGCTGCCTGCTCCTCTCGGCCAACGGAGAGGGCACCGTACTGCGCCTGTCGCCCCGCGAAGCAGGCGCCACCGTTCACCGTGCCGGTGTCCCCGGCGGAGAGGAAACCCCATGACGTACGAGGATCTGGCAGGGCGTGGTGTCGTCGTCACCGGTGCGGCGTCCGGCATCGGCCGGGCGGCTGCCCTGAAGTTCGCGGCGGCGGGCGCCCGGGTGCTGGCCGCCGACCTGAACGAGGAGGGCGCCGAGGACGTCGTCCGCGAGATCGGGAAGGCCGGCGGCACCGCGCTCGCGGTCGCCGGTGACCTCGGCGACCAGCAGGTGGTGGACACGGTCGTCGAGCGGGCCGTGGCGGCCTTCGGCGGGCTGGACGTGCTGGTGAACAACGCCGGGATCATGGACCGGATGTCCGCGCTGGGCGAGACCGGGGACGCGGAGTGGGAGCGCGTGCTGCGCGTCAACCTGACCGCGCCGTTCCTGCTGACGCGGGCGGCACTGCCGCACATGCTGGACGCCGGGCGCGGCGCGATCGTCTTCACGGCCTCCGAGGCGGGGCTGTGCGGCGGCGCGGCGGGCGCTGCCTACACCGCGTCGAAGCACGGCGTGGTCGGCCTGGTGAAGAACCTCGCGGTGATGTACCGGAAGCAGGGCATACGGGCCAACGCGATAGCGCCGGGCCCGACGGCCACCGGCATCGCCGTGGACGCGGCGCCCGACGCGCACGGCCCCGCCGTGGTCGGCCAGTTGATCGGCGCGAACATCGGCCGGATGGGCAGCGCGGAGGAACAGGCCGACGCCATCCTCTTCCTGGCGTCCGACGCGGCCGCCTTCGTCAACGGCGCCGTGCTGCCGGTGGACGACGGCTGGTCGGCCGTCTGAGCCGGAAGGCTCCAACGGGCCGTGCCGCGCGGGGAGTTCGCGCGGCACGGCCCGTTCGCCGGCGAGCGCGGATCAGTCCTCCGCCGGCAGGTGGGCGAGGAAGTCCAGCAGCGCCTCGTTGACCTCCTCGGGGCGCTCCTGCTGGGTCCAGTGGCCGCAGCCCGGGAGCGTCACCTTGCGGTGCAGCTTCGGCGCGACGGTGTCGAGCGAGTCGATGACCCGGTCGATGCCGTGCAGGGAGGTGACCATGTCGCGGTCGCCGGCGACGTACAGCGCCGGGACGTCGATCCCCCGGCCGCGGAAGACCGCGAGGAGTTCGTTGTTGCGCCCGATGTTGCGGTACCAGTTGAGGGGCCCGGTGAAGGCACGCTCCCCGTGGTGCGCGTAGTCGCGCGCGAAGGTGTCGATGTCCTCCTCGGTGAGCCAGGACGGCAGCTCCGGGTCCGGCCCCGTGCCGAGCAGCGGGGCGCCCTCGGGGACGATCCAGGGGCGCGGCGTCTTGTTGGCGGGGTTGTCGCCCGAGCCGTTGAACAGCATCCGGCGGAAGGTCGAGGGCAGGTCCCTGGCCAGCTCGGCGTCCGCGACGCCCGGCTGCTGGAAGTAGACCTGGTAGTAGCGGTCGCCGTACTGCTGCCGGGTGACCGACGGCGGCGCCATCCCGGCGGGCAGGACCGGCGGGACGCTGAGCCCGGCGACGCCGCGTACGACGTCCGGGCGGAGCATCGCGGTGGTCCAGGCGACCGGCGCGCCCCAGTCGTGGCCGACGACCACGGCGCGCTCCTCGCCCAGCGCGTGGATCAGGGCGGTCACGTCCCCGGTGAGGTGCAGCAGGCTGTACGCGTCGGCGTCGGCGGGCTGCTCACTGCGGGCGTAGCCGCGCTGGTCGGGCGCGACGACCCGGTACCCGGCGGCGGCCAGCGGGCCGAACTGGTGGCGCCAGGAGTACCAGCTCTCCGGGAAGCCGTGCAGGAGGACGACCAGCGGCCCCTCACCCTGCTCGGCGATGTGCAGCTCGACCCCGTTGACCTTGACGAAGCGGTGCTCGATCTCGGCAGTCACGCGTCCTCCAGCGTACGTCTGGGCAGTACGGTCCGGGCCTGCCCCGGACGACATGAGCAAGAGCCTACGCTCCTGTCGCAGCAGCCTGTCACGCGGTATCAAGCAGGACAATGACAGGGGCGTAAACCTTTGGGTTACGTCACCTCTGATCACGTACCATGGGCGCATGAACTGGCCGGCCACCGAGCGCTACTACCCCACCGCCGTGCCCGGCGGCCTCGGCCTCGTCCAGGATCTGCTGAACACCGCGTCCGGCGGCCGGCCGCGCCGCCCCGACCTGCTGGGCGAGGTGACCGCCGCACAGGAGTGGGCCGCGGCGGCGCTGCGCTCCTGGGCCGAGGGCACGGGCCGGGCCCGGGTGCGGCTGACGCTCACCGAGGAGGACCTGCCGCACCTGCGCGCACTGCGCGAGCAGCTGCGGCGCGCGCTGACCGCCCGGCACGAAGCGGCGGACGGCGAGCCGGTCCGCTTCACCTCGTGCCTGCTCCGGGTCAGCCTGCACGGCGACGCCACACTGACCGCCGAGCCCGAGGGCGCGGGCGGGCACTGGCTCACCTCCGCCGTCCTGGGCGAGGCGCTGCTGGCACAGGCCACCGGGACCTGGCAGCGGCTGAAGATCTGCCGCAACGAGAAGTGCGGCGGTGCGTTCTACGACCGCTCGCGCAACAACAGCGGGGTCTGGCACTCCACCCGCGGCTGCGGCAACGCCGCCAACCTCCGCGCCTCCCGGCAGCGCCGCCGCGCGCGCGAACAGGAACCGGCCGAGGCGCCGGGCGACTGACGGGCCGGCCGCCCGGACGCGGAGGGGTACGGCCGAGGAGTCAGCGCCGTGCGCACGCTCCGGTGCACAGGCCGGCGGCGCGCACCCGGTGCACGTGGACCACGAGGTCGTGCCACCGCGCGAGGGCGACGGCGTGCTCCGGCTCGGGGTACGCCGTGCCGATGCTGCGGGTGGGGCGCGGGGTGCTCAGCCAGGAGCGCGCGGCGTGCGGGAGCGTGCGCAGGTCCACCAGGAAGTCGCGGTACCGCACCCGGTCGAGCAGGTGCTCGTTGCTGCCGGGCCGCGCGGGGCCGAGCCGGACGACGCGGGTCTCGCCACTGGGCGCCGAGGCGTTGAACGCGCCCCGGTCGAAGGTCTGCCCGATGCTCAGATAGCCGGCGCCGAGCCGGTCGCGCAGGAAGGCGCCCTGCATCTTCGGGTAGTTCGCCGGGTCGGAGGTCTCGTAGGCGACGTGCGCGTCGTGTGCGGAGAGCAGGATCTTGTCGCCGGTACGGCGCTGCCACCACACCACGTTGTCGGTCATCAGCCGGTCGCGGTAGCGCATGGCCGCGGCGACCTGCCGCGGGTCGTCGAAATCGAAGGCGTAGCCGCGGGCCGTCTGGTCCAGGGCCGTCGCGTGCTGCACGGTCCAGGCGTACCGCTCCGTACGCCGCTCAGCGGGTGTGGCGCTGCGGGTGAGCAGCCGCAGGGCGCGGGTGGTCCGGGCGGCCCGTTCCTTGCGGTCGGCCAGGGGCAGCTTCAGGTAGTCGCGCATGGTGGCGCCTGCGGAGGTGGTCGGCCGCAGGCCGCGGTAGAGCGCGGTGAAGCGGGGCAGCAGGTCCGGGCGGGTCCGTGCGACGTACCGGGTCACCGTGTCGTACAGCTCGGGTCCGGCGTAGCCGAAGTCGTCGCCCATGAAGCGCAGCGGGTCGTGCGGGTGGCGGACGTTGTAGCCGCGCATCCACCGGATCAGCGCCAGGTACTCGGCGTTGTTCCACCACAGATAGGTGTCCTGGAACTCCTCGGCCATGATCCGCCGCGGATCGCCGCGGCCGGTCAGCAGGTACGCGTCCAGCCGCCGGCCGGTGCTCCAGCTCGCCTCCAGCGCGAACGTGCGGAAGCCCTTCTCCGTCACCAGGTACCGCAGGACGCGGTGCTTCATGGTGAAGAACTCGTGCGAGTTGTGCGTGGCCTCCCCCAGCCCCACGACCCGGGCGTCGCCCACCATCCGGCCGAGCGGCCGCAGGTCCCGCAGCTCTCCGTACGGTGCGGTGGTACGCAGCGGCCGGGCCCGCTGGTCCAGCTCCGCGAGGACCGGCCCCTCGGTCGTGGGCGGCGGGGCAGCGGCCGTCACGGCCGCGAGGCAGAGCGACAGGGCGAGCAGGAGGAGAGCCGTACGTCTGCGTGTCATGCCGTCAGGCTGTCCGGCCGCCGCGCCGGCGGCCATCCCGTACGCCTCCGGGTCCCGGTGGGGACTGCCCTACCCGTCAGCCCTGGCTCTCAGGGATGCCCGGCGTACGGGCCTAGGCGCACAGGGCGGCGTCGGCCGGCTCCCAGCGGGCGCAGACCGCCTTGCCGCCCGGCCGCTGCACGACCTCCACCGTCGTGGCCAGCCGCTCGATGATGTGCCAGCCGTGGCCGCCCGCGCCGCCGAGGTCGCCCTGCCGGGCCACGGGCGACGCCTCGCTCGCGTCGTGCAGCTCCACCACCAGGGACCCGTGCCGTACGGAGACGTTCAGCCGCCACCAACCCGCCGCGTGCCGCTCGGCATTGGCGATGAGCTCGGAGACGACGAGCACCACCGCGTCCCGGTCGGCCCATGGGCATTGCTCCGCCAGGAAGGCGGCCGTGGCAGCCCTGGCCTGTGAGACGTCGGCCTCCTGCGAACTCGTGATCATCCCGTTCGTTCCTCCGGTCTGCACCGGTCTCCCGCTGTGGGCGCGGCGGAAGCTTGCGCACACTTTTCGCATGGTACGGGTTTTTCCCCGCCCATGACCTCCGCGACGCCATCGCTCGGAGGTGCTGGTGCCCACAGTGGCGGCTCTCACACCGCCCATACCGGAACTGACCCGGCGGCACATGCCGCGGGCAGCCGCCGCGGCCCGCGGGTACGGGCCGGAAGTGACCTCGGATCCGTTGGGGCCTTTGATGTTTAACTGCTCCGTTCGGGGCAGTACGTCATGAAGGGAACCGTCAGCACAACGTGACCGGGGACCGGCCGAGCCGACCGGCCGTCACCGGACTCACCCCACAGGAGGTACCGCGCTCGTGTCCACCGACAACGAAGCACTGAACGTCGAGGTCGAGGTCGAGGTCCGCAGCCCCGACACCGCCGTCGTCACGGTCGGCGGGGAGCTGGACCTCGACTCGGCGACGCTGCTCCACCACCACCTGGTCAACCAGCTCCACCACGGGCGCCGCCACCTGGTGCTGGACCTGGCCGCCCTGGACTTCATGGACTCCATGGGCCTGAACGTCCTGCTGCGCGCCACCCGGGAGGCCCGCCAGGTCTCCGGCAACCTCTACGTGGCCGCGCCCACGCCCGCCGTGAGCCGGCTGCTGGAGCTGACCGGGCTGAGCGCGACGAGCCCGGTCTACGCGACCGTGGCGGACGCCCTGGCGGCCACCGCCGAAGCCCCGGCCGCCCCGCAGGGCCAGTGACACCTGCGGCCCCCGGCGCCGCCGGGGGCCGCACCGTTCAGTTCCCGGGCGCGACCACGCGTACGGCGAGCGCGAGCGTGTCGTCGGAGTGCAGTATGACCCGGTGCATGTCCTCGGCGAGCGCGCCGGGAATCTCGTCGATCGGCCGGTAGCGGTGGCGGCGGGCGCTCTCGATGAGCCGGCGTTCGCCCTCCAGCGGGTCGCGCCGGCTCTCGGTCAGGCCGTCGGTGTAGAGCATCAGGAGATCGCCCGCTTCGAGGCGGGTCTCCCGTACCTTCTCGCTGCCCGGCGCCGGGAAGCCGATGCCCCGGCCGCGCACCTCCTGGTACTCCCCCGTGCCGTCCGCGCGCATCACCAGGGCCGGCGGGTGGCTGCCGTTGGCCAGCTGCACCCGGCCGCTCTTCGGCTCGATCCTCGCCAGCAGCACCGTCGCCATCAGCTCGGGGTCGAAGGGCGCGAGCACTTCGTTGACGCGTTCGACGATGAAGTGCAGCGGATGGCCTTCGAGGGCCAGCGTGCGGACGGCATGGGTGACGTTCAGGGCGCTCTTGGTGCTGCGTACGCCGTGCCCGAGGGCGTCCACGACGGTGATGTGCACGGTTCCGTCGGGCAGCACGAACCAGTCGTAGAAGTCGCCGCCGGTCGGCGCCGCGGCCTCCGCCGGCGCGTAGTGCACCGCCAGTTCGAGGCCGTCGACGGTGATGGGGGACGGCCGCAGCGCGTCCTCCAGCTCGCGCAGGATCTTGCCGTGCGCGTTGCGCAGCTGCTCGTCGCGCTCCTCGAGCTGGACGTAGAGCGCCAGCACACCGCTGTTGGTCTCCGCGAGCTCGTGCTTGAGGCGCTGGTGCTCGGCGGTGACGGCGTCGAGGTGGGCGAGCGCGGCACGCAGCTCCTCCTCCAGCGCGGCGGCCTCCGCCGAGGGCACCGGCACCTGCCGCGTGCCGTCCGGCCGCGCGGCCTGCCGGTCCTCGGCCTGCCGGTCCTCGGCCTGCCGGTCCTCGGCCTGCCGGGGTACGGACGGGCCGTCCCCGGCCGCGGGCCGCGCCCCGTTGCCGTGACCGTCGCCCGCCGCGGGGGCCTGGGCCGGGATGCCGGGGCCGTCGTGCGCGCCGGGCGTCACATGCCAGACGGCGGCGCCGTCGGCGGTCACCTGCGCGGGCAGCGGCAGACCCGAGGTGGGCAGCATGCACCGCTTGAGCGGGGCGCGCAGCACGACGGTCAGCGGGCCCGGCCCGGTGCTCTGCGGCGCGGGCAGCGTCTCCAGGACGGTGTAGCCGCCCGCCTGGAACTCCTGCTGCGCCACCGCCGATATGGCGAGGACCAGCCTGGCGCGGGTCTCGATGGGCAGCTGGTGGGCGTCACCGAGCCGGCGCACCGCGCCGCGGAGCGCGGGCAGGGTGTGGAAGGTCTGCGGGGTCACGGCATTCTCTGTCGGGAGGTGGCGGCCAGTACGGTCGCGTCGTCGCGGGTGATCCGGTGTCCGTGCGCGAGGGAGGCGGCCAGCAGGGGCGGCGGCAGCCTCAGGGTGAAGAGCGGGGGCGCCTGGCTCCAGCGGTGGTTGATGCCGTCCGTGTGCAGCACCGCGATGCCGTCGGGGCCCAGCGGGAGGTCGCTGACCCGGGAGGCTGCGGGCAGTTGCAGCCCCGCGATGCCGGGCCGGCCGGTGAGCCGGTGGTGGACGCCGTCGGGGCCGAGCACCAGGACCCGGATGTTGCCGACACCGCAGTACTCGCCGTGCTCCTCGTGCAGGCGCAGCAGGCCGACCGCGGCACCGCGGGTCCGCCGCAGCGCGCGGTGGACGGTGGTGAGGACGTCCGGCAGCGGGGCTTCCGGTACCCGCCGGAAGGCGCGCAGCGCGGTCTGCGCGGCCTCGGCGGCGGCCGGCCCGTGGCCCAGCCCGTCGACGACGATCGCGGTACGGAAGTCCTCGGTGTCGACGACCGTGCAGCCGTCCCCGCTCTCCTGCTCGCCCTCGGCGGGCAGGCACACCGCGCCCACACCGTCGCCGCAGGCCGGGCGCCGCTCCGGCGCGCAGAGCCGGGCGCAGGCCAGCGTGCCGTCGGCGGAGCCGCTGCGGATGCTGAAGTGGGTCGCTATCCGGCTCACGGCCCCCAGGCCGGCGCCGAGCGTGCCGGTGGTGCTGTAGCCGTCGGCGAGGCACTGTTCCAGTTCGGGCATGCCGGGGCCGCGGTCGGCCGCGAGGACCTCCATGCCGCCGCCCGCGGGCAGTTCCTGGAGGTACAGGGCGCCGTCCGTGGCGTGCTTGGCGAGGTTGCTGCCCAGCTCCGACGCGACGACCGCGGCCTGGTGCGGCAGCGCGCCGGACAGGCCGCACCGCTCGGCGAGCTGTCCGGCGGCCTGGGCCGCCATGTGCACGGCGCTGTAGTGGTCGATGCGGATGGCGGTGGTGGGCGGGACGGAGACGTCGGTCAACGGCTCGCCCACCGTGTGGCCACGACGGTCGTGCCACGGCCTTCCGCGGTGTCCACCTCGAACTCGTCCATCAGCCGGCGCGCGCCGCCCAGACCGTGGCCCAGCCCGGCACCCGTGGTGTAGCCGTCGGTCAGCGCGGTGTCGAGGTCGGCGATGCCCGGCCCCCGGTCCCGGACGACCAGCCGCAGCCCCTTCTTGTCGGGGCGCACCGGGTACTCGATGGTCAGGGTGCCGCCCCCGCCGTGGATGTAGGCGTTGCGGGCCAGCTCACTGGCGGCCGTCACCACCCGCGTCTGGTCCACGATGCCGAAACCCGCGCGGATGGTGGCGGCGCGTACGGCGTGCCGTACGGCCAGCAGGTCCTCCTCGCTCTCGACGGGGTACACCGACGGCCCCTCGGTGCCGTCGGTGACCGCGTCCGGGCCGGCGTCCGTGAACTCGGCGACGGTGGCGTGCAGTTCACCTATGGGCGTCACGCAAGACTCCCTCGGGTGCCTGAGGACTTCGGTGCCAGCCCAGGGCCGCGAGGCCCTGTTCGGCGTTGAGCGCGGTCTCCACGCCGGTCAGCTGGAGGCCGAGCTCGACCAGGGTGATGGCGACGGGGGGCTGCATGCCCGCCACTATGACCCTGGCACCCAGGAGCCGGGACATGGTGGTCAGCTCCATGAGCATGCGCGCCACGTAGGAGTCGATGATCTCCAGGCGGGAGATGTCGATCAGCACTCCGCGCGCCCGGTCGGAGGAGATCCGCTCGGTCAGCTCGTCCGCGAAGGCGACGGCCGCCTTGTCGTCGAGCTCGTTGAGCAGCCCCGTGACCAGGACGTCGCCGAGGCGCAGGATGGGTACACCGGTCGAGGCAGGCACGCTCATCGCTCCGCCAGCTCGGTCGCCGCGGGGGCGTCCCGCAGCTCGATCGCCGCGGAGAGCGCGTCGGCGAGCGTGGCACGGGTGAGGATGGTCGACAGGTCGATGCCCAGCTGGGCGATGGTCTGCGCGATGGGCGGCCGGATGCCGCTGATCACGCAGTCGGCGCCCATCAGGCGTACCGCGTTCACCGTGTGCATGAGGTGCTGGGCGACCGCGGTGTCCACCGTGGGGACACCGGTGATGTCGATGATGGCGATCCGCGCCTCGTGCTCCTGGATGGCCTGGAGGAGGTTCTCCATGACCACTTGGGTGCGGGCGGTGTCCAGGGTGCCGATCAGCGGCACCGCGAGCACCTGCCGCCAGAGGCGGACCACCGGCGTGGAGACCTCCAGCAGCTGCCTGCTCTGCCGGCGGATGATCTCCTCGCGCCCTTCGACGTACGTCTCGAAGCAGAGCGCACCGGCGCCGTCGAGCAGCTGGTTGATCAACAGCGCTGCCTCGAACAGCTCGTCGCCGTCGTGCGTCCGCCGCTGCACGGCCGCGAGCAGTGCTTCCTTGAGGCTGAGCACCGCCATGGACGTCGCGGTCGGAGCCGCGCCCTTGCGGGCCCTGCGCATGGAGAACTCGGACACGGCGCGGCGCAGGTCCTGGTGGGACGCGACCACGCGATCCACGGCCACGTCGCTCTTCAGGCCCGCGGTGAGCGCGCCGATGAGGCCGTCGGCCTCCTCGCGCAACTCGCCCTCGCCCAGCCCGGCCTCCGACGCCGTCCGCGTCAGCTGCAGCTGCACCCAGCGGTCGGCGATGTCGTCGGCCGCTGTCTCCAACGCACCGGCGACAAGCTCGCGCACGCCGGTCTCGGTGGAACTCAAAACCACGATCCTTCCAGGTCAACGGCGTTTCCCGGTGGGCCCCGGGAGGTGCTCGACCGCGACCGGACGTCACCTTCCCGAGCTCTGTCGGCCCGGCAAATCTTACCGAGCGCAGTTAAGCACGCAAAGATCCACCAGCGCTGCCCCGCCGTCGGCCAAGTACTGGCAGCCGCACCCCAGTACCCCCTGCAACGCATTCCTCACCTGTTGTTCCGGACGAATTTCGAGTGGCCGGTCCCGGCCCCTGACGACAGGGGGAATTCCGGTCCCCGGGACGGCAGATGTGGCGACCGTCACCCGGTCCGGCGGCCTCGTCCCACCGGTCCGGGTGACCGCTCGCCGTTCCGTGCGGTGCGGCTCAGCCCTTCCGGGTCTCCGGCTGCTCGGTCGTGCCCGTCCGGACCTGCGCCGCGGTGGGCTCCGCGCCGCTCTTGTCCACCACCGCGCGCTCCAGTACGGCCGCGCTGGACAGCAGGGTGCCGGCCTTGCCGAGCGGGCCGTCCTCGGTCAGGTAGGTGCGGGAGCCCAGGAAGGAGAGGTCGTCGGCGTCGAAGACCCACTCCGCCCGCTCGCCGTACCGGGTGTCGGTACGGGCGATGCCGACGCCGTGCCGGCCGATGGCGTCGTGCGCCCGCGGCGCCTCGGTGACGCCCGGGATCCGGGCGGCCGCCCGGTACAGCGCGGCGGCCTGCTTCGGCGGCACGATCTGCTCGGAGACCAGGGAGCCGATCGTCTGGAAGACGGCCTGGTCCCGCTCCTTGCCGGCGGTCTCGGTGGTGTGGGCGTAGAGGTACTTCAGCAGCGCGTCGGGGTCGGTCGGGAGCGAGGCCAGGAAGCGGTACGTGGGCCGGTGGAGGCCCGGCTCGGTGCCGTTCTCGTCGCCCAGTTCGGGGTTGATCGGCAGGGTCTCGCCGTGCTCGCGGATGACGCCGAGCCTCTTGACCGGGCCCGGGCGCTGCGACAGCCAGACCTCCCGGTCCTCCAGCGGGCCGGTGACCACCTTGCCGCTCGTCTGGTCACCGTTGCGGCCCTTGCTCTTCACGTACACGAACTGGTCGTCCCGTACGGGTGTGGTGCCGGTCGCGAGGGCGACCTCGGAGATCCGGCCCAGCAGGGCCGTCGCCCCGTGCGCGGCGGCGGTGCCCTGTGCCTGGGGCACGGCCTTCGCGCCGGTGCCGCCCTCGCCCGCCACGGCGAGGCCCACGGTCAGCGCTCCGGCCAGGGCCAGCGCCGTCACCGGTGCCAGCACGGCCGGGCGCAGCACCCGGCGGCGGGCGGGGGTGCGGTCGCGGGCCCGGTCACGGTCGATCTGTCGCATCAGGATGTCCTTGTGGTGGAGGTGGCGCTCCGTCGGGAGGTCCCGGTTCGCCGGGGCCGGCAGCAGCTCGGCCAGTTCCTCGATCGCGTCCCGGTCGTGGCCGGGACGGGGGGTGGCGTCGGTCACGGGGTTTCCTCCTCGGCGGGCAGGGACGCGAACGCGGCCCTGCTTGTTACCTCTCCGCGGGCCCGCCGCGGTTCCGTGCTGCGCGCGTTCCGGTCCGGCTGCCGACCCGGCTGCCGCGCCGGGCCGGCTGCGGTGTGCTCCGTACTGAGCCGGCTCAGCCGCTCGCGGGCGCGCGACAGGCGCGAACGCACCGTGCCCACCGGGATGTCGAGCGCCTCGGCGGCCTGCGCGTAGTCCAGTCCCGACCACACGCACAGGGCCAGCACCTCGCGTTCCGGCCGGCGCAGCCGGTGCAACGCGGCCTGGACGGCGGCGAGCCGGCGGGCGTCGTCGATCCGGCCTGCCGTCTCGTCGGCGAAGTCGTCCACCGGGGGCGGGGCCGGGGTGCGGGCGAGGAAGGCGAGCCGCCGGCGCAGGCTGCGGTGGGCGTTGTGGGCCTTGTGCGTCGCGATGCCCAGCAGCCAGGGCCGGAGCGAGCCGCCGTCCGGAAGGACGCGCTCGCGGGTGGACCAGGCGGTCAGGAAGGTGTCGGACATGATCTCTTCGGCGTCCGACCAGTCGCCGGTCAGCCGCAGCGCGTGGTGGTAGACCGCCCGTGCGTGCTCGTCGTACAGGTCGGCGAACGCCTGACGGTCCCCGGCCCGGATCCGTCGGCGCAGCGCGTCCGCGTGCTCTGATTGCTTCACACCCGTTACCTGTTCGCGGACCCCGAGCCGTTCCAGTGATCTGGACCACGCTCCCCGGGTGCTTCCGGAAGGCGGCCCGGTGCCCCTTTCTACCTGGCGCCGCACGGCGCGCTCTCCGGGCATCCCGTCGCACCGGACCGCGAGGGCCGGCAGGACGGCACGGTCCGGACGGGCCGAGGGGACGAGGGAGGCGATCCTCACCGTCGCCGAGCGGATGTTCGCCGAGCACGGGGTGTTCGCCGTCTCCAACCGGCAGATCAGCGAGGCCGCAGGACAGGGCAACAACGCTGCCGTCGGCTACCACTTCGGCACCAAGACCGACCTGCTGCGGGCGATCGTCCGCAAGCACGCCGCACACATCGAGGAACTGCGCCGGGAGATGCCGGCGGAGACCGGCGACTCGTTGGACGTACGGGACTGGGTGGCCCGTCTGGTGCGCCCCAGCACCGACCACCTGGCCGAGCTGGGCAGCCCCACGTGGTTCGCGCGGTTCGCCACGCAGATGATGACCGATCCGGTACTCCGCGAGGTCATGACCGAGGAGACGTTCGGGCCGCCGGTCCAGCAGACCCTCGACGGTCTCAACCGGTGCATCCCCGACCTGCCGCTGCCCGTACGGATCGAACGCGGCGAAATGGCCCGGCACTTGCTGATGCACATGCTCGCCGAACGGGAACGCGCGCTCACCGAGAACACCCACACCACCCGGTCCACCTGGCCGGAATACGCCGACGGGCTCATCGACGCCATCACCGGCATCCGGCGCGCGCCCGTCACACCGCGCCCTTGACCGCCCCTGACGCACGTCCGCACGGCGCCGCGGTACGCCGCTCCGCGCCCTGCGGCGCTCAACGGCCCCCGCCCCACACACTCCGGGCTCGCGGAACGCGTCTCGGCGGGCGAGCCGACCCGGCAGGAAGCGGCCCGGATGGGGGTGCTGCTGCTGATCGCCGGGCACGAGACGACCGCGAACATGATCGCCCTCGGCACGCTCGCGCTGCTCGAACACCCCGCGCAGCTCGATGAGTTGCGTGCCACGGACGACCCGAAGCTCATCGCGGGCGCCGTCGAGGAGCTGCTGTGGTACCTGCACATCACCCACAGCGGCCGCCGCCGGGTGGCCACGGCCGACATCGAGGTCGGCGGGCAGTTGGTGCGGGCCGGTGAGGGGCTGATCCTCGCCAACGACATCGGCAACCGCGACCCTGAGGTCTTCCCCGACCCCGACCGGCTCGACATCCACCGCGACGCCCGGCACCACGTGGCGTTCGGCCTCGGCGTGCGCCAGTGCCTGGGCCAGAACCTGGCCCGCATGGAACTGCAGGTCGTCCACGGCACCCGCTACCGGCGCATCCCCACGCTGCGCCTCGCGGCCGGTCTGGCGGACATCCCGTTCAAGCACGACGGTTCCGTCTACGGCGTGTACGAGCTGCCCGTCACCTGGTGACCCCGCTCCCCCGGCCCGACCCAGCCGATTGTGGCGCGTGCCACACCCGCGAGAAGGCATTACTTAGGTAAGCCTAAGCTAAGTTGTGTCATGGCGCTCTTCCCCAGGAGTGCCGTCCGTTAAGGAGATTGACGCAGCATGACCTCACTCATCCTCCGCATCCGCCGTACCGCTGCGATCGCCGTGGCCGTCGCGGCCGGCAGCTCGCTCAGGCTCGCCGGCACCGCCACCACGCACTCCGGCCCCGCCGCCGGCAAAGCGGTCACGGCCGCGCCGCTGACCGCCGTCCTCTACCAGTCCGCGTACTCCGTGAACCGCGCCCGCCTCGGCCACTGAGCCGCCCCGGCCGCCCGCGCGGACACCGGCACTCCGGCACGCGCACGGCGGGGTGCCGGCGGGTCGCCCCCGCCGGTACCCCGCCCGTCACGACGTCTCGCTCGCCTCGGAGACGAGACGCCCGTGCCCGGCGAGCGCCCGTGCCCAGCGGGCGCCCGCTGAAGCCGGACGACTTCCGGTGAGTATGAGCGCAGGTCAGGGGCGCTTGCGGGCGCGCAGTACGGCGTCCCGCAGGGTGACCTCACGGCCGCCGTGGCCGGTGGCCGTACGCGTCCTCGCCTCGGCGACGAGGACGTCCCAGTGGTCCGGGTCCAGGCCGGCCGCCACCTCCGCCGCGGTGAGGTGCACCTCGCCCGGCGCGTCGTGCGTCCCGTCGGTGCCGTGACCCGACGGGTCGTGGGAGACGACGAGCAGGGTGCCGCCCGGCGCGACCGCGGCGGCCAGCCGGCCGAACAGCTCGTGCGGCGCACCCGCGGTGTGCACGTAGTGGGTGGTGACCAGGTCGAAGCGGCCCTCGGGCGGGACCCAGCCGGTGAGGTCGGCCTCCCGCCACTCGATCCGGCCGGCCACCTCGGCACCGCACGCCGCCGCCTGCCGCCGGGCCCGGTCCAGCGCACCGGCGGCGATGTCCACCGCGGTCACCCGCCAGCCGCGCGAGGCGAGCCAGCGTGCTTCGGCGCCCTCGCCGCAGCCCGCGTCCAGCGCCGTACCGGGTGGCAGCTCCCCGGCCTCCGCCACGAGGTGCGGGTTGGGCGGCCGCAGCCCGGCATCGCCGTGGCCGCGGTATCGCTCCTCCCAGTACTCCTTGCCGAACTCGCCGTGCGGGGCGGCCGGTTCCCCGGTCGCGGTGCCCGGTTTCCCAGCCGCAATGGTCGGTTCCCCGGCCGCGGCGAACGGTTCCCCAGCCGCAGTGGTCGATCCCTCGTTCACAGCGCTCGGTTCCTCGGTCACGATGCCCGGTTCCTCTCCATGTCGTTCAGGCCGTGGCGGCGGTCGCCCGCCACCAGTTCGCAGACGCGCGCCTCGGTCCCGGGCGCGAACGGGTCGCGGTACGCGGCGACCGCCCGCCGCGTCTCCTCGGCGATCAGGTCGGCGTTGATCTGCGCTGCCGCCGCAGCGCCCGCCGCGGCCGCCGCACCGACCTGGGCCACCGGATCGGTGACGTTGCCCGCCGCCCATACGCCCGGAGCCTCGGTACGGCCGGCCGCGTCGACGGGCAGGTACTCACCGGCCCCCGAGGGGTGTTCCGCAGGCCGCAGTCCCAGCCCGGCCAGGAATCCGGCACGCGCCACCATCCGCGGCGCGACCGCCAGCGCCTCCCGGGCGACGACCGTGCCGTCGGCCAGCCGCACCCCCGCCAGCCGGTCACCGGCCGTCTCCACGGCCGCCACCTCGCCGGTCACCACCCGGATGCCGCGTGCCGCCAGCTGCTCCGCCTGCTCGCCGGCCGGCGGCTCGGAGGTGTGGGTGAAGAGTGTGACGTCGGCGCTCCACTGCCGGAACATCTGCGCCTGGTGCACCGCCATGGGGCCGACGGCCAGTACGCCGATGGCCCGGTCGCGGACCTCCCAGCCGTGGCAGTACGGACAGTGCAGTACGTCCTTGCCCCAGCGCTCCCGCAGCCCCGGCACGTCCGGCAGCTCGTCCACCACTCCGGCGGTCACCAGCAGCCGGCGCGCCCGGACAGCGCGGCCGTCGGCCAGCGTGACGGCCAGCCCGGCCGCGTCCCGTTCCACCGCGGCGACCTCTCCGGTCACCACCCGGCCGCCGTACTCGCCGACCTCGGCCCGGCCGCGCTCCAGCAGTTCGGCCGGCGGCATCCCCTCGCGGCCCAGCAGGCCGTGCACCCCGTCGGCGGGGGCGTTGCGCGGTGCGCCCGCGTCGATCACCACCACCGACCGCCGCGCCCTGGCCAGCATCAACGCCCCGCTCAGGCCGGCGGCGCCACCGCCGACGACCACCACATCACAGCTGCTGCTCAGCTCATCGGTCATCGTGACCACCTCCTTCACGACGACGATGCGGCACCCTCCGACAAACCCGCAAACATCTTTGCCGGTATGGCAATCTGGAAGGCATGGACCACGACCTCGACCAGGTACTGGAAGCAGTCGGCCCCCGCCTCCGCGCCCTGCGCAAGCAGCGCGAGATCACCCTGACCGACCTGTCGGCGGCGACCGGCATCTCGGTGAGCACCCTGTCCCGGCTGGAGTCCGGCGACCGCCGCCCCAACCTCGAGCTGCTGCTGCCCCTCGCCAAGGCGCACGGCGTCACGCTCGACGAGCTCGTCGACGCCCCGCCCACCGGGGACCCGCGCATCCACCTGCGCCCCGTCACCGCGCACGGCATGACCATGCTGCCGCTGACCCGCCGGGCCGGCGGCATCCAGGCGTACAAGCTCATCATCCCGGCCGACGGCACGCGCCGGGAGCCCACTCCGCAGACGCACGAGGGCTACGAATGGCTCTACGTCCTCAACGGCCGTCTGCGGCTCGTCCTCGGCGAGCACGACCTGGTGCTCGCGCCGGGCGAGGCGGCCGAGTTCGACACCCGCGTACCGCACTGGTTCGGCGCCGCCGACGCCGAACCGGTCGAGTTCCTGAGCCTCTTCGGCAAGCAGGGCGAACGGGCCCACCTCCGCGCCCGCCCGAAGCCGAAGGAGTCCGCCGAACGGGCCGGTTAGGGCGTGTGCGGTGGGTTCGGTCGCCGTTGCGGGCGCCGGGTGAGGTCAGGACCGTAAAAAACCGTGGCACCCGCTCACTTCGCCGGGTACGGTCTCGATCGTGTTTTCACCGCGCGGGCCCAATGGCTCCGCGCGCGGCCGTAGTTCCCACGCTGAGAGCAGGTTTCGTCCATGGCATGTCGTATCAGTGAGCTCGTACTCGGTTGCCGCGAACCCGAGGTGCTGGCGCGGTTCTGGTGCGAGGTCCTGGACTTCGTGGTGCTGGACCGCGAAGACGACGGCACCCTCGAGATCGGGCCGCGGGAGGGGTTCGGCGGCCCGCAGCCGACGATCATCCTCAGCCGCCGGGACGAGCCGGAGCCGGGCAAGTCCCGGCTGCACATCGACGTCAACGCCACCGACCGCGATCAGGACGCCGAGCTCGAACGCCTGCTGAAGCTCGGGGCGCGCCGGGCCGACATCGGTCAGACGGGCGAGGAGCAGTGGCATGTCCTCGCCGACCCCGAGGGCAATGAGTTCTGCCTGCTCAAGGCCCGTCTCAGCCCGCTCTGACGGGTCTGCGCCCGGGCCTGCGGGCAGCTGTGTGCGGGCACCTGCGCCCCCCCCGATGCTTCGGTAGCCTGCCGGCAGCTGGGCGTCGGGGGGAGCTGTCCGTGGAGAATGTGCTGTCCGTGGCCATCGGGGCGGGTTTCGGTCTCGTAGGGGCCGTGTTCGGGGCGTGGTTCACCGCGCGCCGGCAGGACCGTATGTGGCTGCGCGAGCAGAAGCTGAAGGCCGGGGTCGGCTTCAACACCGCGGTGGCCCAGCTCATCGACTACCTGCGGGACACCCGGGTGAGTGACGACGGCGCCGGGGGCAACGAGCTGGCGGGCCGGATGCAGGAAGCCCGGTCGGCCCTCTACCTCCTGTGCGCCGACGACACCGTCGATCTCGCCGATGCCCTCGCGCGCCGGGTCTGGAGTTCCCGGCCCAGCGAGGGCAGGGACGACCGCAGGGCCGAGCACAGGGAGACGCTGGATCTCCTCCGCCGCTTCACCCAGCAGCTGCGGCGCGAGATCGCCGAGACGTAGACCCCGTACCGGCGATCAGGCGCAGCCCCGTACCGGCCGCCGGAGGCCCACCAGGCCCCCGGCGCGACCCGCGTGGTCAGTCCGCCGGCGGCTGCGGGCGGACGGTGAGGATCTGCTGGGCGTGGCCGACCGGGCCCGTGGTGTCGTGCAGGACGGTGCTGGTGATGCCCTGTCCGGTGGGGCCGAAGACGACGGTCGTGTCCAGGCCCGTCCAGCGGCCCTCGGGCTGCCGGTGCAGGTGGATGGTCAGGTCGACGTTGGGGAACATCCACTGGTCGGGCGACTGCCGGACGGCGATGCCGTTGGCGGTGTCGACCAGGGCGACGTACGAGGCCAGGGGGCTCGCCGGCTCGCCCGCGACGAGGTCGACCCCGGTGGCGACCCAGGCGGTGGTCCGGCCGGGCCGCGGCGGGGCGACCGGCCGGACGTCGAGGGTGGCGATGTAGCCGCCGGGCCAGACCCCGGCCATGTGCCAGGGCTCCAGCTCCTCGGGCGGGGTGAGCCGGTCGGCGCCGCCGCCCGCGACGGCCGCGGTGTCCAGCGCGGTGAGCAGCCAGGCGCGGGCGCGTACCACCGGGCGGCCCGCTATGAGCACCGTCGCCTCGATCAGTTCGATGGTGCGGCCGGGCCGGACGGTCTCCACCCGGATCTCGCACTCGTCGGTGGCGAGGCGCCCGAGGATGTCGAAGCTGATCCGGCCGAGGACCATGCCGGTGTCGGGGCGGCCGGCCAGGTACTGGTCGATGGCGTGCACGACCAGCCCGCCGAGCGGGCTGAAGTGCTGTTCGTCCGGGTCCCAGGCGCCGCCGACGTGAGCGGTCGGCTTGTACCGGTGCTCGTCGATGCGCTCGAAATAGCTGTCCGGGGCCGGTGCGCTGGCGTTCAACGGGTCACTCCTCGGCGGGCTGGCGAAGATCGATGGTACTGCCAAGGACAATGTAGACGGCGGCGCTGGACACGGTGCCCGCCGCCGGGCCCGGACGGCGGGTGACGGGTCGGCGGCGGCAGGTCAGCCGGTGACCGGGACGCGGTTCCGCAACCGGATGTCGTCGAGCGAACGGCCGGTCTCGGCCGTGTACGTGCCGGGCACCAGCCGCCAGCCGTACGTGTCCTCGTCCCAGATCTGCGCGGCGCGGCGGTCCAGGGCCACGCGCGCCTCGGCGGTCTCGCCGGGGGCCGCCGTGACGGTGGCGAAGCCCGCGAGCCGGCGGACCGGCCGTTCGACGGTGTCGCCGTCCGGCACGGCGAGGTAGACCTGGACCACCTCGCGGCCGGGGCGGTCGCCGGTGTTGCGCACCCGTACGGTGACCGTACCCAGCTCCGCACCGGCCCCGTCCGCGTCTCCGTGCCCGTCCGCGGCGGGCGCGTACGTGGCCGACTCGTACTCCCAGTCGGTGTATCCCAGACCGTGGCCGAAACAGTACGCGGGCACGGCGCCCGCCCGCTGCCAGGCGCGGTAGCCGATGAAGACGCCTTCCTCGTACGGGAGTCGGCCGTTCTCCGGGGTGACGCGGGTGACGGGCGCGTCGGCCAGCCGGGCCGGCCACGTGGTGGGCAGCCGCCCGCCGGGCTCCTCGGCGCCGAGGAGGACGTCCGCGAGCGCCGCACCGGCCTCCTGGCCGGGGAACCAGCCGAGCAGCACCGCCGCCACC
>NZ_PQSQ01000109.1 GCF_002920575.1 Streptomyces sp. Ru73 | reverse complement strand
GGCGTAGACGTCCAGCGCGCGGCGGGGCCGGCGGGGTACGACGTCCAGAGCGCGGCGGGGCCGGCGGGGTACGACGTCCAGAGCGCGGCGTGCCCCGTCCCGTCCGAGGGCCGTACGGCCGCCGGCGACCAGCTGCCGCGGCCCGCGCTCACGCCAGCGACAGGAAAAGCTTCTCCAGCTTGGCGCGCATCTCGTCGCGCTCCAGCTCCGGCCCCGTACCGTCGTCCGCCAGGCAGTGCTCTAGGCCCGTGGCGATGATCGCGAAACCGGCCCGGTCCAGCGCACGGGAGGCCGCGGCGAGCTGCGTCACGACCTCCTCGCAGGACCGTCCCTGCTCGATCATCCCGATGACCCCGGAGATCTGCCCCTGGGCCCGGCGCAGCCTGTTGACGGCGCCCTTCAGTTCCTCTGCTGGCAGCTCCACGGCCCTTCCCTTTCCACGAACTACCCCCGATACCCCCGCGGGTATAGTAGCGCCGCCTCCGAGACGGACATTCCCCGAGCACGCCTCTCCGCAATCTCCTGACCACCACGGGCGGCCCGCCACGTGGCGCCCCGGCGCCCCAGCTCCGACGGGCAGCCGCCCGGCAGGCGAGCTCACCCCGGGCAGCCGCCCTATACAGGCAGCCGGCCCGGCACGGGCAGCCCGCCCGGCACGGGCTCCGGTCGGCGAGCCCCGCGCCGACGACCCAGGACGCCCACCGGGACGAGCCCAGCGGAGGCCCAGCACGGCCGGGCTCAGGGCCCTCCCAGGACGGCTCAGGCCCACGGGCAGCAGCGAGGCGGCCACCGCCCCGTACCAAAAGAGGCAGCCAGCGCCCCCCTACCGACGGAGGCAGGCCCACCGTCCCCGTACCGAGAGGGGCGGCCACCGCCCCCCGTACCGACGGAGGCAGGGCCACCGTCCCCGTACCGACGGCGAACACGGCACCCCAGGCGAGGCGCAAGCCCCCGCCGCCGGACGGCCCCGAAGCCCACAGCCCGGCCACCGGGCCCAGGCCGAGCCCCCGGAAACTGCAGTCCCTGGGTCGGCAGCCACCCCAGGGCGGCAGCCTCCTGAGGTGGCTGCCCGCCGGGGCGCCCGCCTCGCCGCCCCGGCGTCCCCCTTACTCCGATTACTCCGCTTATTCCGCGGCCGTGCTCTTGCCGCGGCCCCCCTTCGGCTTCACCGCCTTCGTCACTGTCTTCTTCTTGGCCGGGGACTCCGCGGCCACCGTCTTCCCGGCGGCGGCCTTCTTCGTCACCGCCTTCTTTGTCACCGTCTTCTTGGCGGGCGTCTTCGCCGCGGCGGACGTGGTCTTCTTCGCCGCGCGCTTCGCCGGTGCCTTCTTCGACGGGCTCGCGTCGCTGACCCGGTCACCCAGGATGTCCCGCAGGAACTTGCCCGTGTGGCTGGCCGGGACCGCAGCGACCTGCTCCGGCGTGCCCTCGGCGACGACGAGGCCGCCGCCGCTGCCGCCCTCCGGACCCATGTCCACGATCCAGTCGGCCGTCTTGATCACATCGAGGTTGTGCTCGATGACGATCACGGAGTTGCCCTTGTCGACCAGTCCGGACAGCACGCGGATCAGCTTGCTGATGTCCTCGAAGTGCAGACCGGTCGTCGGCTCGTCCAGGACGTAGACCGTGCGGCCCGTCGAACGCTTCTGCAGCTCCGACGCCAGCTTCACACGCTGCGCCTCACCGCCGGACAGCGTCGGCGCGGGCTGCCCGAGCCGGACGTACCCGAGGCCGACCTCGTTGAGCGTCTTCAGGTGCCGCGAGATGGTCGGCACCGCCTCGAAGAAGTCGAGCGCTTCCTCGATCGGCATGTCCAGCACCTCGGCGATGGACTTGCCCTTGTAGTGCACCTCCAGCGTCTCGCGGTTGTACCGCGCCCCGTGGCACACCTCGCACGGCACGTAGACGTCCGGCAGGAAGTTCATCTCGATCTTGATCGTGCCGTCGCCGGAGCAGTTCTCGCAGCGGCCGCCCTTGACGTTGAAGGAGAAGCGGCCCGGCAGGTAGCCGCGCACCTTCGCCTCCATCGTCTCCGCGAACAGCTTGCGGACGTGGTCGAAGACGCCGGTGTACGTCGCCGGGTTCGACCGCGGCGTACGGCCGATGGGCGACTGGTCCACGTGCACGACCTTGTCGACCAGGTCGTCGCCCTCGACCCGGGTGTGCCGGCCCGGCACCGACTTGGCGCCGTTCAGCTCGCGCGCCAGGTGGGTGTAGAGGATGTCGTTGACCAGCGTCGACTTGCCCGATCCGGAGACGCCGGTGACGGCGGTCAGCACGCCGAGCGGGAAGGACACGTCGATGTCGCGGAGGTTGTTCTCCTTCGCGCCGTGCACCGTGAGGCGGCGGTCGGGGTCGACCGGCCGACGCACCTCCGGCGTCGGGATGACCTTCTTGCCGGACAGGTACTGCCCGGTCATCGACTCCTCGTTGGCCAGCAGCTCCTTCAACGGGCCACTGTGCACGACCTTGCCGCCGTGCTCACCGGCGCCGGGGCCGATGTCCACCACCCAGTCCGAGGTCTTGATGGTGTCCTCGTCGTGCTCGACGACGATCAGGGTGTTGCCCAGGTCCCGCAGCCTGACCAGGGTCTCGATCAGGCGGTGGTTGTCCCGCTGGTGCAGGCCGATGGACGGCTCGTCGAGCACGTACAGCACGCCGACCAGGCCGGAGCCGATCTGGGTGGCGAGCCGGATGCGCTGGGCCTCGCCGCCGGAGAGCGTGCCGGCCGCGCGGTTCAGCGAGAGGTAGTCCAGGCCGACGTCGACCAGGAACCGCAGCCGCTCGTTGACCTCCTTGAGCACCCGCTCGGCGATCTTCTTCTGGCGGGCGTCCAGCTTCATGTCGCGCAGGAAGTCGGCGCAGTCGCTGATGGACATGGCCGCGACGTCGGCGATGGACTTGCCCTGCACGGTGACGGCCAGCACGATCGGCTTCAGGCGCGTGCCCTCACAGGTCGGGCAGGGCACCTCGCGCATGTACCCCTCGAAGCGCTCGCGGCTGGAGTCGCTCTCCGCCTCGGAGTGCCGCCGCCGGACGAACGGCAGGGCCCCCTCGAACGGCGTGGTGTACGCCCGCTCCCGGCCGTAGCGGTTGCGGTAGCGCACCTCGATGCGGGTCCGGTGCCCGTTGAGCAGGGCCTTCTTGGCGCGCTGCGGCAGGCCGGCCCACGGGATGTCGGTACGGAAGCCGAGCGCGTCGGCGAGCGCGCCGATCAGCCGGCCGAAGTACTCCTTGTTGTGGCCGTGCGACCAGGGGTGGATGGCGCCCTCGTCGAGCGACTTGTCCTCGTCCGGGACGATCAGCTCGGGGTCGACCTCCATGCGCGTACCGATGCCGGTGCACTCGGGGCAGGCGCCGAAGGGCGAGTTGAAGGAGAAGGACCGGGGCTCCAGCTCCTCGAACGACAGGTCGTCGTAGGGGCAGTAGAGGTGCTCCGAGTACATCCGCTCGCGCTGCGGATCGTCGGCGTCGAGGTCGACGAAGTCGAGGATGACCATGCCGCCGGAGAGGCCGAGCGCGGTCTCCACGGAGTCGGTCAGCCGGCGCTTGGCACTGTCCTTGACGGTGAGGCGGTCGACGACCACCTCGATCGTGTGCTTCTCCTGCTTCTTGAGCTTCGGCGGGTCGGAGAGCTGGATCGTCTCGCCGTCGACCCTGGCCCGGCTGTAGCCCTTGGTCTGCAGGTCGGAGAAGAGGTCGACGAACTCGCCCTTGCGCTCGCGGACGAGCGGCGAGAGCACCTGGAAGCGGCTGCCCTCGGGGAGCTCCAGGACCTTGTCCACGATGGCCTGCGGCGACTGGCGGGCGATCGGCCGGCCGCACTCGGGGCAGTGCGGCTTGCCGATGCGGGCGAAAAGCAGGCGGAGGTAGTCGTAGACCTCGGTGATGGTGCCGACCGTCGAGCGCGGGTTGCGCGATGTCGACTTCTGGTCGATCGAGACCGCCGGGGAGAGGCCCTCGATGAAGTCCACGTCGGGCTTGTCCATCTGCCCGAGGAACTGCCGGGCGTACGAGGACAGCGACTCGACGTAGCGCCGCTGGCCCTCGGCGAAGATCGTGTCGAACGCGAGCGAGGACTTGCCCGACCCCGAGAGGCCCGTGAACACGATGAGGGAATCGCGGGGGAGGTCGAGCGAGACGTTGCGGAGGTTGTGCTCGCGAGCGCCACGGACGATGAGACGGTCTGTCACGCCGGTCGGCACCTTTCGTGAGAGGGCGGGGTGCCGCGCACCCCCGCCCCAGGGTATGGGGGCCGCCGCGGCAATGTCTGTCAATGTCGTTTCGATGCCACACACGAGCCTATAGCACGTGCATTCGATTTACGGTTTCCGCCGACCGGGTTCACCCGAAGGTGTGGCCGGGCGGCGCTCCGCTGACGCGAAAGCACCGGTACCCCGGCGCACCACCGTCGAGCGGCCTGCTGCACGGGGGATCCGGACGTCTGGTCGCGCCGCGCCGGACACCTGGTCACGGCCGCGCCGGACGGCGGATCCCACCGCGTCCTTCACCGTAACTCCGGGGTCTGACAATGCCCGCTCCCGAACCTTCCGCACCCCTCGCGACCTGCGCATTCGCGTCCGAGAGGCAAAGCGGGACGGAAGCCGGCACCCGCACGGACGGGCCCGGACCGCCTCTTCCCCCAACACCGCGGCCGGCCCGTACCTTCCTCCTGGCGCGCGCCCGGCTCCCCGCGCGCTCCCGGCTGGCGACGCGCGCCGACTCCCGCGGCGCCGGTGGCGGCGCTAGCTTCGGTCCATGACCGACATCGCACAGGAATTCGCGTACGACACGGCAGCCGTCCACGCCGCCACCGACCGCCTGCTGGTCTCCGTGGCCAAGCTCGACGACGAGGCCGTCGGCGAGCCCTCCCTGTTGCCCGGCTGGACCCGCGGCCATGTGCTCGCCCACCTCGCCCGCAACGCCGACGCCCTCGTCAACCTCCTCACCTGGGCACGGACGGGCACCCGCACGCCGATGTACGCCTCCCCCGGCGTCCGCGACGCCGACATCGAGCGGGACGCGGCGCGCCCGCTGGCCGCTCACGTGGAAGACCTGCGGTCCAGTGCCGAGCGCTGGGAAGCGGCCTGCGCCGACCTGGGCCCCGAGCGCCTGTCGTACGAGGTCGAGATGCGGAACGGCGTCACCGAGCGGGCCGGACGGCTGCCCTTCCGCCGCCTCGCCGAGGTCGAGCTGCACCACGTGGACCTCGGGGTCGGCTACACGGTCGACCACCTGGCCACCGAGTACGTGGACGCCGAGCTGGCCTTCCTCGCGGAGCG
The DNA here is from genome assembly GCF_002920575.1 of Streptomyces sp. Ru73. Taxonomy (GTDB): domain Bacteria; phylum Actinomycetota; class Actinomycetes; order Streptomycetales; family Streptomycetaceae; genus Streptomyces. The sequence continues at coordinate 18,830 of NZ_PQSQ01000109.1, read as the reverse complement.
GCGGCTGAAGGACAACGGGCAGGTCGCCGCGCTGGAGCTGCGCACCGACGACGGGCGGAGCTGGCGGACGGGCCGCGCGGACGGCACCCCGCTCACCGTCACCGGCGCGCCGACCGCGCTCGTCGGCTGGCTCACCGGCCGCACGGCGGGCACCGGCCTCACCACCGCCGACGGCGCCGCCCTGCCGGAGCTGCCGGACCGCTGAGCCCGGCGGCGAGTGAGGGTGCGGACGCGGGCCCCGCGCCCGGCGCTTCCCCGTACCCGGCCAGTAGGCTGCGGGCATGGCGTACACCGGAGCAGTCAAGGTCGGCGGACCGGCCGACGTACACGAGCTGACCGACCTGATCATTTCCAAGATCGCGGTCGGTCCGATGGACAACAACGCCTATCTGCTGCGCTGTCGCGCGACGGATGAGCAGCTGCTGATCGACGCCGCCGCGGAGCCGGAGACGCTCCTCGGGCTGATCGGCGAGGGCGGGATCTCCTCGGTCGTCACCACGCACCAGCACCAGGACCACTGGGGAGCGCTCGGCGAGGTGGTCGAGCGGACCGGCGCGCGGACCTTCGCCGGCCGCTACGACGCCGAGGGCATTCCCGTACCGACGGACGTGCTGGTCGACGACGGCGACACCCTCACCGTCGGGCGGGTCACGCTCACCGCACGCCACCTGGTCGGCCACACCCCCGGCAGCATCGCCCTGGTCTACGACGACCCGCACGGCCACCCGCACCTCTTCACGGGCGACTGCCTCTTCCCCGGCGGGGTCGGCAACACCCGCGGCAATGCGGAGAACTTCACGAGCCTGCTCAACGACGTGGAGAGCAAGCTCTTCGAGCAGCTCCCGGACGAGACCTGGGTCTACCCGGGCCACGGCGCCGACACCACCCTCGGCGCGGAGCGCCCGCACCTCGCGGAGTGGCGCGAGCGCGGCTGGTAGAGCCACCGGTAGACACGACGGCGCGGTGTACGGGCAGGGCCCGTACACCGCGCACCCTTGTGCCGGCGTCAGGCGGTCAGGCGCCTATCGCCTTCTTGTCCTTGTCCTCCGGGCCGTCGGCGGCGGCCGCCTCGGCCTGTGCCTGCTTCTTGGAGGCCCGCAGGCTGGTGATCGTCGTGATGATCAGCACGGCGCAGATGACGCCCAGCGAGACCGGGATGCTGATCTCCGGGACGTGCACCCCGGACTCGTGCAGGGCGTGCAGCACCAGCTTCACGCCGATGAAGCCGAGGATGACCGACAGGCCGTACGAGAGGTGGACCAGCTTCTTCAGCAGGCCGCCGATGAGGAAGTACAGCTGCCGCAGACCCATCAGGGCGAAGGCGTTGGCGGTGAAGACGATGTACGGGTCCTGGGTGAGGCCGAAGATCGCGGGGATCGAGTCCAGCGCGAAGAGGACGTCGGTGGTGCCGATCGCCAGCATGACGATCAGCATCGGCGTCATCAGGCGCTTGCCGTTCTCCACGATGAACAGCTTCGTGCCGTGGTACCGGTCGGTCGACGGGAAGCGCCGCTCGACCATCTTCAGGAAGCGGTTCTCCTCGAACTCCTCGTCCTGCTCCTCGGCCCGCGCCTCCTGGATGAGCTTCCAGGCCGTCCAGATGAGGAAGGCGCCGAAGAGGTAGAAGACCCAGGAGAAGTTGGCGATGATCGCCGCGCCGGCGCCGATGAAGACGGCCCGCAGCACCAGTGCGATCAGCACGCCGACCATCAGGACGCGCTGCTGGTATATCGACGGGACCGCGAACTTCGCCATGATCAGGACGAAGACGAAGAGGTTGTCGACGCTGAGGGACTTCTCGGTGATGAAGCCGGCGAAGAACTCTCCGGCCGGCTGCCCGCCCGCGAAGAGCAGGAGTCCGAGCCCGAAGAGGGCGGCGAGGGCGACCCAGACGCCGGTCCACAGACCGGCTTCCTTGATCGATACGTCATGGGGCTTGCGGCCGCCGATGAAGAAATCGGCGGCGATGAGGGCGCACAGACCGAGAATGGTCAGCACCCACATGGTCAGGGAAACGTCCACTGTTCCTCCGGCAGATTCGTCACAACACCACAGCGTCGTCGCTGCCGGAGGTCTCTTCCGCCCGAGATCGCGCGCTGTGCTCCGCGACGCTGTGGGCCGACGCCCCGGGATCTCCATCCGATCCGTGATGACGGGTACGCCGCAGCAGGGAATACTCCCCTCCGCACCATTGAGAGTAAAGGAACCCCATAAGAAAGTAAAGAGTTAGGCAAAAACGCTGGTCGCGGCAGGTGCACGGACCGCCCCGCCTTCCTCTCGACATGCCGGTAGGCGCACGGGACGAGCCCGTACGCCTACCGTTTTCCCCGTGAGCCGGCCTACTTCAGCCCGGCCTCCCTCATCTGGCGCAGCTCCTTCTTCAGCTCGCCCACCTCGTCGCGCAGCCGGGCGGCGACCTCGAACTGCAGCTCCGCCGCGGCCGCCCGCATGCGCTCCGTCATCTCCTCGATCATCTCGGCCAGCTCGGCAGCGGGCCGGTCGGTCGGGGTCGCGGCGGCCTTCTTCCTGCCGCTCTTGCCGCCCTTCTCCGCCGCGCCGCCCAGCTCGGGCACCGGCGCCTTGCCCTTGGCGTCCTTGCCGTCGGCGCCCTTGCGGTACCCCGTGCCCAGCAGCTCCTGGGTGTCGACCTCCTCGCGCGCGATCGTCGCGACGATGTCGTTGATCTTCTTGCGGAGCGGCTGCGGGTCGATGCCGTGCTCCTTGTTGTACGCGAGCTGCTTCTCGCGGCGCCGGTTGGTCTCGTCGATGGCCTTGGCCATCGCCGGGGTGACCTTGTCGGCGTACATGTGCACCTGGCCCGAGACGTTGCGCGCCGCACGGCCGATCGTCTGGATCAGGGACGTGCCCGACCGCAGGAAGCCCTCCTTGTCGGCGTCGAGGATCGCCACGAGGGAGACCTCGGGCAGGTCCAGGCCCTCCCGGAGGAGGTTGATGCCGACCAGCACGTCGTACTCACCGGCGCGCAGCTCGCGCAGCAGCTCCACGCGGCGCAGCGTGTCCACGTCGCTGTGCAGGTAGCGCACCTGGATGCCGAGCTCCAGGAAGTAGTCCGTGAGGTCCTCGGCCATCTTCTTGGTGAGCGTGGTGACCAGGACGCGCTCGTCCTTCTCGGTGCGCGTGCGGATCTCGTGGACCAGGTCGTCGATCTGCCCGTCGGTGGGCTTGACGACGACCTCGGGGTCGACCAGGCCGGTCGGGCGGATGATCTGCTCCACGTGGCCGTCGGCGCGCGAGAGCTCGTACTGGCCCGGGGTCGCGGAGAGGTAGACCGCCTGTCCGATGCGCTCCTGGAACTCCTCCCACTTCAGCGGGCGGTTGTCCAGCGCCGACGGCAGCCGGAAGCCGTGGTCGACCAGGGTCCGCTTGCGGGAGGCGTCGCCCTCGTACATCGCGCCGATCTGCGGCACGGTGACGTGCGACTCGTCGATGACCAGGAGGAAGTCCTCGGGGAAGTAGTCGAGGAGGGTGTTCGGCGCGCTGCCCGGCGCACGGCCGTCGATGTGCAGCGAGTAGTTCTCGATGCCGGAGCAGGTGCCGATCTGGCGCATCATCTCGATGTCGTACGTCGTGCGCATCCGGAGGCGCTGGGCCTCCAGGAGCTTGCCCTGCTTCTCCATCTTGGCGAGCTGGTCGGCCAGCTCGGCCTCGATGCCGGCGATCGCCTTCTCCATGCGCTCGGGGCCCGCCACGTAGTGGCTCGCGGGGAAGACGTACAGCTGCTGGTCGTCGCTGATGACCTCGCCCGTGATCGGGTGCAGCGTCGACAGCGCCTCGATCTCGTCACCGAACATCTCGATGCGGACGGCCAGCTCTTCGTAGACCGGGAAGATCTCGATGGTGTCGCCGCGCACCCGGAAGGTGCCACGGGTGAACGACATGTCGTTCCGGGTGTACTGGATGTCGACGAAGCGGCGCAGCAGCTGGTCGCGGTCGATCTCGTCGCCGACCTTGAGGGGGACCATCCGGTCGACGTACTCCTGGGGCGTACCCAGGCCGTAGATGCAGGAGACGGACGAGACCACGACCACGTCCCGCCGGGTGAGCAGCGAATTGGTCGCGGAGTGGCGGAGCCGCTCGACCTCTTCGTTGATCGAGGAGTCCTTCTCGATGTACGTGTCCGACTGCGGGACGTACGCCTCGGGCTGGTAGTAGTCGTAGTACGAGACGAAGTACTCGACGGCGTTGTTCGGCAGGAGCTCGCGGAATTCGTTGGCGAGCTGGGCCGCGAGGGTCTTGTTGGGCGCCATCACGAGGGTCGGGCGCTGCAGCTTCTCGATCATCCACGCGGTCGTCGCCGACTTGCCGGTGCCGGTCGCGCCCAGCAGGACGACGTCCTTCTCACCGCCGCGAATGCGCTGCTCCAGCTCGGCGATGGCCGCCGGCTGGTCGCCGCTGGGCTGATACGGGCTGACGACCTCGAAAGGCGCCACCGTGCGTTCGATCTGGGAAACGGGCCGCATGTCATCAACCGTACGACCCGCCACTGACAACGGGGGTCCGGAACGCCCGCGGCGACGGTCCGGATACGCCCGGTCACGTCAGGCCATGGCGCTCGTCCCGCCCCCGGCGCCCCGGCTTCCGCTTGCACCCCTATGCGAGGCGGCGACGGCACGTAAGGGATGAACCAGCCAAAGCCGCCACGCGGCGAAAAGACGACGATCTGTCACCGCGCGTCCGCGCACACCGGCCAAGCGGTGGTTCTTCGGGCCTGGCCAGGACCTTCATGGCGTCGCCACGGTCACAGAAACCGTCCACGGACGGCCCCAAACCCGGAACACACGACACTTCTCGTTCAATTTATGTCCATCCCTGACCTATCTTCCAGTACACCGCCGCTGGGAACCTGCCGCCGACCACCCCCCGCCGACGACGACGATTCCGAGGAGTCCGTATGCACATGCGCCCTGTTGCCGCCGCTGCCGGCGTGCTCGTGGGGCTGACGGCGTTCAGCCTCCCCGCTGCCGCCGCCCAGGCCGCGGACCATTCGAACAGACCGGTCACCGTCGCCCACCGAGGCGCCTCGGCGTACGCCCCCGAGAACACCATCGCCGCGATCAATGCGGCGCACCGCATGGGCATCGACTGGGTGGAGAACGACGTCCAGCGCACCAAGGACGGCAAGTTGATCGTCATGCACGACACGACGCTCAACCGGACGACCAACGTGGAGGAGCTGTACCCGGACCGCTCCCCGTGGAAGATCTCCGACTTCACCCTCTCGGAGATCCGGAAGCTGGACGCCGGCAGCTGGTTCGGCGCGAAGTTCAAGGGCGAGCGGGTCCCCACCCTCGAGCGCTACATGGACGCCGTCAGCCACAACCACCAGAAGCTGCTGCTGGAGCTGAAGTCCCCCGAGCTCTACCCGGGCATCGAGGCGCAGACGATCAAGGAGCTGAAGCGGGAGGGGTGGATGGACCGGCGGCACGTGAAGAACCGGCTGATCATCCAGAGCTTCAACGCCGACGCGGTCAAGAAGGTCCACGAGCTGCGCCCGGACGTCAAGACCGGCTTCCTCGGCACTCCGGCCGTCGCCGACCTGCCCAAGTACGCGAAGTTCGCCGACCAGATCAACCCCAGCCACACGACCGTGAACATGGCCTACGTGTCGGCCGTGCACGCGTTCGCCGGTGCGCACGGGCGTCCGCTGGAGGTCTACACCTGGACCGTCAACGACGCGGACACGGCCAAGAAGGTCGCGGGCTGGGGCGTGGACGGCATCATCACCAACAAGCCGGACGTCGTGCGGGACGCCGTGAAGGACGCCGGCTTCTCGGTTCCGGCCGCGTAGGCCGTCCGACCGGGGCCACGGGCCCCTGCCGCCGGGAGCGGTGGCCGCATCCCCGCTCCCGCGGCGATTGTCAGTGGGCGGTCCTAGGCTGAAGCCGTGACGATTTCCGAGGAGTACGGAATCCCCGCGACCGCGGCCGCCGGGGGCACCGGGGCGGCCCCGGGGCCCGCGGACGACGGCGGCCGGACGCCGGCCCGGCCGCCGCGCGACTGGGCCTGGCGCATGCTGGCCACGCCCATCGGCCCGCTGCTGCTCGCGGGCACCGGCGCCGGTCTGGCCCTGGTCGTCTTCCACGCCGACGAGCGGGCCCGGGCCAGGGCCCTCGCGCGGCTGCGCGGGACGTTCGGTCCCGAGCCGGTCGCGGCGATATCCGCCGTGGACACGGCCGCCGCGGAGCTTGTGGCGTACTTCGCCGGTGAGCTGCGCGACTTCACGGTCCCGCTGGACTGGTCGCTGTCCTCGGGGTTCAACGAGCGGGTGCTGCGCGAGCTGGCCGCCCACGTCCCGTACGGCACGGTGGTCGGCTATCAGGACCTGGCCGACCGGGTCGGGGAGCCGGGCGCGGCCCGCGCGGTCGGCGCCGCCATGGGGTCCAATCCGCTGCCGGTGGTCGTGCCGTGCCACCGCGTCGTGGAGAGCGGCGGCGGGCTCGGCGGTTTCGGCGGCGGCCTGGAGACCAAGCGGCAGCTCCTGGCGCTGGAGGGAGTGCTGCCCCAGCCGCTGTTCTGAGCCGTCGTCCGCGTCCTCCCGGAGCCTGCCGCTCCGTCCGCGAAAGGTCCTTCTCATGCCCCGCCAGGTCGCCCTCCTCCGCGGAATCAACGTCGGAGGGCACAACAGGTTCCCCGTGGCGCGGCAGCGCGCGCTGATGGCGGAGCTGGGCTTCGGGGACGTCACCGTCCTCCTCCAGACCGGCAACATCGTCTTCGCCGACCCCGGCACCCCGCCGGAGGAGACCGCGCGCACCCTGGAGACCGGTTTTGCCGCCGCCCTGGGCTTCCCGGTGCCGGTCATGGTCCGCACCCGCGACGACATCGCCGCCGCCGTGGCGGCCAACCCCTATCCCGAGGCCACCGCGGAGCCCAAGACACTGCATCTGGTGTTCCTGTCGGAGCCGCCCGCCGACACGGCCCCGCTGGACGCCCTGGACCTTGCCGGGTACGCACCCGACACGTTCCGGCTGCTCGGCCGCGACCTGTACCTGTGGTGCCCGGACGGTGTCGGGCGCTCGCGGCTCGCCACGGCCGTCACCTCGGCGAGCCTGAAGCTGGGCGTCACGGCCACCGCCCGCAACTGGAACACCGTCCTCAAGCTCCTGGCGGCGGCCGACGACGGCTGATGCTCGGGAAGGGCTGATGCTCCGGAAACGCGCCGCCGAGGACCGCAGCGGTGCCGCCGCTCCGGTCCGGCCCGGGCCTGTCAGCGCCAGCCGTACCGTTCCCGCAGCCGGTTCACCACCAGGTTGAAACGGCCCCGGTCCAGCGCGCAGGCCTCCCGGCGCATCCCTTCCGGATGCACCCGCAGCACCCGGTCCAGGTCGACCCACGAGGGCCGCCCGGCCCGGTCCCACGGCCCGGCGCCGATCGCCACCCACTCGTGGTCGTCGTGCCGCTTGCTGGACAGCTGCACGGCGAGCAGCGTGCCCGCCGCCTCTCGGGCGACGACCAGCACGGGCCGGTCCTTGCCGCGCCCGTCGTTCTCCTCGTACGGCACCCACGTCCATACAATCTCGCCGGGGTCCGGATCGCCGTCGTGGTCCGGCGCGTACATCGTCCGGACCGCGCCGACCGCTCGCGGCCGCGCCTCCACGGTCGCCGTCGGCCCGGTCCTGCCCGGCAGCTCCGCCCGGCCGTCCACCTCATCGATTGCCATGGCCCTTACCGTAACGGCCAGTTGATCAAGGGCGAGTGAGGGCCCATCAGCCGGACCCGGCCCCGCCGGCCGCGTCGGGATCAGACCCCGCCGCCACGGCTGATGCCGCCCCACGCCGGACGCCGCGGATCGTCCGCCCGTACGACCACGTCGGCGGTCTCCCGGGGCGCGACCTCCGCCTCGTACCGCACGAACGCCGGCAGCGTCCACCGCTCGGCGGCCTCCGTGCGCCGCTCCAGTGCGCCCTGCGACAGGCCGAGGTGCACGGTCAGGTCGAACGGGAACCACTGTCCGAGCAGCAGCGGCCCGTGCAGCAGCAGGACACCGCCGGGCGGCAGCTGCACGTACGGGCTGCGCGTCGCACGGTCCCGTTCCGGGTCCCACAGGTCCGGGAGCACCCGGCCGCTGCCGCCGGGCTCCAGCGGGTTGAACACCTCGCGCCAGAGCGCCTGCCGGTCGAACCACTCGTCGTAGTACGCGTCCGGATCGTGCCGCCCGTACTCCAGGCGGAGCGATGCCGGCCGCAGGAACCCGTACGTGCCGCTCTTCTGTACGAACCTGCCGCGCAGCCGCAGTGCCTCGGCGAGCCGTCCGGCCAGCTCCCCGGGGCGCGCGGCCGGGGCCGCGTCGATGCCCACCCGCAGCCAGGGGCTGCCGTCCTGCGTCGTCCTGCTCACCGCCTCCTCGGCGAGCGCGTCGGTCAGCCGTTCCCATGTGATCGCTTCCAGCCGCACCCCGCCATTCTGCCGGAGGGGCCGGCGGGCAGCGGCCCTCGTTGACCTCACGCGCCACGTAGTCGATCATGAGGCGGGAGGCTCTCCGGACGCACGGACAGCCGGCCGGAGGGCTTCCTCCCACTCGGCCCGCTCGGGGCGGTCACTCCTGTTGACGCTCCTGCTCCAGGAGACGCCGGGCCACGGCGAGGTGGTCGACGGGCTTCCGGAGCGGCGCCTGGCTGCGGTGTGCGGGGGCGCGTTCGACGACGGTGCTACCGGTCTCCGCTTCGAGCGCCGGGGCGTAACCGGCCGCACGCAGCGCTTCGAGGGTGGGGCCGGGCTCCCGCGCGCTGACGAGGACGGTCGGTGCGATGGCCCGCAGCCCGAGGTCGCGCAGCCCCCGGTGCGCGGTCAGCTCCGCCACCAGCGCGGTGTCGTCCGAACGGATGCAGCAGCCGGCGCGCACGACCCGTATGCGCCCGTGCGTGCGCGCGGTGTCCTTGATCAGATACGTGAGCGGGTGCGGCAGCGGACCGGTGGCGGACACCGCGGTGAGGTCGTCGATCAGCGCGTCGGCGGTGCGGCCGGCGTCCAGCGCCCGGCGGACGGAAGCGCCGCTGAACCGCCACGCGGTATCGCTGTCCTCGGACTCCCGGTCGGCGGCGAGCGCGAGCAGCGCGGACAGCCCAGCGGCGGGCGGCCCGGGGACGATGGCCGTCAGATCGCCCTGAAACAGGGCCTCTTCGAGCGGGGGCGGGAGCAGCGTACGCAGCGCCGTACGCAGCGGTTCCGGCGCGGCGTCGGTCTCCGCGCGGAGCAGGGCCCGGCCGAGGGGAGTGAGCGTGCCGTGCGCGACGAGGCCGAGGAAGGCGGCCTCGTCGAGGGTGTGGGCGGCGCGTTCGAGGATCAGCGGTTCGTCAGCGACGGCCAGCGGGCGGTGCCAGGCGGTGACCGTGATCAGCGGCCGCAGCGCCTCCAGCGAGGGGGCGTCCGGGGCCGGGATCGGCACACCGGGGCGGGACCCGTCGCCGGTGGCGGTGGCGAGCGCGGCGAGCAGTCCGTGGCGCAGCGCGGGCGCGCGCCGGTCGTCCCCGCGTTCCAGAGCCGTCGGCGTCTCCCCGAACGGCGTCCAGGTCGCGATCGCCCAGTGCCCGGCCCACGCGGTGAGGACGGGCAGCAGCCGCTCCCCGGGCGGCAGCGCCAGCCAGTCGTCGTAACCGCCGGTGGGCAGCGCGACGGTGCCGCCGGGGGTGCGGGTCAGGGCGATCAGATCGGCGGCGAGCAGGAGGTCGAGGAGGAGCCGGGTGCGCGGCTCGGTGGTGCCGGCGGCCTTCGCCAGCCGCTTGATCTCCCGTACGGCGGGCCCGCCCGACCTGCGCAGCGCAGCCGGCTGCTCGGCCAGCGCCGCGAGCAGCCGCTCCAGCGCCCCGGCGAGCGCGGCGGCCGCGGCCTGCGACTCGGCGGTCAGCGCCTGCTCGCCCACGGGGGCGGCGCCCGCCTCTCCCCCGGTGTCCGCGCCCGCGGCGTACGGGGGCGGGCACGCGGGCGCGAAGGCCCCGAGATCGTGGCCGCCGATCAGCTGTGCCGTGCGCGGCGGTACGACGACGGCGCCGTCCTCCGTCGGCGCGGCGAGCCCCGTTTCGTACAGCGCCTCCAGCACCGCGCCCACGGCCTCCGCGTCCGCGCCGCCGCCGGGCCCGGCCGCCGCCAGGGCCGCGCACACGTCCGCCACCGGCACCGACTCCGCCGCGAGGTCCGGGAACGCCAGACGATGGGCCATGAGGGACTGGTAGCCGCTGCCCGGCTCGGGCGCGGCGGGCCCGTGCGCGGCTTCCCTGGCGCGCTCCTGGCTGAGCCGGGCGGTGACGGCCAGCACCTGAAGGCCCGGTCTGTCGAGCCCGAGCACCACCTGGTGCAGCGTCTCGTACGACCACAGAGAGGCGGCCAGTTCACGGAGCCGCCCCGGGGCCGGGCGGCGGGAGAGCGGCTCGGCGTGCCGGGCGAGGAGCGCGGCGAGCTGTTCGGGCGTGCGCCGCGCCAGGGCGTTGGTGAGAGTGTCGAGGCCTTCCACGGGGTGACTCTATTCAGTGGTGAGCAACGGGGTGAGGGCGCCCACGGGGTCGGAGTCGGCGCGCCCGGTGGGCCACCAGTCCTCCGTCCCCGGGTCGGATTCGTACGGGTACCAGCGGCCGTCGCGGCCGAAGCGGAGCTGTATGCCGCGGCCGGCGTCGGTGAGGTGGTTGTGCCGGGGCCGCAGCGCGGGGAGGTCGGCGGCGGACAGGGCACTGCGGGCACGGTCGAAGTCACCGGCCGGCGGGTCCCACGTCGTCTCCAGGAGGCTCAGCCCCTCGGCACCGCCCTGCCGCCAGGCGGCGACGGCCCGCGCGACGTCGGTCACCGGCCGGCCCGTGGCCTCGGCGACGCCGCGGTACAGCTCCCGGGTGCTGGCGGTCAGCCCGGAGGTGGGGTGCGCCCCGGCGACCAGCCGCACGGCGTCCTCCCAGAGGGAACGGGCGGGGAAGGGCGAGGCGGTGTCTTCCCCGGGCGCGACGGCAGGGTGGTTGGGGGCGGCGCCGGACGGCCGGGCGCCGGGGTGCTTCGGGGCGGCGCCGGACGGCCGGGGGCCGAGGTGCTTCGAGGAAGCGGTGTCGGAGTGTGACAGCGCGTGGGTGGCTCCTGTGGCTCCTTCCTGTGCCGCGATCAGGCAGGCCCGTGCCCTGGCCGCGGCATCGGCGGCGAGCAGCTCGACGGCGGCCGGGTCGATGGCGGGATCGTCGGCCGACGGCAGCACCGGGGGCCGTCCCGGGTACTCCGGTACGGGCAACGGCGGGGGCAGCGGCGGAAGTTCCCGTTGCGCGTGCAGGACGGCGCGCGCGGGTACCGCGGGGAGCGTTGCACGGGTCGCGCGCTCCGTATGGGCGCTGTGCGTAGCGTTGCGCCGCGACAGCTCGTCGAGCAGTTCCCGCTCGTCGCGCCCGCGCATGAGGAGCAGCACGAACGGGTCGGCGTCCAGCAGGCGGGCGGCCTGGAAGCACAGCGCAGCGGCGTGCTTGCAGGGGTGCCCGCGGTCGGGGCACGAACACCGCGGCACGAGGTCTCCGGGGCCCGGCAGCAGCCGTACGCCCGCCTCGTCCTGGCGCTCGGCCAGCGCCCGCGGCAGGGTCCTGCCCAGCAGCGCGGCCAGGTGCGCGGGCCGGGCGGCGACCCCGTCGAGGAAGGCCTCCCACACGGCGTCCGGGAAGGGCCGCAGACGGAGTTCGGCCCGGTAGGGGTACGGCCTGCTGCCCGTCACGGGTGCGGAGATGCGTCCCGGCGCCACGGTGATCCGGCCGACGTGCCCGCCGGCTGCGTACTCCCGGCCACGCGCGAGCCGCGCCGTGTCCAGCGCGGTGCTCTCCAGGGCGTCGAGCCACGCCCGCCCCCACCAGGTCTCGGCGAACTCCGCACCGTCCCCGGCACCGGCCGCCACCGCCGGAAAGACCCGCGCCCGCCCGGCGGGTGCGCCCGTGCCGGTGGCTGTGGCCGCGCCCGATGCGGTGGCTCCGCTCGTGCCGGTGCTTCGGCTTGTCGCCTCTGCGCCGTCAATCGCCTCGGCGCCGTCGGTCGCTTCGGCGTCGTTGTCCGGGGTGCTCGCGGTCCCTCGGGCGCCCGCCAGGGCGTTTCCCACTCGGGCGAGCCCGTGCGGGGTGTCGGCCGACTTGGGCGGGACGGCAGCTGGACGGGCGCTGAGACCCGCGTCGGTCGGCGCCGCATCGGGGCTGCTCGCCTCCGGACGGCTGTCTCCCGGGGCCCAGTGCCTCGGACGCTTCTCCTTCGGGCGCCGCGCGGCCGAGTCGCCTTCGGCACGGCCCGCACCGACAGGGCCCGCACCGACAGGGCCTGCATCGGCACGGTCCACGTCGCCGCGGCGCGCTTCGGCACGGTCTTGTTCGGTGCGGTCGTGTCCGGTGCGGCTTGTGCCGGCGCGGCCCGCTCCGTCGCGGCCTGCGTTGCCGCGATCGGCTTCGGTGCGTGGCTTGGCGCGTCCCGTACGGGACACCGCTTGGCGGGCTCGTTCCGCGGCCGCACTCCGGCGCACGGCCGTCTGCGCCGCGCCGTCCTCGGCCGTCTCCGCGCCCTGCGCCGCCTCCTGGGGCTGCGGCCGGGACGCTTCTTCCCGGGCACGCCTGGCCTCCGGGGCCGCCCGCTTCAGCGCCTGCCGGGCCCGTTCCGCTCCCCGGCTCCGCCGTTCCTCGTCCCCGCCGACCGCAGCTGCCGGCCGCCCGGCGTCCCCCGTCCCGTCACCCGCCGCCGCCGGCTCACCAGCCTCACTCGAAACGCTCTGCGGCCTCTGCCCCGTACGACGGACCGCCCGCCGCGCGCGCTCGGCCGCCGCACTCCGCCGCACCTCACCGGACGCCTGCCCGCCCGCAGGCACCTGTCCGACTCCACTCTCCCCGGCCGCATCGCCGTGCTCCGTACCGCGCTCCGCACCCCCGCCCGTACGGTGCTCCGCGTCCTCGTCCGTGCCGTCACCCGGACCGGCCTCCGCGCGCTCCGCGCCATCCGGCTCGCCCTCGGCGGCCAGAGCACGGCTGGCCTCCGCTGCGGCCTCACGTGCCCGCGCCAAGGCCCGTCCGCGCTCCAGCTCCCGGCGGACCCGCTCCAGCCCTACCCCCATGGCCGCGGACGCCGACTCCACCTCGGGCCCATCGTGCTGCTCGTCCTCGAGGAACTCATCGTCATCGTGCCGGTCGCCGGTCATGCCGCCCTCCTCAAGGTGACGAGGTCGGCGAGTTCCGCGTCGGTGAGCTCCGTCAGGGCCGCCTCACCGCCGGTGAGCACGGCCTCGGCCAAGGAACGCTTCGCGGCGAGCAGTTCGGCGATCCGGTCCTCCACCGTCCCCTCCGTGACCAGCCGGTGGACCTGCACCGGCTGGGTCTGCCCGATCCGGTAGGCCCGGTCGGTCGCCTGCTCCTCGACGGCCGGGTTCCACCAGCGGTCGTAATGGATCACATGGCCGGCGCGCGTCAGGTTCAGCCCGGTACCGGCCGCCTTCAAGGACAGCAGGAACACCGGGACTTCGCCCGCCTGGAAACGGTCGACCATCGCCTCCCGCTGGGCGACGGGGGTGCCGCCGTGCAGCAACTGGGCGGGCACGCCGCGCGCCCCCAAGTGCTCTTCGAGGAGGCGCGCCATCTCCACGTACTGCGTGAAGATCAGCACGGAGCCGTCCTCGGCGAGGATCGTGTCCAGCAGTTCGTCGAGCAGCTCCAGCTTCCCCGAACGCGCGGCGAGCCCGGGCACGGTCTCCTTCAGGTACTGCGCGGGATGGTTGCAGATCTGTTTGAGCGCGGTCAGCAGCTTCATCACCAGGCCGCGCCGCGCCATGCCGTCAGCCGCCTCGATACGGGCCAGGGTCTCGCGGACGGCCGCCTCGTAGAGCGCCACCTGCTCGCGGCCCAGCGGCACCGGATGGTCGGTCTCCGTCTTCGGCGGCAGCTCCGGCGCGATCCCGGGGTCGGCCTTCTTCCGCCGCAGGATGAACGGCCGGACGAGCCGGGCGAGACGCTCCGCGGCCCCGGGCACCTCGCCGCCCTCGACATCACGGGCGTGCAGGGCACGGAAGGTCTTGAGCGGTCCGAGCAGTCCGGGCGTGGTCCAGTCGAGCAGGGCCCACAACTCGGAAAGGTTGTTCTCCACGGGCGTGCCCGTGAGGGCCACCCGGGCGGGCGCCCCGATCGTGCGCAGCGCCTTGGCCGTGGACGACTGCGGATTCTTCACGTGCTGCGCCTCGTCGGCGACGATCAGCCCCCAGGAACACTCGGCCAGCCGCTGGGCGCTGCTGCGCATCGTGCCGTACGTGGTGAGGACGAAGCCGCCCTCGTGCAGGTCGGCCAGGCTGCGGCCGGTCCCGTGGAAGCGCCGTACCGGCACGCCGGGCGCGAACCGCTCGATCTCCCGCTGCCAGTTGCCGAGCAGCGAGGCCGGGCAGACCACGAGGGTCGGATCGGGGTGATTCCGGTGCAGGTGCAGGGCGATGGTGGTGACGGTCTTGCCCAGACCCATGTCGTCGGCGAGGCAGCCCCCGAGTCCGAGGGCGGTCATGCGATCGAGCCAGGCCAGACCGTGCAGCTGGTAGTCACGAAGGGTGGCCCGCAGCCCTGCGGGCTTCTCCAGCGGCGCCGCGTCGCTGGTCAGACGGGCACGGAGGTCGGCCAGCGCGCCGAGCGGCACCACGTCGACGCGCTCCCCGTCGACCTCGGTCTCGCCGGCGAGCGTGGCGGCGAGCGCTTCGGTCGGGTCGAGATATCCCAGCTCCCGCTTACGGGCTTTGCGTACGAGGGCGGGGTCGACCAGCACCCACTGGTCACGCAGCCGCACCAGGGGACGGTGCGCCTCGGCAAGGACGTTCATCTCGGCGTCGCTCAGAGGGGAGCCGCCGAGCGCCAGCTGCCACTCGAAGCGCAGCAGCCGTTCGGCGTCGAAGAACCCGAAGCCGTCGGCCGCCGAACCCGGCGCGGGCCTCAGGACAGCGCTCGCCGTCAGATCGCGGACCAGCTCCTTGGGCCAGTGGACGGCGACGCCCGCGGCCTTGAGGCGCGGCGCAGCGTCCCCCAGCAGCTCGTACAGCTCCTCCTCATCGAGGGGCAGCACATCGGGAACCGGGCGGTCCAGCAGCCGGCCGAGCGGCGGCCAGACGCGGGCCGCCCGGCGCAGTGCGAGCAGCGTGTCCACCTGTGCACGCGGCCCGAAGCCGTCGGGCGCCTCGCCCTCCCACAGCTGCCGCGCGTCGGCGATCAGCGTCGGGTCGGTGAGATGGCTGACCTGAAGCACCGCGGCCGCGGCCCCGGCCCTGCCGCCACCGTCCTCCGTCGGCCCGTGCTCCGCTCCCTGCTCGGCTTCCTTCTCCCCCGACGTGTCGAACAGCTCATGCGCCGCCAGGTCCAGCCGAAGGGAGATCCGCACGCCGCTGTCCACACCCGCCGCGACCTCCGCCGCCCAGTCCCGCGCGCCCGGCAGCCGCTGCGGCTCCACCGCGGCGAACGGGGCACCCGCCACGTGGGCCGCGGCCGGCGTACGCGGCAGGACATCGACGACGGCGTCCACGAAGGCACGCACGAGTGCGTTCGGCGCGTACAGCTGGAGAGGCTTGCTGCCGGGAACGGGGACGGCATGGGCCTCGGAGGGCATGGCAGCGGCGATGGCCCGCAGCTGCGCGGCGTCCTCGGCGTCCAGCGGACCGGCGCGCCAGGCATCCACATCGTCGGCGGTGAGCCCGGGGAGCATGCGCCCTCGCGCCACGAGATGGAGCGCGTGCAAGGCCGCCGCGCCCCAGCACGCAGTGGCCGGATGCGCCGTCGGATCGAGCCGGGCCCGCACGAGCATCGGCAGGGCGTCGGCGACACTCAGGCTCAGCGCGGGCACGGTACGGCTACGGATGGAGTTGCCGTGCCGACGTACGACCTTCAGCTCGGTGGCCTCGGCCGCGCCGGAGCTCTCGGGCAGCGGCCGGCCGTCCGGACTCCACAGCGCGATCTTCGCGGCACGCGGCGGCTCGCCCGGCAGGAACACCGCCGCATGACGGGCGAGCGCCTGTGCCGCCATCGCGTGGCTCGCCGAGGTGGCGGGGACAGACCCGGACGGTGCGACGCCGGCCGGCCGGAGCTCCCCGGCCTCATCCCGCGCGCGCATCTCCCACCGTCTCGCCATGCCGTTCCGTTCGTGCCGTACTCCGACTCCTGAGTCTACGGTCGCCTCCATCTGCTCCCCCTCCCATCGGCTGGGCGGCCGCGGCGACGCTGCCGCGACCCAGCGTGAAATTCATGGAAGCAGACGGCACTGACAACGCCCGCCGAGCAACCGCCCGAGCAGTTATCCACAGGCATCACCGCTGGTCAAAAAATTTTCGCCCACGGCTGCCCGCGATCCGCTAACGTTCCCACATCAGTAACTCTCGGTAGTTACTGGTGCGCGCCGAGGCAGCCATCGACGGCCCTGCCGACTGCTCGCCGCGCTGGGAAACCGCCGCTGGCCGGCCGACGCGTGCAGCTCGGCACGCGCCCCTCGCTGCCCAGCGGCCCCGGCAGCCATCGACGCCCCCACACACGGCGGCCGTGGCTCGCCCCCCGTCACTCGCGCAGCCCGCAGGAGGAACCTCATGTCCGACCGCTCCTACTCACTCAATCCCCCGGCCCCAACGCCCTCGCTCCGGCGGCGACAGCGAGTCCTGCCCCGGACACTCACACACCACGCAACCGAAGCCGTCCGCCCGATGCGCGCCACCGGCACGGCCCGGGGAGGGCCACTCGGCACCTGCCCACCGACGAGCAACTGGCCGCCGCCGACGCCTTCCACACGGGCGGACACCTGGTGATCCAGGCCGGAGCGGGCACGGGCAAGACGACCACGCTGGCGATACTCGCCCGAAGCACCCGCCGCCCCGGCCGCTACCTCGCCTTCAACAAGGCCATCGCCCAGGACGCCACCCGGCGCTTCCCCGCACACGTCACGTGCAGTACGGCGCACTCCCTGGCCTACGCGGCCATCGGCCACCGCTTCCAGCGGCGAATGAGCGCACCACGGCAGGCAGGCTGGCGAACCGGCGCCGCGCTCGGCATCGACACGGACTTCCGGCTGCGCGTGGGCTCCCGAACGCTGACCAGCAAAGCGCTCTCCTACACGGTGCTGGGCACCGTCACCAACTTCTGCCGTTCGGCCGACCCGGCACTGACCACCGCCCACGTCCCCCGCCTCCGCGGCGCCGAGTCGGACATACTCCACGACCAGCTGGCGCAGCTCGTCCTGCCGTACGCCCGCAAGGCATGGGCCGACCTTCAGGACCCCGACCGTGGAGCAGTCCGTTTCGAGCACGATCACTACCTCAAGATGTGGGCCCTGACCGCACCGGTCATCGAGACCGACTTCCTGCTCCTGGACGAAGCCCAGGACACCAATCCAGTGGTTGAGCAGGTCTTCAACGCACAAGGCGCACACGCCCAGCTCGTCCTCGTCGGTGACTCAGCACAGGCCATCTACGGCTGGCGCGGGGCACGCGATGTGATGACCGGGTTCCGCGGCAGACAGCTCACCCTCTCCCGCTCCTTCCGGTTCGGGCCGGCCCTCGCCGCCGAGGCGAACCGCTGGCTGACGATCGTCGATGCCCCGGTCCGGCTCACTGGCTCCCCGCTGCTCGACACCGAGCTGGGCGCCGCACCCCGCCCCGATGCGGTGCTGTGCCGGTCCAACGCCGGCGCGATGGCGGAGGTCATAAGGCTGCTGGCGGACGGCCGCAGAGTCGCGCTCGCGGGTGGCGGTGAAGCCCTGACGGCACTGGCCCGGGCCGCGCAAGAGCTCCAGGGCGGCAGACGGACGGCCCACCCGGAACTCATGCTGTTCGAGTCATGGGAGGAGCTGCGCGAGTACGCCGGCGTCGACCCGTCCGGCCGTGACCTGCTGCCGCTCGTGGAACTCCTCGACGAACACAGCGCCGACAGCGTCCTGCGTGCGCTGCGATGCCTGTCGCGCGAGGAGACGGCCGAGACCACGGTGTCCACTGCCCATCGCGCGAAGGGCCGGGAGTGGCCGAGCGTGCGCATCGCCGCCGACTTCACGGAACCGGACGAACTGGAGGAGACGGGCGAGGACGGCGCACCGCTGCCCGGCCCGGTGGATCCGGGGGAGGCCCGGCTGGCCTACGTGGCGGTCACCCGCGCGCGGCAGCGCCTCGACCTCGGCGGACTGTCCTGGATCAACAGCCACCCGGCAGGCGACGGCGCCGTCACTCGCCACGCCCTTCCGCACCATCACGACGAGTAACGGAGCGCGCTTGGAGCGCCTCCCCACGAGTTATCCACAGGCCCAATGAGACGCGTGACGGACAGCCCGATCCGGAGGATCCTTGAGACAGAGAAACCGCTCCGACTGGACAGAAACCCCAGCTCAGCCGGGCCGCCATTGACCTGGGGTGGAGAGGAGCAGCACGGGACGTCCCGGCCGAACGAGGCGGGTGAGTGGTGAGGAGAGATGCGTACGGGCAGTGAGCCTCTGGAGGCACGGAGCCTGCTCAAGACGCGTCGGGCTCTGGCGCTGTGGGGGCTGATCTGGTCAGCGGCCGGCGTGGGCATCTTCCTGGTCGCGGGGCTCCCGGGCTGGGCCGCCGGCTGCGCGGTGGTGACGGTACTGGCCGCCACAGACCTGGCAATCGTGTGCCGGCACATCCGCCAGGGGCCGCACTACCAGCCCGGCAAGGACATACCGCCGTACGAGCCGGACGACGGCCGCAACGTACGACCTGGTGGTGGCCGTGGTGGTGGCGTTGGCCGTGACGGCGACCGCGGCCTGGGCTAAGACCGGTCAGGGGGCGAGGGGGTGGGGGGCGGGGGGCTGCCCCCGGGGGAAGCCGCCCCCGGAGCCCCCGGAGGGGGCTCCGGGGAACTGGAGGGGACCAACCGAGC
>NZ_PQSQ01000108.1 GCF_002920575.1 Streptomyces sp. Ru73 | reverse complement strand
CCTCGCGCAGACGTTCCACGCCCGGTACCCCGCCGTGCGCGTACGGCTGGTGGGCCAGAACTCCGCCGAGACCGCGCACGCGGTCGCCGCCGGGAAGATCGAGGCCGGACTGGTGGTGCTGCCGATCGACGACGAGGGCCTGACCGTCCGGCCGCTCATGCGGGACGAGGTCTTCTACGTCACCGCGGACCCGGAGCGCGCCGCTGCTCCGGTGACCATCGAGGCCTTCGCCGCCGCGCCGCTCGTCCTGTACGACGCGCACTACGGCTGGCAGGACCCGACCCGCCGGCAGATCGCCGAGCGCGCCCAGCTGGCCGGCGTGCGCGTGGAGCCGCTGATGGAACTGGAGCGCGTGGAGGCCGCGTTGAAGCTCGCCGCCGCCGGGGTGGGCGACACCATCGCCAGCCGCGCGGTGATCGACAGCCCCGGCTTCCCGGCCGGGCTGCACACCGTGCCCTTCGCGGAACCGCTGTACGACACGATCGCGCTGGTCAGGCGGCAGGGGCACCCGCTGTCCCGGGCCACCAGGGAGCTCGCCCGGCTCGCCGAGGACACCATCCGCGAGCTCCGCGCCGAGCTCGAGGCGCGGGCACAGACGTAGTCGTAGGCGGAGGCGTAGCGACAGAGGCACGCCATAGGGAAACCCTGTGGAAAACCCAGGAATCACTCCTCTGGTCCTGTGCCTGTGGCGCGTCTACCGTCCCTGGCATGCAGATCACGCACCACGAAGCACAGGCCCTCGCCCCGTTCCAGTGGCTCAAGAAGCCGGCCGTCGACGGCCCGCCGGCGCAGCGCGACCCCAAGGTCGTCGAGCGCGTGTCGGAGATGCTCGCCACCATCGAGCGCAAGGGCCTCGACGCCGTCCGCGACTACGCCGAGGAGCTGGACGGCTGGTCCGGTGACCTGGAGATCGGCGCCGCCGAGCTGAAGAAGTCCGGGGACGCCCTGCCGCCCGACGTCCGCACTGCGCTGGAGATGGGCCACGAGCGCACGCACCGCTTCGCCACCGCCCAGCGCGCGCACCTCACCGACTTCGAGATCGAGCTCGCCCCCGGAGTGAAGGGCGGCCAGCGCTACGTCCCGGTCACCCGCGTCGGCGCCTACCTGCCGGCCGGCCGCTTCCCCCTGCTGGCCAGCGCTTTCATGACGGTCGGCGTCGCCAAGGCGGCCGGCGTGCCCACGGTCGTGGCATGCACCCCGCCGTCGGGCGAACACGGTGCCCACCCCGCCGTGCTGTACGGCGCGTACCTCTCCCGGGCCGACCGGGTCTTCGCGGTCGGCGGCGTGCAGGCCCTCGGCGCCATGGCCTTCGGGCTGCTCGGCGAGGCCCCCGTCGACATGCTCGTCGGCGCCGGCAACGCCTTCGTGACCGAGGCGAAGCGGCAGCTGTTCGGCCGCGTCGGCATCGACCTGCTGGCCGGTCCCTCCGAGGTGGCCGTCATCGCCGACGACACGGCCGACCCCGCCTGGGTCGCCGCCGACCTGCTCGGCCAGGCCGAGCACGGCCCGAACTCCCCGGCCGCGCTCATCACCACGTCCGAGGAGCTGGGCCGCCGGGTCATCGCCGAGATCGACCGGCAGCTGGAAACGCTGACCACCCGGGAGATCGCCGGCGCCGCCTGGCGGGACTACGGCTCCGTCATCGTCGTGCGGGACGCCGCCGAGGCCGTCGCCGTGTCCGACGTCCTGGGCCCCGAGCACCTGGAGGTCCAGACCGAGGACGACGACTTCTACCTGCGGAACCTGACCAACTACGGCTCGTTGTTCCTCGGCCCGTGGAGCACGGTGGCGTACTCGGACAAGGGCATCGCCGGCACCAACCACGTCCTCCCCACCGGCAAGACGGCCCGCTACAACGCCGGCCTCTCCGTCTCCCGCTTCCTCAAGCCGCTGACCTACCAGCGGGCCGCCAAGGAAGGCACGGCGGCGCTGGCCCCCGCCGTCGAGCGGATCTCCGCCTTCGAGGGCCTCGCGGCGCACGGTGCCACCGCCACGCTGCGCATCGACGAGATCGGCCGCCGCTCCGGGGCGTTCGACGACATCCCCGCGGCCCTCCGCGACCAGCTCTGACGCGGTCCGCCCCGCCTCCGCCGGCCCGGTACGGGGAGGCGGGGCCCGTCACACCTCCCGAGGAACACTCCATGGCACACGACTCACCCACTCCACCGCCGTCCGGCAGGACTTCCCCGTCGTCCCGCGGGTCCGGCGGGCTCACCCAGGGACTCAAAGGCCGCCAGATCACGATGATCTCCATCGGCGGCGTGATCGGAGCCGGCCTGTTCGTCGGCTCGTCCACCGCCGTGGCCACCGCGGGACCGGCCGTCATCGTTTCCTTCCTGGCCGCCGCCGCACTGGTCGTCCTGGTCATGCAGATGCTCGGCGAGATGGCCGTCGCCCACCCGGACACCGGCTCCTTCTCCACCTACGCCGACCGGGCACTGGGACGCTGGGCCGGCTTCTCCATCGGCTGGCTCTACTGGTGGTTCTACGTCCTCGTCATCCCGATCGAGGCCATCGCGGCGGGCGAGGTCATCGGCGGCCTGGCCGGAGTCCCCGGCTGGCTCCCCGCGTTCGCCGTCATCGCCGTCCTGGCCGGCACCAATCTGCTCGCCGTCCGCAACTACGGCGAGTTCGAGTACTGGTTCGCCCTCCTCAAGGTCGTCGCGATCGTGGGCTTCCTCGTCCTCGGCATCCTCGCCATGTGCGGCCTGCTGCCCGGCTCGGGCACCAGCGGCATCTCCCACCTCTGGAGCGACGGCGGCTTCGCGCCCAAGGGGCCGCTCGCCGTCGTCGCCGCCCTGCTCACCGCGATGTTCAGCTTCCAGGGCAGTGAGATCGTCACCATCGCCGCCGCCGAGTCGGAGGACCCGAAGAAGAACATCAAGAAGGCCATCAGGGCCGTCGTCTGGCGCCTCGGCCTCTTCTACATCGGCTCGATCCTCGTCGTGATCAGCCTGGTGCCGTGGAATGCCGAGGGCCTGGCCGCCGGCTCCTACCAGGCCGTACTGGAGCGCATGCACATTCCAGGGGCCGGCCGGATCATGGACGTCGTGGTCGTCGTCGCGGTGTGCAGCTGCCTGAACTCGGCCATCTACACCGCCTCCCGCATGGCGTACTCGCTCGCCCGGCGGAAGGACGCCCCGGCGGCCTTCGCCGTCGTCTCCCGCGGCGGCGTCCCCCGCAACGCGGTCGCCGCCTCCACCGTCGTCGGCATCGTCGCGGTGCTCGCCAACTACCTGCTGCCGAAGATCTTCACGTACCTGCTGGCGTCCAGCGGCGCGATCGCGCTGATGATGTACCTGGTCATCGCGGTCACCCAGTACGCCACGCGGCGCCGCAGCCAGGAGCCGGGCGAGGTGCGGATGTGGCTCTTCCCCTACCTCACCCTCGCCACGATCGCCTTCATCGCCGGCGTGCTGCTTCTCATGGCCGTCCTCCCCGGCCACCGCCTCGAACTCTGGCTCACCTTCGCGCTGGCCGCGGTACTCGTCGCCGTGGGCGTCCGCCTGCAACGCACACAGGGCAGCGCGCTCACGGCCGCCGACGGCACGGAACCACCTGCACCGCACGGCGAGGAGGCAGGACACCGCACGGAGTCCCGGGCCTGAGGCGCCGGCTCATCGCTCCCCGGACGCGGAGACGGGCGCATGGGTGGCCCGCGGCACGAACTCGGTCGGCAGGACCAGGCGCTCCCCCGCGGCGTCGGCCTCGCCGGTGATCCGGCGGACCAGCAGCCGCGCCGCCTGGCGGGCCAGTTCCCGCAGGTCGTGGCGGACGGTGGTGAGCCGGAAGACCTCCCAGGCCGCCATCGGGAGGTCGTCGAAGCCGATCACCGTCAGGTCGTCCGGCACCCGCAGTCCGGCCGCGATGGCCGCGTTCAGCACGCCGATGGCGACCACGTCGTTGCCGCAGAACACCGCCGTGGGCGGCCGGCCGCCGGCCAGCAGCCCGGGAAGCGCCCGGTACCCCGTGTCGTACTCGAAGGCCCCCCGCACGACCCGGCTGTCCGGCAGCCCGATCCCCGCCTCGGCAAGGGCCAGCCGGAAGCCCAGCTCACGGTCCCGGCCGGTCGTCGTGTTGGCCGAACCGAAGATGCCCGCGATCCGGCGGTGCCCCAGCTCGGCGAGGACGCCTGCCACCAGCCGGCCGCCGCCCTCGTTGTCCACCACGGACGCGAAGTCGCCCGGCTGCCCGGTGTCCCGGTTGAGGAACACGTACGGCACACCGCGGCGGTCCAGCTGGGCCGGCAGCCGGGACTCGGTGGTCGCCGTCGCCAGCACCACGCCGTCCAGCGACTGGTCCAGGAGGTTCTCACCCGCGACCGCCTCGTCGGACCGCTCGGTGATCAGCATCATGCGGTACCCGAGTGCCTGCAGCTCGTCGTGGAGCGGCGCGACCACGTGCGGGTAGAAGGGGTTGGTCAGATCCGTGACGATCACCCCGACGCGGCGCGTCGAGCGGGTGGACAGCGTCCGCCCGGCCTCGCTGGGCACGTAGTTCAGCGCCTCCGCGGCCCGCCGCACCTTCTCGCGGGTGGCCGCCGACACCCGGTGGTCGTCACGGAGCGCCCGGGACACCGTCGGCTGCGAGACGCCCGCCAGCCTCGCCACGTCGTGACTCGTGATCGCCATCGGTCGCCCACATCCCCTCGCCCCGGTCCGCCGCTCTGGCCCGATCCGGCACGAGTATACGTATGTTGACCAGCCGGCCGCGCGGGCCTGTGGAATCCCTTCCGTCCGCAAAACCCCGGCTCCCCTTCGAGATTTCCTCTGCCGTACAACCCCTTGACAGCCCCGAAGCGCACGCTGTCAGATGCAATGCATACGTATTCCAACGAGGATCAGTACGTATTCCCACGCGGATACCCACCGCTTCCCCTGCTCCCCCTGCTCCCCCTGCGAAGGAGTGACCGTGTCAGACGTCGTCGTGTCCACAGCGGAGCTGGATCGCCGCACGATCCGCCGCAGTGACTTCGTCTCCTGCAACCAGGCCTTCATCGACTGCCGCACGCCGGGCTCGGACCGGAAGGAGAACTACGCGATGATCGGCCCCGGCGTCTCCCAGGCCGCCGGCCAGCACGTCAACCTCCGTCTGCCGCACGGCTTCCAGATCGGCGCCGCCGCCATGCCGCACGGCATCACCAACAACCTGCACCTGCACTACACCGCCGAGGTGTTCGTCTGCACCGAGGGCCAGTACCTGCTGCGCTGGGGCGCCGACGGCACCGAGGGCGAACTGCCGCTCCGGGCCGGTGACGTGGTGTCCGTACCCACCTGGATCTTCCGGGGCTTCACCAACACCGGACCCGACGACGGCTGGCTGTTCACCGTCCTCGGCATGGACGACACCGGTGGCATCATCTGGGGCCCGTCGGTGCTGCGCGAGGCGGAGGGTCACGGCCTGTACCTCACCGCCGACAACACCCTCATCGACACGGTCGCCGGCGACGAGATCCCCGAGGGCACCGAGCTGACCCGGCCCATGGCGCAGGAGTACATCGACCGGCTGCGCCACTACAGCCCCGAGCAGATGCGCCGCCGGGTCGCGTCGGCCGACGAACTGGTCTGGTCGGAGCGGCCCTTCCTGGACAGCACCCTGCCGGGCGGCGGGGCCCGGCTGAGCTGCGTCATCGGCTACGGCATGACCGAGGACCCGCACCAGGAGCCGCGCGTCTTCAACCCGCACGGACACAACGCCGCCTGGCTGCGCGCCGAGCCCGGCCAAGGCGTCTCGCCGCACCGGCAGCACGAGACCCAGTCGCTGATCGTGAAGGACGGGCTGTGGGAGGTGACACTGAACCGCACCGATCCGGTCTCCGTCCGCCTCGGCCCGCGCGACGTCCTCTCCGTTCCGCAGGACGCCTGGCGCACCTTCCGGAACGTCGGTGACACCGAGGGCGACCTGCTGATCGTCAACGGCGGTGACGGCCGGGTGCGCCTGGAGTGGGACGAGGAGGTCGTCAAGGCCGCTGCCGACGCCGGCCTCGGCATCGACCCCAACGGCTACGTCGCCCCGTACGCCCTGCTCCCCCGCTCCGCGCGGCGCTGATGACCGCCGCACCGCCCGACGGGGCGACCGGCCCGCTGCCGCTCGTGGTGGTCCCCGGCATGCTGTGCGACCGGGACCTCTGGTCCGGCGTCGCCTTCCCGGAGCAGCACCCGGTACGGCACGTCGGACTGACGCGCGCCGACGTCGGCCGGCTGGCCGAGGACGTGCTGTCGGCCGTCACCGGCCCGTTCGTCCTCGTGGGGCTCAGCCTCGGCGCGATCGTCGGTTTCGAGGTGCTGCGCCGGGCGCCCGAACGGATCGCGGGCTTCTGCGCGATGGCGACCAACGCGGGTGCCCCGCGCCCCGAGCAGTACGCCGCCTGGCGCGCCATGGACGGGCTGATCGCCGAGGGCCGGTTCACCGAGGCCGTCGAGCGGACGCTGCCCGGCATGTTCCACACGCCCGACCCGCCGGACGAACTGGCTGCGCGCTACCGGGACATGGCGCACCGCGTCGGCCCGGACGCCGCCCGCGCCCAGCTCGCCGCCCAGGCGACACGCACGGACGCGTACGGGGCGCTGCGCACCGTCCGCTGCCCGGTGTCCGTGCTGTACGGCACGCGGGACGCGCTGTGCCCGCCGGACTTCCACCGCGCGATCGCCGACGCCGTACCGGGCGCCCGCCTGACCGCGGTGCCCGGGGCAGGGCACCTGCTGCCGATGGAGCGGCCCGGGCCCGTCTCCGCCGCCGTGAACGCCCTGCTCCGGGCGGCGGAACGCGGGCGGGCCCGGCCGTCCGTACCGCTTCGCCCCGCTGCCTCGCCCCCGTCACCCGCCTGCTGACCGTCCTCGCCGCCGCGAGACCGCCCGAGGAGAGCACTCATGTCACGTCATCCCACTCCCCCGTCCCCCACCGCCGCCGGCGGCGAACGCGCGGCCCCGCTGGCCGGGCGTACCGCGCTCGTCAGCGGTGGCGGCAGCGGCCTCGGCGCCGCCATCGCGCGGGCCCTCGTGTCCGACGGCGCGCGTGTGGTGATCACCGGCCGCGACGAGCGCACCCTGAAGGAGACCTCGGCCCGCCTCGGCCCCGCCGTCACCCACCGGGTCTGCGACGTCTCCGTACCCTCCGACGTGGCCGAACTCGCCGAGTGCCTGGCCGACGAGGAGGTCTCCGTCCTCGTCAACAACGCCGGCATCGCGGGACCGGTCGCGCCGCTGACCGAGATCGCCACGGACGAGTGGGACGAGGTCTTCGACGTCAACGTCCGCGGGGTGTTCCTGATGTGCCGGGCCTTCCTGCCCGGCATGACGGCACGCGGCACCGGTGACGTCATCAACATCGCGTCGGTGTCGGGCAAACGGCCGCTGCTGCGGCGTACTCCCTACTGCGCGTCGAAGATGGCGGTCATCGGCCTCACCACGACGCTGGCGGGCGAAGTGGGCCCGCTCGGCGTCACGGTGAACTCCCTTTCACCCGGTCCGGTTTCGGGCCCGCGGATGGCGCGCAACTTCCGCCTGGAGGCGGAGCGGACCGGCAGCAGTTACGAGGCGGCGGAGGCGGCCTTCGTGTCCCGCGCGGCCCTCGGCCGGATGGTCACCGAGGAGGAGGTCGGGGCCGCGGTGACGGCGATGCTGCGCATGCCGGGCCTGTGCGGCGCCGACATCGACCTGTCAGCGGGGATGGTGGCGCGATGACGGCCGGGGCGACGGGGCGCCGCTCCCTCAAACAGCGGCTGGCCGCCGGGGAACGCCTCTACGGCGCGCTGCTCCGCATCCCGTCCGAGACGCTGGTGGAGATGGCGGGCATCGCGGGGCTGGACTACCTCGTCATCGACTGCGAGCACGGCCCGGCCGACATGACGGCGCTCCAGCACCATCTGACGGCGGCGGCCGCGCACGGCATCGACGTACTGGTACGGGTCGGCACCGCCGAGCCCGCGCTCGCCCTGCGCTGCCTCGACCTGGGCGCCGCCGGCATCATCCATCCGCACATCGACAGTGCGGCGGACGCCCGGGAGGCGGTGGCGGCCGACCGCTATCCACCGCTGGGGCGCCGGGGCTTCGCCACGTACAGCAGGGCGGGCCGCTTCGGTACGGTCTCAGCGGCCGAGCATCTGACGGCCGCTGCGGACACCCTGGTCGTGGCGATGATCGAGACGGCGCGGGGCTGTGCGGCGGCTCGCGGGATCGCCGCCACGGATGGCATCGACGCCGTCCTGGTCGGCCCGGCCGACCTCGCCGTGGACTGCGGCCTCCCGCCCGGCGAGGCCCTGGACGCGCGCATCGCCGCGGTGCACCGGGCCGCGCGGGACGCCGGCCGCGCGGTCATGTCCATCGTCCCCGGCACGGCCGCAGCGGAGGCCGCCGCACGGGCGGGCGCCCGGCTGGTGCTCTACAACACGGCCCAGGTGCTGATGGACACCTTCCGTGCCCTCGCCGCGCCCGGCCGGGACAACACAACCACCGGCCTCCGGGCCACCTCATGACGCCCTGCACCGCCCCTTGACGCCCCACACCGCCCTCCCTAGGGTTCCGCGCAACTCGCACTTCATACGTATGCACGCTCCGCACCCCGCCTCGTTGCACGCGTCTCCTCCCTCTCCTCCCTCCCCTCCACCGCGCGAACGGAGAAGCCATGTCCGCTGCAGCGCCACCCACAGCCCTTGACGGCACCAGAGCCGCCGACCCCGACAAGCGCAAGGCGATACGCAAGGCCATCGGTGCGGGAAGCATCGGCAACTTCGTCGAGCAGTTCGACTACGGGCTCTACGGCTACCTGGCCCCGGTCCTCGCCCCCGCCTTCTTCCCCGCCGGCAACCCCACCACCGCGGTGCTCAGCACCTACGCGATCATCGCCATCGCCTGCCTGGTCCGCCCGCTGGGCGGCACCCTGGTCGGCCGCTGGGGCGACAAGGTGGGCCGCAAGAAGACCCTGCTGTGGACCATCGTGGTCATGGGCGTGTCCACGGCCCTGATCGGCGTGCTGCCGACGTACCACCAGATCGGGCTCCTCGCACCGCTGCTCCTGCTGCTGATCCGCATCGTTCAAGGTGTGGTCTCCGGCGGCGAGTACGTCGGCGCCGTCGCCTTCGTCGTGGAGTGGGCCGAGCCGCACCGGCGCGCCTACTACGCGTCGTACGCCTCCAACAGCTGCTTCTTCGGCATCCTCGCGGGGGCCGGCACCGCCGCCCTGACCAGCTCGGTCTTCCAGGGGGACGCGCTCGGCTCCTACGGCTGGCGCATTCCGTTCCTGCTGGCCCTCCCGCTCAGCGCGGTCGGGATCTGGCTGCGCAAGCGGATCGAGGAGACGCCGGAGTTCGTCCGCGCCACCGAGGACGGCACGCAGGTGGTCAAGGCGCCGGTCCGCGAGGCGATCCGCTCGCAGCTGCGCCCGATGCTGGTCTTCTGCGGCATCTCGATCATGCTGGCGATCCTGTCCTACAGCTGGGTCACCTTCTACCCCGAGTACCTGACGGGGGCGCTGGGCCTCCCCCGCTGGATGGCCCTGACCTCCAACGCGATCTCCGTGGCGGTCCTCATCCCGCTGCTGCCGCTCGCCGGCAAGCTGTCGGACCGGATCGGCCGCAAGCCGATGCTGACGATGGGCGCCATCGCCTGCATCGTGCTGGTCCCGCTGGCCTTCTACGTCGGCGAGCGAGGCACGTTCGGCAGCGCGATCGCGAGCCAGCTCATCTACATCGTCCCGGAGTTCTTCCTGACCGGCATCGTGACGGTCTGCGCCGCCGAACTCTTCGCCACCCGCACCCGGTTCAGCGCCGGCGCGATGGCGTACAACGCCTCGTTCTCCATCTTCATGGGCATCACACCCTTCGTCGCGACGCTCCTGGTCTCCGGCTTCGGGACGATCTACGCCGTGTGGGTCTACCTCGCGGCGGCGGCCGTCCTGGCCCTCGTGGTGGTGACCACCTTCATGACGGAGACGTACCGGAGCCGGCTGGGCGCGGACAAGTTCTCCCGCTGAGCACCGGGCCGCTTCCCCTCCGCCCGCACCAATCCCCGTTGCAGCCCGCTGCATACGCATTCACCCTCGCCGAAAGGAAAGATCCATGCCGCTCGACCCCGTCGCCTACCGCCCCTACGAGGACCCGGACGACTTCATCCGCGAGGTGACCGACCGCATCTGGGTCGACCGGGACATCTCCTACATCGTCGACAACTACGAGCCCGACTCGATCGTCCACGCGAGCCTCGGCACCGTCGTCGGCCGCGACGGGGTGATCGAAGGCAGCACCATGCGGATGGGCAGCACGCCGCAGCACATCGGCCAGGCCGAGGACGTGGTGTGGGAGGCCCGCGGGGACGACGCCTTCCTCAGCTCGCACCTGGTCTTCTCCGCCGACGAGCACCTGGTGGGCGGCAAGCACGTCCGCATCCGCAAGCGTACGGTCGCCAACTGCCTCTACCGCAGGGGCCGGATGGTCGAGGAGTGGGTCGTACGCGATGAACTCGCCGACTGCCTGCAGCGCGGCCAGGACCCGGACGAGGCGGCCCGCGCCCTGCGCTTCCAGGGCTACACCGGCTCGATGCTCGACGCACCGCCGAAGGACGTGCTCGCCGAAGGCGTCAGCGGACCGCGCCCGGACGACTACCGGCCCGAGTGCGAGATGGTCCTCGAATTCATCGACGAGGTCTGGACCCAACGCCGGCTGCAGAAGGTCAACGACTTCATGGCGCGCGACCTCTTCCTGCACACCATCGGCGACCAGACCGTCATCCGCCCCGACCGGTACCAGAGCGATCTGCTGGCCATCGTCGGGCCGTTCCCGGACGCGCGGTTCGAGGTGCGGGACGTGCAGACCAACTACGCCGAGCGGTACGCCGGGCTGCGGGTGGCCGTGCTGTGGACCATGCACGGCACGTACCGCGGCAACCCCGCGTTCGGCCCCCTGACGGACCGGCCGGTCACCGTGCTCGGGGTCTCCCAGTTCCTGATCCAGGGCGGCCGGATCGTGAAGGAGGTCCGGGTCTACGACGAGATCGCGCTCCGGGCGCAGATCAACAGCACCCGCGGCGACGGACCGGAGGTCGAGGCCAACATCTACTGACGACGTTCCGCTGCCGATCCAGCACTGTGGCGCGGGCGGCTCCGCAACGAGGGCGGCTAGGCGACGAGGACGGCTCGCCGCTGCGGCACGGGCACCTTTCTCGCGAAAAGGTGCCCGTGCACGCCCATGAAAGGTGCCGTGCGCGCACGCCCCCGTCCCGTGATCCCTATGCTGGCGGCATGGTCGACGTACCCGACGTACCCCTCTCGGCGCTGGAAGTCGCGGTGGTCCAGGCGGACTCACGCGCCGTGGACACCCTGCGCGACACCGCCGCCTTCGCGCAGGAGCTGGAACGGCTGGGCTACCACCGGATCTGGTACGCCGAGCACCACCACTCACCCGCGATCGGCGCGTTCCCACCGGTGGTGCTGGCCGCGCACGCCGCCGCCTCGACCTCGGCGATCCGCCTCGGCTCGGGCGGCGTACTGGCGCCCAACCACGCTCCCCTGATGCTGGCGGAGCAGTTCGGCACACTGGCGGCCCTGCACGAGGACCGCATCGACCTGGGCATCGGCCGCGGCCCCGGCACCTTCGACGAGACCACCGCACGGGCGCTGCGCCGCGGTGCGGGGCCGACGACGGACGCGGAGTACCGGGACGACGTGGCCGCGGTCCTGACCTTCCTGGTGGACGAGGTCGCGCTCACCCCGCTGCCGGAGCCCTGGCTGCTGGCGTCCAGTACCGCGGGGGCCGCCCTCGCGGCGGAACTCGGCCTGCCGGTCGCCGTGGCACACCACATCCGGCCCGACAGCACGATGGCGGTCATCGAGCGCTACCGGTCCGCTTTCACCCCGTCCCGCTGGTGCGCGCGGCCGCGCGTGCTGCTGTGCGTGGAGACGGTGTGCGCCGAGACGGAAGCAGAAGCCGTCCGGCGGGCCGGGCCGATGAACGTCGTCAAGGCCGGACTCCTCAAGGAGCAGGCCGAGAAGCCCTTCCCCACACCCGCCGAAGCGGCCGCCCACCCGTTCACGGAAGAGGAGCGGCGGCTGCTCGCCGCCTTCCGCGCCCAGCAA
Source organism: Streptomyces sp. Ru73 (assembly GCF_002920575.1). Lineage (GTDB taxonomy): Bacteria > Actinomycetota > Actinomycetes > Streptomycetales > Streptomycetaceae > Streptomyces. Next base: position 12,165 of record NZ_PQSQ01000108.1, on the reverse strand, counting down.
GCCGTCGGCACTCCCGAGACCGTCGCCGGCCGCCTGCGCGAACTGGCCGACCGGACCGGAGCGGACGAGCTGATGCTGACCACCCCCGTGCACGACCTGAGCGCCCGCCTCGACTCGTACGCCCTCGTCAAGTCCCGCTGCTCACCGGACAACGCCACCTGATACTCCCTGGAAAGGGCCACCTGACACTCACCGGGCCAAGCCACCTGACCGACTGCCTCGCACGCAACGGCCTACGTGGCGCTGGCCCTCGGCTGTCCGTACGTCGACCGGCGGGTGGCGAAGCCGATGACTGCGGCGACGGCGGCCAGGAGGGCGACGCTGGTCAGGGCCGCCCGCAGGGACAGCCAGTCGGCCATGAAGCCGATGGCCGGCGGGCCGAGGAGCATGCCGCCGTAGCCGAAGGTGGAGGCGGTCGCGACACCGCTGGGGCCGGCGAGTGCGCCGGCGCGCTCCACTGCGACCGGGAAGAGGTTGGCCAGTCCCAGGCCGGTGACGGCGAAGCCGAGGAGCGCCGTCCACACGGACGGTGCGAAGCACCCCAGCAGCATGCCGGCCGCGGCGGTGCAGCCGCCGGCCACGATGGTCCGGGTGCGGCCCAGCCGTTCGAGGAGGGTGGTACCGGTCAGCCGCCCGACCGTCATCGCCAGCGCGAAGCAGGCGTATCCGGCCGCCGCCACACCCGCCGACGCGCCCAGGTCCAGCTGGAAGTGCAGGGCTCCCCAGTCGGCCATGGCCCCCTCGCCGTACGCCGTGCACAGCGCGACGAACCCCAGCACGACGACGGCCCCGCGCGTACGGCCGTCGAGCCGCCGCGCCGCCGCGTCGGACTCGCCCTCGGACTCGGACTCGGGCCCCGGTGCCGCCTTCGGATGCGGCTCCTCCGCCGGGCTCCGGTCCGCCGGCACCGGGCATGCGTGCCGCAGGAGCGTACGTCCGGCGACGGCGGTGACGAGCAGGCCGGTCACCGTGAGGCAGAGCAGATGGCGGGTGGGGGAAAGGAACCCGGCGACCACTCCGCCGAGCCCGGCCCCCACCATGCCGCCGAGGCTGAAGGCCGCGTGGAAGGTCGGCATGATCGGCCGTCGCAGAGCGGCCACCAGGTCCACGGCCGCACTGTTGAAAGCGACGTTGATCCCGCCGTACGCGGCGCCGAAGACCAGCAGCACGGCGCCCAGCGTCACGGCGGAGTGGGTCAGCGGGGGCAGTGCGACGCTGAGCGAGAGCAGTACGCCGCAGAGGACGGTGACCGGATGGCTGCCCCAGCGACGGCACAGCCTCCCGGTGAAGGCCATCGTCACGACGGCACCCGCGGAGACACCGAGCAGGGCCAGCCCCAGTTCACCGGCGGAGGCGTGGGTCTGCTGCTTGATGTCCGGGATGCGCGCCACCCACCCGGCGAAGATGAACCCGTCGAGGGCGAAGAAGGCGGTGAGCGCAACGCGCAGTGGCGTGAGCGGCTTCCCTCGTCGTACCACGACACGCGACCGGACTTTGTTCATCATGGGCACAAACCGAGGCTAGGAGGCCGCGGCAAGGGGGGCAAGACGACGGTGGCGGCACATGCCGGACCGCAGGCACCATCGGTCAGGTGACGGGTCGCCTCGTCACGGTGCGACCCTCGTGAGCCACTCGTCGACGGTGGCGACGTCCGCCCACTGCGGGAACAGCCGCTCGATGAGGACCCGGTGCAGCTCCGGGTCGGTGTCCAGGCAGGCGTCGGAGAGGACGGTGAGGCCGAAGTCCAGGTCGTTCGCCTGGCACAGGGTGGACAGCACCACGGCGCTGGTGGCGATGCCGGTGAGTACGAGACGGTCGATACCGCGCGCCCTGAGCACCACGTCGAGGTCGCTCCCCGAGAACGCGCTCGCCCGCCTCTTCGTGACCACCACCTCACCCGGCCGGGGCGCGACCTCGGGGTGGATCTCGGTGCCCGGGTCGCCCTCGACGTACAGACCGGCCTGTGCGATGGCGGCGAGCGCCCTGTTGCGCGTGCCGACTTCCGGGAAGCCGGGGCGCAGCGCGACGGCCACGTAGATCACGGGGATGTCCGCGGCGCGGGCCCCGTCGATCGCCCTGCGCAGCCGGGCGAGGTAGCCGGAACCGGCTTCGGAGCCGGCGTCGGGGTCGGCGATGTCCACGATGGCCCGTTGTACGTCCATCACGAGCAGAGCGCTGCTCACGTCGCGACCCGCATCGCGACCCACATTGCGGCTCATATCGCGACCCCCATCGCGGCTCACGTCGCCTCCAGAGGGACGAAGTCGGTTCGGTGTCACACCGTCACCCGACGAACGTTGGTTCGCGGCACCGTAATTGTGACGCACCGGCGGAGACATGGAGGCGAACCGTACCGGGAACGCCAAGTGATCCAGGCCACTCAGTGCTGTGCCGTTTCCTGGGTAGGTGCCCGCTGCAATTACCCAGGAAGGGGGATTCCCATGCCGACAGTTCTCGACCGGCCGCCGACCAACGAGCCGGACCCGCGCACCGTGCGCTTCCTGCGCCGCCTCACGCTCGCCACCGGCGGCGGCATGTTCATCGACGGCTTCGTCTTCGCCTCGGTCGCCGCGGCCCTCGCGGGCAGCGCCATGGCGCGCGACATCGGTATCACCGCGACGTGGAGCGCGCTCATCTCCGCCTCGACGCTCGTCGGTACGTTCTTCGGCGGCCTGTTCCTGGGCTACGTCACCGACAAGGTCGGCCGGCGGCCGATGTTCACCATCGACCTGTCGGTGTTCCTGGTCTGTTCGCTGCTGATGCTCTTCGTCACCTCGGCCTGGCACGTCTTCGTCCTGGGCCTGGTGATGGGGCTGGCCGTGGGCGCGGACTACTCGATCGGCTCCCCCCTGCTGGCCGAGTTCTCGCCCAGCGCCCGGCGCGGCCACTATCTGGGCATCCTGGAGATCCTCTGGAACGTCGGTTATGTGGTCGCGTACCTCATCGGTTACCTGATCAACGTCAACTGGCCCGGAGCCTGGCACCTCACCCTGGCCGCGAGCGCCGTGCCCGCCGTGCTGTGCCTGCTCGCCCGGCACGGTCTGCCCGAGTCGCCGCGCTGGCTGATGTCCAAGGGGCGCCGCGAGGAGGCCGTCGCCATCATCGAGCGCGACCTCAACACCACGACCGACAGCGACGACTTCCATGCCGAAGAGCCCGCCAGGACCCGCTACCGCGACCTGTTCTCGCCGGCCTACCTGCGCCGTACCGTCTTCGCCTGCACCTTCTGGATCTGCATCGTCCTGCCGTACTTCGCGCTGACGTTCTTCCAGCCCACCGTCCTCACCGCGATCGGGCTCGGGGACAGCGCCCTGGCCGGCGCGCTGCTCGGCACCGTGATCGCGCTGCTCGGCGCGGCCACCGGCTGGTGGCTGGTCGACCGCGTGGGCCGCCGGTCGATCCTGATCTGGCCGATGTTCGGCTGCGCCCTCGCGCTCTTCCTGGTCAGCCTCGGGCATCTGCTGCCGGTCTGGCTCGGCACCGTCTGCTTCTTCGGTTACCTCTACTCGTACGGGATCATGAGCATCCTCCCCGGCATCTACCCGGAGGAGGTCTTCCCCACCTCGATACGTACGTCCGGCGTCGGCCTCGCCTCGTCGGCCAGCCGCGTCGGCGCCGCCATCGGCACCTTCCTGCTGCCGCTGTCCCTGACCCACCTGGGGCTGAGCTGGTCGATGTTCTTCATGGGCGTGGTCTCGCTGATCGGCGGTGTCACGGCGCTGATGTGGGCGCCGGAGACGAACGGCGCGAAGCTCACCGACACGGGGCACCGCGACGCGGACGCGGCCCGTTCGTGGTGGGGCAGGAACGCCCTCGCCCCGGAACTCCCCGGCAAGCGCCCGGCAGCGCCGTAACACCGCGTACGCGCGCGATGCCGTACCCAGCAGCCCCGGCCCACCGATCCCGAAGCCGGGGCGCCCACGGCGCGGTACGGCCGGGCCCCAGCCCGTGCTCCGAGAAGGCGGTACCGGCAAGTAGTACCGGCGGGGCCGGCCGGGGAACCCACGCCGACCCGCTGCTCACGGCACCAGGTCGAGGAATTCCCAGCGCGCTCGGGGCTGCGCCCCACTGAGCCACTTCCCGCAGTTCTGCAGGACCACCGGGCTCGAGGTGATGTGCTGGGCGCCCGTGCCGAGATCGCGCAGGAACCGGTCGATCGGGCCGCGCCGGATCGCCGTCGTCCCCGCCCACCGGTGCACCGCCCGGCCCACGTCCTGCACGGTCCGCGTCGCGTGGTTGAGCGCCAGCCTGAGCAGCGTGTCCTGCTCGGTACTCAGCAACTCACCGGTTTCCAGGGTGGCTTCGATGTCGCGCCACACCTCCGTCGCCCACGCCCGCGCCGCACGCAGCCCGGCTTCGGCGGTCGCGTACTCCGCGTGGAACTGCGCGGTGTCGACGGCGGCGTTGCGGGTGCCGGCCTTCGCCGCGGCGACCGCCTTCAGCTCATCGAGCAGCCGCCGCCCGACACCCAGCGCCCAGCCGGTGTGCCCGATCGCGGCCATGTTGACCAAGCCGATGCGGTAGACCGCGCCGCCGTTGGCCGGGGTCGTCGTCGTGGCGACGTACGTGTGGGCCGCGGGGACGTACACGTCGGCACAGTGGTAGTCGACGCTGTGCGTCGCGCGCAGCCCGAGCACGTCCCAGTTGCCGTCGAGCTCCACCTGCGACTTCGGCATCGCCAGCACCCGCAGCTCGCCGGTGCCCTCGACCTGGATCGCGCTGTGGACGTGGGTGGCGTGCGCCATGCCGGAGGCGAACTGCCAACGGCCGCTGACCAGGAAGCCGCCCTCCACCGGTACGGCCCGGCCGGGCCGGGTCCCGTGCCCGGCCAGCAGCGCATGGTCCCCGCCCGCGACGTCCGGGAACAGGGCGGCCGCCGCAACGCCGTCGAGATAGGCCGCCGTGGTGCCGGTCATCAACTGCAGCGCCATCATCGTCCAGCCTGCCGAGGCATCGTGGTAACTGATGCGCTCGACGGTCTCGAGCAGCTGGCGCGGCGCGAACTCGTAACCGCCGAGGCTGCGCGGCAGTACGGCCCGGATGACACCGGCGTCCAGCAGCGCCCCCGCGGTCTCCTCACCGATCCTGCCGAGCTCCTCGGCCGCGTCCGCCTGCGCGTCGAGCGCCCCGCCGAGCGCGTCGATCCGCCCGAGGACGGCGGGAAGTTCCGGGCTGACGTGTAATCCGTCCGAGACCGCCATGACTGGTCGCTCCTCGCTGTCAGTACCAGTACTGAGTCAGCGCCACCCTAGCCACGCACCGCCCGGTTCCCCAGCCCGCCCGGAACTTCCCCAGCGCCGGTCGGCGCCGTGCCCGCAACGCAACGCTGCGGGCACGGGCCGCACGGGCCGGACAGACGGGCCCGGAGTGGTCAGGCACATCCGGGTGGTCAGGGACGTCCGGGATGGTCGGGCACGTCCGGGACGGCCAGGCACGTCCGGGGGGATCAGGGACGCCCGGAGGGGCCAGGAACGTCCGGTGCGATCAGGAAGATGTGGGATGGTCAGGAGACTGCGGGTATGTCCACGTCCAGACCGCGGGCCGCGACCAGCTGTGCGCTGCCGTCCGCCAGGTGGTAGCACAGACCCACGACGGCGGCCTCACCGGCGGCGACCTTCTCGGCGAGGCCACGGGAGCGGTCGAGCAGCAGGTCGACGGTGTGCTTCACATGCTCGGCCAGGATCTCGCCCGGCTCGACCCGCCCGGCGGCCCGCGCGGCCAGCACGCTGGGGGTCACCCGCTCGACGACGTCCCGGACGTACCCGCCCGGTGCCATGCCGTCCTCCAGCGCCGCACACGCCGCACCCACCGCGCCGCACGAGTCGTGACCGAGCACCACGACCAGCGGGCAGCCCAGCACGTCCACGCCGTATTCGATGCTGCCCAGCACCTCCGGGCCCATGACGTGGCCGGCGGTGCGCACCACGAACAGGTCACCCAGGCCGCGGTCGAAGATGATCTCGGCGGCCAGCCGGGAGTCGGAGCAGCCGAACAGCACGGCGAAAGGCTGCTGGGACGGTGCGATCTCGGCACGGCGGGTGGCGTCCTGGTTGGGGTGCTCGGGGGCACCGGCGACGAAGCGCTCGTTGCCGGCCATCAGCAGCTCGAAGGCTTCACGGGGCGTCGGGGTCTTGATCTCAGTCATGCCCGCAGCCTAAGATCCGGCAGCCGCCGCCGCACCACCTGGTCCCCCCTGAGCCCGCCGGACCGGCCGGCCCCACCGCAGTCGACGTGACAGGCGGCATCACACGGGGTCACCGCTCCGAGCCTCCGGACTGCCGGCGATCAGCCGCCGGGGGGCCTGCGCCGGGCCGGCGCTCCACCACGGCGCCCGCGACCTTCACCAGCCGCAGCTGCTGGGCGCGCGCGTACTTGCGCAGGACGTCGAAGGCGGTCTGCACATCGGTCTGCCACCGTTCCGCCAGCATGCCTTTGGCCTGCTCGATCAGTACGCGACTGGTCAGCGCCTGCTGCAGTTGTGCGATCTTGCAGTGGGCGGCCTGCGACTTCCGGCGCTGCCGCAGCCCCAGGGCCAGCGCATCGGCCAGGTCCTGCGCCGCCGCCACGCGGGGCCCGGGCATCGCTCCGGGCCGCGCATCGAAGAGGTTCAATGCGCCGAGCGTCGGGCCGCCGTTGTGGTGGTGCAGGGGGAACGAGCCGGCCGCGCCGATGCCCGCGGCCTTGGCCGTTCTGGCGTACTCCGGCCATCGCGCTTCCGTGGCGGACAGGTCGGGAACGAGCACCGACTCGCCACGGCGAATGCACTCCGGCCCCGGCCCCTCCCCATGAGCCGCCGCCACCTGTTGCAGCGCGTGAGCCGGCGAAGACGTGGCGGCCGCGGTCCGCAGCCCGTCTCCCCGATCCGCCAGCAGCACGCCGGCCGCGCATCCCCCCAACCGCCGAGTGGACTGCTCCGCCGCCCACTGCAGAGCCGTCTCCTCCGCCACCGTCTCGTCCAGCAGCCGGCGCATCACCTCCAGCACGAGATCCGCCGTCTTCAACTCCGCGGTTGACTCCCTCACGCCTCCACTCCTACCTGTCGTCACCCTGCCACCAAGGAGAAGTTGAATACGAAACTTCCTGTGCGGGGCAACAGACGTTGCGGTGCTCCGTTCGGCCGCCCTTCGAGTCACCGTGTCGCGGCGCGGTAATCCGTGGCGCAGGAGTGGGAGAAGGCGCACTGCCACACCTCCACGCCACACCTCACGCCCCCCTCAACACACAGACCCGCCCACTCGCCCCTGGGCACCGCTACCCACAGTCACCCCTCGCCAGAAGCCGCCGTCGAGACGGTGCGATCCAGCTGATGGGGCTTCACCATCGACCCGGTGGCACCAGGGGCGATCTGCGCGATGCAGGCACTCAGGTAGGTGTGGAACATCAGCCCGCCACTGGCGGCCAGGGAGGGACGCCGACAACCCGGAGTACGCCGGCATTTCGCAAGGGCGCCAGGCGCTCGGGAAGGAGTGCCGTTCGCTGCCCGGCGCGGTGGCCAGGAGGCCCGCACGGAGAAAGGCCGGAGACGCCCTCACCCGCAACATGAGGCGCGCGAGCGGCAGATGCCCTGAGCAGCGAGCGCACCGGCCGGCGGGCTGCTTCGGGGAAGGGCAGAGCCTGCCTCGGGCGATCCCCCGCGTCGCCCGAAGCAGGCAGCTTGACCGGATACCGCTCCGGGTGGAAGCGGAGTCCGGAGACTCACTGAGTATATTGGCCCGGAGCCAGTCAACGCAGGAGTTACAGGATGTCCCCCCGCAGCGCATCGGTCAACGAAGAATTGCGGCGGCGTTCCCGGGAGCGCCTGCTGCAGGCGACGGTCGACCTGGTGGGCGAGCGCGGGTACGAGGCGACGACGCTGGGGGCCATCGCGGACCGGGCCGGGTCGGCACGTGGTCTGATCTCGTACTACTTCCCGGGCAAGCGGCAGTTGCTGCAGTCGGCGGTGCACCGGCTGATGCATCTGTCCCTGGAGGCCGGGCTGAGCCGGGAGCCGTATCCGGACGGGCCGGAAGCGGGGCGGGAGCTGCTCGCGCGGGCGATCGACGCGATCCTGGGGCTGGCGCAGGAGCGGCCCACGCTGATGCGGACGCACATGGCGGGCATTCTGACCGCCGAGGGGTTCATCCAGTGTCCTGAACAGCAGCGGCTGGCGCAGCTGTTGCGGGACACGGTGATTCGGTACGGATCGGCCGATCCGGACACCGACTATCCGCTGCTGCGGGCGCTGCTGATGGGGGCCGTGGTGGCCGTGCTGCTGCCGGGCGCGCCGATGCCGGTCAGCCGGCTGCGGGGCGAGCTGTTCCAGCGGTACGGGCTGGACTGGCGGCTCGGTACGCCGCCGGAGGGCGAGTTGCCGCCGGAGACGGACGTGGCACTGCGCGCGGGCCCGCCGCCGGCGGTGGTGGAGCGGTCGTCGGCGGCGGGCACGGCTGCGGGTCAGCGGTAGTCGGGCTGGGTCTGGACGTTGAGTTCGGACAGGCGGACCGAGCGCGCGCTGTCCGTACGGCGGTCGTCGATCTGCAGGACGTCGAAGCCCTTGGCCATGTCGTTGGAGTAGATGTGGCCGTTGTAGTAGTACGCGGACCACGAGCCGCCGCCCACGAGGGTGTCGGCGGAGAGCGGACCGCGCTCGAAGTAGCCGATCTCCTTGGGGGCGCTGGAGTCGGTGAAGTCCCAGACGGACACGCCGCCCTGGTACCACGCCTGGACCATGATGTCGCGGCCCTTGGCCGGGATCAGCGAACCGTTGTGCGCGACGCAGTTCTCGGTGTCGGCCTGGTGGCGCGGGATCTTGTAGTAGCTGCGGAAGACCAGCTTGCGGTGGTCGCCCTTGCCGACGATGTCGTAGATGCCGTCGGCGCCGCGGGTCGGGCCGGTCTTCTCGTTGCAGGTGGCCGCACCGCCGCCGCCCAGCTCATCGGTGAAGACGACCTTCTTGCCGCTCTCGTTGAAGGTGGCGGAGTGCCAGAAGGCGAAGTTGACGTTGTCCTGGACGCGGTCGATGACCTTGGGCGCTGCCGGGTCCTTGATGTCCAGCAGGATGCCGTCACCCATGCACGCACCGGCCGCCAGCTTCAGCTTCGGGAAGGCGGTGAGGTCGTGGCAGCCCGTGGTCTTGGAGACGCCCGGGTTGGTGGGGCCGCCGGGGTTGCCGCCGTCGGGGAAGAGCACGGGGAAGTCGATGACCGCGGCCTCCTCGGGCGCCGAGCGCGGCACCTTGATCACGGAGATGCCGTCGTGCGGCGGCCGGCAGTCGGGGAACGTCTCGCTGGGTGAGTAGGAGGAGACGTAGAGGTAGACGTTCTTGCGGTCCGGGACCAGGGTGTGGGTGTGCGAGCCGCAGGCGGTCTCGACGGCGGCGACGTACTTCGGGTTCTTCTTGTCGCTGATGTCGAAGACCTTCATGCCCTCCCAGGAGGACTTCTCGGTCGCGGGCTGCGTGGTGCTGCTGCAGGAGTCGTCGCTGCGCGAGGAGTCGGTGGAGAGGAAGAGCAGGTTCCCGGAGACCGAGACGTCGTTCTGCGAGCCGGGGCAGAGGACCTGGCTCACGGTGCGGGGCGCTTCGGGGCGGGAGATGTCGTAGATCGCGAAGCCGTCGTAGTTGCCGGCGAACGCGTACTTGCCCTGGAAGGCGAGGTCCGAATTGGTGCTCTTCAGCGCGGTCTTGGGGAGGTTGGCGAGGTGCCGGACGTTGTCGCTGTGGACGACCTCGTCCACGCCGGGTATCTCACCGTCCTTGATGGCCTCCTTGGTGTCGGCACGCTGTCCGCTGCTCACTTCCCGGTGCACGGACGGGGTGTCGCCCGGGTCGGGGGTGGCGGCGGCGGGTCCGGCCGCGAACAGCGAGGCGAGCAGGCCGCAGGCGGCGACGGCCGCGCGGAGGTGCCCGCGGCCGGGGCGCCGGAGCGCGCGTGGTCTTCGTACGGCGGGTCTGTGCGTCGATGACGCCACAGCGTCCTCCCTAGAGTCCGTTCGGAATGGGAACGGTTGTCCTGGCCGTGAGTGCGGCCCTGGGTAGTATCGCGCTGCTCATGTACATCTCAATAGGTCGTAAAGAAGATGTCATATGAGGACTGCGTGGTTACCGAACCGTCCGGCCGAGGACAGGAGTTCCACCGTGAAGCGTTCCAGGAGAGTCGCCGTAGGCATCGTCGCGGCAGTCGGTGCCGCGGTCCTCGGGGCCGGCGGATGTTCGCCGGACGGCGGACGGGCGGACGCGGCGGGTGACGCCGGGCAGCAGGTCATCGCGCCCGGGAAGCCCGGCGAACCGGCCCGTACCCTCTCCGCCGACGAGGCCCGGAAGGAAGCCGGTGACGACTCGCCGAACTCCGCCGACTTCGCGTACGTCCAGATGATGATCACGCACCACGGGCAGGCGCTGGTGATGACCGGGCTGGCGGAGAAGCACGCCACGTCGGACGCCGTGAAGCGGATCGCCGACCGGATCGACGCGGCACAGCGGCCCGAGATCGACATGATGAAGGGCTGGCTGAAGAGCCACGGCGGGCCGCGCGAGGAGCAGGGTCACGAGGGGCACGACGGGGCGGGCGGGCACGGAGGCCATGCAGAACACGGAGAGGGCGGGAAGCACGGGGAGCACTCCGCACCCATGCCCGGCATGGCGACCGAGGCCCAGCTCGACAGCTTGCGCGCGGCCCGCGGCAAGAGCTTCGACCAGCTCCTCCTCACGCTCATGATCACCCACCACCAGGGCGCGGTGACCATGGCGACGGACGTGCTCTCCGAGGGCAACAACGTCCGGGTGGAGGAGATGGCCACCGATGTGATCGCCCAGCAGACCGCCGAGATCGACCGGATGCGGAAGCTGACGCCCTGAGCCCGGCATCGGGGGCCGGGGCAGGCGCCCGGCCCCCGTCCAAAGCCGTCCGCACATCCCGTCCCGGTGAGCGTCCGGCCACCCCGTCCAGGCACGTCTCCCGGCGGCTCCTGCGGCGCGCGGGGCGCTGCGGGGCACATGTTTCGGTGCGTTCCCGCGGGGTTTTGCGCCACACCAGGGGGCTCAACCGCGCGGCACACTCCCCTCACCCGCACGGCGGTGCGATCCTGGAGACATCCCGCGGAAGGGGCCTCCCAGTGCTTCGTGTCGCAGTGATCGGTTCGGGACCGAGCGGGGTCTACACCGCTCAGGCTCTCGTCCAGCAGCAGGCCGTCCCGGACGTCGAGGTGTACGTCCTGGACCGGTTGCCATGCCCGTACGGACTCGTCCGGTACGGCGTGGCACCCGACCACGAGAAGATCAAGACCTTGCAGGGCACGCTCCGCACCGTGCTCGAACATCCACGGGTCCATTTCCTCGGCCACGTGGACGTCGGCACGGGCGGGCTCGACCACGCGGAGCTGCGCCGCATCTTCCACGCGGTGGTGTACTGCGTGGGCGCCGCCACCGACCGGCGGCTCGGCATCCCGGGCGAGGAGCTGCCCGGCAGCCGCTCCGCCACCGAGTTCGTGTCCTGGTACAGCGCTCATCCGGACGCGGCGGCGGCCGGTGCCTTCGCGCTCGGCGGGGCGTCCGCCGTGGTCATCGGCGTGGGCAACGTCGCCGTCGACGTGGCGCGCATCCTCGCCCGCGCGGCCGGCGACCTGGTGCCGACGGACGTGCCGCAGCCCGCCCTCGAAGCGCTCGCCGGCAGCGGCGTGCGCGACGTCTGGATGGTGGGACGGCGCGGCCCCACGCAGGCGAAGTTCACCACCAAGGAGCTGCGGGAGCTGGGCGCGCTGCCCGGCGCCGACGTGGTGGTACGCCCCGATGAGCTGGCGATGGACCCGGCGTGCGGCGCGGACCCGGGCGCGCTGCCGGCCGTCGTGCGCCGCAACGTGGACGTACTGCGGGAGTGGTCGCGGCGGCCCGTACCGCCGCCGGACGGGCCGCGCCGCCGCATTCATCTGCGCTTCTACCTGCGCCCCACCGAGCTGCTCGGGGACGAGCGGAGCGGGGTGCGGGCCGTGCGGTTCGAGCGGACGGCGCCGGACGGACAGGGCGGGGTGCGCGGCACCGGGCGGTTCGAGGACATCGAGGCGGGGCTGGTGCTGCGCTCGGTGGGGTACCGGGGCGTGGCCCTGCCGGGGCTGCCGTTCGACACGGCGACGGGGACGGTGCCGAACGAGGCGGGGCGGGTGCTGCGGGACGGCACGCCCTGCCCGGGCGAG